>JAZSPL010000030.1:0-104331 GCA_045537435.1 Acutalibacteraceae bacterium
GACTACGCTAACATCGATAAGGCTCCCGAAGAGAGAGAACGTGGTATCACAATCAACACAGCTCACGTTGAGTACGAAACTGACAGCCGTCACTACGCTCACGTTGACTGCCCCGGCCACGCTGACTATATCAAGAACATGATCACAGGTGCTGCTCAGATGGACGGCGCTATCCTTGTTATCGCTTCAACAGACGGCCCCATGGCTCAGACCAAGGAGCACCTTCTCCTTGCTCGTCAGGTTGGCGTTCCCAAGATCATCGTTTTCATGAACAAGGTTGACCAGGTTGACGATCCCGAACTCCTCGAGCTCGTTGAAATGGAAATCCGTGAAACTCTTGCTGAGTACGGCTTCGACGAAGAAGCTCCCATCATCAAGGGTTCAGCTCTCAAGGCTCTTGAGTATGCAGGCGGCGACACAAGCGACGCTTCAATCGCACCCATCTGGGAGCTCATGGCTGCTGTTGACGAGTACATTCCTACTCCCGACAGAAAGGCAGACCTTCCCTTCCTTATGCCTGTTGAAGACGTATTCACCATCACAGGTCGTGGTACAGTTGCTACAGGTAGAGTTGAAAGAGGTCAGCTCAGAACTTCAGAAGAAGTTGAAATCGTTGGTCTTTCCGAAGAAAAGAGAAAGACTGTTGTTACAGGTATCGAAATGTTCCGCAAGATCCTCGACTATGCTGAGGCAGGCGACAACATCGGTGCTCTTCTCCGTGGTGTTCAGAGAACTGAAATCGAACGCGGTCAGGTTCTTTGCAAGCCCGGTTCAATCAACCCCCACACAAAGTTCAAGGGTCAGGTTTACGTTCTGACTAAGGAAGAAGGCGGCCGTCATACTCCCTTCTTCAACAACTATCGTCCTCAGTTCTACTTCAGAACAACAGACGTTACAGGCGTAATCAACCTTCCCGAAGGCACTGAAATGTGCATGCCCGGCGATAACGTTGATATGGATGTTGAGCTCATCACTCCCATCGCTATCGAAAAGGGTCTCCGTTTCGCTATCCGTGAAGGCGGCAGAACTGTTGGTTCAGGCGTTGTTATCGAAATCAACGAATAATTAAAAAACATTTTTTGGGAGCAGTCGAAAGACTGCTCCTTTTTTTCTTGACAAAACCTGCCTGTAAAAGTAAAATCAAATTAGAAAAGAGGTTTTGCCATGAATAACGGTTTTTGCGATTTATATTATCAGGCGGGAGAAAACCCTGTATTTTCATACAGAAGCTCTCTTGCAGTATATGAAGAAGTGCTGCAGGGCGGTGTTTTGGTGGCTTCGGGCTATAATGCCGCAGGATATCCGCTCAATGTGCTTTCGGGTTTCCCGTCGCGCCTCAATCCCGTCGATTTTGCCGAACCGTCTGCTTTCAACATTGAAATTGACGGCAGAAGCATTGATTTTGGGCTGAAATTTGTTGAATTGAAAACTGAACGCACGGAAAACGGCGTTGAAGCCGTGCTTATTCTTGATAGCACGGTAAAACCCGTCAGGCTGAAAATTCACACCCTGCTTGACGGCACGCAGATGTTCAGCCGCTATATCGAAATTGAAAATCTTTCCGACGACAGTTTAGCCTTGAGCAGACTTTCACTGATTGCGGGTGGGCTTGAAAAAACCGAGCATGACCGTTACAGCATTCACGCTGATGTCAGCAAAATTTATTCCGTCGGCTATTTTGAAAGTGACCGTTGGGGCAGAGAGGGCGAGTTTGTCTGGCACGACCTTGCGCCTGAAACTTTCTGCGTTTCAACGCGCTTCGGCAATGACCGTTTCCGCCATCCGCTGATTTTTATAAGAAATAATCTGACGGGGCTGATTTATTTTTCGCAAATCGGTTGGAGCTCGGGCTGCCGCTTTACGCTTGATTACAATGCAAACGGCGAGCGCACTTCAAGTGCTCTTGCATTCAAAGCCGAGGTTGTTTCCCACAATCCCATGGCAGTTATTGCGCCAAAAGAAACATTTATCACACCCGAGGTGCATATGGGTGTTATCAACGGCGGGCTTGATGATGCCGTTAACGAAATGCATGCCCACATAAGAAAATCCGTTCTCAACATGAAAGAGGCTGACCCATCGCAATGCCTTGTCGGCGCAGGCATGGGTGCCGAGCATGACATGTCCGTTGAAACAAGCAAGAATTTTATGCGTCAATTTGCCGATATGGGTGCAGAGGTATTTATTGTTGATGCAGGCTGGGAGTGTCCTCCCGAAAAACAGACGGAATGGGGCAATTATTCGGGTACTCTTACTCCAGACCCCGACAGATACCCCAACGGACTTTCTGAAATTTCGGAATACTGCCATTCTCTCGGCATGAAATTCGGGCTTTGGGTCGATATTGAATCCCTCGGCAGGAATTGCCCATATTTTGACGAGCGTCCCGAGTGGCGCGCAACCGATATTTTCGGCAAACGCAACCCGCGAATGATTGATATGTCAAACCCAGAAGCGGCGAAGTGGGCTGAGGATGAGCTTGCGCGAATTATAAGCGAATATAAGCTTGATTTGCTCCGCGTTGACCACAACGTTTCTTTCCGCGAATATTTTGCTTTCAACGGCGGCGAATGCATTTCAATCCGCCATCATCAGGCGGTTTATAAAATGTATGAAAACCTCAAAAAGAGATTTCCGACTGTGATTTTTGAAAACTGCGCGGGCGGCGGCGCACGCACCGACCTTGGCATGATGAAAAACTTTAACCACACGTGGGTTTCGGACTGCCAGCGCGCGCCATATTCGGTTTCAATCACCAACGGTATGACAATGGCTCTGCCGCCCGAAAGGGTTGACCGCCTTTTTGCGGGCATGGGCTGCCATGAGCACGGCTCGCTTGACCTGCAGATGCGCAACACCATGCTCACTCACATGACCCTCAACGTTGTTGCCCCTGTCGGCGCGGAGCTGAACAGTTCGCAAATGGACTTTATTCGCCGAAGCGTTAAGCTCTATAAAGACTTTATCAGACCGTTTTTACCTACGGCAAAGGTCTATCATCACACACCCGAAGCAAAAAAAGAGGGACTTTGTGTGCTTGAAATTGCCGCACCCGATTCAACCAAGGGCGCAATCGGCATCTTCACGCTCTCAAAGGCGCAAAAAATCTGCGTTACTCCAAAAGGAATAAACGCAGGCAAAAATTATAAAATTACACTCGACAACAGTGGCGCAAGCTTTGTTATGAGCGGTTATGAGCTGATGAACGAAGGGCTTAAAATTGATATCCCGTCATCACTCGCCGCAGAACTTGTGATGTATGAAGAGGTGAATTAAGCTTTACGGAGGTGTATTTATGAATTGTCAAAATTGCGGAACAGAGATAAATCAAGATGTCAATTTTTGCAGCAACTGCGGCGAATTAATTCAAACCATAGAAGTTGAAAAGCAAGGAATGGGCTGGTATAAATTTAACACATATTTTAGGTTGCCGCTTAGCATGCTTATAGGTGTCACGGTAGGAGTTGTTTTTATTTCAGGTGTGCTCGATGAACTGTTATCAATGTTGAACCCCAATCTAATGTTTAGTTTTGTAACTTTTGAGCCGGTAAATAAACTTAACGTGATTTTTGGCATGGTTTTGATTTTGCTGGAATTTTATAATTTGTATGTTACGACTTCTATGATAAAATTCAAGAAAAATGCACCGAAGCTCTTTTATATTAGTTTGGTTTTTGTCGAAGTTATAAACCTGATATATTGCATGGCGTTGTCATTTCTTTTAAAAGATATGATTGGGAATGCAGAAGCAATTACATATCTGGTAAAAGAGATAGTTACAACGGCAGTAAGCATTACCTTGTGGTTACTCATCAACACAAAATATTTCGGCAATCGTAAGCATTTGTTTGTAAATTAAAAAAACCGAGTTAAGAGGATTATCCCTTTTAACTCGGTAATTTTTATATCTTTATTATTCCGTTTTCAACCGCCGTGTGGGCGCAGAGTTTGAGAATTTCAACAACGTTTTCGGGAATATCGGTCGGCAGGAAGCTGTTGCCGAATATGCTTTCACCGAAAATCATTTCATAAAAGCACGCGCTTGCAAGGTAGCATCCCAAATCATTGCCGTGGAAGCCGTCCTCGGTCAGCTTGTCGCCAATCGGCGTGTTGCGGGCTGTCTGCCATGCCCTACCGCTTGGGATAATCAAATCAATGTCCGCTTCAAGCGATGCGTTGGCATAAGCCTCGGTCAGCGCGCGGTACATTTCGTCCTGATTTCTGCCGTAGCGCGAAAAATCGGGGTGAGCAGAGCCTTTTTCGTATGCCCATGTTTGGTGGAGCATGATTTTTGCCTTTGGCTGAACCATTCTGCAATATTCAGCAAGCTCGGAAAGATATGGGGAATAGCTTTCGGCAACGCCGCTCAAGCCGCTGCATTGCTGAAGCGTTATAACATCCCATTCTTCATCTTCAACCGCCTCATGGAGCGCAACTCCGTCGGGGCGGCTCATTTCTGTTTCAAACGGAAGATAAACCTCGTAGTCATAGGCGTCCTTTTCCTCACGCCAGTTGTTCCAATGCTGTTCAAGCGAGCAGCCGCCGATAAAAAGGTTGCAGAGCAAAAGCTCCTTGCCCGCCGCCTTTGCCATGTGGGGCAGGAATTTGTGCGCGTTGGTTGAAAAGCTGTTTCCTATTGAAAGAACGTTCATTTTTTGCCTCCGTATTGCCCGCGTGTGAGGAGCGGAAGAACTTTTTTATCGTCGTCATTATTGCATCTTTCCATGATGACAAAATAGATTGTAACAAGGAAAAGATAGGGGAACGGGGCGAAGATGCCGGGGTTGACGAATGACATCATTTCGAGCCCTATGTATGAAAGAAAAATCATAACGTTAAAGAAAGTGAAATTCTTCAAAAGCACTCTTGTTCTTGCAAAGAACAGAAAAGCGTATGCGGCAATGCCGACAATGCCGAAGCTGCCGAAAATCTGGACGGGTGAGCAATGATACCAGCAGAGGGTAAATTCCGCATTGTTGTGAACATCGTTGTTGCCCATGTAGCCTATCCCGCGCCCGAAAATCGGGTTAGCCTTAAAATCCTCAATACCCCTGGAAATAAGCTGAAGCCTGATTTCGTTTTCGGAGGGGCTGAGCAGCCTTGAAATGGTGTAGCTGATAATGTCAAACAGCAGATACCTTAAAAGGAAAGCAGCAACAAGGCATACACCGAAAATCACGCCGATTGGCACTCTGTGGCGTTTGTCGAGAATAAACATAACAACAAAGCAGATGCCGAGCTCTATAAGACCAAACAGCATGCCGCCCCTTGAGCCCGTGAAAAGAATTGCGCCGTATGAAAGAATGCCGACAAAGAACCAGCCGAAGTTTTTTGCCGAAAGATAAAACGCAAACGGCATTGCAAGCATGAGCAGGGTTGAGCCGTTGTTGCGCCATTGGAAAGGCAGAATGTCAAACCCGCCCGCAAGCTCGCCGCGGCGGCTGAAATATTCTTCGATTAAGCAGATGCACAGCATAATGATTATGCTGACCATGAGCTTTGCAAATCTTTCCGAAAAAACATAGCTTTCCCGAATTTTCAGCGCACCGTTCATATAAACATATAGTAAAAGCATTGCGAAGCCCAGCGCGAAAACATAGCCGAGGGCAACGGGGCTGAAATATTCCTTTGCGCTGATTATGCCGACACCGCCGAGGGTGACCGCAGCAGAGGTTGCGAGAATTCCGTAAAAACAGCTTCCTTTTTTGAGTTTTGTGCGGTAGATAAAGAAATGTGACAAAACCAAAAGAACAACGGGCGGAAGCAGCCAGAAAAATTCCTTGAAATCGTCATAGGAATGCTTGCAGCGAATGGCAAAGCATGAAACGATAACGATTGTCTGAAGCGCAGGGATAAAATCATCGCTGAGCGCCATTACAAGCCCGAAAACAACGATGAAAAGCACCGTGCCGAGAATTTCGCTGTTTGTGAAAACAAAAACGGAAGCGGCGATTATAAGAATAGCCGTAAACCAATCCGATATCAAAAATTTTCTTATCTTATCCATATCTTACTCCAAAATTAAATGAAAATCTTTGGAAATACATTCATAATATAACAATATTACGCGGCAAAGTCAATTAATGTTACAAGATTGTAAGAATTTTAATTTAATTATTACTATATTGTAAACTTTGGAAAAAGTACTTGATTTTTCCACATAAAGGGGTTAAAATACAAATTAGCACTCGGGTAGTTTGAGTGCTAAAAACGACAAATTATTTTTCGGAGGTAATAGATTATGACTATTAAACCGCTTGCAGACAGAGTTGTTGTGAAGCTTGTTGAGGTTGAAGAAACCACAAGCAGCGGAATTATCCTTGCGGCTTCAGCACAGGAAAAGCCCCAGATTGCCGAAGTTATTGCAGTCGGCCCCGGCGGAATGGTTGACGGCAAAGAGGTCGAAATGTATGTTAAGGTTGGCGACAAGGTAATCACAAGCAAATATTCCGGCACAGAGGTTAAGCTCAACAAGGAAGAATACACAATCGTTAAGCAGAGCGATATTCTTGCTATTGTAGAATAATTATAGGAGGATTTACACATGGCAAAGCAGATTATTTACGGCGAAGAAGCCCGCAAGGCTCTCCAGGCAGGCGTTGACAAGCTTGCAAACACAGTTAAGATTACACTCGGCCCCAAGGGCAGAAACGTTGTTCTTGATAAGAAATACGGCGCACCCCTCATCACAAACGACGGCGTAACAATCGCCAAGGAAATTGAGCTTGAGGACCCGTTTGAAAACATGGGCGCACAGCTTGTTAAGGAAGTTTCAACAAAAACAAACGACGTTGCAGGCGACGGCACAACAACCGCAACTCTTCTTGCTCAGGCTCTTATCAGAGAGGGCATGAAGAATGTTACCGCAGGCGCAAACCCCATGGTAGTTAAAAAGGGCATGGCAAAGGCAGTTGAGGCAGCAGTTGAGGCAGTTAAGAGCAACTCGAAGCCCGTTTCAAGCTCCGAGGATATCGCTAGAATCGCAACAATTTCTTCCGCAGACGAAGAAGTCGGCAAGTTTATTGCAGACGCTATGGAAAAAGTTACTTCCGACGGCGTTATCACCGTTGAGGAGTCCAAAATTGCGGTTACCGAATCCGAGGTTGTTGAGGGTATGCAGTTTGACAGAGGCTACATCTCCCCCTACATGGTAACAGACACCGACAAGATGGAAGCTGTTATTGATGACGCTCTTATTCTTATCACCGACAAGAAGATTTCAAGCATTCAGGACCTTCTTCCCCTTCTTGAGCAGGTTATGCATGCAGGCGGCAAGCTCATTATTGTTGCAGAGGACGTTGAGGGCGAGGCTCTTTCAACAATCCTTGTCAACAAGCTTCGCGGCGTATTCACCTGCGTATGCGTTAAGGCTCCCGGCTTTGGCGACAGAAGAAAGGAAATGCTTCAGGATATCGCTATCCTCACCGGCGGCGAGGTTATCGCTTCCGACCTTGGTCTTGAGCTCAAGGATACCCAGCTTTCACAGCTCGGCAGAGCACGCCAGGTTAAGGTTTCCAAAGAAAACACAATCATCGTTGACGGCGTAGGCGCAAAGGAAGAAATCGCTTCCAGAATTGCGCAGATTAAGCTCCAGATAGAGAACACAACCTCCGATTTCGACAGAGAAAAGCTTCAGGAAAGGCTTGCAAAGCTTTCCGGCGGCGTTGCCGTTATCAAGGTTGGCGCGGCAACAGAAACAGAAATGAAAGAAAAGAAGCTCCGCATTGAGGACGCTCTTGCAGCAACAAAGGCAGCCGTTGAAGAGGGCTGTGTAGCGGGCGGCGGCGTTGCTCTTCTTAACGCAGTTTCAAGCGTTAAGGCTCTGCTTGACACAACCGACGATGTTGACGAAAAGACAGGCATCAAGATTGTTCTTAAGGCTCTCGAAGAGCCCGTTCGCCAGATTGCGGCTAACGCAGGCCTTGAAGGCTCAATCATCATCAACGCAATTCACGAGAGCGGCAAGGTCGGCTACGGCTATGACTTTGCAAAGGATGTTTACTGCGACATGGCTTCCGCAGGCATCCTTGACCCCACAAAGGTAACCCGCTCCGCACTCCAGAACGCTTCATCGGTTGCTTCAATGGTGCTCACAACAGAGAGCCTTGTAACCGACAAGCCCGACCCCGCAGCGGATGCTGCTCAGGCAGCAGCAATGGCAGCACAGGGCGGCGGAATGTATTAATTAAAAATTTTAAAGGCTGTATCACTTGTCGGTGATACAGCCTGTTTTGTTTATCCGATCATTTCGTAAATCTTGTTAACGCCCTTGTTTGCGGTTTTGGTGATAACAGTCAGGATGTTTTCAATAATTCCCGGGTCGGGGTCTTTGATTACCCAAGCATTAACAAGCGCATCCTCGAGGTTTTCTTCCGCCGCTGTCCATTTATCGATGTCAACAATCGTTTCGTTTTTGAGTGCTTCTACCTCGGCAATGGCGCTCTCAACGGCAGCTTCTTTTCTTGCAGGGATGAAGAATTTGTTGGCGTTATCCCACTCGTCCATATAAGTTGTGACGTTGCCGGTGAGTCTGCCGGTGTTAAACTGCGGATATGCGGGGTTGCTGTAAACATCAACCATGTTGTTGTCTACCATAGCTCTGATTGAAAGCTTGAGCGCAACATCGTTAAGGGGCAGAAGCTCGTGTGCCTGACCCTTGAAATACCATGTTGTGCAGGGCAGCAGACCCGTTGTTGCGTCAACAACGCCGTCGGGAGAAAGGTGGTCATGGTCGGGATTGGAGCAATATGTGCCGACAGCTTTGTAGCCCTCGCCGAGAGTTTCGCCGAGGTTTGCGAAGGTTGTGCCCATTGAGGTTGAAGCGGCGTGAATAACTTTGTCCGCATTGGTTGTTTTATAATCCTTGCACAGCGGGAAAAGAGGAACATCGTAACATACAATGTCATAAACGGGAGTGCCGTTTTCCATGAGCTCAAAAAGGTTATCCTCAAAATTGGCTCTTGCTTTCATGAAAGAGTCAACCTTTGCGGTAACCGCGGCATATTCTTCGTCCGCAAGCCAGATTGCCTTCGCATCCTCATAATATTCCGTGGGGCAGAGTGCCCAAAGAATTGTTGAGGGGCGGATAGCAACGTTAACAACGCCCTCGACCAAGCCTTTGAGAGCCTGCTTCAGAACATCTTCGGGAAGAATGCGCAAAACCATATTGAGAAGATATGCAAGGGGAGTTTCACCCAGAAGAGTTACCATCAGATTTTCATAAAGGTCATTGTTATCGTAGAAAACGCTCACGTTGTTTGTCAGCAAATCGCCGATGATGTTGGAGCCGTCAATGGCAGGCTCAACGAAAACCATTCTGCTTATTAAGCCATAGTCTTCGGGATAGGTTTCAAGATAGTTAACGGCTATTGTGCCGCCAAGGCTGATGGGGCAGATTTTAACCTGCTTTGCCTTTGTTTGAGGCAAAACAACATTGTGGATATAGTTATGGAGCTTTTCGGTTTCATAAATTACGTCACCGACTGAATCGTAGCCGAAATAATAAACGTTATCTTCGCCGATGATTTCGCCAAGCTCCTGAATGGGCAGGAAGCTGTAATATTTTGCTTTAACCTCGTCACTCAGCTCGCTCATGGGGCATTCATAGCAGGGTACTTCAACATTGCGGATATAGTTGCCCTCGGAATCCTTTTGCAGAACATAGAGTGCTTCGTATGCCGCGCGGTAAAGAGCGTCGGAAAGCCCGCCGTCCTGCCTTGTGATAATTGATTTTAAAAGAGGAAAGAGAGCAATTTTGAGCAGGGCGCCGATGTCGATTTCAAGGGGCCAGCCCGTAACATAGTCGCCGTTTTTGTCGGTCACTCTGTTGCCGTTTTCGTCAAGCAGAAAAGTGTCGTTTTGGCTCATGCCGTGAACGATGATAACGGGAGTTTCCGTATCGTAGTCGGGAACATATTCCGATTTTGCTTCGCCTGCGAAAGCGGGCAGCGAGAAAACGGAAACCAGCATTGCCAGCACAAGAGCGAGGCTGACAAATCTTTTAATTTTCATAAGCGGACACCTCTTTATATTATTGGTTTAACAAAATTTTAACACAATTTAACATATAAACTCAATTAGATTATCATACAAGTTTTTGAGCTGATTTTTGGTAATATTTACAATAACATTAAATTTATTTCTGAACGCCGTATGCTTCTGCAAGCGCAAAATATTCTTTTTCCGAAACGGCAACAACCGAGCCGTGGCGCGGCTTTAAGTGGTCAACGGAATAGGTTGACCTCTGAACGCGGCGGAAGTTTTCAAAATCCCTTGTCATCTGCGCAAAGAATGTGCCCTCGCTGTATTCATCCATAATCATCATCCATGCATCGGTGCCTGTGATGCGGTACATTGAGCTGCCCTCAACGCCCCACCAGTTGAGCGAGCATATTGTATAATCCGTGTTATAAGGACCCGAGAGATTTTTCGATTTGACATAGGCAATCTTCTGCGTTAAATCCTCTTTGAAATAGAGATAATAATAGCCGTCTTTTTCGTTATAGATTATGTCGCCGTCGATGCATTGAACGTTGCGGGTTTCGCCCGTTTCGGGGTCAACCTCGTTCCACCTGCCGAAAAGCACTTTCGGCTCGGATTCAAAGGTTTTGAAATCCTTGGTGTAGGCATAATAGTGACCCGCGCAGTCGTTTTCGGCAGTCGAGTTTGCCCAATAGACCATATACATGCCCTTTTCGGCGTCCCAGATTGCCTGCGGTGCCCATGCTCTGTTGGTTGTTTCAAAGCCCTCAAACCGACGGATATCAATAACGGTTTCATCGGTCCAGTTTATCAAATCATAGGATTTCCAGGTGATGAGGCAATGGTTTGATGTCCAGCCGTCAAGCGCGTTCATATCGGTTGCAATGATGAAATAACAGTCCCTGCCGTTCTCGTCAACGCCATTTAAAATGTAGGGGTCGCGCACACAGCCCGTGCCCTTTGTCTGCTCGATTATCGGCTCGTTGTTGTTGAGTGCCTTGAAGTTGTAGCCGTCCGTGCTCACGGCAAGGTGAATTGTCTGCTCATCAACCTCGTTGCCCACGAAGTAGCAGAAAACGTATGCTCCCTCTGTGCTCACGGCGGGGTAGGCATAGTTGTTGAAAGTATAGTTAAAAAGAAAATAGGGTATCATTATTATCGCGGTCAGAAAGCGCATGAATGACAGAAGGGTCATGGTGATGCTCCTTTATTTTTGATAAATAAATATTACCACATATCGGCAAAACAGTAAAGCATATGTTTTCGTTTGTTGACTTTGAGAAATATAAGATATATAATAAAAACATCAATTTGAACAGCGAGGGAAAGAACATGGAACAGTTTGCAAAAAGATTTAAAATAGACTGCTCTCCGATTGCGAATAAAAATCAGATTATTGTCAACGGCGCAACAAGGCTGACCGTTATCACCCCCTGCCTTTTGAGGGTTGAGGTGCAGAAAGATGGCAAATTCTGCGATGAACCGACTCAAAGCGTGTGGTTCCGTGATTTTGACAGCCCCGAATTTACCGTTGCTCAAGAAAACGGAAAGCTTAAAATAAAAACAGAAAAAGCGGAGTTCTGTTATTCTTTGAAATCAAAGAAAATGGTTTATATCAAGCTTGCCGACGGCAGAACGGTTAAAAACTTCAAGGCGGGCAACCTCAAGGGCACATGCCGTACCCTTGACATCACCGCGGGCATTATCAAGCTCAGCGACGGTGTATGTTCCAAAAACGGTGTTGCCGTGCTTGATGACAGCGATACCCTTGCCATAAAGCCCGACGGACTCATTCTCCCCCGCGACAACAGCGAAACCGATGAATATTATTTTGCCTACGGCAATGACTATATCGGCGCAACAACCGACCTTTATAAGCTGACGGGCAAAGTGCCCCTTATTCCTCGCTATGCCCTCTCAAACTGGTGGAGCAGATACAAGGCGTATTCGCAGGAAGAATATCTGACCCTCATGGATAAATTCAAGGAAGAGGAAATCCCCATAACCGTTGCAACCGTTGACATGGACTGGCATTGGGTTAAGATAAAAGAAAAATTCGGCAAGGATGCCCATAAGGTCAGCAAGCATTTGAACTTTATGGAATATGTTTATGACGTATGGTCAACGGGCTGGACGGGCTACAGCTTCAACACCGAGCTTTTCCCCGACCCCGCAGGCTTCATCAAAAAACTCAAGGACGACAAATATCACGTCACGTTCAATATCCACCCCTCAATGGGTGTTCGCTGGTTTGAGGACCAATATGAGGAAATGTGCGAGGCGATGGGTCAGAATCCCGCCGAAAAGAAGCCCGTTAAATTTGACATAACCGATAAAAAATTCACCGAAAAATATTTCGACATTCTTCACCATCCGTTTGAAAAAATGGGTGTTGACTTCTGGTGGATTGACTGGCAGCAGGGCAAAAACACCGCGGTTAAGGGTCTTGACCCGCTTTGGGCGCTCAACCACTATCATTTCCTTGACAACGCAAAGGATAACCACAGGCCGCTCATTCTTTCACGCTTCTGCGGTGCGGGCAGCCAGAGATACCCCCTCGGCTTCAGCGGTGACACAACGCAGACATGGAAAAGCCTCGACTTCCAGCCCGGCTTTACCGCAACCGCTTCAAACATCGCCTATCCGTGGTGGAGCCACGATATCGGCGGCCATTGCATGGGTCAAAAGGACGATGAGCTTTATCTGCGCTGGGTGCAGCTCGGCGTTTTCAGCCCCGTTATGCGTCTGCACTCCACAAACAATGAATTTGCGGGCAAAGAGCCCTGGAATTACAGCGGACCTGTTCAAAAAATTGCAACAGATGCTTTGCGCTTAAGGCATAAGCTTTTGCCCTATATTTACACAATGAACTACCGCACCCACACGGAATGCAGAGCAATCTGTGAGCCGATGTATTACGCATATCCCGAGGATAAGAGCGCGTATGAATGCAAAAACGAATTTTTCTTCGGCACGGAGCTTATCGTTGCACCGATAACCGAGCACACCTCGGCAAAAACAAACCTCGCGGGCGTTAACGTCTGGATTCCCGAGGGCAGATACACCGACATTTTCACGGGCAGAATTTACAGCGGCAATCAGTTTGTCAAGATGTTCCGCGATATCGAAACAATCCCCGTGCTTGCAAAAGAGGGCGCGATTATCCCCATGAGTTCAAACGACAGAACGAATGACTGCTCCAACCCCGAAACGCTCGAAGTTTTGGTCTACAGAGGCAATAATACTTTTGTTATGTATGAGGATGACGGCGAAACCCTTTCATATCAAAACGGCGAATACCTCAAAACTGCGTTCACCGTTGCCGAAAACGGCGATAAGGTCACATTTTCAATCGCAAAGGCGGAGGGCACGGGCAGCGTAGCCCCCGAAAGCAGAACATATAACATAAAGTTCAAGGATATAACCTGCGCGGATGCTGCTGTCAGCGTTGACGGCGCAAAGGCGGATGCCGAAGTTAAGACAGTCGGCAAAACTCTTGAAGTTACGGTAAGAGCGGGCGCAACCGCGGCAGTTGAAATTGAGCTTTGCGGCTGCACATATCTTGAAAACGCCGACGAAAGGCAGGAGCTTATCAAAACCGCGTCAAAATTCCAGATGAGCACTGACCTCAAGGGCATGCGCTTTGCAAGCATTATCAAAAACGGCAAAATCCCCAACGTTCACAAGGACTTTGCACAGCCGCTTGAAGAAATTCTTAAACTTCACAGATAATAAAGAACACCCCTGATTTTTAAAAATCAGGGGTGTCTTTGTGCCTTTTTCAATTTTGATGATTTGTTAAGAAACAGAAATGAGGATTTTCACCGTTGCAAGTCGCCTTTTATTTCAAATATTCAATTAACACGAGTATATAGTGATATACAACAGGCAGGATTATTGCGGGCACCATGTTGAGGGTTTTGAATTTCTTTTCAAGGAAAAAGTTAAAGCCGATTGCCATGATTATCGCGTAGCCGACCATGCACACCTGCCCGAGCAGCTCGCCCTGAAGAATGTCGCTTAAAGTTCCTGCAAGCAGGCTTATTCCGCCCTGATAAATCAGCATGGGGATGCAGGTGAAGATAACGCCGAAGCCGAGTGTTGCGCCAAAGATAACGGCATTCACAAAGTCAAGCGCGCTTTTAACAAAGAGCACGGAGCTGTCACCCGTTAAGCCGTCGTTAATCGAGCCGATAATCGCCATTGCGCCAACGCAGAAAAGGATTGTGCCGTTAATAAAGCCGCCCGCAAAGCCGCCGTTTTTGAATTTGGAATCAACCTTGCCGCAGAAGCGGTTGAAGCGGTCATCAAGCTTTAAAAGCTCGCCAATCAGCGTGCCGACAACCAAAAAGACTATCAGCAGCAGCTCGCCGCTGCTCGAAAGCCTGCCGTTTTCAACCGTAAACATATTGGATATAACGCCGTTTATGCCGATAACCAGCACCGCAAGCCCGAGCGATTTGTTGATGCCAACGGTGTAGCTTTCTTTTATGCCTTTTTTGAGAAGCAAACCGATTAAGCCGCCGATTATAACCGCGGCGCAGTTTACGAGAGTTCCTGTCATTTAAAATTCCTCCGTGTGGTGCTATAAATGCATTTTAATACTTTAATCAACAAAAGTCAATAACTCTCATTATTTCTGCGGCAGCCATGCAGAGAATAATTCCCATAACGGTTGGCAGGGCGGCGGCAAGCAGGGTGTATTTTAAGCTGCCCGTTTCTTTTTTTACGGTGATGAGCGTTGTTGAGCAGGGCCAATGCATCAGCGAAAACAGAATGAAGCAAGCTGCGGTGGTCGCGCTCCATCCGTTTTCCGAAAGCAGCATTTGTATTTCGCCCGTGCCGCCAAGCTCGGGCAGGCTGCCCATGGCGGAATAGGCCATAATGATTATCGGGATAACAATTTCGTTTGCGGGGAAGCCGAGAATGAATGCCATAAGAATAACGCCGTCCAGCCCCATAAGGCGCGCAAGCGGGTCAAGAAACGCGGCGCAATGCTCCAAAACGGTCAATTCCCCGATGCTTATGTTTGCTGCAAGCCAGATTACAAGCCCTGCGGGGGCGGCAACGGCGGCGGCTCTGCCCAAAACGAACAGAGTTCTGTCAAAAACGGAGCGCACAAGGGTTTTGGCGATTTGTGGCTTGCGGTATGGCGGCAATTCGAGAGTAAAAGAGGAGGGGATACCTTTCAAAACGGTTTCCGACAGCAGCTTTGTTGCCGCAAAGGTCATGATTATGCCCAAAACGATAACGGCAGTCAACGCAAGCGCGGACAGAGCGGAGGAAAGCATGCCGCCCGCAGAGCCGACAAAGAAAAGGGATATTATCAAAATCAGGCTCGAAAATTTGCCGTTGCAGGGCACAAAGCTGTTTGTCAGTATTGCAAGCAGACGTTCGCGCGGCGAATCGATAATTCTGCACCCGATAACGCCCGCCGCATTGCAGCCGAAGCCCATACAGGCGGTCAATGCCTGCTTGCCGCATGCGTTGCACATACGAAAGGGCTTGTCGAGATTATAGGCAATTCGCGGAAGATAGCCCGAGTCCTCTAAAAGGGTGAACAGCGGGAAAAAAATCGCCATCGGCGGCAGCATAACGGCAACAACCCACGCCAAAACTCTGTAAACGCCGAGCACAAGCGAATCGTGCAGCCATTGCGGCGCACCGAGTGAAACAAAAAGCGCGGAGAGCTTATCCTGAATGCCGAAAAGGAAATCGGAAAGAAGCTGTGACGGATAGTTTGCGCCGCTGACCGTCAGCCAGAAAATCAGCGCAAGCAGCAGGAGCATAACAGGGAAGCCCGTAAGCCTGCCGGTGAGGATTTTATCCAATCGGCGGTCTCTTTTTCCGTATTCTTCACCCCCCCTAACCGCACCGCGGCAGACCTCGCGGGCATCGTTTACAAGACTTTCGGCAATGATATCGCCGATTTTTTCGGGCGGTATGCCCGCTTTATCCAAAGCAGCCCTTGCTTTTGCGAGCGCAAGGCGCAGGTCAGGCTCATTCAAGAATTCCTGACCCAAGCGGCTGATGATTTCATTTTTTAAAAGAGTATCGGAGTCCAGCAGGCGCAGACTCAACCAGCGGCTGTTAATTCCGCTTTGCAGAGAAGCGACTGCAGGCTCGATTAATGCAATAGCTTCCTCCACGGGCTTGGGGTAGCGTACCGTGTGCACCTGTGCGGCGGACAAGTTATCCAAGGCATCAACCAAAGGCGATAAACTGCGCTTTCTTCGCGCCGTAACCCCCACAACGGGCACACCGAGGCGCTCGTATAAAAGGCGTGTATTGATGCTTATTCCGCGGTGCTTTGCTTCATCCATAAGATTAACGCAAACAATAACTCTTTCGGTGATTTCCACGGTTTGCAAAACAAGATTCATGCTGCGCTCAAGGCAGGTTGCATCACAAACTACAACAACCGCATCGGGCGCGCCGAAGCAGATAAAATTGCGCGCAACCTCCTCCTCGGCGGAATGCGCCATGAGCGAATATGTACCCGGAATATCCACCAGAACATAAGACTTTGAGCCGTTTTTGAAATATCCCTGCGCATTTGCAACGGTTTTTCCGGGCCAGTTGCCCGTGTGCTGATTCATGCCCGTGAGTGCATTGAAAACCGTGCTTTTGCCGACATTGGGGTTGCCCGCAAGCGCGATTACGGCATCAGTTTCGCTCTGTTTGCGGATTTCAAAACCCGAGTCAACCGCGTTTTTGCCAACGGCGCTTTTAGTTATGCCCATTGCATTCACCCGCGCTTTCAACCGCGATGTCTGCGCAGTCCGCCGAGCGAATGGCGATAACCGCTCCCTTTATTAAGTAGGCGCGCGGGTCGCCGAGGGGGCTTTCACCCACGCATTCGATTTTTGTGTTTCTGACAACCCCTATATCCATCAGCCTGCGACGTATTGCACACTTCGGACCGATTTTTTTAACAACGGCGCATTCGCCGAGATTTATATCGTTAAGACAAAGATTATCTGCCATATGCATTCTCCTTATTGCACTTTTCTACTGTTATGTTATTCGGAATGCACGGCAGATGTGAACTTAAATATTTCAAAAAGTCTTGTTGTGGTTGCATGTAAAGGCTAAAAACAAGAAAGCTGTCTCACTTGAGACAGCCTTTTGTTATTTCATATAATCCGCGATGGCTTCAATTTCTTTTTGGCGCGTGTAAACTCTGGGCACACGCTTGTTTATTCCGCAAACAAGCTCATAATTTATTGTTGCTGCCTTTTGTGCAAGCGCGGCAACCGAAAGCGGGCTTGAAGGCTTGCTGTCAAAAACGGTAACTGTTACGCCCTCCGAAACATCCTCGATGTCGGAAACGTCAAGCATGCATTGGTCCATGCAAATTCTGCCGACAACGGGAACAAGCCTGTCGCCGATTTTCATTTCAGCCCTGCCGGAAAGTGAGCGAGGATAGCCGTCCGCATAACCGATTGGCACGGTGGCAATTTTTATATCCTTTTCCGCGGAGTATGTGCGCCCGTAGCTGACGGGGGTGCCTGCGGGTATGGTTTTAACCATTGAAACAACCGTTTTCATCTTCAAAGCGGGCTGAAGATTTATTTCTCCGTTAAGGAAAGATGACGGCATGAGCCCGTAGAGAATAATGCCGGGGCGAACCAGATTGAGATGCATTTCGGGATAAAGCACCGTTGCGGCGGAATTGCAGCAATGGCGCAGCGGGAAGCTTATGCCCTCAAATTCAAGGTCTTTTATGAGGTTTGTGAACAGGGTGTATTGCAGGGTGGTGAAAACCCTTCCATCCTCTTCGTCGGCGGATGCAAAGTGAGTGAAGATGCCCTCGGGATAAAGCCCGTTCATTCTGCATGCGGCGGCGATTTCATCAACGGCGGCAGCATCCTCAATATCGTCGTGATAAACAAAACCGAGGCGGCTCATGCCCGTGTCAACCTTTATGTGAATGCTGACCTGAACTCCGCTTTTCTGTGCGTATTCGGAAAGTCGGGCGGCATACTCGCTGTCAAAAACAGCCTGTGAAATGTTGTTGACAGCAAGCGATTCGGCATATTCGGGCGGGGTATAGCCGAGGATGAGTATTGAGCAGTCGGGGTTGACCGAGCGCACCTGATAGGCCTCCTCCAGATTGGAAACGGCAAATCTGCGGCAACCGCACGCGGAAAATTCCTTGACGGAGTTTTCAACGCCGTGACCGTAGGCGTCCGCCTTAACAACTGCCATTATCTCGCAGCCGGGCGAAAGGCGGCTTTCGATAGCCTCATAATTATGTTTTAAAGCGTCAAGGTTTATTTCAACCCATGTTCGTCTGAAATACTTTTTCATTTCGCACCTTTTCATAATTTATATACCCATATATTATATATCTATTCAAATTAAGTGTCAATATTTTAAAACATTGAAATAAAATATAACAAATTCACTTGAAATGGAAAAAAGATGATGATATACTAATAGCAATATACTAATTTGGTATGTTGAATAGAAGGAGTTTTGCTTATGTATAAGCTTTATGTGCCTGAGGGCTATAAATCACTGCTCAACAAGCGACAGACCCAGCTTGCAATTAAAAAGGTTAAGGATTTCTTTGAAAGAGACCTTGCCATTCAGCTCAATTTAACAAGAGTTTCAGCCCCGCTGTTTGTTGACTCTAATTCCGGTCTTAATGACACGCTCAACGGCGTTGAACGCCCCGTAAGATTTGATATAAAGGGAATAGATACGGGTGACGTTGAAATTGTTCAGTCGCTTGCCAAGTGGAAAAGGCTTGCTCTTAAGCAATACGGCTTTGAGGCGGGCGAGGGGCTTTACACCGACATGAACGCAATCCGCCGCGATGAGGATACCGATAACATCCACTCGGTTTTTGTTGACCAGTGGGATTGGGAAAAGCATATCGACAAGGCGGACAGAACGGAAGAAACCCTCAAGGATGCCGTTAAGGCAATCTACAGAGCGCTCAAGCACACCGAGCGCTACATATCGGATGACTATGCTTTTGTTGAACGCCACTTCCTGCCCGATAAAATCACCTTTGTCACAACGCAGGAGTTAGAGGACATGTATCCCGACCTGACCCCCAAGGAAAGGGAAAACCGCATCGCAAGGGAAAAGAAAGCTGTTTTCATTATGAAGATTGGCGGTGCCCTTAACAGCGGCAAAATCCACGACGGCAGAGCACCCGACTATGATGATTGGGAGCTTAATGGCGACATTGTTGTTTATTACCCTGTGCTTGACATTGCATTTGAGCTTTCATCAATGGGTATCAGAGTTGATGAAGAGGCTCTCACAAGGCAGCTTGAAATTAGAGGCTGCACAGAGAGAAAGGATTTGCCTTTCCACAAGGCTCTGCTTAACGGCGAGCTTCCGTATTCAATCGGCGGCGGCATAGGTCAGTCCAGAATATGCATGTTTTTCTTAAGAAAGGCTCACATCGGCGAGGTTCAGGCTTCGGTCTGGCCGCAGGAGATGCTGGAAGAGTGCAAGGAATACGGTTTAGAATTACTGTAATAATTTAAAAGTCCCTGTTTGGCGTTTTGTCCAAGCAGGGACTTTTTATATTATGTTTTATAAAAACAAAAACGGCGTATCCTTTCGGATACGCCGTTGTGTTATTTAATTAAATTCTTGCGCTAATTCAATCAAATAAACGAAAGCTTAATTATTTGCTCTTCTTTGTGCAAACATAAGCTGCTGCTGCTGCAACTGAAACTGCTGCGAAAACAGCGATGCCAACTGATGAAGAACCTGTTGAGGGAGGATCTGCGATTTCAGTTGTAACTTCAACTGTTGTAGCAACTTCGCCTGCATAGAGAGCCTTAATCTTTGCCTTAAGAGCATTGAGGAGGTCGGAGAGACCGGGGATCTTTACGTCAGCAAGAGATGCTTCAAGGTCAGCAACTGCGCCGTCAACATCAGCCTGGCCAACAACTGCGCTGCCGATGTTTTCGATGAAGTCAACAAGACGAACGATAACGCTCTCGATGGAATCCCACTGTGACATGGAAGCCTTAACGAGGTCGATGATCATGTTAAGGATTTCCTTAACGGAGAGATCGATGTAATCTTTCTCGTCGCCTGCTGTGCAGATTTCGATGTGATCATTGTAAGCGTCTTCGTCAGCGAAGGGCTCGTCACATTTGGGGCAAACCTTAAGGTTGCAGTTTGCAAGGTGTGCGTTGAATTCGCCTTCGTCAGCAAATTCAGCTTCTTTGCAGATGGGGCATGTGTTAAGTGTGCCGGATGCCTTGGTTGTGGTTGTTGTCTCATCAGCTGCAAAAGCCATAGCGCTCATGGAGAGAGCCATGATGAGAGCAAGTGCAAGTGCAAGTACTTTTTTCATTTTTGAACCATTCCTTTCAAATTTTATTGCAAGAGCAACAATTGTTAATTAATATTAACATATTATAAATGTGTTGTCAACACATTTTACCACAAAAATGAACCTTTTTTTGCGAATATTTTAAGTGAAATTAATGAAAAATTAAGAAATTCTTAATTTTCTGAAGCGGGTACAGTTGTTGTGGTAGTGGGTGCCTGTGTTGTTGTGGTGGTTGTCGGTGCTTCTGTTGTGGTAGGCTTGGTTGTTGTGGGCTTAGTTGTTGTAGCCTTGGTTGTGGCGGTAGTAGTGGGTTTTTTGGTCGTGGTAGGTTTGGTTGTTTTGGAGCTTGCGAGGTTTTCGAAAGCATCGTGATAGATTGTTGCCCAAAGAACCCAAACGTCTGCGCCGCTCTGGTAATAGGAGTCATCAACAAGCTGGTCTGAACCGAGAGCTCTTACAAAGCCGCAGTTGCGAAGTTCTCTGACAAAAGCGTCTGCCATTGCGGTGGACTTAAATGTGATTCTGTTCTTTGTTTTAAGCTCTGTTTTGGGGATTGTATAGTTGGTAAGCTGACCGGGAACGAAGCCTGTTGCCCACCAATAATAATCATATTTTCTTGTGAAAATCTTCTTATAGTGACCGTCGTCGTTTTCGCTGAAGTAGCAGTCAAGCTGGATTTTGAGCCAATCATCTTCATCAGCGCAGTTGAAGTGGTTAACAGCACCGGGCTCTGTTGAATATGTACCCAAAGGAGCTGTGTAAACACCGATTTCAGCGCCTACGAACAGCCAGCCGTACTGACCTTTCCAGAACTGAATCATCCATTCCTGACCTGCGTAATCAAAGTGAATACGAATCTGGTCAATGGGCATGCCTGCAGCGGGTGCAAGGTTGTCATAGATTTCATTGTAGCCCGCGTTCTTCTGCCAACAGTCCTTATCGTCGGTGTAGTAATAACCGTCGGGGCTGTATTTGTAGCCTGCAAGGGCATTGTCAACCAAATACTGCTGAAGATTGGAAAGCTTGCTTGTAGCCTTGTTATTGTTGCTGTCGTTAATTTTCTTTGTTGTTGCAGCGGTATTCTTTTTGGTTGTTGCTTTGTTTGCAACTCTTTTTGTTGTTTTAACAATCTGCTGGATTGAGGTAAGCGCATTGCCGGAATCGTCGGTTACAGCCGAATGGTCCGCGTCGGTAACAACAACGGGCAATGTTTCATAATATGTTTCTTCAACATATTCAACGTTGGGAACGGTGGCTGTGGTGGTTGTGTCCTCTTTTTTGTCAAAGTTTCTGATCAGAGCAACTGCTGCGATTGAGCCTGCAATAACAACAACTGCGCTGACTGCGAGAATAATGATTTTCTGCTTGGATAAATTAAACTTACTCATTCAAATTCCTCCCGGGGGCGTTGTGCCCGATTTCGGTTTTGTATTTTAACTCCATGCGGTTGGAGATTTTTGACTGTTATCTGATGTTTTGCCAAAGGAAAATAACATCCTTGCCGTGGCGCTTATAGGTGTCGATTTCATAGGGTGAGAAGTCCTCAACTTTGTCGAAGCCCTTCTTTTCCATAGCTTCGTCAAAAGCGATTGCCTGCTCCTCGGTTTCAAAGGTGATTCTGCCGAGAACGCGCATTGTGTTGGAATCCCTGCGGTTTTTGAGCTGACCGTCAACAAAGCCGGTTGCCCACCAGAAATCGGCATAGTTTCTGCTGAACTGAGGAAGATACTCGCCGTTGTCGAATTCATCCCAGTAAACTGTCATTTCCATTTTGAGCCAGTCTTCTTCGTCAGCGCAGTTATAATGGTCAAGCGCAATGCCTGTGCCGGGTCTTCTGGTATAAACACCGATTTCGCCGCCGACAGTTCCGATTTCGCCGGAAATATACTGACCCTTCCAAAGCTGAATTCTGTATTCCTTGCCGTCATAATCGAAGTCAAGCTTGGTTGTTTCGATGCTGAAGTCGATGAGGTTTGCGCCGAAGTCATAAAGCGGATTGTAGCCGAAGTTCTTCTGGAAGCATTGGGGATCCTTGTCATCGTTGTATATGTAGGATTTGAGACCGATAACGTCGTAGCCCATTCTTGAAAGACCCGCAAAGGTCATATCCTGCGGAAGGTCGCCTGTGGACTGAACCGGCTTTGACGCAACGCCGTGTGACATGTCGTCGGGGTTAAGCTGGGGAAGAGTAACCTCTTCCTGCATCTGTGAAACAGAAACTGTTGTCTGAGGCTTTGTCGGCTCAGGCTTTGTTGTTGCCTCGGTTGAGGGAACAAAGGTTTCCGTGATTACTTGGGTTGTTGTTTCGATAATCTCATAAAAAGGCGATGTTGTGGATTCTTCTGTGTACGGATTGTAGACGGGATTGCCTTCTGTCGATTCGGGCAGGATATCGGGGCTGTTGCCTGCTTTGACGAAAAGCACCGCTACAACGGCAACAAGGCAAACGGCGACAACCGAAACTGCAACGGTTGCGAAGTTTAATTTTTTCATTTTGCTTCCTCCTTCTGAAAATTTTCACATCTGTATATTAATGTTTATTATGTCTGGTGGAGATGGCGGTAATCGAAACCGCGTCCGAAAAACCCTTGCAGGGACTTTCTACGAGTGTAGCCGTTCTTTTAACATTCCCTCGCTCCAACGCCGAAAGGCAGGCTTTGAAGCTTGGTAGACAGATTATTCATGACGGGCTATCCGCCGTTACCCGTTCACGTTCACTGCTGATCGACGCCTCTTGTGCGGCCGCAGTCCTCCGCACAGAGACGGCTGCTTAATTAAGCAGCAAGAGCAACTTTATTGTTGTCGTTTAAATTTGAAAATTACGGATTTTATAGCGGTCCCGCCCCGCTACTCGCTTATCCGGGCTCAGATTCCCCGTCGAAATCCTTTCATCCCCATATATTGTTGCGATTATCTGCGCAGATTGCGTTCGATATCCCTTTGGGCAGATTTTTTTGCAGCGACTTCGCGCTTGTCATAGAGCTTTTTGCCCTTGCAAAGCCCTATCTCAACCTTTGCCCTGCCCATTTTGAAATATACGCTGAGCGGAACAATTGCAAGACCGTCCTGCTTAACCTGCGAATAAAAACGGCGTATTTCTGTTTTATGCGAAGGGAGCCTTTGGGTGCGCAGAGGGTCTCTGTTAAAGATGTTGCCCTGCTCATAGGGGCTGATATGCATGCCGTTGACAAACATTTCACCGTCTTTGACGAAGCACCATGAATCCTTCAGGTTGATTTTGCCCTGACGGATTGACTTGACCTCCGTTCCGAACAGCTCAATGCCCGCTTCAAGCTTTTCAAGCACAAAGTAGTCGTGATATGCTTTTTTGTTTTGTGCAATTATTTTGATGCCGCTGTTTTTATCCATTAGCCGAACCTTTCATGCGCGATAACTCGCGGACTGCGATTATATCACACAATAATAATGTGTGTCAATAGCTGAATTTTGTTGCAAAAAATTTTTAAAAATAAAAATTATTTTTTGGCAACGCGTTTTTTGGCGTAAAAATCTCTCTTTTTCTTCTTTTCTTCCGCCTCACGCTTTGCCGCAAGAGCACGCTTTGCCTTAACTCTTGAAAGGGGCTTGCCTTTCTTTGCGGGCTTCTTTTTCTTTTCTTCATTATCCTTATCGGGGTTTTCTTTATAGAAAACTATGCTGCCGCCGATAACCTGCACAACCTCGCTGCCCGTTGCCGCGGCAAGCTTATCTGCAAATTCGCGGGGGCTTTCGGGTGCGCTTTCAAGAAGCACCTTGAGCTTAATAAGCTCTCTTTTTCTTAAGGCATCTGCCGTCTGCTCAATCAGAGCATCGGAAATGCCGCCCTTTCCTATCTGAAACAGAGGCTCAAGGGTGTTTGCCTGCGCACGAAGCGCAGCTCTCTCTTTGCCTGTCATCAATTATCCTCCTCAATCAGCTCTGCAAGGCGGCGCACAGACTTGCCTCTGTGGCTTATTGCATCCTTTTCATCCGCCGTGAGCTGCGCCATGGTTTTTTCACCGTTATATTCAACGGGCAGGAAAAGCGGGTCGTAGCCGAAGCCGCCGTTGCCGATTTCTTCATATCCTATCGTGCCTCGGCACTCACCGCGGGCTATAATTTTTTTGCCGTCGGGGTATACACAGCATGCAACGCTCACGAATGCCGCG
This sequence comes from Acutalibacteraceae bacterium, assembly GCA_045537435.1. Classification (GTDB taxonomy): domain Bacteria; phylum Bacillota; class Clostridia; order Oscillospirales; family Acutalibacteraceae; genus CAG-488. The sequence continues at coordinate 24,442 of JAZSPL010000030.1, forward strand.
CCTCTGTCCTTGGGCTCAAGACCCTCAAGAGCTTTGAGGAGCTTTTTGTTGTTGGCATCGTCGTTGCCGTGCTCGCCCGCATATCTTGCGGAATAAACACCCGGTGCACCGTCAAGGTAATCAACCGCAAGCCCTGAATCATCCGCAATGCAGGGCTTGCCGCTTTCTCTGCAGCCGCTTTCCGCTTTTATGAATGCGTTTTCTTCAAAGGTTGTGCCCGTTTCTTCCGCGTCTGTCAGCTCAACTCCCGCTTCCTCCGCAAGGAGCACTCTGATGCCGAGAGGTGCAAGAATGCGCTGCATCTCGTCGCGCTTTTTCATGTTGTGTGTAGCAATTATATAATCCATATATATTATTCCTCGTCTTTATCCTCTTCAAACAGTCCGTCTGCAAAAGCTTTGGCGTTAAAGGGTCTCAAATCGTCGATACCCTCGCCGACACCGATAAACTTAACGGGCACCTTAAGGTCATTCTTTATTGCAAGAACAACGCCGCCCTTTGCGGTGCCGTCAAGCTTTGTGAGGATTATGCCTGTGATTTCGGCAACATCCTTGAATTCCTTTGCCTGATTAACGGCGTTCTGACCCGTTGTTGCATCAAGAACAAGAAGCACTTCGCGGTCAGCATAGGGAAGCTGGCGGTCGATAACTCTGTAGATTTTCGCAAGCTCCTCCATAAGATTCTTTTTGTTGTGGAGTCTGCCCGCGGTGTCGCAGATAATCATGTCGGCATTTCTTGCCTTGCCCGCGGCGATTGTGTCAAAAACAACCGCAGCAGGGTCTGCGCCCTCTTTATGTTTAACAATATCAACATCTGCGCGGTCCGCCCAGATTTCAAGCTGGTCAATAGCCGCAGCTCTGAAGGTGTCCGCAGCGCCGAGGATAACCTTTTTGCCCTCTGCCTTGAACATCGCCGCCATTTTGCCGATTGATGTGGTTTTGCCAACTCCGTTAACGCCGATAACAAGGATAACGGAGGGTACGGTTATCATATCAAGCTCCTCGCCGCCGCTCAAAAGGTCGGCAACGATGTTGCGGATTTCTGCCTTAACGTCTTTCGCTTTGCGCAGATTCTTTTTGAAAACGGAATCGCGAAGCCTTTCAACAATTTCCATAGCGGTGTTTACACCGACATCCGCCATAACGAGGATTTCTTCAAGCTCCTCGTAAAAATCGTCATCTATCTCATTTTTGCCGTAAAGAGCTGCATTAATTGCCCCCGACATGCTGTCACGAGTCTTTTTCAGCCCTTTGTTGATTCTTTTAAAAAGTCCCATGGTGTACCCCTATATATTAATGTATTGCATGACTGTTGAGAAATGTTCCGTCGCATTTATCGGCAGTCATTACTGTTCCTGAACGTTTTTGATAATTTTATCGATAGTCTTTTTGAGAGCCGAATCCCTCTCACTGCTGTCGGAAACGGTTTTGATTGAGTGCAGAATGGTTGTTCTGTCTCTGTTGCCGAAATACATGCTGATTTCTTCCTGCGTAAGGTCGGTAATCTCTCTTGCAATATAAATTGCAATCTGTCTTGCCTTGGCGGTTTTGGAGTCTCTCTTGGTTGAAATAATATCGCCCTGCGGCACGCCGAAGGTGCGCGCTGTTTCGGAAATAATTGCGTTGACAACCGACGAAACGGGGCGGCTGTCATTCATTATGTCCTTAATCGCAACCTGAGCCATGGCTATGTTAATTGCGGAGCCCTCGAGGTTAACAAGAGCGTTTATCTTTTTAACAACGCCTTCAAGCTGGCGGATGTTTGTCTTTATTTTCTCCGCAACATACTGAATAACGTCTGCGGGCAGCTCAAGACCGAGTGTATCCGCCTTGCGCTGAATAATCGCCATTCTTGTTTCAATATCGGGCGGCTGGATGTCCGCAATAAGACCCCACTCAAAGCGGTTGCGAAGCCTTTCTTCAAGAAGCTCGATTTCCTTGGGGGTGCGGTCCGAGGTCAGAACAATCTGTTTGCCGTCCTGCGTTAATGCGTTGAACGTGTGAAAAAATTCTTCCTGCGTGGATTCCTTGCCCGCGATAAACTGAATATCGTCAACAAGAAGCACGTCGCAGTTTCGGTATTTATCATGGATTTCGTTCATCGTTTTCTTTTTGATGCCGTCAACGATAAGGTTAACAAAATCCTCTCCGCGGGTGAAAATAATGTCCGCATTCGGGTTTTTGCCCTTAATTTCGTTGCTGATGGCGCAAAGCAGGTGGGTTTTGCCCAGGCCCGAATTGCCGTAAATAAACAGCGGGTTATATGCTGCGCCCGGTGTTGCCGCAACAGCCTGCGCCGCCGCATGAGCAAATCTGTTTGATGAGCCTACAACAAAGGTTTCAAAAGTGTTTTTTTCAATGCTTAATGACGAAGCGGCCGCGCTGCGGTCAGCAGCGGGGGAGGGAGCAGCCGATGCGGTTTCGCTCGGGTCAACAAGCTCAATTTCAACATCAAAGCCCATAACGGCATTGAATGCGTTTTTTAACTCGTTGCTGAATTTCTGCTCAATAATCTTTCTCATAAATTCGCTTGCGGAAAGAACCGCCTTTGCGCCGTCAAAGCTGATTATTTCAATCGGTTTAAACCAAATATCATATATAACTTCGCCGCAGCTTGCCTTTAAATGCTCGCAGACAAGCGCCCACATCTCTTTGAGAGATTCCATTTAAAACTTCCTCCATATCTATTTTGTCGCACAATTTCTCATTTTAATGATAAAGATACATAATAGAGTATATCACAAGAAAATGCGTATTTCAAGGATAAAGAAAAGATTTTTGGCGGAATTAAAAAAAATATTGACATCGGCACCCCGTCTGTTATATAATAAATGCTCCGAGGGTATTTACCCTTATTTTGTTATGCTTAATAATCGGTTTTAACCGCGGCTACTCAAAACGCGGTTGGCTGATTGTCAAAAACACATTGAAACGGAGGTTAGCACAATGAAAAGAACTTACCAGCCCAAGAAGCGTCATCGCAAGATGGAACACGGCTTCCGCAAGAGAATGGCTGACAGAAACGGCCGCAAGGTTCTTGCCCGCCGCAGAGCAAAGGGCAGAAAGCAGCTCACATATTAATCCGAAAAGGGATTGATTCAAATGTCCGGAGCAGTTACCTTAAAGCAAAACACGGAATTTCACAGGGCCTACGGCAGGGGCAAGGTCAAGGCCTCCCCGCAGCTTGTAACCTATGTTGTCAAAAACAAGGGATTGGGCTGCCGCATAGGCATAACTGCCGCAAAAAAGCTTGGCAGTGCAGTTGAGAGAAACAGATGCCGCCGCATCATAAGGGCGGCATTCTCCTCAATTTCAGCCGAGTGCAGCGGCAACTGGGACATTGTGTTTGTTGCAAGGTTCAAAACAAAAAGGCTCAAAAGCTGCGACCTCATCCCCGTTATGCAAAAGCATTTAACGGAGTTGGGTGTTATCAAGGGCAATGCGGGGGCGGAATGATGAAAAAATTTCTGCTTGCTGCGATACGCTTTTACCGAAAGCGGATTTCCCCGCTGTTCCCGCCAATGTGCAGGTATTATCCGACATGTTCTCAATATGCTTTAGAGGCAATTCAGGTTCACGGAGCTTTCCGGGGGGCCTTGCTTGCTTTATTCAGGCTTTTGAGATGCAATGTTCTGTTCCCCGGCGGATATGACCCGGTTCCGCCCAAGAAACACTCTCACTCGGAGGACGAAAAATGACCGCTTTATATGAATTTCTCGGTGTGCCTTTCGGCTTTTTGCTCAGGCTTATTTATGACACCGTAGGCTTCCAGAATTATGCTATATCAATAGTATTGCTGACTTTGATTACAAGGCTTATCACTATTCCTTCAACAATCAGCCAGCAAAAGGGCATGGCAAAAACCCAGCGAATCCAGTCCAAAATACGCAGAATACAGACCAAGTATGCCGGCAACCAGCAGAAAATTCAAGAGGAAACAAACGCTCTTTATCAAAGAGAGGGCTATAACCCCATGAATGCAGGCTGCACACCCATGCTTTTCCAGTTTGTTTTGCTTTTCGGTCTTATCGGCGCAATTTACTATCCTCTGAGCAACTTCCTCACAGGAATCACGGATGCAGAAATCAAGCTGCTTTCCGATGCTGTTGCAAAAATCAGCAGCTCAAAATTTGCAAACAGCTCTCACCTTGCAGAGCTGCTTATAATCCAAAACATCGACCAGCTTCAAGGCATTCCCGGCGTAAGCCAGGCTACCTACGACGCGATTGCGAACGTTAACTTCGATTTCTTCGGCTTGTTCTCACTCGGTGACATCCCCAAGGGTCACGGTTTGCACATTATTTGGATAATTCCCGTTCTCTCCTTCCTTTCTTCACTTGCAACGGGCGTTTATTCACAGATTAAGCAAAAGAAGAGCAACCCCGCAATGGCTAACAACCCCATGATGGGCTGCATGATGTTCGGCATGCCGCTTTTCTCACTTTATTTTGTTGTCAATTATCCCGCAGGCATCGGTATTTACTGGATTGCTTCCAGCATTTTCAGCTTTATTATCACCATTGTTATCGGCCATTTCTACAGCCCCAAAAAGACTATTGCTAAGATTATGGTTGACGAAACCGTTGCCCGCCGTTCAAAAGAGAATAACACCAAGCTTATAGCGGCAAACAAAAAATAGTATTTACACAGTTTCAGGTGGTGAATTAATTTTGATTAAAGAAGCATTCGGCACAGGCTCAACTCTTGACGAAGCAAAAGAGGCTGCTCTTAAGGAGCTCAACGCTCCCGAGGATGCAGATATTAAATATGACGTAATTGAAAGACCCAAGGCAAAGGTTCTCGGCCTTTTCGGCGGCTCGCTCGCTAAAATGAGAGCTTATTATGAATACGAGGATGACCCGTTTGCAAAGGCAAAGGACTATATCACCGTAATTCTTAAAAACCTCGGCATTGAAGAATCCGAGATTTCCGTTGAAGCAGATGATGAAGAGGTTAAATTTTCCATCGAATGCGGCGACGACTACGGCTCGGTTATCGGCAGAAGAGGCGAAACTCTCGATGCTATTCAGTATCTCACCCGCCTTGTTATCAACAGAGGCTCCGATGGTTACAAGAGAGTTTCAATCAATGTAGGCAATTACCGCGAAAAGAGAGAAAACACTCTCAGAGCACTTGCCCGCAAGAACGCTGCAAAGGTTCGCAAATACGGCAGGAACGTTGTTCTTGAGCCCATGAACCCCTACGAGCGCAGAATTATCCACACAACAGTTCAGGAAATTGAGGGCGTAACCTCTCATTCAGTCGGCAGTGACGGCGACAGAAAGGTTGTTATCACTCTTGAAGAGGGCGTTAAGCCCACAAACGCAGGCGGCTACAGCAGAGGCCGCGGCGGATATAACAAAGGCGGCTACAATAAGGGCGGCTATCGCGGCAACCGCGGCGGCAGACGCTATAACGACAGCCCCGATTACGAAAAGCCCGAAGCTCCCGCAAGAGCACCCCGCTCCGACTCCGCAGGCGCTTCACTTTACGGCAAGATTGAAATTAATAAATAATCAGTAAAAATATTAACCCCGCATCAATCATTTGATTGATGCGGGGTTAATTTGTTGTTCAATTAAAATCCGTACTGATTGAAAAATTCAAACGGGTCAATGTAGTATGCCTGCGTGGTGGTCACGGGCTCCGAGCTGCTCTTATCTTCAACAAGAGCAATTTCAACCTTGAATTCTTCAAGCGAATAGTTGCTGTTGACTCTGCAAAGGGTGAGAGTCATCTTGTCGCCGACCTTGCCGTTGTCAATCTTTTCAAGAAGAACATCGGCGGTGGTGAGGGGCTCATCGTTAACCGCGATAATCATGTCATACTGCCTTGCCTCGGTGTTTGCAAGCGAACCGTCGGGGTCGATTTCGTTAATGATAAGTGTGCCTGCGGGCAGACCCTTGATTTGAGCAATTATGCTGTACTGTGCGCTTGCGCTGACGGGATAATAGCTGATGCCGAGCTTGGGTCTGTTGGGAACATAGCCGTGCTGAATAATGTTTTCAATAATTTCTTTAGCTGAAGAAATGGGGATTGCAAAGCCCATGCCCTCGTAATCCGTTGCGGCGATTTTCTGGGAGTTGATGCCGATAACCTGACCGTATGCATTAACAAGCATGCCGCCCGAGTTGCCGGGGTTGATTGCCGCGCTGTGCTGAACGCACTTCATTGTGTAGCCGATTTCGCTGCTGACGGGTCTGTCGATTGCGGAAACATATCCGCCCGTGAGCGAGCCGAAAAACTCGATGCCGCCGGGGTTGCCGATTGCATAAACCGCATCGCCGACAAGCAGGGAGTTGGAGTCGCCGAATTCTGCGGCGGGCAGACCGCTTGCCTTTATTTTAAGAACGCCGAGGTCTGTTCTTGTGTCAAAGCCGACTATATCGGCATCATAGCTTGTGCCGTCATCGGTTTGAACCTTAACGCTGACACCCGCGTCGCTGATAACGTGGGCGCAGGTGATGATATAGGTGTAGGTGCCCGATTTATCCTCGCCCATGATAATTCCCGAGCCCTCGCCCGCAGAGGAGTTGGTGTTGCGGGTATAAACCACAATGCCGACATTGCTGGGGCTGAGCTTTGCGTGAATCTGCGCCGCGGAAAGAACGCCGCCGCTTGAAATGTTGGTGGGAGTTACGGGGGAGTTGTTTATATTAATCTCGGGCAAATCCTCATTAATGACTTTTTCATCCGACGTGGTGCTTTTATCAACCGATTTAACAATCGAAGCCGCGCCGAAGCCGAGCGCAAAAACAATTGCAACCGCGATGCAGGCAACAAAAGCCTTCATGCCCTTTGATAAGCCTGATTTTTTAGCGGGTGCGGCGGGCTGATAATAAGTCTGTCCGCTGTAGGCGTTATTGTATCCCGAGTAGCTTTGGCTGCCGTAATTTTGCTGATAAACAGGAGGTTCGGGTGTTGCTTTCGGCTCCTCGATAACCTCGGCATCAACGCTCGGAACATTGTTTATTTCCGCCTCAAAGCTCGGGATATCCGTCTTTTTCTCGGGAGCGGGTGCAGCGCCTTCCTCTGAATTTTCAAAACCGTTTCTAAAATCTTCATTCATAATTATTGCCTCCGTCCTGAATGATGATATCATTCTAACTCATGGTTATTAATTAAGTTTGAACACACATTTAATAATTTAGGAAAAATAACACTTTAATTCAGCGGGAGCTGGAAGATGAATTCGGTGTATTCTCCAAGCTCGCTTCTTGCGGCAACGTGCCCGCCGTGCAGCTCAATGATTGTTTTAACAATATAAAGCCCCATTCCGGCGCCCTTTACATCATAGCTGCGGGATTTGTCAACCTTATAAAATCTCTCAAATATTTTATCAATTTCTTCGCTGGGTATACCTTTGCCGCTGTTTCGAAGCTTGACAATTATTTTTTCCGAATCGCTCTTTGAGCTGACCTCAATGTATCCGCCCTCGGGAGTGAATTTAACGGCATTGTCTATCAGGTTATAAACAACTTGATTTATCATGTCCTTATCGGCCGTGACGGGGTTGCACTCCATTTTGTCAAGCCCTTTGATTTCAATATATTTGCCGTCGATTATTTGCTCAAAAGCGAGCATGGTGCGGAAAATCATTTCGGATATATCGAAGCGCTGCGGCTTCAAATCAAGCTCGCCCGCCTCGATTTTGCTCATGTTGAGCATACCCGTGACAAGCCTTGAAAGACGCTTAACCTCGTCCGAAACAATTTTAAGATACTGTTTTTCTTTTTCCTCATCTATAGTTCCGTCAAGTATTCCGTCGATGAAGCCGCCGATTGTGGTCATGGGTGTTTTCAGCTCGTGCGAAACGTTGGCAACAAAGCTTCTGCGCGACATTTCAAGCGTTGCGAGTGCCTGCGCCATGGTATTGAATGCCTGAATCAGTTCATCGATTTCATCCTGACCGAAAAGGCGGAGCTTTGAACGCTTAATGGAAATTCTGGTGGAAAAATCGCCCGTTGCATACTGCTTTGCCGCTGCCGACATTTGGCGAAGCGGTTTTGTGAGCCTGTAGGAAACAAGATAAACAAGCACAAAGGTTACGGCAAAAGCAAAAAGAGCCGCAAAGAAAAACATTCTGAAAATGCCTGCAACATAGGGTGTTAAGCCGCCCACAACAGGCTGGGTTGAGAAAACAACGGCGGCAACTTCACCGTTGACGTAAATGGGCGAGGCAACTATAAAGTGTATATCGCTTAAATTGCCGTCAAGGTCGCCCGTTGCGCGGTAGGTTCCGTTTACGGCGCTTTCCATTATACTTTGAGGCACCTTGTATTGGTTATGTACCATGCAGTTGCCCGTATAAAGAGCCATGTTGGATTGCAGGATTTCTTTGCAGTAAACAACGTCGCCGTTAAGGTTGGTTATGAAAAAATCCGCGTCAACAGCGTTTGAAATCTGCATGAGCGTGTTGCAGATAACAATAACCGAGCTGCTGCTTCCGATGCCCATGTATTCCGATTCCAAAACGTTGTTTGCGTTTTGAGCAACGCTGACGGTGTTTTCCGTGAGCAAGTCAATTTTTTCATCCATCCACAGCTTTGATACCAAAAGAAGCAGAGCTCCGCCTATAAAGACGAAGCTTGCAAGAATAATTGAAATTGTAACCACAAAATATTTGCGGAAAAGACCGGAGCTTTTTCTGTTAGACATTTGCAACACTCCCGTCAAATTTAGTCTTTTGTTTCAAACTTGTAGCCGACGCTCCAAACGGTTTTGAGCTCCCATTTATCGGAAACGCCCTCCAGCTTTTCGCGCAGGCGCTTAACATGAACGTCAACCGTTCTGGAATCACCGTAGTAATCGAAGCCCCAAACCTCGTCAAGAAGCTGGTCCCTTGTGAAAACCCTGTTGGGGTTGCTTGCAAGGTGATAAATAAGCTCCAGCTCTTTGGGCGGAGTGTCGATTTTTTTGTTATCAACGCGAAGCTCATAATTTGTGAGGTTTATGCTCAATTTATCGTAGCGAACCTCTTTGATACTGCTCTGTGAAACCGAGCCGCTTCTGCGAAGAACTGCCTTGACTCTTGCCATAACCTCTTTTGCGTCAAAGGGTTTAACAACGTAGTCATCCGCGCCGAGTTCAAAGCCGAGCACCTTGTCAAAGGTTTCGCCCTTGGCGGTGAGCATGATTATGGGCTTGTCCGAAAATTTTCTGACCTCGCGGCAAACCTGCCAGCCGTCAAGCACGGGGAGCATGATGTCAAGCAGCATAAGGCTCGGAGAAAGCTCCTGAAATGCCTTAACCGCGTCCGCACCGTTGTTTGCAACGGCAACCTCGTAGCCCTCTTTTTCAAGATAGAGTCTTAACAATTCGCAAATATTGGTATCGTCATCAACAACAAGAATTTTTTCCGCTGCCATGTTTAATCCTCTCCTGTCGAATTTATGTCTACATTTTTAATTATACTCCGTTTTTTAACAATTCTGTGAATTGGTAAAAAATAAATTGTTACTTTTAGCTTAAAAAATGAACAAACGGTTAAATTTGCAGTGAAAAGTTTCGGATAGGCTCTGCCTATGACCGATTATGTTTCGGGTACGGGCAAAGCCCGTCATTAACTCTTCACTTTTCACTCTTCATTATTCACTTAATTTATTTTACCGAAAATCTGAAAACGGTGCAGGACTTGAATTTTTCGCCCGCATCAACGGTGCACTGCGGGAATTCGGGCATGTTGGGTGTGTTGGGATAAAACTGCGTTTCAAGGCAGAAGCCCGCGTGCTTAACAAGCATCTCGCTCCTTTTGCCGGGCTTTGTGCCGTCAAGGAAATTACCCGTGTAAAGCTGAACGCCGCAAAGGTCGGTGAAAACCTCAAGCATTCTGCCGCTTTCGGGGTCATATGCCGCCGCTGCAGGTCCGTCGCCGTCATTCAGGCAGAAGTTGTGGTCATAGCCCTTGCACATGATAAGCTGTTCATCATCCGCGCCGATATCCCTGCCGATGGGTTTAAACTCTCTGAAATCAAAAGCTGTTCCCTCAACAGAGCGGATTTCGCCCGTGGGGATGCTGTCGGCATCGGTGGGAGTGTATGCGTCGGCGTTAATCATAAGCTCGTGTCCGAGAATGTCGCCCTTGCCCGCAAGGTTGAAATATGCGTGGTTTGTCATGTTGATAACCGTCTTTTTGTCGCTGACGGCGAAATAATCGATTTTGAGCGCATTGTCCTCATAAAGAGTAAAGGTTACTTTAAAATCCACCTTGCCCGGGAAGCCCATTGCGCCGTCGGGGCTGGTGTAGCTCATTTCGATTGAGCTGTCGTCAATTATGATTGCTTTCCAAACGGCGGTTGAAAGCTCCGCGCAGCCGTGCAGGCAAGTGATGCCGTTTTCATTTTTTTCAACGTTATATTCAACGCCGTCAATGCTGAATTTGCCGCCCGCAATGCGGTTGGCATATCTGCCGACGGTCATACCCTCGTAGTCCGAGTATTTTTCATGACCCTCAACCGTGTCAAAGCCTGCGAGAACATCGGCAAAAACGCCGTTTTTGTCGGCAACGTAAATGCTGTTGATTGTTGCACCGTAGGTGATGATGTCAACGGCGGTTTCGCTTGAATTTTTTATTGTATAGCAGTCAACTGCTCTGCCGTCTGCGGTTGTTCCGAAATAATTTTTAACTATCATAATACAATCCTCCGATTATTTTACTGTGTCCCATATATTATATCTGCCTCTGTCAGCGGTGCCTTTGCCGAACTGTATCGCCTGAACGGGGCAGCGGTTGATGCATGCCGTGCAATGCTGGCATTTGCTTTTAATCCACTCGGGCTTGCCGTTTTTTATGACTATCGCTTCGTCGGGGCATCTTGCCGCGCAAAGCCCGCATGAGGTGCATTTATCGTCCGCAAAGAATTTTTTTGTTGACCTGAACGGGTCATAAAGCATTGATACAAAAGCGCTTTTAATTCCGCCCTCAACGCTGCCCGCGCGCTTCCTTTCGCGGCGGTTAATGTCATCGCAAACTCCGTCCAGCTCCGTGTCGGCGTGACGCAGGAATTTTTGGGCTTTTTCTTTTGTGCACGGGTCATAAAGAATAACGTAATTATCGGGCATTTTGACCGAATAGCTGTAGTCAAGCTCTCTGCCGAGAAGCTTTGAAAGCATTTTGTCCGCATTGCCCGTGTTTGCGCCGCAGGTTATAACGCAGTAAACATAGCTGCCGAGCGAGCCTTTGATTTGAACGGCAAATCTTTTTATGATTTCAGGCAAGCCCCAGAAATAAACGGGGAAAACTATTCCCGTTACGCCGCTTTTGTCGGGCTTTTCGCCGCTTTTTAAAACGTCAACGATATTTACTGCGGTGTCACCCGTTTTAACGGCAAGCTTTTCGGCGGCATATTTTGAATTTCCCGTTGCGGAAAAATAATAAATCATCTGCGTCACCTTTAATAATGTAAATATTTTATAATTACAATAATTGTATCATCAGGAAATTTTTTTGTCAATAAGTATTAAAGGCTGTTGCGTGGCATAATAGAGATGAACCGAGTGTTCAAAAACAAAAAAGAGAGGTAACTCAAAAATGGAAAACAATAACAGACAGAACCAGCAGAACAACAACCAGAACAACAACCAGCAGAACCAGAACAACAAGAATCAGCAGAACAACAAAAACCAGCAGAATCAGCAGAACAAGAAGAACAGAGAAAACTTCTGATTCTCCCGAAAGAATACGGCGCTGCTGCGGAAACGCAGCGGCGCCGTGCTATAACTACATATTTATTTTTTCTTTCATTTTTTGGAGCACGGAATACGGAATTTTCATATTGCCAAGCCCCGTGCCGATGCTGATATGGGGCTTCATTGCGGCGTGGAAATCCGTGCCGCCCGATATCATAAGCCCAAGCTCGCTTGCCAAGGACTGATATTTTTCCTGCATTTCGGGCGTGTAGTCGGTGTAATATCCCTCAAGCCCGCAAAGCCCGTAGCCTTTAAGTTCAATCAGAAAATCCCTCAATTCATCGTCGGGAAGTTTGGTCAGGTGCGGGTGGGCAAGAAAAGAAATTCCGCCGCACTTTGATATAAGCTCAACGGCATCGCGTGCGGTGAGCCTTTGCTTTTCGCAATAGGCATATTTTCCGACGGACATATACTTATCGAAGCCTTCCTTGACGGACTGCGTGTAGCCATTGTCCATAAGCACGCGGGCAAAATGCGCTCTGCCAACGAAATTGTTGGGCGCGAGAGCACGCACTTCTTCCAAAGTAATATCGAAACCAAGCTCGTTAAGACGCTCGGTTGTCACATGATTGCGTTCTATTCTCAAATCTACAACCTCTTTGAGCATCTGCTTCAAATCGGGGTTGTTATAGTCGATGAAATAGCCGAGAATGTGCGTTTCTGTTTTTGACTGAACGGAAAATTCAATGGCGGGGATAACCTCAACGCCGATTTTTTTGCCTTCTGCAATGGCTTCGGGCAAACCGTCAACCGTATCATGGTCGGAAAGAGCAATGGCGGCAAGCCCCGCTTTTTTTGCTTCGCGCACAACCTCGGCGGGGGTCATTGAGCCGTCGGATTTGAGCGAGTGCGTGTGTAAGTCGATATATTTTTCCATGGTTTCACTTCTTATAAAACAAATTGTGCCAACGCACAAGAATTATATTACTCCAAAAAGAGCTTTTGTCAATCGCCTTTTGTGCATTTGCCCACAAATATTTACTGTTATTTCAATAATATTTACATTGATATTGCAGAAAAACCGTGATATAATTATTCTGTAAAAGAATGCCGTTAAATTAAGGCGCAGGAGGTAAAACCCATGAAAATGTCATTCCGCTGGTATGGCGAGTCCGACCCGATTTCGCTCGAATATATCCGCCAGATTCCCAACATGAGAAGCATCGTCAGCGCGGTTTACGATGTTAAGCCCGGTGAGGTATGGCCCGAAGAAAGCCTTGCAAAAATGAAAAAGCAGTGCGAGGATAACGGGCTTGTTTTTGACGTTGTTGAGTCAATACCCGTTCATGAGGATATCAAGCTCGGCAGGGGAGAGGTTGACAAGCTTATTGATGTTTACTGCGAAAACATCCGCCGCTGTGCAAAATACGGCGTTAAGTGCGTAACATATAATTTTATGCCCGTTTTTGACTGGACACGCACCCAGCTTGACAAAAAGGCTCCCGACGGCTCAACAAGCCTTGTTATGTATTGGGAGCAGATGAAGGGTCTTGACCCCTTGAAGGACGATATCCACCTGCCCGGCTGGGATTCAAGCTATACTCAGGACGAGGTCAGAGAGCTTATAAATGCATACGGTGAGATAGGCGAAGAAGGTCTTTGGGCTAACCTTGAACGCTTCCTTAAAAAGGTTATTCCCGTTGCGGAGGAATGCGATGTCAGAATGGCAATCCACCCCGATGACCCCCCGTATCCCATTTTCGGCTTGCCCAGAATTATCACAAATGAAGAAAACCTTGACAGGATGCTTGCGATTGTCGATTCTCCCGCAAACAGCCTTTGTCTTTGCACGGGCTCGCTCGGCTGCGCGGCTTCAAACGACGTTGTTGCAATGGTTCGCAAATACAGCGCGATGGACAGAATCGCTTTTATGCACATGAGAAACATTCTCATCATGCCCGACGGCAGCTTTGAGGAGAGCGGTCACCTTTCAACCTGCGGCAGCCTTGATATGTATGAGATTACAAAGGCTCTTGTTGAAACGGGCTTTGACGGCTATGTAAGACCCGACCACGGCAGAATGGTTTGGGGCGAAACGGGTAAGCCCGGCTACGGACTTTATGACCGCGCACTCGGCGCAACCTATATTAACGGACTTTTTGAGGCTTGCGAGAAAGCCAATAAATAAGTGAAAAGTTAAAAATGAAGAGTGAAGAGTTTCGGATAGGCTCTGCCTATGACCGAATATATATCGGGTGTGGGCAACGCCCACCCTTAACTATTCACTTTTCACTATTCATTATTCACTTCTTAAAAATCAACTCAGGAGGAATATATAATGAACGCTATTTCAGAAAAAATAATGTCAATCGGCGTTGTGCCGGTAATAAAGCTTAACAATCCCGAAAGGGATTCCGTTGCCCTTGCAAAGGCTCTTGTTGAGGGCGGCGTTCCCGTTGCGGAGGTAACCTTCCGTGCGGCGGGTGCGGCAACCGCAATCAAGCTCATGAGCGAAAACGTGCCCGAAATGCTCGTTGGCGCAGGCACGGTTCTCACAACCGCTCAGGTTGACGAAGCAATTGCGGCGGGCGCGAAATTTATTGTAACTCCCGGTCTTGACGAAGAAATCGTTAAGTATTGCCAGAGCAAAAGCGTGCCCATCTATGCGGGCTGCACAACCCCTACAGATTACCACACAGCCTACAGACTCGGTCTTGACGTGCTCAAATTCTTCCCCGCGGAGCAGAGCGGCGGTCTTGCAAAAATCAAGGCAATGAGCGCACCGTTCCCGATGTTCAAGGTTATGCCCACGGGCGGGATTTCGCTCAAAAACCTCGGTGAATACCTTTCATGCCCCGTGATTGCGGCATGCGGCGGCTCATATATGGTAACAGCCGACCTTATCGACAATCAGAAATGGGATGAAATTATTGCCCTTTGTAAAGAATCAATTAAAATTGTCAAGGAGGCAAGAGGATAATGGCAAAAGTAGTTACATTCGGCGAAATTATGCTTCGCCTTGCACCTAACGGATATTACCGTTTCTTCCAGGATGACCAGCTTCAGGCTACCTTCGGCGGCGGTGAGGCAAACGTTGCGGTTTCGCTCGCAAACTACGGCATGGAGTCCGTTTATGTTACAAAGCTCCCCGCTCACGCGATAGGTCAGGCGGCAGTTAATTCGCTTCGCTATTTCGGCGTTGACACAAGCAAGATTGTTCGCGGCGGCGACAGAGTAGGCATTTATTTCCTTGAAAAGGGTGCTTCACAAAGAGGAAGCGTTTGCATTTATGACCGCGCACATTCCGCAATTCAGGAGGCAGACCCCGCCGATTTCGACTGGGATGCAATCTTCGACGGCGCGGATTGGTTCCACTTCACGGGCATTACTCCCGCTTTGGGCGCAAACCTTGTTGAGATTTGCAAGCAGGCATGCATCGCCGCAAAGGCAAAGGGCATCAAGATTTCCTGCGACCTTAACTACCGCGGCAAGCTTTGGACAAGGGCAGAAGCGAGAGAGGCAATGACCGAGCTTTGCAAATATGTTGATGTTTGCATTTCCAACGAGGAGGACGCAAAGGATGTTTTCGGCATCGAAGCGGAAAACACCGATATTTACGGCGGCAAGCTTAACAAAGAGGGCTATAAGTCCGTTGCAAAACAGCTTGCGGACAAATTCGGCTTTGAAAAGGTTGCAATCACTCTGAGAACATCCATTTCCGCCAGCGACAACGATTGGGCGGGTATGCTCTATGACGGCGAGAACTATTGCTTCTCAAAGGAATATCACCTGCGCATAGTTGACAGAGTAGGCGGCGGCGACAGCTTCGGCGGCGGACTTATCTATGCACTTCTCAGCGGCAAGGATACACAGGGCGCAATCGAGTTTGCGGTTGCGGCATCCGCTCTCAAGCATTCCATTGAGGGCGACTTCAACAGAATCGGCGTTGCTGAGGTTGAAAAGCTTGCAGGCGGCGACGGCTCGGGCAGAGTTCAAAGATAAACAACATTATTCATCAAACGTTTACACACGACGCTTGATTTTGGCGGGCTGTTATGATAAAATTACGTTCATGAATGTATTAAAAAAAGACAAAATCAGAAAATCGGTTGCGGTTTTGCTTTGCGCGATGTCGGTTTTGGTGTTTTCATCCTGCTCGTCAGGCGGGAGGAGCGAAAAGCCCGTTCAGACAACCTCAAATGTTGTCAGGGTAACATTCCCCGAAGGCTCAACCGTCAGCCAAATGGCGGTTTTGCTTGAAGAAAACGGAGTGTGCTCCGCGGCGGATTTTATGGCGGAGGCGGACAACCCCTTGAATTTGGAGGGCTTTTCGTTCTCAATTTTAAATCCGCAGGAGAGGGCGTTTTTGCTCGAAGGCTATCTTTTCCCCGACACCTATGAATTTTATCGGAATGAAAGTGCATCCTCGGCAATAAAACGCTTTTTGAAAAACACGCAGACAAAGCTCACCAATGAGGTCGCCGCGCGCTGCGAGGAGCTCGGATTCACCGTTGACGAAATACTCACGCTTGCATCTGTAGTTCAAGAGGAGGCGGGCGATCCTGCCGAAATGGGCAAGGTTGCTTCGGTAATCCATAACAGGCTTTCAAGCAAAAAATACCCAAAGCTGCAATGCGATGTTGCAACCTTTTACCTGCGCGATTATGTTAAGCCGCATAAGAGCGAGCAGGAATATGAGGCTCTCACGGAGCTTTATAACACCTATAATTGCAACGGCTTGCCCGCCGGTCCGATAACCAACAGCGGCATGGATGCAATCAATGCCGCTCTCTATCCCGAGGATACGGACTATTATTTTTTTGTTACCGACAGCAACGGTGAATATTATTACGCCGAAACATGGTCAGAGCATCTTAAAAACTGTGATACGGCGGGAATTTAAACGGGCAGTAAATTAAATGAGAGGATAAATATTTATGAAAAAAATTATTTCAATAGTTCTTATTATTGCGGCGGTTTTAACCGTTTTCTGCGCTTGCGGAAAGAAAGAGTCCGACCCTGTTGTTTCGGGCGATTATACATATGTTGTGCTTGAGGATAACACCGCAAAAATAACAAAGTATAACGGCATAGAGGAGATAACAACCCTCGATATCCCCGCAGCTATCGATGAATATACCGTCACCGTTATCGGCGAAGAGGCTTTTGCGGGCGTTGACACAATCACGGTTGTCAACTTCCCCGAAACTCTTCTCAAAATCGAGGAAAGAGCCTTTGCGGGCAGCTCAATCAAGAAGGCTTTCATGCACCGCTCATCCTCCTTGACGGAAATCGGCGCATACGCTTTCGCAGAGTGCAAAAAGCTCGTTCAGGCGGATATGCCCCGCAGCCTTGAAACAATCGGGGAAAAGGCATATTACTATTGCGACAAGCTCAAGGTTGCAAACTTCAGAGGCGACACGGCGAACATCGACACATTCGCTTTTGATGCCTGCTACGAGGTTAAGATTTATGCAAAGAAATCGCTTCAAAACGTTATTACCTACGCAACAACATACGGTATCGAAACCGTCGTTTCGGAAGCATAAAAAAGCCAAAGCCTGCATCTCATTAATAAGGGGTGCAGGCTTATGTTTTCGCAAATCAATTCTGCAATCAGCTCCTTTGTCTGGGGTCCGCCGATGCTTGCGGTCTTTTTGGGCACGGGGCTTTTTTTATCGGCAAAAACGGGTTTTTTCCAAATTTTCAGGGTTAAAACATGGTTAGGAGAAACAATTTTTGCCGCATTCAGAAACAGAAAAGCGGGTAAAAAGACAAACGACGGCTCAATTTCACAGCTCGGTGCGCTTTTTTCCGCGCTTGCCGCATGTCTTGGCACGGGCAACATAGTCGGCGTGGCAACGGCTTTGTGTGCGGGCGGACCCGGTGCCGTGCTGTGGATGTGTGTTTCGGCGATACTTGGAATGATGACCTGCTGCTGCGAAAACATATTGGGCATAAAATACAGAGTCAAAGATGCTTTCGGCAAACGCGTCGGCGGTCCGATGTATTATATTGAACGCGGGCTTGGCATGGGCGGGCTTGCAAAGGCATATGCCCTGCTTCTTGTGGGCGCTTCTCTCGGCATGGGCAACATGACTCAGGCAAACTCCGTTGCACAGGGCGCAGCGGGCTTCGGTGTACCGAGTGCGGTTTGCGGAATTTTCCTCTTCGGCGCGGTGACAATCTCCGTTTCGGGCGGTTTAACAAGAATAAGCAAGCTGTCGCAGGCTCTCATTCCCGTGCTCTCTGCGGCATTTGTTCTTGCGTGCTTTGCGGTGATATTCACCAACATCGAAAATCTTGTTCCGAGCATTAAGCTCGTTTTCAAAGAAGCGTTTACGCTCAAGGCGGTGTCGGGCTTCGGCATGGCAAAGGCGGCAAGATACGGCATTTCGAGGGGCGTTTTTTCAAATGAAGCAGGGCTCGGCAGCAGCGCGATTATCCATGCATCGGCGGACTGCCAAAAGCCGAGCGAGCAGGGCATGTGGGGCATTTTGGAGGTGTTTATAGACACGGTGTTCATGTGCACGGTAACAGCCGCCGCAATTCTTTCAAGCGGGGTTATGAGCGAAAAACCGAATCTTAACGGCGTTGAGCTTTGCTCTGCGGTGTTTGAAGGCGTTTTCGGCAGAGCGGGCGCATGTTTTCTGAACATCTGCATCTGCCTTTTTGCTTTTGCAACGCTCATTGCGTGGTCATATTACGGCAAAATCGGCGCAGAATATCTTTTGGGCGGCAAAAGCGGAAAAATATACAATCTGATTTATGCTGTATGCGCCTTTGCGGGCTGCATGCTGCGGCTGGAAAGCGTTTGGAGCATTTCGGATACACTCAACGGGCTCATGGCGGTTCCGAATATTTTTGCGCTGATTTTGCTTTCAAAAGAAGCAACAGGAGAAATAAAAAAGCAAAAAAAGTATACCATTTTCAAAAAAACTGTGTTATAATGCCAAACGTGGATATGATATGGCAGAAGGAGTGTATGAAAATGAGTATCCGAATCGGTATTATGGGCTACGGCAACCTCGGCAGAGGAATCGAGTGCGCGGTTAAAAAGAATCCCGATATGGAGGTTGTTGCCGTTTTTTCGCGCAGAAGCCCCGACACGGTTAAAATTCTGACAGAGGGCGCAAAGGTTTATTATGCAGACGAAGTTCTGAATTTCAAAGATGAAATTGATGTTCTTATTCTTTGCGGAGGAAGCGCAACGGATTTGCCCGCGCAGACCCCCGAATATGCAAAATATTTTACCGTTGTTGACAGCTTTGACACTCACGCAAAAATCCCCGAGCATTTTGCGGCTGTTGATGCAATGGCAAAAGAGGGCGGCAATGTTGCGGTTATCTCATGCGGATGGGACCCCGGCATGTTTTCGCTCAACAGGCTTTATTCAAACGCAATTTTGCCCGACGGTAAGGACTACACCTTCTGGGGCAAGGGCGTCAGCCAGGGTCATTCGGATGCAATCCGCCGCATTGACGGCGTTGCCGATGCAAAGCAATACACAATCCCCGTTGAAGCCGCTCTTGAAGCTGTCAGAAGCGGCTCAAACCCCGAGCTTTCCGTCAGGGATAAGCATTTGAGAGAATGCTTTGTTGTTGCCGAGGATGGCGCGGATAAGGCGCGCATTGAGAGCGAAATCAAGAATATGCCCAACTATTTCGCGGACTATGACACGATAGTTCATTTTATCACGAAAGAAGAGCTTGACCGCGACCATGCGGGCATTCCCCACGGCGGTTTTGTTATCAGAACGGGCAAAAGCGGCTGGAACAGCGAAAACAGCCACGTTATTGAATACAGCTTAAAGCTTGATTCCAACCCCGAATTCACAGCGGGTGTTATTGCAGCGTGCGCAAGAGCGGCTTACCGCATGAAGTCCGAGGGCATGACGGGCTGTAAAACGATGTTTGACATTCCTCCTGCATATCTTGTTGCGATGAGCGGCGAGGAAATAAGAGCACATTTGTTATAATTCCCGGGGCTGTCTCACGAAGCGAAGAACAAAAGAAACTGAATAATAAAGAAAGCGGTTTGCAGTGGTTTTTTACCTTTGCAAGCCGCCTTTTGTTTGTTGTAGAACAGAAATGCTTTATATGTTTCTTTTTAGCTGTTTTTTCCGACTCGACGTACCTTTGTACGCCTATCGTCGGAAGAAAACAGCTTCTTCATCTCCGTGAGCCAGCCCTATATTATTATTTAAAATATTAAATTTCTTTATTTTTCTTTTTGGAAAATAAAATATCATATATTTTGCTATCATATAATTGGAATAATATAGAGCGAAACGGAGAGATTTTTTTGGCGAAAACTCTTGTTTTAACCGAAAAACCGTCAGTTGCAAGGGATATCGCCCGCGTACTCGGGTGCAAAAAGAACGGCAACGGATGTATAATCGGCGATAAATATATAATCACATGGGCTTTGGGTCATCTTGTAACCCTTGCCGACCCCGAAGCCTATGACAACAAATATAAAACATGGCGCATGGAGGATTTGCCCATGCTGCCCAAAAGCATGAAGCTTGTCGTTATCGGTCAGACCTCAAAGCAGTTTAAAGCTGTCAGTTCGCTTCTCGGCAGCAATGAGGTTGACAAGGTTGTTATTGCAACCGATGCGGGTCGCGAGGGCGAGCTTGTTGCGCGCTGGATAATCAAAAAAGCAAATTGCAGAAAGCCCATGCTCCGTCTTTGGATTTCGTCACAGACTGACAAGGCAATAAAAGAGGGCTTTTCGGCATTGAAGCCCGCTTCGCAGTATGATAATCTTTATAAAAGCGCGCAATGCAGGGCGGAGGCGGATTGGCTTATCGGTCTTAACGTCAGCCGTGCGCTCACCTGCAAGCACAATGCGCAGCTTTCGGCAGGCAGGGTGCAGACCCCGACCCTTGCAATGATAGTTAAGCGCGAGGAAGAAATTCTCAAATTCCGCCCCAAGGATTATTTCACCGTCAAGGCGGATTTTGACGGCTTTTCCGCGATATACAAAGATTCGCGCAATCAGGCAAGATTTTTTGATGCCGCTGCGGCGCAGGCGGTTGCCGATGAGGTTAAGGGCAAAAGGGGAGTGCTCTCAGAGGTTAAAAAGGCTTATAAATTTAAAGCCCCTCCCGCGGCATACGATTTGACCGAACTCCAGAGAGACGCCAACAAAAAATACGGCTATTCCGCAAAGCAGACTTTGTCGCTCATGCAGAGCCTTTATGAAACGCATAAGCTGCTGACCTATCCGAGAACGGATTCGCGATATATCACAAAGGATGTTGCGGCAACCTTACCCGAGCGCCTGCGCGCAATCGCGATTGGTCCCTATAAGGACGCGGCGAATGCTGTTTTGCGCTCAAAGCCGATTTCAACAAAATACATTGTTAACGATGCAAAGGTTACCGACCACCATGCGATAATTCCCACCGAGCAGTATGTTGACTTAAACAAGCTTTCGCGCGAGGAAAGGCACATATATGATTTGGTTGTGCGCCGTTTTCTTGCCGTTTTGAGTGCGCCGTTTGAATATGACGAAATGCAGGTCACAATAACAATCGGCAAGCATAAATTCTACACCAAGGGTCAGTCTGTCAAATCCGCAGGCTGGAAAGCTCTTTATGATTCATCGCTGTCCGATGAAGATGACGGCGATGACGACGTTAAGGCGCAAAATCTGCCTGCTCTTTCGCAGGGTGCGCCCGTTTTCCCGAAAGGCGTGCGCCTTGTTGCGGGCAAAACAACGCCCCCCGCGCGCTACACCGAGGCAACCTTGCTTTCCGCAATGGAAAACCCGACGGGTCAGGTTGACGACGGCTCATTGAAGGATGCCCTCAAAACCGCGGGCGGTCTGGGCACTCCCGCAACAAGAGCCGATATAATCGAAAAGCTCTTTGATTCATTCTGCGTTGAGCGCAGGGGCAAGGAGATATTCCCCACTTCAAAGGGCAAACAGCTCATTGAAATTGTGCCGCCCGATTTAAAATCCGCCGAGCTTACGGCAAGGTGGGAGCAGCGTTTGTCGCTGATAGCAAAGGGCAGCGCGGACGATAAAAAATTCATTGAAGAAATGCGCGCATATGCAACCTCGCTTGTTTCGTCGGTCAGAGCGAGCGATGCTAAATACAGGCATGACAACATGACCCGTGAGGCATGCCCCGAATGCGGCAAATACCTGCTTGAGGTAAACGGGAAAAAGGGAAAGATGCTTGTTTGCCAGGACAGGGAATGCGGCTATCGCAAAAGCATTTCCGTTGTCACAAATGCAAGATGCCCCGAATGCCACAAGAAGCTTGAAATGCGCGGCGAGGGTGATAAAAAAGCGTTCTTCTGCATCTGCGGCTACCGCGAAAAGCTTTCCGATTTTGAAAAGAGAAAAGAAAGCTCCGGCGCAGGCAAAAGAGACGTTGCAAAATATATGCAGCAGCAGGCAAAGCAGAAAAGCTCCAGCAATCCGCTTGCCGACCAGCTTGCAAAATGGATGGAGGAAAACAAATGAGACGTTTTCTTTCCGTGTTAATGATATTTGTGCTGACTTTTTCGCTCGCATCGTGCTCGGGCGGGGGAGAGGGCGAATCAATTTTGTATGCTCTCGATGCATCGCCCGCAACGCTTGACCCGCAGTATGCGGCGGATATTGATGCAAGGCTTGTTATCAACAACGTTTTTGAGGGCTTGGTGCGCCTTTCGGAAAGCGGCGAAATCCTGCCCGGCATAGCCGAAAGCTGGTCAGTTTCAGCCGACGGTTTAACCTACACCTTTAAGCTTAAAGAGGGCACGGAATGGCGCTGTACCACGGCAATCAGAAGAGAATTTGGGCAGGAATTCTACGATAAATTTGCCAAAGAAAAGGTGACGGCGCATGATTTTGTTTTTGCCATGCGCAGAGCCGTTTCACCCGAAATCGCTTCGCCCAACGCTCACCGCCTTTTTGCCGTTGAAAACGCAACGGAGATATATTCGGGTCAGGCAGATGTTTCCTCGTTGGGAGTTACCGCCCCCGACGATTTGACCCTTATTATAAAATTGAAAGAGCCCTGCGCCGACATGCTTGAACGCTTGACGGAGAGCGCGTTTATGCCCTGCAACGAGGAGTTTTTCAACGCAACAAACGGACGCTACGGCTTGTCATACGGACACATTCTCTGCAACGGTCCTTTTTATGTTAGCGCATGGGATTCCTCATCATCGCTGATAATCAGAAAGAATGCCGATTATGCGGGTGAGCAGGAGGTTTTGCCATCCTCGGTTGTGTTCAGCTTTGATTCAGATTCCGTTTCCGTTGCCCGCAAGCTTTTAACGCAGGCGGTCAGCGCGGCTTTGCTGCCGCCTTACTGCGAGGTGCCCGAGGGCTCGGCAACGGTTAAAGAAAACGCAAATTCCGTTTACGGTTTTGTTTTTAACTGTTCTGACAGCGTTTTGAAAAATGTGAATATCAGAAAGGCTCTTTGCAGCTCGATTGACAGAAGCCTTTTTGAAAACGACGAAACGGCGCAGAGCGGATTTGTGCCCGCAAGCTGCTCCGCGGGCAGCCTTAACTACAGGGCGGCAATCGGCTCGCAGACACCCGACATAAAATTCAGCAAAGAATCCGCGGCAGCTCTCTGGTCAACAGGTCTTTCGGAGCTTGCGGCAAGCAAGGCGTCGATAACCGTGCTCTGCCCCGAGGAGTTCGATTCCGCCGTGCGCAGACAGCTCCAGATATGGCAGCAGACAATGGGCATCAGCCTTGCGGTTACGGTTGAAAACAAAACTCCCGAGGAAATCAACTCGGCGGTTGCAAGCGGTAATTTCCAAATTGCGCTTACGGGCATTGAATCGCCCTATGACAGCGCGGTGGACTTTTTGGCTTCTTTCAAAGGCGGCTCGGTTTTCAGATTTAAGTCCGATGAATATGATATGATAATTGATAAACTGCTTATGGTGGAGGGTGACAGCGAGCTTATCGGCGGCTGCTTCACGGCCGAAAATTATATTCTGCAGCAGGCGCTGTGTTACCCGCTTTATTCGCGTTCCAGCCGATTTGTGACAGCGGAGGATGTGGAGGGCATTTACATGCTTGATTCCGAAAACACCGTTTGCTTTATCGGCGCAAAGAGGTATGACTGATGAAAAGAAATAAAGCGATAATTTTTCTTTCATGGCTTTTGGTTGCGGCTTGCATGGGGGTTATATTCTGTCTTTCGGCGCAAAACGGCGCAGAGTCGCAGTCTTTGAGTGAAAGATTCAGTTTCTTTTTGAAACTCGGAATAAGCATTGATTTTGTCAGAACATGTGCCCATTGTTTGGAATTTATGGGTCTTGCCGTGCTGATTTTTAATGCGCTTTATCAGTCTTTCGGTTATATCAGGCCGTTTTTGGCGTTTGCAATAACCGCGGCATACGCCGCAAGCGATGAAATACATCAGCTTTTTGTTGAAGACAGAGCTTGCCAAATCACCGATTTTTTTGTTGACTGCTTCGGCGCAGCATTGGGGATATTAGTGTTATGGGCGGCGATAATTATATTTTCAAAAATCAAGAGGAGGCGGTTTAGTTGACGGACAGCGCAAAAATTTTAACCGCAGGCTGTGCCGCGGGAGCGGCTGCGGCTGCAATTCCTACGGCCTACGGCTATGTTAAGGCAACTGCGACCCGCCCGATTGGCGACGCGGATTTTCTCCGCACGGAAAACGGCGGATTTGTTTCCGACTGCGGCGAGCATATCACTCTTTGCGGAATGAATCTTAACGACGATTTGTTTTATTTCACAAAAGCGGATCTTGACGAAAACGCCAAAAGCTATGATGTTTTTGCTGCTCTTGAAAGCCGCTTCGGGCGCTACGGCGCAAGGCAGCTTGTCGGCAAATATAACGAGGGCTTTATTGCTCCCGCGGATTTAAAGAAATTGCGCAAGCTTGGCGCAAACTGTGTCAGAATCCCTCTGCGCTACCGCTATCTTTTCAGAAAAGAAAACTGCAAGGGCGACATTGATTTTGACAGGCTCGATTTTATTGTTGAAAAATGCAAAAAAGCGGGCATTTATGTTATTTTTGACCTGCATTCCGCTCCCGGATTCCAGAATAACAGCTCCGCATGCTCAAACGCTGACAAAAGCGTGCTTTTCGATTCGTCAAAAGAGGGCTTCGAGGCACGCAACAACACCGTAAGGCTTTGGACGCAGGTTGCCGCCCATTATAAGGACGAGCCCGCGGTTGCTGCCTACGATCTGCTCAACCGCCCGCTTCACTTTGTTGCGGATTGGGAGGATAAGCTTGGCGCGCTCCATAAATTTTACCGCAGGCTTTATAAAGCGATCCGCAGTGTCGGCGACAGGCACGTTGTTATCATGCAGTCACCTGCCGACACGGACACGCTCCCGCCCGAAAATGAATTCCATGCGGATAATGTTGCCTACGGTCTTTATTCGCATTTTCGAACAACCTTTGAAACGGATGCGCTCGTTAACGGCATAAACTCACTTAAAGGAAGGGGAGTGCCCTTTGTTGTTTGCAAAATCCGTTCCGAAGAAAATCTTGAATATTCGCTTGATGCACTCAATGCAAGCGGCATTTCATGGCTTGCGGGCGATTACAAGGGCTTTGGCAATGAGGCAAACTATCTTTACAGCGGCAACATTTCCCCCGCAGACTTGACCTATGACACCTATGAGCAAATCGGCGAAAAATGGTCAAAACCGCTTTCAACAAAGAATTTTACACAAAACAAAGAAACCGCAAAAATCCTTAAAAAGGCATTCAAGAGCGGCGCAGGCTTTGCGGGCATGCCCGAAAAGCAGAAGAAAGGCAAGCTTAAAGTAAAAGTCAAAGTAGGCTTTAATGTTGTTAAGGGAATTAACAAGTCAAATTAATGAAAAGTTCCACGGAAACATTGCGATTTCGTGGAACTTTGTTTATAAAAAAACAGCCCGTGATATGATATAATTCATTCAAATAAACTTAAATTTGTCAAACTAACCCCAAAATCTTTTATTTCAACAGTTATCTGTGTTGACAGTTTCAGACATTGGACTTATAATTAATAAAAAAACAAGGTGTTCGGAGGTGCAATATGGCAACATTAAAACTTATTTCAGCCTTTTTCCTTTCATTGTTTCAGATTTTAACACCCGTAGCAGCGTTAGTTGTGAATTTCGGTGAAAGCAACTTTTTCGACGAGTGGTCGGTAACGGATAAATTCACGGCAGATTATTGTGCGGAAATTGAAAAGAATCCCAATGAAGATTTCATCATCCTTAACCTTGCCGATGTTCAGCTTAAAGATGAATTGGTTTATGATGAAAAAGGCGAGAAAACTGCAGAGATGATTGACAGCCTTGTCAAAGAAACCGAGCCAGATCTTATTACTCTGACGGGCGATAACGCTTGGGGCACGATGGCATACATTGAACTTATCAAACAAATTGATGCTTACGGTATTCCTTGGGCGCCCGTTATGGGCAACCACGACGGTCAGAGCTGCATAAATGAATTCTGGGCAGCTTATCTTCTCTTCAAGGCCGAAAATTGCCTTTTTGAGTTTGGTCCCGAAGACATGGGCTACGGCAACTATATCATAAACATTACCGAAAACGGAAAAATTATCCATACACTTTTTATGGTTGACACTCATAATAACGCGGAATTTACTCTTGAAGACGGCTCAACGGTAAGCGGTTATGACCATCTTTGGGATAACCAAATTGAATGGTACAAGTGGGCTGTTAACGGAATTTCCGAAATTACGGGCAAAACTGTTGAAAGTTCGGTTTTTTTGCACATTCCCGTTTGTGAATACAAAGACGCATGGATAAAAGCCTATGGCAGCAATGAGCTCGGAACTCTTTCTCCCGAGCTCGCACCCGAAGCGATTGGTGTTTACGGTGAAGAAGTATGCTGTTCACCTGTGAACAACGGTTTCTTTACTGTTTGCAAAGAACTCGGAAGCACAAAAAATATTTTTGCAGGTCACGATCATGCAAATAATTTTCAGATTTATCATGAAGGCATCAGACTCAACTATACGCTCAAAACAGGATACGGCGCTTATTATACCGACGGTCTTATGGGCGGAACGGTAATATCAATTGACTCCGACGGTGCGGCGTATGCAGAGCATCGTTATATGTCAGACTGATAAACGGCAAAAATTACCTGTCACAGTAAATTCAGAACAAAAAGCAACAGCCGAAAACTGTTGCTTTTTTCTTTGCCTGAGTGGTATTATTAACTCGACAGATGAGAAATTATCGAACACCAATCAATATTTTTGAATAAGGTATTGACTCTCACGTTCCGTCATAGTGTACACTCTGTTTTGTGAGGTGATAATATTGAAAATGCAGATTAAAGAATTTGCCGAAATTACGGGTGTAAGTGTGCGCACGCTTCATTATTACGATGAAATAGGACTATTAAAACCTGCCTTTATCGACAAGCAATCCGGCTATCGTTTTTATGATGAAAAATCCCTTCTTCGTATGCAAGAGATTCTCTTTTACCGTGAACTTGACTTTTCTTTAAGGAGCATAGGAGAGATATTGTCATCCCCGAAGTATGACAAAAGCAAGGCACTGAAAGAGCAAAAACACCTTCTCACACTCAAGAAAGAACGGTTAGAACGGTTAATTTCCGCAATTGACGGTGCCGTGAAAGGAGAAAATGTTATGAAAGCATTTGACAATAGTGAATTTGAAAAACACAAGGCTGAAGCCAAAGAAAAATGGGGACATACTTCTGCATACAAGGAACACGCAGAAAAAACGAAGCATTATTCAAAAGAGAAGTGGACGAGTCTTGCTGAAGGAATGAATGATATTCTTGCAGAGTTTGCAATGTGTATGAAGAATGGCGAAGAGCCGAACTCCCCCGAATCACAGAACCTTGTAAAAATGCTGCAGAGCTATATCACCGAAAACTACTATCTTTGTACAAATGAGATTTTGGCAGGTCTCGGTCGGATGTATGCCCAAGATGAACGCTTCAGGAAT
The DNA here is from genome assembly GCA_045537435.1 of Acutalibacteraceae bacterium. Taxonomy (GTDB): domain Bacteria; phylum Bacillota; class Clostridia; order Oscillospirales; family Acutalibacteraceae; genus CAG-488. The sequence continues at coordinate 52,020 of JAZSPL010000030.1, forward strand.
AACATTGATAAGCACGCTGATGGTACTGCAGCGTTTATCTGTGCAGCAATAGACTTCTATTGCAAGAAATAAGTAAATTCCTTTTTGTGGAGGTGATTTTACGGATAAGATATTTAAAGATTTGGAAAATGCAATTATAAATGCTTTAAACAATGAAAATAAAAAACCTTTAACAGAAGAAAACTTGAAGATTAGTGAAGATTTTCATAATAAATATTATGATGAGATGTTTGACAAAAGGGTAAAAGTTACTTTAAAAGATAAAACAGAAATCATAGGATTATATAATGATGAATTTTATGAAGACAGTGCAATATTTGTAGATTACAATGTTGTCAAGATCTCTGACATTGAAACAATAATATTAGCTGATTAAATTTCAATTTTTCTTGTTGCTTCTTTCAGCGGTTCCCCGCACCCGATTGTAAATTCAGATTAAGTGTGATATAATCATCCTAACAAAAAAGTATTTGATGAGGCGTGTTATGGTTGGAATTATGGATGTCGGCGGCGGATTAAGAGGAAACTATGTAAGTGGTATTATTGATTATCTTCTTGATAATTCTATTGATATTGAATATTGTTTGGGCGTTTCTGCAGGAAGCGCAAACCTTATAACATACATAGCAGGTCAGCGTGGAAGATTAAAAAGTTTTTATGAAGAATATTCATTTGAAAAACAGTATATGAGTATACACAACTATTTTAGCAAGGGAATGTATATCAACCTTGATTATATTTATTCTGATATAACAAACAGTTACGGTAAAAATCCACTGGACTTTGAAGCCATAACGAAGTCACCTAAAAAGTTTGTTGCCGCAGTAACGGATGCACAGACCTCTGAACAAAAGTATTTTTATAAAAGCGATTTAGCCTATGATGATTTTACTTTGTTAAAGGCAAGCTGTGCATTACCTATAATAAATCGTCAGCCTGTTTTATTCAAGGACAGAAGATATTTTGACGGCGGTATCTCCGACCCGATTCCATACAAAAAAGCATTTGATGACGGTTGCAATAAACTAATTATCTGCTTGACACTTCCTATTAACTATAAGAAATCTGCCTTTCCAAAATGGCTTGTTAATCCGTTACTTTTTAAATATCCGCAAATTGCAAAAGCTATAACAAATTCACATGCAATATATCATGATAGGATAAACGAAATTCTTAAGCTTGAAGAACAAGGCAAAGTGCTGATACTTTATCCTGAAGATTGCTTTGGAATTAAAACTGCAACAAGAAATAAAATCGGGTTAGACAAATTGTATCAGCTCGGATATAAGAATGCGGAGAAGATAGAAAAGTTTTTGAATTCAGCCAAGAATTAAAAGCCTGACAAATCAGAATTTATTGTGGTGTTAAATATGATTGAAAAGTTTGAATTACATACCGATGTTCTTGTTCTCGGAAGCGGTCCTTCCGGGTTTGCTGCGGCATATACTGCTGCGAAAAATGGTGCTGAGGTTGTTCTTGTTGAGCAAAGCGGAGATGTGGGCGGAATTTCAACTTCAGGTCTTATGAGTCATTGGACAGGAAGTTGCGGGAGTCCTTTGTATTATGAAATTCTGAAAAGAACATCTGAAAATAACGAAGGTGAATTCAAAAACGAAATCACCAACCTGATAGACCCCGAAAAGCTGAAAACACTTTATCTTGAAATGCTCTGTGAGGTTGGTTGCAAAGTTATGCTTTATACTTTTGCTGAGGATGCAATCTGCGACGGAGATAAAATTCTCGGTGCAACCGTTATCAACAAATCGGGCAAAACAGATATTTATGCCAAAATCACTATTGACGCTACAGGTGACGGTGATATCGCCGCAAGAGCAGGAGCAGAATTTATTCTCGGCAGAGAAAACGATAACAAAATGCAACCTGCAACACTTATGTTCAAAGTCGGCGGTGTTGACTATGACCGGGCAGTATTTTTAGGCTCATTTGAATCAACCTATGAAACACCGAACGGTGAGCTTCAGGCTCTTGCAAAAGAGCACATACCCTATCCTGCGGGGCATATTCTCACTTATGAATCAACCCTCCCCGGTGTTGTGACATGCAATATGACAAATGCAATCGATATTGACGGCACAAATGCAGATGACCTGACACGTGCCACTCTTACATGCCGCAGACAGATGGATGACATAGTTAAATATTTGCGTAAATTTGTTCCCGGTTACGAGAATTGTTATGTTATCAGCTCCGCATCCCTTATGGGCATTCGTGAAACAAGACATTTCAAGGGTAAATACACCTTGAACGAGCAGGATATTCTCGAAGCTAAAGTCTTTGACGATTATGTTGTAAAAGACGCCTACTTCAATTTTGATGTTCATAATATCACAGGTTCAGGTTTGGATAAAACGGGAGTACAGAAACATTTTTCTCAGCAAAACGGATACACGATTCCTTACCGTTGTCTTCTTCCTGAAATTAAAGAAAATCTTTTGCTTTGCGGAAGAAATATTTCAGGTACACATATGGCACATTCAAATTTCAGGGTAATGCCTATCTGCATAGGAATCGGTGAGGCTGCAGGTGCGGCGGCATACATCTGCGTTTCGCAGAATTGCAGTCTGAATGATATTGATGCAAAAGAAATCCGAAAGATTACAGGAATATAAACAAATAAGAATTTGCAGAGGTATAAACAATGTTGAATGAAAAGGCTTTGATTGAATTTGTCGAGCCGTATTATGCGGATAAAGATATTATGCATAATATGTGGCATATTGAACTTGTGCAAAAAATGATTAACAGAATACTCTCTCACAGTAGTTATAAAGTTGACGAAGAATGTTTGAAATTAGCTACATATTTTCACGGATTCATATATAGCGATGAAGAAAAAATAAGACAATGGATGTCGGAGCAGAACTATAATGACGAAATGATTTCCAAAGTAATCAGAATCGCGTGGGAATCTCAGAGAAGTGAAATCCCTGAGACTATTGAGGGTAAAATTTTACACGATGCCCATGTGTTAGAAGGCGGAAAAACATACTTGGTAGTAAAAACCTTGATTACCGGTTCTGTAAGAGGACAATCGTTAATTGATACTTTAGATTTTATGAAAAAGAATGTTTTAAACCAAAACAAATGCTATTTACCCGAAACAATTCCATTATGTGATGAAATGAACCGTTATACGAACGATTTCTTCACCGACTTAAAAGAAGGAATTCAATAAACTTTAAATCACCGGGATACTATTATCATTTTGTATATAACAAAGGCTTGTACGGATTTTTCCGAACAAGCCTTAATTTTATTGCGATTCTTTTGTAACTTTCTTTATCCAGTTGAATTTATTAACCTTCACAACTGCAACTGCGCATTTCAGCACCTGATCCGCTTTGAGACAGGCAAAGGTAACAACGACCGGGAATTTAAAAACAAATGCACTGAGTATACTGAGCGGCAATACAATAAGCCACATAAAAATTATATCGTTTTTCAGCACGAACGAAGTATCACCGCCGCCCGAAACGATTCCGCAAAGACTTGGTGCTTCATAAGCTGTGCCGATAATTGTGACAGAAAGCACCCATATGAATTGATTTGTGATATCAACCGTCTGAGGAGATGCGTTATAAAAATCAAGTATAAGATTCTTGGTCAGCAACAGAATTGCACTTGATACAACTCCTATCGCAAGGAAGAGAAGCTGAAGATTTTTACTGCGACGTTTAATAACATCAAAAGGCTTGTTTTCACCTATAGTTTTGCCGATAAGCACACAGGCAACATTACTCGATGCATAGCAGATAACCGTTGCAACCTGAAAAATTGTTGTTGCAATACTGTTTGCCGCAATAGCACTTTCGATAAGTCTGCCGATGATTGCGCCCTGGATGCTCATTGCAATTCCCCACGAAACACTGCTCATCATAAGAGGAGAACCTGTTTTGAAATAGTCCTTGAACATCTGCGTATCTGTCACAAAAAGGTCACGGAGCTTCATTTTCAGCTTTTTGTCAACAAACAATATGTATATTACAACAACTACAAGCTCGATTGCTCTTGAAACAAGCGTTGCAAGTGCCGCACCTCTTATTCCCATTTCAGGTGCACCGAATTTACCATAAATCAACATATAGTTAAGCAGAATGTTTACTGCAAAGGACGAAAGCGATACATAAAAGCCGATCTTAACAGTTTCAACACTTCTAAGAATTGCAAGCATTATGGTTGTAAGCGCAAACAACAGATAACTGTATTTGATTATATCCAGATAAAGCACAGCCTGCTCAATAACTGCATCCTTATCCGTAAAAAGCTTTATAAGAGTTTCGGGCGCAATGGCAGCGAATCCAAAAATAAGCACAGAAAAAACAAAGCTTATCCACATAGCAACCGCAGATACTTTGTAAATAGGCTTTTTCTCTTTCTGCCCCCAATACTGAGAAGCTATAACTGTCATACCCGAGGCAACACCTGAAGCCGCCATATTCAGAAAGAACTGAATATTGTTGCAGATTCCCACGCCGCTGAGCGCAGTTTCACTGTATGCACCCATCATAACAGAGTCTGCGAGATTGACGCCGAAAACTATCAGGTTTTGCACTGCCATTGTAAGCGTCATTACAAAAAATGCTTTGTAAAACGCACCGTCTTTGATTTTATTTTCCATTGTTTTCTCTCCATTTTAATTTGATTTAATTATATCACCTCTTTTTTCTTATTTCAACTTATTCATTTATACCCTAACGAATAATTGTAATTATTATTCATATATGATATGATTATTTCCATAAACAATAATTTGTGGCGGTGTATTATGGAAAAATTTATGTTCAGATTCGCAGAAGAAAATGATGTTTCGCTGATATTATATTTCATTAAAGAATTGGCAAAGTATGAAGAGCTGTTGGACGAGGTCGTTACAACGGAAGAAACTTTGAAGGAATGGATATTTGATAAAAAGAAGGCAGAAGTAATTTTTGCGCTTGAAGACGGAGTCGAGATAGGCTTTGCTTTGTTTTTCCATAATTTTTCTACTTTTTTGGGACGTTCGGGCGTTTATTTGGAAGATTTATATGTCAAATCGGAATATCGCGGAAAAGGATACGGAAAAGCTTTGTTAAAAAAACTGGCACAGATAGCAGTGGAGCGTGGTTGCGGCAGGCTTGAATGGTGGTGTCTTGACCGGAATAAACCGAGCATAGATTTTTATTTGTCATTAGGTGCTGAACCGATGCAAGACTGGACCGTATATCGTATAGCCGGAAACACTTTAACACAGCTTGCGGAATAACAAATTCCAATTTATTGAGCTGTTTTGAAAATGAGGCGTACTGCCAAACAAAAAATCCGTTCTCGCAAGAGGGCGGATTTTCGTTTGTGTTATTCCCCTTCCGAAAAAAACATGCTATAATATAAAAAACTGTAACTAATGTTGTTTTTTTACGTCATATATAGTGAAACGTTTCATAGTTCTGATCGGGTTTCCGATTGGTCGATTAATCACCCATTGACAGAATTGTACAAATTCAGGTTTGTCGGGGTCTTTGATTTCGCACAATCTATCTCTGTGCGCGTAGGGACCGGCCTCCCGGACGGTCCGCAGATTCTGCTGAGTTAACGGACGGTCGAGGACGCCCGTCCCTACGTAGTTATTTTGAGATTGGGTTCGTAGGGGCGCGCATTGCGCGTCCGTTAAATCAATCACATTTTTGCGGACGACCGATGGTCGCCCCTACGATGTCGATTTAAAAACACCTCAACAAACCCGAATTTATTAATTTGATTTAAACCCAACGCAAATACGACTTAACGGCAATATTGCTGATGAAACAACAAAACCGTACGGAGGTGGTACAATGGAAGACAGCAGAATAGTTGAAATGTATTGGGAAAGAAACGAAAATGCAATTTCCGAAACAAAGCAGAAATATGAAAAATATCTTTCAAAAATTTCATACAACATCCTCGCGGATATTGAGGACAGCAAAGAATGTGTAAACGATACATATCTGCGTGCGTGGAATTCCATTCCACCTCATAAACCTGTCAGGCTTTCTGCATTCCTTGCAAAAATCACAAGGCAGATTTCCATTGATATTTACAGAAAAAGGACGTCAAAAAAGCGTGCAGGCTCGGAATACACGCTTTCACTTGAAGAGCTTTGGGATTGTGCCTCAGTTGACGGAAATCCCGAACAAGAAGTTGATATGAAAGCTCTTTCAGCCGCAATAAACAGCTGGCTTTCGTCCGTTTCCGACAATCAGCGGAAAGTTTTTGTATGCAGATATTTTTATTTTGATTCTGTAAAGGATATATCAAAACATCTTGAAATCAGTGAATCAAACGTTAAGAGCCTTCTCTACCGTGCAAGGCTCGACCTTAAAAACTATCTTCAAAAGGAGGAATTGATATGAAACCTGAAGATATTATTGATGCTATGAACAACATCGACGATAATGTTATCGATGAAGTTAAGAACGAAGTAAAACCGAAGAAAAAAGGAAAAATGTGGATAAAGTGGGTTGCTGTTGCGGCTTGTTTCTGTATAGTTATCGGTGCTGTTCTCGGTCATTTCCATTTCAATCCGCCTGAACAGACTATCGACAGCAACACATCGCAAAACACACAAAACCAACAGAAAAACCCTGTTCACGGTTCTTTCTCTGTCGCAAAAGCCTCATATCCCGTGATGGTCAAATATCCCGTTGAAACAGACTTTGATAACGGAAACGGTGAACTTGACTGGAAAGCTTTTTCCGATGCATATGATAAGTGGAATGCAGACGCTGAAAGAAGACAGGCAAACGTTGCACAGGCAGATAAATACAGTCATTTTTTCACTACAACAACTAAAACCTTTTTTGCCGATACAAAAGGAGAAAATCTCGTCTACTCCCCTGTCAACGTTTATATGGCACTGAGTATGCTTGCAGAATCAACTGACGGACAGACAAGAAAGCAAATCCTTGATCTGCTCGGGACAAACGATATTACTTCTCTTCGCACGCTTGCGAATAAGCTTTGGATGAGCAACTATACCGATGACGGTCTTAAAACGAACATCCTTGCCAACTCGGTATGGTTGCGTAACGGTATTAATTATAACAAGTCAACTCTTGACCTGCTTGCAGAGAAGTATTATGCATCCACTTTCAGCGGTCTTATGGGCAGCGACGAATACAATAAGGCGTTGCAGAACTGGCTCAATGAGCAGACCGGCGGTCTTCTTAAGGATCAGGCAAACGAAGTTGAATTCAACGATTCAACTGTTCTCGGTCTTGCAAGCACGGTTTATTTCAAAGGTGGTTGGCAGAATGAATTCCCTGACTACCTGACCAAAGCCGACACATTTTATGGCACAAAAGAAAACGAAATCACTGAATTTATGTATCAGCGTAACCCTCATCTCCCTCTTTATGCTGACGACAGATTCACCGCAACATCGTTATCGTTTAAAGGCTCGGGCAAAATGTGGCTAATTCTTCCCGACGAGGGTGTTACTCCCGAAAGCCTGATTCAGAAAGGCGATATAAACACGATACTCAACGGTGCAACTCCGAAAACAGAAAAGAACAATGTCATAGTCAGCCTGCATATGCCGAAGTTTGATGTTGCTTCTTCAGTGGATCTGATAGACAGCGTTAAAAAGCTTGGTGTTTCGGATGTTTTTGATGAAACAAAAGCTGATTTTTCTCCGATCATGCCAAACGAGAGAGCATATGTCAGCCAGATTAATCACAGTGCAAGAGTTACTGTTGACGAAAAAGGCTGTACGGCAGCGGCTTTTACGGTTATCGGTGTTGATACGGAATCTGCACCAATGGGTGAAGAAATTGAATTCAGGCTCAACAGACCGTTTATCTTCGTTATAACATCAGACGATTCAACTCCCCTGTTTGTGGGCATTGTCAATACTGTTAAATAAACAGCTAGGAGCTGTAAAAACGAAAGGTTTTTACAGCTCCTTTTCAGGGAATAGAAAAAATCTGCAGAACGTACAAACAGATCAAAAACAAGGTCTCCAGACTTGTTTTTGATTCTTTTAGGGCTTCTTGCAGTTATCTGAACCGCTCGCCCCCATAATTTATATTGTTTTATGCGGTCTGCGCTTTTTTATATCCACTTGCTTTTTCCCCTGAAATGTAATACTATATCAATAGTTCAGACAAGAAAAGAGGGGTCAGTTTGGCAGGCACAAAAGTTCGTAATTGTTCAATCGATATTTTTCGTTATTTCTGCGCCATTCTAATTGTTATAATTCATACAAATCCGATGGCTGATTTCGGTTCAACAATCAGCTTCGGTGTTTCGCAGATTTTAACAAGAATAGGTGTTCCGTTTTTCTTCGCCGTTGCAGGTTACTTCTACACGCAGAAGCTCGAAAAAGGACAGAAAATTCTTTTTTCCTACATAAAAAAGCTTTTTATGACCTATTTCATATGGAGTTGCCTCTATATCTTTATTGAATTTATTAAATGGGGACACGGCGAAATCAAAGGTTTCATTGTAACAAGTGCTCTGAACTTCCTTATCAAAGGCAGTTACTATCATTTTTGGTTTTTTCCTGCCTTGATAATCAGCGTCTGTATTGTTACTCTTTTTTATAAAATCAAGATGCAAAAGCTTCTTATTCCGATTGCGATTATACTTTATACCATCGGTTGCATCGGGTGTGCGTACTATAATTTGGGAATAAAAATCCCTTTTCTCGGTGCAATTTATGAGCTTTCTTTTTTCACAGTTATAAGAAGAATTTTTCTTATGGGTCTTCCGTTCTTCATATGCGGTCAGTGTGTTGGCAAAATTAAAAACACCGCCACAAAGCTTAGTAACACTAAACTGTGCATCATTCTTGCTGTTTCAGTCTTCGTCTGGCTCGCTGAAATTTTCCTTGTGGTTAAAGCGGGATGGCAACAAAATATTATCATCACCTTCGGACTTTTTCCTCTTGTGGTTTCGGTTATGCTCTTCCTTCTTAAAAACCCGTTGCCAAAGTTCAGGATACTTTCTGAAAAATGCAGAATTCTCGCTAATTTCACATATTACTCACATCCGTTGGTTATGCTTATTATCAAAGCTTTACACGAGGAAACACCAAAACTGATAATGTTTGTTGCAACGATTGCCGTTACTGCTGTTATTGGTTTGATTTTTTCGAAAATCCACAACAATAAAATAGTTGAGCTTATTACAGGATAGCAAAACGCCGATTCTAATTGAATCGGCGTTAATTTTTACTAAGCTTTTTTAGTTTCTTTGTTTCTCACGAGTGCAATAATAATCGAAATTAAAACAAACACTTCATTTGCCGTGCCTGCCCAGGATTGATTGTTGATATTGTAAATAAACCAGCAGACACAGACGGGAATTGTAAGAATGCGAAGATATTTGACGTTTGTCTGCCACTGTGCAACAACGGCAAAAACGGAGGCAATCAACGGCAAAATGCTCCACGCATCCTTCCACGTAAGGATTGTTGAAGCAACAGAAAGAATGAGGAAAATTATCGGAATAGTTTTTGATTCAATCTGCTTTCCTTCCTTGAAGCTGAAGATGAAGTTTTTCACCGCACCGAGAAAATTCATCGCAACGGGAGTAAAAAGACCGAGGAATGTATAGTGACAGCACCAAAGAAGCGCACAGCCGACCATTAAAAGCATAACCTTTTTGTGTTTATTGAATTGATACATCGAAATTGCGACGGTCATTGCCATAAAGCCGAAAACCTGCGCAATTACAAACGAATTTGTTTTGATAAATTCAAGCATATAGTTACTCCAAAATTTTGATTCGTGATATTGTAACACAAACAGCAGAAAAAGACAAATGTTTTAAATAAAAATATAGCCAAATTCGGGTTTGTAGAGTTCTTTGATTTCGCACACTCTATCTCTGTGTGCGTAGGGGACGAGTCCTGTCCCGAAAAATTGCGTGTGTTTCAACGGGACGTCGAGGACGTCGTCCCCTACGCAGATACCTGAATCTTGTCCGTAGGGGCGCGCATTGCGCGTCCGTTAAATCAAGCAGAATTTCCGCGGACGACCGATGGTCGCCCCTACGACGCTAATTGAATATTCTGCTCCACAAACCCGAATTTGTCTGACCACCTTAATTCTTTTTATTGGGCACGGTACACAAACGCACAGATAAAGAAGTACAACACAATCTACCGGACAAAACAGTTTTAATTATTGCAGATATTTAATATAATTTAATATATAAAGATACAATTTTTTATACATTAAAGCATAAAAGTGTTGGTTTTTGCTTGACACAGGGCTTGATTTGTATTAAAATAAAACGGATGATAGTTAAGTATGCCAAAATTTAGCTGTCTCCAACGGATTGTTCCTGACACGAACTACTACACAATCTGTTGTATACAATTTACTTAAATCAGAATATGAGTTAAAAAATCTGACAGGAGGTGCATTTAAGTTTTGATTAAAACATCAATATTTGTAATTGCCATTGTCGCTGCTGCGCTTGTGGCTCTTGCAATTGGTGTTGCGATTGGTATCATCTACCGCAAAAAGGTTGCTGAATCAGCTATCGGTTCTGCTCAGCAGGAAGCTACCAGAATTCTTAACGAAGCTATTTCAAAGGCTGAATCAAAGAAAAAAGAAGCTATCCTCGAAGCAAAAGACGAGATTCATAAGCAGCGTACTGAAGCTGAACGTGAGAACCGTGAACGTCGCAGTGAGCTGCAGCGACAGGAACGCAGACTCGTTCAGAAAGAAGAAAGCCTTGATAAGAAAATTGAGAATATCGAAAAGAAAGAAGAAACTCTCGCTTCAAAAATCAAGGATGCTGAACAAAAAGCGGAAGAAATTGAAACAATCAAGCGTAGCCAGATTGAAATGCTTGAAAGAATTTCAGGCTACACTAAAGACCAGGCAAGAGATTATCTTCTCAAAACTCTTGAAGACAGTCTTGTTCACGAAAAAGCAGTCAAGATTCTTGACTATGAACAGAAGACAATAGATGAAGCGGAAGAAAAAGCACGCGAAATCATTGCGACGGCAATTCAGCGTTGTGCTGCTGACCACAGTGCGGATGCAACTGTATCAGTCGTAGCATTACCGAATGACGAAATGAAGGGTCGAATCATCGGCCGTGAGGGCAGAAACATCAGAGCCCTTGAAACAATCACAGGTGTTGACCTCATCATTGACGATACACCAGAAGCAATCACAGTATCCTGCTTTGAGCCGGTACGCCGTGAAATTGCAAGACTTACTCTTGAAAAACTTATCGCAGACGGACGTATTCATCCGACAAGAATTGAGGAGCTTTACGAAAAGTCAAAGCGCGAAGTTGAACACACAATCAAGCAGACAGGTGAAAGAGCCGCTATTGACGCAGGTGTCAACGGAATTCATCCCGAGCTTATCAAACAGCTTGGCAAGCTGAAATACCGTACAAGTTACGGTCAGAACGTACTTAACCACTCATTGGAAGTTTCTTACATTGCAGGTCTTATGGCTGCGGAGTTAGGCGCAGATGTCAAGACAGCAAAGCGTGCAGGTCTTCTTCACGATATCGGTAAGGCACTTGACCACGAAATGGAAGGTACACACATTGAACTCGGCGTAGAGTACGCTAAGAAGTACAGAGAAAACGAGGCTGTTACTCACGCAATTCATGCTCACCACGGTGATGTTGAGGCTAAAACAATCGTTGCTTGTCTTGTTCAGGCAGCCGATGCGGTTTCAGCAGCAAGACCGGGTGCAAGACGTGAAAATCTTCAGAATTACATCAAGCGACTTGAAAAGCTTGAAGAAATTACAAGCTCATTCCCGTGCGTTGATAAATCATACGCAATTCAGGCAGGCCGTGAAGTCAGAATTATGGTTAAGCCTGAGGCTGTATCTGACGACCAGATGGTATTGGTCGCAAGGGATATCGTTAAGAAAATCGAGGAAGAACTCGAATATCCCGGACAGATCAAGGTCAATGTTATTCGAGAAAACCGAGTTATTGACGTTGCAAAGTAATTTAAGATAGAGTTACAACGAATGTTTAAGGTGTTTCGGTAAAACGGAACACCTTTTTGTATTTTATTTTATTGAAATTAATTTTAAGTAGTGGTATTATGAAAACAGAAATCTGATCAGGCAGGTGTTCTTTTTGAAAGTTAAAGACATAATTAAAAATAACAAGGTGACGGTTTCGTTTGAAGTCTTTCCGCCGAAAGAATGGGACAAGGTTGATAGCACAAAAGCAGTTATAAATGAACTTGCTAAGCTTTCACCGTCATTTATGAGCGTTACCTACGGTGCAGCAGGCACAACAAGCGGATTTACAACAGAAATTGCAAATTCCGTTAAGGAAAACGGAATCACTCCGCTTGCACATCTCACTTGTCTTACTTCAACAAGGGATAAAATTCATAACGTTGTCAACGAATTAAAGGAAAACGGAATTGAAAACATCCTTGCTCTTCGCGGAGATATTCCGAAGGATTTTGTTTTCCCGGATAAACAGTATTATACATACGCAAGCCAGCTCATCGAGGAAATTCATTCACTCGGCGATTTCTGCGTAGGCGGTGCTTGTTATCCTGAAATTCATCCTGAAAGTGAAAACAGAGTAACAGACATTGCTCACCTGAAAGAAAAAGTTGATTGCGGACTTGATTTTCTCACAACACAGATGTTTTTTGATAACGAAGTTTTCTATAACTTCAGGGAAATGTGCGCTATCAAAGGAATCGACGTTCCTCTTGTTGCAGGAATTATGCCTATTACAAACGTTAATCTCATTGAGCGAACTGTTAAATTGGCAGGTTGCACTCTTCCGAAGAAATTCACAAAGCTTGTTGACCGCTTCGGCTCGAATAATGCTGCAATGAAGCAGGCAGGCATTGTCTATGCAACAGAGCAGATTATTGACCTTCTTGCTAACGGTGTCAATAACATCCACATTTACACAATGAACAAACCGGATATCGCAGAAAAGATTACACAGGGTATTGGTGATATAATCCATGAATAAGATACAGTTTTTTGACGGCGGATTGGGAACGATGCTTCAGGCAGGCGGTCTGAAGGCAGGCGAACTGCCCGAAACACTCAACTTAAAAAATCCCGAATTGGTATATAGCGTCCACGAAGCTTATGCGAATGCAGGTGCGGATATTATCAGCACAAACACATTCGGCGCCAACTCGCTCAAATTTGACAATGTCAATGAGGTGGTTTGCGCAGCCGTTAACCTTGCTAAAAAAACGGGTAAAAAAGTTGCTTTTGATATTGGTCCCCTCGGCAAGCTTCTCAAGCCTTCGGGTGAGCTTGAATTCAACGAAGCGTATGAACTTTACAAAGAGGTTATCCTCGCAGGTAAAGACGGTGCGGATATCATTTTCTTTGAAACGATGACCGATCTTTACGAAATCAAAGCAGGTGTACTGGCAGCCAAAGAAAACTGCGATTTGCCGATTTTCGTTTCAATGATGTTTGATTCAAACGAAAGACTTTTAACGGGTGCGGATATCGAAACTGCTGTCACAACGCTTGAAGGTCTCGGAATTGATGCAATCGGTATGAATTGCGGTCTTGGCCCTGCTGAAATGCTTACTCTTGCAAAAAAGATGCGAAGCCTCACCTCTCTGCCGATGCTTTTAAACCCGAATGCAGGACTTCCGCGAAGTGTAGACGGCAAAACTGTTTTTGACGTTGATGCAGAGAATTTCGCCGAAATGATGCAGGAAATCGCATCGCTCGGTGTTTCATATCTCGGCGGATGCTGCGGTACAACTCCTGCACATATTGAAGCACTTGTTTCTGCCTGTAAAAATAAAGAAGCATTCATTCCCGAAAGCAAAAAGGTGACAAGAGTTTCGTCTTACTCAAAAACTGTTAATTTCGAAGAAAAACCGATAATCATAGGTGAGCGAATTAATCCTACAGGTAAAAAGCTTTTCAAAGAAGCGTTGAGAAATCACGACATCGGATATATCATCAACGAAGGTATTGCGCAGAAGGACAGAGGGGCACACGTACTTGACGTCAACGTCGGACTTCCTGAAATCGACGAAAACGAAATGATGTATTCTGCCGTTGAAGCTTTGCAGGGTGTTACTGATTTGCCCTTGCAGATTGATACGGCTGACATCACCGCTATGGAAACGGCTCTTCGTATGTATAACGGAAAACCGATGCTCAACAGCGTAAACGGAAAAGAGGAATCGATGAATTCCGTTTTCCCGCTTGTCAAAAAATACGGTGCTGTTGTTGTCTGCCTTTGCCTTGATGAAAATGGTATTCCAAAAACAGCGGACGGCAGAATTAAAATTGCAGAAAAGATAATCGCAAAGGCTGAAGAATACGGAATAGATAAAACGGACCTTATTTTTGATGCGCTTGCGATGACGATAAGCACAGACTCGCAAAGTGCAAACGAAACGCTTAAAACGGTTAAGTATCTCAATGATACTCTCGGTGTTAAAACCATTCTCGGTGTCAGCAATATTTCATTCGGTCTGCCCGAAAGAGAAACCGTCAATTCTGCATTTTTTAATATGGCTCTTTCGAACGGTCTTTCAGCAGGAATTATCAATCCGTTGAGTGATGCGATGATGAATACATATCACGCATTCCTTGCTCTCCGCGGTCTTGACGAGAACTGCGAAAGCTACATCGCAAATGTTTCAAAAGCTCAGGTCGCTCAGACCGTTTCAAATGAAGTTGACCTTAAAACAGTGATAATCAGGGGTATGAAGCAGAAAGCTGTTGAATGCACAACCGAGCTTGTCAAAGCAAAGGACAGCCTTGAAATCATAAACGGTGAAATCATGCCTGCACTTGATTTTGTCGGCGAAGGATTTGAAAAAAACAAGATTTTCCTTCCTCAGCTTCTTATGAGTGCCGAAAGCGCAAAAGCTTCTTTCGAAATTATAAAAGCCTCTATGCCTAAAGATGCAACAGAGAAAAAGGGCGAGAAAATTATCCTTGCAACCGTTCGCGGTGACATCCACGATATAGGCAAGAATATTGTTAAGGTTCTGCTTGAAAATTACGGCTACGACGTAATCGACCTCGGCAAGGATGTACCCGAAGAAGCAGTGCTTCAGGCTGTTGTTGAAAATGATGTAAAGCTCGTCGGTCTTTCAGCGTTAATGACAACGACCGTGCCTGCGATGGAAAAAACAATCGGGCTTATCCATAAAAATACTGATGCAAAAGTTATAGTCGGCGGTGCTGTACTTACGGAATCTTATGCTGAAATGATAAATGCTGATTATTATGCAGCTGATGCAACTGAAACTGTAAAAATTGCCAAAAAATATTTTAAAAATGTAAAATAATTATCAAAAAGTTGTAGATTTTTGCAACAGACTGTGATAAAATGTTTGCAATAATTGTTAAGGAGTTGTAAAAATGAATCTTAAAAGTATTATTGACAAAAAAGACAAAGCTGCAAAATATATGATTGATGAAATCACATATATTTGCAAAACTTTTGAAAAGCGTGGCCCCGGCGACCTCGGCGAAAAGCAGGCTGCTGAATATTGCGCAGAGGAAATGAAAAAACTTGGTTGCGACAATGTTTATGTAGAGGGCTTCAAGGAAAACCCCAATTCTTTTTTAGGCTGGATTTATTTTACAATTACCTGCTGTTTCCTCGCACTCGTTTCTTACTTTTTTGTACCTGCACTTTCAGTTGCTTTTATCGCACTCGGACTCCTTCTTTGTGTGCTCCAGTTCGGTCTTTACAAAAAGGTTGTTGACAAGTTCTTCCCTGAAAAGACAGGTCACAATGTTGCAGGTTTCAAAAAGCCCACAGGCGAAGTGAAGCGCAGAATTATCTTCAACGGTCACACGGATGCTTCATGGGAATGGCCCTTTAAGTATAAGTTTACATACCTCGGCTTTGATATTCATATGATGATATGCTTCCTTGGTGCGTTCTACACACTCGGAATTTCTGTTGCTAAGATTGCAGGCGCTTTCGAGGCTAATCCCGAACTTGCAAAAACACTCGGCCTTATCGCGCTTGCGTTTGTACCATTCTGGTTCGGTCTTTACTTCATGTGGAACGAAAAAAGAGTTGTTGACGGCGCAAACGATAACCTTTCAGGTTGCTATATTGGTATGGCAATTCTCAAGATGCTCAAGGATGAGGGCGTTGAGCTTGAAAACACAGAAATCGGTGTTGTTCTCACAGGTTCAGAAGAAGCAGGCCTTCGCGGTGCAAAAGCATGGGCAGCAAAGCACAAGGACGAATTTAACGATGTTCCTACATTTGTTTACTCCTATGATACAATTACACAGAACGAACAACTTATGGTAAACTACCGTGACCTCAACTCTACTGTTAAGGTTGACAAGGATGTTTCAGACTTGTTTATGGAAGCTTGTCAGGAACTTAACATCCCCTGTAAGAAGGGCTTTGTTCCTCCTCTCGGCGGTGCAACAGACTCAGCAGCGTTTGCACAGGCAGGAATGCGTGCAACAGGTGTTACAGCGCTCAACCACGCACTTCCTGATTTCTACCACACAAGACTTGACACACCTGATGCTCTTAATGCATCATGCCTTGCAGATTGCTTCGCAGCTTCAGTCAAGGTTCTCGAAATGTTCGATAAGGGCGCAAAGCAGTAATATAAAAAACAGAATAAACTTAAACAGCTTGTACTTCGCGGTACAAGCTGTTTTTTAATAATACGTGCGAAAAATTCGGGTTTGTCGAGATTAATATTCAATCTACATCGTAGGGGCGACCATCGGTCGTCCGCGGAAATTCTGCTTAATTTAACGGACACGCAATGCGCGCCCCTACGAACCCTGTTTCAGTCAACTGCGTAGGGACGGGCGTCCTCGACCGTCCGTTAACTCAGCAGAATCTGCGGACCGTCCGGGAGGCCGGTCCCTACGCACACAGAGATAGATTGCGCGAAATCAGAGATCTCCACAAACCAGAAATTGTCGGATGTATAGTTGGAACATAAAGAAAAAAGAAGCCGATTGCTCGACTTCTTTTTTCAATAATTGAGGGGTTTATTGAGGAGGGGTATGTACTAACAAGAGTTGCGGCTCTCTCGTTGAGTACAGCTAAATCATAAACCATATTTGTTACAGAGATATGAACTTTCTGTTATACTTTGGTATATTATTTATGAATTCAAAAGAAAAAATTTTTCAAAAAAACTCACTTTTTTGCATTAAAGTGTTGAAATGGGTTTGGCTTTGTTGTAAAATTCAGAATGTAAGAATAATTACCCTGGGAGGTTATATATTATGAAACTTGCAGTTCAGCTTTATTCAGTAAGAGACGACTACAAAACAGGCGAAGAATTCCTTAAGATTCTTGAAAAAGTTAAGGAAATCGGTTTTGAGGGCGTTGAGTTCGCAGGCTTCGGCGGTTGCGAACCCGAAGAAATCAAGGCAAAGCTTGATGAACTCGGTCTTACAGCAGTGGGTTGCCATATGGGCGTTGAAAATTTCAAGGCTGATAAGATTGAAGAAACAATCCGTATCGCTAAAGTTCTCGGCATGAAATATGTCGGCACAGGCGGCGCACCGCACAGCACAGCTGACGAGGTTCAGGAGCTTGTTGACATTTTCTCATATGCTAACAAAATCGGTGAAAAAGAAGGTATCAAGTTCTACTATCATAACCATACTGAAGAATTTGAGATTGATTTTGACGGCAGAAAGTGCATGGACGTTATTGCTGACGGTGCATACCTTGAGCTTGACACATATTGGAGCTTCTGCGGCGGTGCTGACAACTATACATATATTAAAGATAACGCAGACAAGATTATCCTTCTTCATATCAAGGACGGTATTGACCGCAAGCCGACAGCCCTCGGCGAGGGTAACAACGACCTCCTTTCAGTTTTCAAGGTTGCTAAGGAAGTTGATATGGAATGGCTTGTTCTTGAAAACGACGATCCCGTTCCGACAGGTATTGAGGATATCACACGCAGTATGAAATATTTTGAAGCTAATTTATAAGGAGAAAATAATATGAAACTTGGTGTATTCACATGCTTGCTTCAGAACTTACCTCTTGAAGAAGCACTTAAATATTTTAAATCACTCGGTATTGAAATGGTTGAAATCGGTTGCGGCGGATATCCCGGCAATGCACACGCAAATCCCGATGAGTTGCTCGCAGACGATGCAAAGCTTGAAGAATTCAAAGCTACAATCGCAAAGTACGATATGCAGATAAGCGCACTCAGCTGCCACGGTAACCCTGTTCATCCGAACAAGGAAATCGCTGCTGATTACGACAAGACTATCCGCAATACAATCCTTCTTGCGGAAAAGCTCGGACTTCATCAGATCAACACATTCTCAGGCTGTCCCGGTGACCACGAAGGCGCAAAATATCCCAACTGGGTAACCTGCCCGTGGCCTGACGATTTCAGTGAAATCCTTGAATGGCAGTGGAACGAGGTTCTTATCCCATACTGGAAAGACCTTGTTGAGTTTGCAAAGGCTCACGGTGTTAATAAGATTGCTCTTGAGCTCCACCCCGGTTTCTGTGTTTATAACTGTGACAGTCTTCTTCGTCTTCGTGAAGCAGTCGGTCCCGAAATCGGTGCAAACTTTGACCCGAGCCACCTTATCTGGCAGGGTATGGATCCTGTTGCATGTATCCGCAAGCTCGGCGATGCAATCTTCCATTTCCACGCAAAAGATACAAAAATTGACAAATACAATACCGCTGTCAACGGTGTTCTTGATACCAAACCTTACGGTGATGAAATCAATCGTTCATGGATTTTCAGAAGTGTCGGCTACGGTAATGATGAGGTTTACTGGAAGGATATCATCAGCAATCTTCGCCTTGTCGGTTATGATTATGCAATCAGCATTGAGCACGAAGACAGCCTGATGAGCCAGAATGAAGGTCTTACAAAGGCAGTTAATACGCTTAAAAACGTTCTTATTACAGAAGCTACTACTGAAATGTGGTGGGCATAATTTCCATTGAAAAGAGGCAAAAACTATGGTTAACGGAAAGATAGGAACAGCCGTCATCGGATACGGCGGTATGGGTAAGTGGCATACAGAAAAAATGATCCGCGATATGGGCGAGCGAATGGAGCTTGTCGGTATTTACGATATCAAGGAAGAAAGATGTCAGCTTGCGAGAGATAACGGAATTCACGTTTTTTCTTCAAGAGAAGAGTTGCTCGCGGACGAGAGAATTGATTTCGTAGTCGTTGCAACACCTAACGATATGCACCGTGAAATTGCAATTCACGCAATGGAATCGGGCAAGAGCGTTATGAGCGAAAAACCCGTTACGATGTCAAGCGAAATGCTTGAAGAAATGATTGCCGCAAGCGAGCGCACAGGTAAGCTTTTCACGGTTCATCAGAACAGACGCTATGACCCTGACTACCTCGTAATTAAAAAGATTTATGAAGACAATATGCTCGGAAAGGTTTTCAATATTGAATCGCGTGTCTGCGGTTCAAGAGGAATTCCCGGTGACTGGCGACAGAAAAAAGCTCAGGGCGGCGGTATGATTCTCGACTGGGGTATACATACACTCGACCAGATTCTTATGCTTTTCGATGACAAGAAGCTTCTTTCGGTTTACAACCAGATTACAAACATAACCAATGATGAAGTTGACGACGGATTCAGCTGTGAGCTTCGCTATGAGGGCAATCTCACTGTTCATCTTTACGTAGGTACAAGCAACTTCATCGACCTCCCTCGTTGGTATATGCAGGGTGTGAACGGAACTGCAGTTATCGAGGATTGGGACAATAACGGTGAAATCATTATGGTTTCCGATTGGGAAAACAGAGATGCTGTGCCGATTCAGGCAGGTGTCGGCCTTACAAAAACAATGGCACCGAGAACCGATGAAACAATCAAGAAGTACCCTCTCCCCTACGTTAAAACGGCTTCTTTCAGCGAAGAAAGCAGACTTTACAACAACCTCTGCGATGCACTTGAAGGTAAGGCTGAACAGTTTGTTACACATGACCAACAGAGAAGACTTATCAAGGTTGTTGAGGCAATGTTTGAATCCGCAGAGAAGAACGAAGTTATTAAATTCTAAGATTAAAGACCGGCGGAAAATCCGTCGGTCTTTCGTTTTTATATAACCTTGTAAAAATGTATTATGTTCATATCCTCGGGCATCATCAGTCCGTGGCTACCTGCGCCGCCGTCTATTTCGTGGCATCCGTGGTCGGGTGCAAAGCCGAGAAGTGTTTTGTGGTCTGTCCAGTTTTCTTTGATTGCCTTTGCGAAAGTTTCGTAAGCATTTACGTTGTGTTTAAGGGCATCCAGCGCCTCTTCACCTTCGGGACCGACACGATGCATTCTTCCGTCGTAATTTCCGTTATAAACACAGATTAAATCATACTTATCCTCTTTAATAAGTTCAAGTGCCTTTTCGTTCGCTTCGTCGGGAGTTTCGACGATAAAATAATCCATATCCCTTTCAAGGAAAATCTTCGACATGCTGTCATTTCCTGTTGAAACGATGCAGGGCTTCTTTCCGTTTCGGATAAGCACATCGAAAACAGTATCAATTTTGATAACAGGTTTTGTATATGATTGTATACCGTGAACTTCAGGATCTGCACCCGTATACATTGTTGCAAAGCAGACAGGAGTTACACTTGGCATAACCGTCTGCAACGGGAGCGCTACATCAGAATTGAGCATCACTTGAGTAAAAAGTTCCGTATATTTTTCGAAAACCCAGAGTGCAACCGCATCGGGATTGTACATAAAAACCCTGTCAATGTCTTTACCTTCGGTAAGTTTTTTCAAAACCTCGACAGGCTCGTCCGCACTTTCAGGCTTTTCTAAACCGAGTGCGGCACAAATTGAAGCGGCAACACCCGTTAATTTAATCGGGCAAAAAATATCATTCATCAATATCACCTCACAAAAATTATAAACCTAAACAAAATAATGTCAATAACAGACCTATAATAATTTGTTTACAAATATTTCACTTGATTTTATACGGGAAATAATGTAATCTATATATGTAACAAACCAACGGAGGTTATTATAAATGAAAAAAGCTTTATGTATTATTCTTTCAATGATGATTCTTCTCGTCACTTTTGCTGCTTGCGGTGACAAAGAGGACGAGAACTTTGAGTATGTAACCAATGCAAACGGTGAGGTTGTCACAAACGAAGACGGCGTTAAGCAGACTCAGCCCGTAACAACCGATGCTAACGGAACAGACGCTTCAACAGCAGGCTCTTCAAAAGTTGACGGTACAACAAAGCCTACATCAGGTTCTAACGGCACCATCCCGACTGTTCCCGACCTTGAAAACTTCAATCCCAACGCTTCAAAAGAAGATCTTCTTGACGAAGGCACAAAGGTGCAGAAGACTACTCTTCGTGACGATATCATTGCAAAAACAATCAAGGATAAGAAGTTCACAATGACAATGACAGTCCTCGGTCAGGGTACGGAAATCCCGACAACAGTTACAATGGACGGCGACAAATTCGGCGCTACGCTCAACCTTAACGGAATAGATTCCAAGGTTATTAACAAGGACGGAAAAACATACGTTGCATTCAACTTCTCAGGAATGAAGATGTATTTGGAAACCGAGTCCGAGTCAATTGGCATGGAAGACATTATGACTCCGCAGGCAGGCGATGACCAGAAGTACGTCAAAACAACAACCGTTAAAGACAACGGCAAAACATACACCTGTGAAGAATATAAGACAGATGACGGAATTGTTACAAAGTTCTATTTTGAAGGCAAAAAGTGGGTTCGTCAGGAAACAATCGACGGCGATACAATTTCAATCTGCGAAATCAAGGATTTCAAGAACACTGTTGATAACTCAGTATTTGACCTTAAAGGCTACACAAAGCTTGATGAAAAAGCTTTAGCAGCTATGGGCGGTGGAATGTGACAATGAAAACTGTATTGATTACAGGTTCAGCAAGAGGTATAGGCGCAGCAACTGCTGCGCTTTTTGCTGATTCAGGATATAATGTTGTTATAAACTACAATACCAGTGAAACTGAGGCTTTGTCGCTTTGCAAAAAGCTTCGCGTAAAAGGCTGTAATGCAATCGCTGTCAAGGCTGATGTTTCAAAAAAGAACGAAGCAGAGTTTCTTTTCGGTGAAGCAAAAAAATCATTCGGCGGCGTTGATGTGCTTGTCAACAATGCAGGCATCGCACAGCAGAAGCTTTTCAGCGATATCACAATGCAGGACTACGACAGAATGTTTGACTGCAACGTAAAAAGCGTATTCAACTGCTGTCAGTGTGCTTTACCGTATATGATACATAACAAAAACGGACGTATTATAAACATTTCTTCTATGTGGGGCATCGTCGGCGCTTCCTGCGAAGTACACTATTCCGCTTCAAAGGCGGCAGTTATCGGTATGACGAAGGCTCTTGCCCGTGAGGTTGCACCTTCGGGAATTACAGTCAACTGCATTGCTCCGGGAGTTATTGATACTCCTATGAACAGCGGCTTTGACGAAGATACAATCAATGCCCTCAAAGAAGAAACTCCTGTCGGCAGAATCGGAACGCCCGAAGAAATTGCAAAGGCTGTACTGTTCTTTGCAGAAGACAGCAGCGGATTTATTACGGGACAGGTGCTCGGAATTGACGGCGGTTTCATATGAATTTTATATTTAATATGCAATTTAGTTAAAAGGTTCTTGATTTATGTGAAAATATATGTTAAAATGCTTTTATCAATAGATAGGAGGAATCCTTTATGGCAAAGTGTCCTAAATGCGGAAAGAATCTCGCTATTACAAACATCAAACCAAATTGTCCGAGTTGCGGAGTAAACCTTTTGTATTATAAAATTGAAGAAAGACTTGAAGTTGACGCAATCAACGCGGAGCTTGAGCACGCAAAGACTCAGAAGAGAATCGACAGAGTCAAGAATGCTACAATCGGCTCTCCGCTTTCAATCGTCCGTCTTGTCCTCATTCTTCTTATTGTCGGAACGCTCTTCCTTCCTTTGGCAACACTTCACACAAAGGGTCCGTTCTTTGACGACAGCGTAACTTTCAATGCTCTTGAAATTTACAACAAGGTTTCAGTATTGGACTTTGACGGTCTGTTCGGAATGTTCGGCTCACCTCTTCTCGGAAGTGCTTTCATCTTCCTTGCAGTGTCTGCAGTTACAATCGTTATCGCAGCTTTGTGTGCACTTCTCAGCCTTGTTCTGAGCATCCTTTCAAGCTCACCCAAGGGCTTTGTAAGAAACATCACTCTTTCAAGCATCGGTATTATCGCAACGGTTGCTTCAATTGTTTGCTATAATCTGTTTATTTCAAAAATCACACCCGTTCTTCCCGGCCTTGTTGAAGGCGGAGTAGGTTTCGGTGCTTACTGTGTTATCGCAGCTTTTGTTCTTGTTATTGCAATCAACGTAATCATCAAGGTTAAAGGCATCAACGTTAAGTACAAGCAGTGCTACATCGATACAGTTCCTTACGAGGTATTCGTTGAGAAGTTCGGTGTTAAGAAGTATGACCTTGCAGCTGTTGAAGCAATCAAGCCTGAGTTCGATAAGCTCAGAGATGAATACGACTCAAAGGATAAGAAATCAGCATAAGCAATTAAAGGAGTGGAAAATCCACTCCTTTTTCTTTTGGTATAAGAAAACCGTTGAAGCAGAAGCTTCAACGGTTTTAGTTTTTCTTTTAGATTTCAGGGATAACAACTTCAACTTCCTTGCCAAGCTCAGCTGACTTAACAATGTGGTCGATAATTGCCTGGTTGTAGAGAATCTGGCTTGTCGGAATCGGAGCCGGATCGCCGTTTGCAATAGCGTCAAGGAATGAACGGCACTTTTTGTAGAAGAGACCCTTGCCCTTATTCTCAAGGAGAGGAACGATTGTTTCAACCTGCTCGCCTGCTACATCGTGATAGATTGTCATCGGGCCTGACATTGAGCCGTTCCAGCAGTCTGTTGACGGAATCCTGAGAGCACCTTCCTTACCGAAGATTATTGTGTCGCCCGGTGTGTCGGGATGCATTGCCCATGAAATACGGAAGTCAAGGATGATACCGCCTTCAAGACGAACAAAAGCTGCTGCAAAGTCTTCAACGTTGAAACGTGCTGCATCTGCAGGATTGTTGTACTTCGGGTTTGCTCCGAAGAAGCCTGATGTATAACCTGAAACTGTAAGTGGCTTCGGATAGTCGATAGCGTTAAGAACAACGTCAAGTGAGTAACAACCGATGTCACCCATTGCGCCGATGCCTGCAGTTGACTTTTCGATGAATGTGCTGTTGGGAACACCGCGTCTTCTGCCACCGCCTGTCTGGATGTAATAGATTTCGCCAAGCTCACCTGACTGAACAATCTTTCTTACCATCTTCATGTTTTCGTCGCCGCGGGGCTGGAAGCCGATTGAAATAATCTTTCCGCTTTCCTTTTCAGCCTTCATAATTTCAACTGCTTCTTCAGTTGTAACGCACATCGGCTTTTCAAGAAGAACGTTTACGCCCTTCTTAAGAGCATAAATTGAACATTCAGCATGAGTCATATTGTATGTACATACGCTTACTGCATCAAGGTCTGTTTCAGCATCAAGGAGTTCCTTGTGGCTCGGATAAAAACGAACGTTATCAAGCTTACCGTCCTTGTTGAACTTCTTTGCAAACTTTTCAGCCTTACCGGGGATAAGGTCAGCCATTGCAACGATATCAACATCGTCCATATCAAGGTAGCTTTCAAGGTGAGATTCTGCAATCCAACCTGTACCGATAATGCCAACCTTAAAGCGTCTGCCTGTGTCAACTGCTTCTTCTTCAACAGTCTGTGTGAATTGATTTAATACTGCATCTGACATATTAAAAACTCCTTATTTATTAATTTCTTTGATATAATCAATGCTCATCTGAGCACATTCAACGGGTGTTTTGCCTAATGACGGCTGATCCTGCTCAACAACAACCCAGCTTGTTTCAGCCTTTTTACAAGCTTCAAGAATTGCAGGGAAATTCTGTACACCGTAACCGCAGGGACGGAAGCCGAATGCTTCTTCTTCCTCAGCATCCTGTGCACCGTCATCAATACCGATAAGCTGATAAAGCTTTGCAGGCTTGCCCTTGCCACTCATATAGAAGTCCTTGAGATGAACAACCGGTGCTCTTCCTGCATACTTTTCAATGTAAGCTACAGGCTCTTCGCCGCCGACGTTTACCCAACAGGTGTCAAGCTCTGTCTGAAGCTCATCAGCTGAAAGTGTGCTGTAAAGAAGGTCAAGACCGTAAACGTCGCCAACCTTTTTGAATTCAAAATCGTGATTATGATAAAGGAATGTGATACCGTACTTTTTGCCGATTTCAGCAAACTTTCTGATACCCTCAACTGTTTCGTCGAAAAGCTCTGCGCCGGGGCGTCTTTCCTCAACAGCATAAGGAATTGCGATATACTTACAACCGATTTCAGCATAATCTGCAATTACTTTTTCGGGGTCAGCAGCAAGCTCGTCGTATGCAACGTGTGCAGAAATCGGAGTAAGACCGGCTTCAGCGAGCAAAGCCTTGACATCAGCAGGTTTCTGCTCGAAAAGACCTGCGAATTCAACGCCGTCGTAGCCCATTTCTTTTACTTTTTTGATTGTGCCTGCAAAATCCTCGCCCATAGCGTCACGCACGGAGTAAAGCTGCAATGCAACAGGAAAACTCATAACAATACCTCCCATGGTAGTTTGCTTCATTCTAACACAACGAATAATAAAATACAATATCCATAAAGAATTTTTGTGAAGATTATACGTAAATTAACTCTGAAATTATAGTGTTTGACAAAAGGAAGCCTTCCCTTGTCAACGAGATTGAATTGTCCGTAACATTCATCAAGCCTTGCTTTTCAAAAAACCTTGCTTTTTCGAGTATTTCAGTCGAAAATTCTTTTTCATATCTCTTTGAATAGTCCGCAAAAATCAGTCCGTCCCTAAGTCGCAGACGAAGCATAACGTATTCTTCCTCATCACCGCCTGCTCCGTCATCAATCGGGTCTTTTCCGAGCCTGAAATGCTCCATATCACGGGGATAGAAAAATCTTTTTCCGTTAATGAATGAATGTGCTGAAGGACCTATACCAAGATATTCCTCAGCATTCCAATATTTAAGGTTGTGTTTACCTTCAAAACCGTCCTTTGCGAAGTTTGAAATTTCATAATGAACAAACCCGTTTTTCTCAAGCTCGTCCGCAAGAAGATTATACATATCTGCCGTTGCATCTTCATCGGGAAGGTTAAGCTTTTGCGCATTATTATAATAGTATGTACCTTCTTCAAGCTTGAGCATATAGGCACTGATGTGAGGCACTCCTGTTTCAATGCAGAAATCAATCGTTTCTTTAAGGCTTTCCATGGTCTGATCGGGCACGCCAAGCATAACATCAAGAGTTATGTTTTCTATTCCTGCGTTTCGTGCTTCATTTATGCATTTAAGTACCTTGTCACGGTCAGCCGTTCTGCCGAGTTTTCTTCTCTCAGCATCTACCGCAGACTGCAGCCCGAGAGAAATGCGGTTCACTCCCGATTTTGCAACCGTTTCAAAAAAATCTTCTTCAACCGCTGACGGATTACACTCAACGGTTATTTCGCCGTCGATACCAAAAAGCTCTTTCGCTCTGCGGACGATGAAAGCTATATTTTTGCCGCCAATAAGCGACGGTGTACCTCCGCCGAGGTAGAGTGTGTCCGCCTTTCTGCCAAGCTTATCTGCCCAGTTTTCCAGACTTTCAATTACACAGGCGGTGTAGTCGTCATAACCGACAGCATCCGACCGCATTGAATAAAAGTCGCAGTAAGGACATTTTGATTTACAAAAAGGGATATGAATATATAAACCAATATTTTTCATAATATCACCAAAAAAGGACAGCAAGTGAATACACCCGCTGTCCTCAGATTTTATTCATCAAGCTTAAGGACAGCCATAAACGCTTCCTGCGGAACCTCAACAGTACCGAAGTGGCGCATACGTTTTTTACCTTCCTTCTGCTTTTCAAGAAGCTTCTTCTTTCTTGTGATGTCACCGCCGTAGCACTTTGCGAGAACGTCTTTACGCATAGCCTTGATTGTTTCACGGGCAATAACCTTACCGCCGATTGCAATCTGTACGGGAATTTCAAACATCTGTCTTGGAATATGCTCCTTGAGTTTTTCTGCAATTTTTCTTGCTCTGCCGTATGCTTTTTCCGAATGTATTATAAATGAAAGCGCATCGACACCGTCACCGTTAAGAAGAACATCGAGCTTAACAAGGTCTGAACGCTCATAACCCTTGATTTCGTAGTCAAACGAAGCATAGCCCTTTGTTCTTGATTTAAGAACATCGAAGAAATCATAAATGATTTCATTAAGCGGAAGCTCGTATGCGATATCAACTCTGTCCGGTGTAACATAAGTCATATCCTTGAAAACACCGCGGCGTTCCTGACACAAATCCATAATCGCACCGACGTATTCATTCGGAGCGTAGATATTCGCCCTTGTAATCGGTTCTTCGCTGTAAGCAATATATGCAGGGTCAGGATAGTTTGTCGGGTTATCAATTTCAAGGACGGTTCCGTCCGAAAGATGGATTTTATAAACAACACTCGGAATTGTTGTCACAAGGTCGAGGTCATACTCTCTTTCAAGACGTTCCTGAATAATTTCAAGGTGAAGAAGCCCGAGGAAACCGCATCTGAAACCGAAGCCGAGAGCACCCGAAGTTTCAGGCTCGTAGGAAAGGGCAGCATCATTGAGCTGAAGCTTTTCAAGTGCATCACGAAGATTTTCGTAATCGGCTCCGTCCGCAGGATAAACACCGCAGAAAACCATCGGATTAACCTTACGGTAACCGGGCAACGGCTCCGTTGCAGGATATTCGGCTGTTGTTACTGTATCGCCGACACGAGCATCACCGACAGTCTTGATTGAAGCTGTGATATAGCCAACCTCACCTGCCGTAAGCTCCTTTGCAGATTCCATTGAAGTCGCTCTCATATAGCCGACGTCAACAACGGTGAATTCAGCACCCGTTGCCATCATCCGCATTGTGTCGCCTGCTTTGATTTTGCCGTCAACAACACGAACGTAAACGATAACACCTTTATAATTATCGTATACAGAGTCAAAGACGAGCGCACGAAGCGGTTTTGAATCGTCAGAATCAATCGGTGCAGGGATATCCGAAACAATCTTTTCAAG
Organism: Acutalibacteraceae bacterium; assembly: GCA_045537435.1. Classification (GTDB taxonomy): domain Bacteria; phylum Bacillota; class Clostridia; order Oscillospirales; family Acutalibacteraceae; genus CAG-488. The sequence continues at coordinate 80,156 of JAZSPL010000030.1, forward strand.
GACTGCTTCGATATTCTCACCTGTTTTTGCCGAAACACGCGGAGCATTCATACACTCCAGACCGATTACATCCTCAACCTCAGCAGCAACACGCTCAGGGTCAGCCGCAGGAAGGTCAATCTTGTTGATAACGGGAACAATTTCAAGGTCGTGGTCAAGAGCAAGGTAGGTGTTTGCAAGAGTCTGCGCCTCAACACCCTGAGAAGCATCGACGATAAGCACCGCACCCTCACAGGCGGCAAGTGAACGCGACACCTCATAATTAAAGTCAACGTGACCCGGGGTATCGATAAGGTTAAGCTCGTACTCCTCGCCGTCTTTTGCCTTATAATTAAGCTTAACGGCGTGTGCCTTGATTGTAATGCCTCTCTCTTTTTCGAGATCCATATCATCAAGCAACTGCTCTGTCATATCTCTTACTGCAACAGACTCTGTTTTTTCAAGCAGACGGTCAGCAAGAGTTGATTTACCGTGGTCAATATGAGCAATTATTGAAAAATTTCTTATGTTTTCCTTCTTGGTTGCCAAATTATCACCTCAGTGAAAGAATTATACCGAGTTATTATATCATAAGAGAAACAATACTTCAATCAGTTTATCATAAATTAAAGGTAAAATGCGTATGATATTACAAAAGTTACAAACATTATACCAGTTTGTAACCTTTTGTAACTTTTTACGTTTTGCACAAATCAGGTTGGATATTTTTCGGTTTTGGAACTTATAAAGCACGATATACGTCTTTTTATCAAAGTTCTCCCTTTAAAAAGTAAGCATTATGCACAAAAAATTAATCTTTCCTGATTTGACAAAGTGTTACCGCTTCCCTATAATGTGCAAAGTCGGCGCAAATTATTGTTCTCATTTTACGTTTTATACTGCGCCAAAGCTGATTTTCAGCTTATGAAAAGGAGTTTATTCTTATGAATACTATTAAAAATCTTGGCAAGGCAATGCTTAAATCAAAAGCAAAGCTTATTATGCTTGTTGTTATAGCAATCCTTTGCTCCGCAACAATCTACGCTGCCGCTGCCAACTCAGACACGGTTACGCTTGTAATCGACGATGAAACAACACGCGTTATCACAATGCGTGACACAGCCGAAGAGATCCTCGCTCAGGTCGGCATTGATGTAAGCGAAAATGACGTGCTTGACCTTGCTGATTTTGAAAGCAAGTCAATTATCCGTCTTCACAAGTCACACAGCTTTACAGTTGCCGATAACGGTGCTGATGCTGTCAGCTATGAAGGCAAAGGTACAGTTGCCGAAGCACTTGAGCAGAACGGAATCACAATTAACGAAGGTGATGTTCTTAACTGTTATCTTGAAGACCGTATCGCAGATGCACCCGAAATCATTATCACACGTGCATTTGAAGTTAAAATCGTTGCAGACGGCGAAACCAAGGCAATCAAAATCGCAGGCGGTACAGTAAGTGACGCACTTGATAAGGCTGTTATCACAATTGACGATAACGACGAAATTTCCAAGCCTCTTGATACAGCACTTGAAGCTGATTTGCTTATCAAAATCACAAGAGTTGATTATAAGACAAAGACAGAAACAGTTGAAATGAACTACAAAACTGTTACAAAGAAGTCAGGTGCAATGTACACTGACCAGGCTAAGATTGAAACAAAGGGCGTCAAGGGCGTTCAGACAATCACATATCAGGAAAAATACGTTGACGGTGTGCTCACAGAGTCAACAGCAACAAGCTCAGTTATTGAAAAAGCTCCCGTTGATGAAGTTAAGACAGTAGGTACAAAGAAGCGCGTCGGTGCAATCCCGGGCGGCGGTTACGTTCTTCCGAACGGCAAGAAGACAATCTCTACTCTTACTCCCCCGTCATCACTTCAGCTCGACGGAAACGTTCCTGTTTCTTACAAGAAAAAGATTGTCGGCACAGCTTCAGCATACAACTGCGGTACACATACAGCAACAGGTAAGAGGGTAAGACCCGGTTACATCGCTGTTAACCCCAAGCAGATTCCTTACGGCACAAAGATGTGGATCGTTTCAAACGACGGCAAGTATGTTTACGGCTATGCTTCAGCTGAGGATACAGGCGGATTCACAAAGTGGACCGGCAGCCGTGCTACACTTTGCGACCTTTATTTCCCGAATCAGTCTTCAATGTACGCATTCGGCAGAAGAACGGTAACAATTTATATTCTCTGATTTTAAGAGTACGGTTTCTGCCGTACTCTTTTCTGTTTACTTTTTAAAAATATTATTGTATAATTACTTTATCAATTTTCGGTTGGTGAATTATGAAAATTCTGAAAAACATCAGAGAAAACAAAATATTCTTTCTCACTTTTGGTATGCTGATGATTGTATCTTTTGAGTACCTTGGGCTAAAAGATTTAATTCATTACATAGACAACTACTATTACCCTCTCTATGTTATTAATTACGAGTGCGGATACTGTTCGAGGCTTTTGGTCGGATCCGTGCTATCTCTGTTTTTCAAAGATAAGCTTATGTCCCCGACTTTCATCGTAAACTTTTTGATGTCTGTTTATATTCTGTCATGTTTTCTCATAAGTCTTTTCTTAAATAACTATCTTAAGAAAACGAAATACGAAAATATCGGAATTTATTCCTTTTTTCTGATAATCACCCCCATTATGGTTGCTTTTTTACGTTTTCTCGGCACTCTCGACCTCTTCTTTATTCCGCTTGTATTAGCTTCTCTCTGGCTTGTTGATAAAAAAGGTTGGCGTTGGCTCGTACCTGTTTTCTGCGTAATTTCTCTTTGTATCTACGAACTTTTTGTGACAACTTATCTTCCGGTAATGGCGATAGCTGTCTTTTATCAATTCGTCAAAAAGCCGAATGTTTCAAATTTTGTTTATATTGCTATCTGTGCTGTTATTGTCGGCACTGCTACAATCTATTTTCTTTTTCTCGGAGACAACACTATGAAAATGACTTCGGATCAGATGGTCGAGTTTGCACGTAACAGGCTTGATGCACAAGGTAGTACATTTGACGACTTTTATCTTCGTTCTGCTTTCTTTTGGGAAGTTCCTGATATTGAAGGGTACAGCGGTTTTGCAGGATACATAAAATACAACTTTGATACTTACACTAAAGACGACTTTTCAGCTATTAAAAACAACATTTTCTTTATAATAAGCAATACGTTATCTGCACTTCCGTTTTTTTATCTTATAGGTAAAGCACTAAAAAAAGCTGAAAAACCTCTTAAAAAATTCATTTTCTTATGCAGTTTTTCAGTATTCCCATTTATGCTTATAAATCTGTTGCTTTCAACAGATACCGACAGGTTTTCCTTGCATTTCATTCTATCTTCACTTCTTCTTCTGATGTTTTTTTTCAAAGAAAAGGATTCGGCTTTCAGCGACAGTTATGATGAGTCCGTATCGAAGCTTGGTGAAAATAAAGCTATTCTTACGGTTGTCGGAGTCTCGTTGGCAAGAGCAATTCTTTCGGGGGTGAGATTTTGACGGATTTAAGTTTAAAAAACAGAATATTTGCTCTTGTTGTGTTTGCTTTTTCCGCTTTGATTCTTTCTGTTCGTTCTGCCTTATATTTCACTCTGGTCTTGTTCTTATGCTTAGGCCTTGTTCTTTTCTTTGCAGACAAACTTATTGATAACCAAAAAATCAAAGAACGTACTGCTTTTGCCTTTTTTGTTTCTGCTGCCTGCTATCAAACCTTTTATCAGATTTTCAACAGGGTTCATGACAACAATAAACAGCTTCTGACAGCATCAGCTATTGCTTTCTTCCTTGCAGCTGTTTTTGCCGCAACAGGCATAAAAAAACTTCCCTATTGTATTTTGGCTGCTCCTTTAATCTGTTTTCTTGACATAAGAATCGCCGGAGCCTACTGTATTTTGCTGTTGACACTTTCAATTGTAAAAATCAGACTTGTACCTAAACAAAATAAATCCGCTAAAAAGAAAAACAGTAAAAACAACAGCCAAAAGTCGGAACCCAACCAAGTCACAGTCATAATCGCTTCAATTATAGTCAGCCTGGGTTGTCTTGCTTTCTGCCTATATACCGTTTTACAAAATGAAAACCGTACAACAGAAACGCTTGATTATCTGCTCAGGTATTTTAAAAACACACTCGGTTTTTCAATTCTTATCGTTTATTTTATAATCAAGCTGATGAGAAGTAACATTAAGGTAAAAGTTGCTGTTATAATCGGCATCATTCTGCACATTGCAGCAGCCTCTCTTTATTGGATAAATTACGGTTGGGCTTTTGCATCACTTTTCATAATTTCAACGGCGTTGTTTTTAGGACTTATCTGCCTTGAAAGCAATGATATTGTTGATTCAATTAAAGACGACTATCGTAATCACAGATACCTTTTCTTTACGGAGCTTTTATGCTTACTTCAATGATTTATACCGTCTTCTTCGGAAGGCGGTATTTTTTTTGCTGTGATTTGACAAAACAATAACAAATTCACCACATTTTCCTGTTGGAATAATCTGTTATTCATATACTTTGTTTATTGACAGTTTTCGCAATTTTTATTATAATTCATAATAGCTTAATATTGAATTAATATATAATGAGGGAGAATTGGTTTTATGCTTTCCAACACAGAAAAAACAATGGAAAAAATCGTTGCCCTTTGCAAAGGCAGAGGCTTTGTTTACCCCGGCAGTGAAATCTACGGCGGACTTTCAAACTCTTGGGATTTTGGCCCTCTCGGCGTTGAATTCAAGAACAACGTAAAGAGAGCTTGGTGGCAGAAATTCGTTCAGGAAAACCCGTACAACGTAGGTCTTGACTCTGCTATCCTTATGAATCCGCAGATTTGGGTTGCTTCAGGTCACGTAGGCGGTTTCTCTGATCCTCTTATGGACTGTAAGGACTGTAAGACACGTCACAGAGCTGACAAGCTTATTGAAGATACAGGTGTTAATCCTGCAGGCTGGAGCTTTGAGGAAATGAGCAAGTACATTGCTGAAAACGGCATTGTATGTCCCGATTGCGGTTCAGCAAACTTCACAGACATCCGTAAGTTCAACCTTATGTTCAAAACATTCCAGGGTGTTACCGAAGACGCAAAGAATGAGATTTATCTCCGTCCCGAAACAGCACAGGGTATTTTCGTAAACTTCCAAAACGTTCAGCGTACAACACGTCGCAAGGTTCCTTTCGGTGTTTGCCAGATCGGTAAATCATTCCGTAATGAAATCACTCCCGGCAACTTCATTTTCCGTACACGTGAATTTGAACAGATGGAGCTTGAATTCTTCTGCAAACCCGGCACAGAGCTTGATTGGTTTGCATATTGGAAAGACTACTGCCACAAATGGCTTCTTTCACTCGGCATCAAGGACGAAAACCTTCGCCTTCGTGACCACGAGCAGGAAGAGCTTTCACACTACTCAAACGCAACAACAGACTTTGAGTTCCTCTTCCCCTTCGGTTGGGGCGAACTCTGGGGTGTTGCTTCAAGAACAGACTTCGACCTCACACAGCACCAGAACACATCAGGCAAGAGCCTTGAGTATTTTGATCAGACAACTAACGAAAAGTATCTTCCGTACGTTATCGAGCCGTCACTCGGTGCTGACCGTGTAACTCTCGCTTTCCTCTGCGACGCTTACGACGAGGAAGTTGTTGATGAAGAAAAGGGCGACACAAGAGTTGTTCTTCGTTTCCACCCTGCCCTTGCACCTGTCAAGGCTGCAGTTCTTCCTCTTTCAAAGAAGCTCAACGAGCAGGCTGAGGAAGTTTATGCAATGCTTGCAAAGAGATTTATGGTTGAGTTTGATGACGCAGGCTCAATCGGTAAGCGTTACCGCCGTCAGGACGAAATCGGTACACCGTTCTGCATCACATATGACTTCGACTCAGTTGAAGACGGTTGTGTAACAATCCGTGACCGTGACACAATGGCTCAGGAGAGAATCGCTATCGACAAGCTTTGTGAATATATTCAGGAAAAAATCACATTTTAATTAGTATAATAAATATTTAATATACGGAAAGGCAGATGTTATGAAACAGATTAAATTTACCGAAACCGTGTTGCGTGACGCTCAGCAGTCACTCATCGCAACAAGAATGTCTTTTGACGATTTTGAACCCGTTCTTGCAGAACTTGACAAAGCAGGTTACTACTCACTCGAGTGCTGGGGCGGTGCAACATTCGACTCTTGCCTTCGTTACCTTAACGAAGATCCGTGGGAAAGACTCCGCAAAATCCGTAAGGCTTGTCCGAACACAAAGCTCCAGATGCTTCTCAGAGGACAGAACCTCCTCGGCTACAAGCACTATCCCGATGACGTTGTAAGAAAGTTTGTTGAAAAGAGTGTTGAAAACGGTATCGATATCATCCGTATCTTCGACGCACTCAACGACGTACGTAACATCGAGGTTGCAGTTAAAGAAACAATCCGTTGCGGTGCTCACGCTTCAGGTACAATCTGCTTCACATTGAGCCCCGTTCATAATATTGAGTCTTACATCAAACTTGCAAAAGATATGGAAGCTATGGGTGTTCACTCAATCTGTATCAAGGATATGGCTGGCATCATGAGCCCAAAAGAGGCCTATGACCTCGTTAAGGCTCTTAAGGAGAACACAAAGCTTCCGATTATCCTTCACACACACTCAACAACAGGTCTTGCAGCAATGACACTTCAGAAAGCTGCAGAGGCAGGCGTTGACGTTATCGATACAGCAATCTCCTGTATGTCAGGCGGAACTTCACAGTTCGCAACAGAAACAATGAACTATGTTCTTACTCAGCAGGGTTACGAAACAGGTCTTGACACAGATGTTCTTAAGAACATCAACGATTTCTTCAAGCCCGTACGTGCAAAGGCTCTTGAATCAGGTCTTCTTAATCCTGTTGTTCTTGCAACTGATACAGACGCTCTCGGCTATCAGGTTCCGGGCGGAATGCTTTCAAACCTTGTTGCTCAGCTTACAGCACAGAACAAGATGGACAAGTTTGAAGAAGTTCTTCAGGAAGTTCCGAGAGTACGTAAGGATATGGGTTATCCGCCGCTTGTTACTCCGATGAGCCAGATGGTTGGCGTTCAGGCAACTCAGAATGTTCTTTTCGGCAAGTACAAGAACGTTTCTAAGGACGTGCGCAGCTACCTCAAGGGTGAATACGGTAAGGCTCCTGCAGAAATCAGTGCTGAGCTTATCGCTCAGGTTCTCGGAGACGAGAAGCCGATTGAAGGCAGATTCGCTGACACACTTGCTCCTGCTTTTGAAGCAACAAAGAAGGAGCTCGGCAGCAAGGCAAAGAGCGACGAAGACGTTCTTTCATACATCGCATTCCCGATGCAGGCAGAGGCTTTCTTTGAGAAACGCGATGAATTGGAGAGAAATACCTTCACATACACCATCAGAGAAGTGTAAGGAGGAAGTAATATGAATTTTTCAGAAATTCTTGCTAAGATCGCAACTCCTCCGTTCCCTGCAATCGTTGTTGCTGTTGTTGCTGTGCTTCTTATCATCTATGTTTACATCACAAAAGCAATCAACAGCAAAAAGCCGGTTGAAGAACCGAAGAGTGCTCCTGTTGCCCCTGCTGTAAAGTCTGCAGCTCAGCCGTCAGGCCCTGCAGCATCTTCAGGCGACCTTGAGCTCGTAGGCACAGATGAAAAAACAGCCGCTGTTATCATGGCTATCGTTTCAGACAAGAGTGGCATTCCGCTTAACAGACTTCAGTTTAAATCAATCACTCTGATGGAGGACAAATAAAATGAAATACGTAGTAACATTAAACGGTAAAAATTACGAAGTAGAAGTAAACGAAACAGAAGCAGTTGTGACAAACGTTTCTGATGCAGTTTATGCACCCGCACCTGTTGCAGCACCTGCACCCGCAGCTGCTCCTGCTCCTGCAGCAGCTCCCGCAGCACCGCAGGCAGTTTCAGCATCAGGTACACAGATTGTTGCTCCGATGCCCGGCTCTATCGTCAACATCAACGTTTCAGCAGGTCAGGCAGTTAAGGCCGGCGACGTTCTTATCATCCTTGAAGCTATGAAGATGGAAAACGACATCACAGCTCCTTGCGACGGTGTTGTTAAGCAGATTGTCACATCAAAGGGTGCAACAGTTAACACTGATGACGTTCTTCTTGTTATTTAAGTCGGAGGTGTGATTAATGGGTGTTTTAATTGACAATTTTGCCACTGTCACCTTCCCTCAGGTAGCAATGTGGATCATCGGAGGTATTCTCATTTTCCTTGCAATTAAAAAGGAAATGGAGCCCTCTCTTCTTCTCCCGATGGGATTCGGTGCAATTCTTATCAACCTTCCCAATTCAGGCGCAAAGCACATCATTGACGTTATGTTCAGAGTCGGTATCGACAACGAATTCGGCGAATTGATGCCTCTCATCCTTTTCATCGGTATCGGTGCAATGATCGACTTTACTCCGCTTCTTACCAATCCGAAGCTTATGCTTTTCGGTGCAGCGGCACAGTTCGGTATCTTCTTCACACTCTGCCTTGCATCACTCCTCGGCTTCGACATCAATGACGCAGCTTCAATCGGTATCATCGGTGCTGCTGACGGTCCGACAGCTATCGCAGTTTCAATGGAACTCGGTTCAAAGTACATTGGTGCTATCATGGTTGCGGCTTATTCTTATATGGCTCTTGTTCCGTTGGTACAGCCGCCGATCATCAAGCTTTGCACAACTAAGAAAGAGCGTCTTATCCGTATGGATAACACAGCAGGTAAGGCTCCTTCAAAGCTTACAAAGATTCTTTTCCCCATCGTTGTTACAATCATTGTAGGTCTTGTTGCTCCGGATGCTGTTGCACTTATCGGTTTCCTTATGTTCGGTAACCTTATCCGTGAGTGCGGTGTTCTTAACTCGCTTTCAGAAACAGCTCAGAAGGTTCTTGCAAACCTTGTTACAATTTTCCTCGGCATCACAATCGCTGCTCGTATGAGAGCTGAAGAATTCCTTACAGTTGACACATTGCTCATCATCGGCCTCGGTCTTTTTGCTTTCATCTTCGATACATTCGCAGGTGTTATGCTCGCAAAGATCATGAACATCTTCTCAAAGAAGAAGATCAACCCGATGATCGGTGCTGCAGGTATTTCAGCATTCCCGATGTCAGCACGTGTTGTTCATAAAATGGGTCTTGAGGAAGACAACCAGAACTTCCTTCTTATGCACTCAATCGGCGTTAACGTTTCAGGACAGATTGCTTCAGTTATCGCAGGCGGTCTTATCCTTACATTCTTCAGATAATCAGGGAGGTAGTTATAATGTTTACAATTGATTTTAATGCATTCCTCAATGCACTTCCCTATATGGGTAAAGGTATGCTCGGCATTTTCGTCGTAACTGCGCTCATCGTTCTTGTTGTTAATGCACTTAACAACATTCCTGAGAAAAAGAATAAAGAAGACAAATAATTCAGTTGGCAGCCTGTTTTTGTTGCGGCAGAAACAGGCTGCTTTTTTAAGACAATGTTAACAAAAATAAGGAGGCATATTGATGAAATTCAATCCTCATTTCCTCGGCATTTTCACCGATATTTACGGTTCTTATGATGCTATGGATATTCCCAAAGCACTTTTAGTTGCTATTGTGGGTTTCATAACCGTTATTGTAATTCTTGCCATAATTGCTCTTTTCATTAAGCTTATTGCTTTTGTATTCTCTTTGATTGATAAGAAAAATGCAACTAAGGTTTCAACTGTTATTACTCCGATAAACAGCGAACCTTCCGCACCGCATACCGTCGGAGTTGCACTTCCCGACAATGAATCGCAGGGACAGCTTGAGCTCATCGGTGTTGATGAAGCAACAGCAGCAATGCTTATGGCTCTTGTAAGCTACAAAACTGAAATTCCGCTTAACAGACTTGCTTTCAGAACAATCAGACTTGTGGAGGAAGAATAAATGAAATACGAAGTGTTTTTAAATAACAAAAAATATGAAATTGAAGTTGACGAGTGTTCAGTCGCACTCACAGGTGTAAGCACAGTTTCTGCACCCGTTGCAGCTCCTGCTCCGACGGCTCATGCAGCAGCTCCCGCACCTTCATCTGAGGCTGCAACTGCTCCGTCAGCGAGTGGCACAACAGTTACTTCTCCTATGCCCGGCACAATCCTTTCAATCAACGTTACAAACGGACAGAGTGTCCGTTCAGGCGAAATTCTCCTTGTTCTTGAAGCTATGAAGATGGAGAACGACATTGTTGCTCCCTGCGACGGAATCGTTAAGCAGGTTCTTGTAACAAAGGGCTCAACAGTTGACACAGACCAGGTTCTTGTCATTATTTAATCGGAGGTAAAGCTATGGAACTTATCACAAACCTCCTGGCAGGTTTATGGGACGCTTCAGGTTTCGCCCTTCTTACATGGCAGAACGGTGTTATGATTGGTGTATCTGTTGTTTTCCTCTATCTTGCCATCGCAAAAAAATTCGAGCCGTTGTTGCTCGTTCCGATTGCTTTCGGTATCTTACTTGCAAATCTTCCCGGATCGGGAATTATGGATGACCTTACTCTTTCTCAGGCTTTCGGCGGTGACGGTTCAACTGCCCAGGCAGGCAGCCATTGGTACGATTCAGGTGTTCTGAGAATTATCTATGCAGGCGTTAAATCAAGTATCTTCCCTTGCCTTATTTTCCTTGGCGTTGGTGCTATGACCGACTTTGGACCCCTTCTTTCAAACCCAATCAGTCTTTTACTCGGCGCAGCAGCTCAGCTCGGTATTTATGTTGCTTTTATCATCGCAATCTTGCTCGGCTTCACTCCGCAGGAAGCAGCTGCTATTTCAATCATCGGCGGTGCAGACGGCCCGACAGCTATCTGGCTGACAGGCAAGCTTGCTTCGCATCTTCTTGCTCCGATTGCTCTTGCGGCATATTCATATATGGCACTTATTCCGCTGATTCAGCCCCCCATTATGAAGCTTCTTACAACAAAAAAAGAGCGCGAAGTAAAGATGACTCAGCTTCGCAAGGTTTCAAAGACGGAAAAAATCGTTTTCCCCGTTGTCGTTCTTGTACTTATCGCTCTTATTCTTCCGTCGGTTGTACCACTCCTCGGTATGCTTATGCTCGGTAATCTCTTCCGCGAATGCGGTGTTGTTGACAGGCTTTCCGATGCCGCACAGAACGCAATGAATAACATAGTCGTTATTCTTTTGGGTGTAACCGTTGGTGCTACTGCAAACGGTGAAAGTTTCCTTAAGCTTCAGACACTCGGAATTGTTGCTCTCGGACTTACGGCATTCGCTTTCTCAACAGTCGGCGGTGTTCTTCTCGGTAAACTCCTTTATGTTGTTACCAAGGGCAAAATCAATCCGCTTATCGGTGCCGCAGGCGTTTCAGCCGTTCCTATGGCTGCACGTGTTGCACAGAATGAAGGACGTAAATATAACCCCACAAACTTCCTTCTCATGCACGCTATGGGACCAAACGTTGCAGGCGTTATCGGCTCAGCAGTTGCCGCAGGTTTCCTGCTCCTTATGTTCCAGAACTGATAGAATATCTAAAAACACGGTATACTCAATCTGAGTATACCGTGTTTCTCACTTTAAACAGTCCAACAAATTCAGGTTTGTGCTCAATTAACATCGTAGGGGCGACCATCGGTCGTCCGCGGAAATTCTGCTTAATTCAACGGACGCGCAATGCACGCCCCTACGAACCCTGTTTCAGTCAACTGCGCAGGGACGGGCGTCCTCGACCGTCCGTTAACTCAGCAGAATCTGCGGACCGTCCGGGAGTCCGGTCCCTACGCACACAGAGATAGATTGCGCGAAATCAGAGATCTCCACAAACCCGAATTTATCGGGACACGTAAAACCATATAAACTTTATCCCATCAATCTTCAAAGAAAATAGGGTTCGTCCATGCCTGTTTGCCGTCTTTGTCAATGACATATGCACGGATATATTTGTAATTTTCAGGGTCAATATCCGTTTCAGCGTGTGTGATCTGTCCGCCCTCGTTTGTGAAAATTTCTGTCGGGTGGCAATCGCTGAGGAAATAAATCTTCTCGCACGGCTCACAGTCAAGGTAAATGTTGCCGTTTTCAAAATAGAAATCCTTGATAACGGGACCGCAGGATGAATAGAATCTACCGTCCTTGATTGCTTCAAGGATAGATTTTACATTATTCTCTGCATTAACCATTACCCAACCCTTACAGTGGTGGTGAGGCTGATGACCGTCATCCGTTGCAACGCCCCAGAGCTTTATGCCCTGGCCGAGAAGATCATCCCAGTAAAGCGCATTTGTGTCCATATAATTTTCATCTGCGCCGCCTGAATTCCAGATTTCCATTGCGATATTGCCCTTGAGCTTATCAAAATATCTCGGCGGAGTCGAGCTCCATTCAGGGTGGCAATAGAACGTGATATTATTATTCGCGTGAATTTCGTCAAGATACGGCTGATATTCAAACTGGTCTCTTGCAGCACCGTTCGGAAGACGCTGATCCTGCTCGTATCCGTTAGTTTCATCGTCGGGACCGAGGCAGACGTGGTGGAAGGTGCGGAAACCTTTGATTCGCTCAAAAGTATTGTCAACTTCCATTCCCGGGATAATCGTTATTTCCACATCCTCTGCGTAGTTTTTATAATTGTATATGTTATGGTCGGTTATTGCCATAAAATCGTATCCGTTAGCCTTGTGAAGCCTGATAACATCATCGGGCGCAACCTTGCCGTCCGAGCGTGTTGTGTGGCAGTGCAAAGCTCCTTTAAGAAGCTTGTTTTCGCCCGTAAATGCCTTCTGTCTTATAAACATAGGAAATTCCTCCTTTTCGTTTTAAATTATAACAGACCGCATTTGCTTTTTCAATAAATTTTCTTTTTCACTTGCTAAAATGGAATATTTTGTGTATACTTATTTCATTAAAAATGAAAGGACAATACAGCTATGCAGATTTTATCATTCCTTCTTGCACTCATAATGACACTTGTGCCTTTTGTAGGCAGAGAAGCAAAGAATCCCGACGAGGCTCTTCTTAATGTATCAATAATTTCAGACACTCATCTTGATGCACGTTTACCCGGCGGTAAACTTAACCTTGAATTCGGTCTTCGCGATATGAACAAGTTTGACAACGATGCAATTGTTCATGTCGGTGATATAACAAATTACGGTGACGAGGCATCTGTCAAGTACTTCTATGATATTATGCAAGAAAACTGCGACGCTGAAAACTGGGTTGTTGCAACAGGTAACCACGAAATCGGCCACCCTGAAGAATTCACAAACGAAGAAGCAAGACAGAATTTTATCAAATACCACAACGAATACACAGGTCAGGGCATTGAAAACGCTTACTACAGCGTTGACGTTGACGGCTACACATTCATCGTGCTTTGTGACCAGAGCGAAGACAACTGGGACAGTTGCGACATCTACGAAGATCAGATAGCTTTCCTTGACGCTGAGCTTGCAAGAGGTACTGAAGAAGGCAAGCCTGTTTTCGTTGTCTGTCACGTTCCCGTTGAAGGCGCAAACGGTCAGGATATCATCTACGAAGACGGTGGACTTGACGAGTATTCAGATGCTGTAAAAAATACAATGGAAAAGTACAAGAACGTATTTTTCATCAGCGGTCACGTTCACACAGGTATCAACGGCTATATTTCAAAGGCGCTTTTTGACATTTCCTGCGTTGAAACTGAAAACGGCGTAACTTACGTTAATCTCCCCACATACGGTATTGTTAACCGTTACGGTATCCCCTGGAACGGTATGGGATTCCAGATGGAAGTTTACGAGGATGAAGTTATCTTCAGAGCAAGAAAATTCAATACTTCAAGATGGTACGGCTTCTACGAATTCAACATCGACCTTGTATAATCCGAAATAAAGCTAATCGGCTTACAGCAGACCTGTAAGCCGATTTTAGTTTTATTCAAAGTAAATTGCTCCGCTTTGTGCATAGATAAACGGCGGCATTTTCATACCCTTCTGATCGGGAATTTTCGAGCCGATTACGATGTCATATCCGAGCTCATAAACTTTAGACAATTCAAAAGTTACATAAGCGCAAAGAAAGCCTTTTTCGGGAGCAGGAATTTCAAAAGAATAATCTCCTGCCTTTTTAGCTTTGAAAGTAAAGCATTCTCCGTCCTGATTAAAAACATGCAGGGTATGATTTCTCTTCATTCTCTTTGCACTTACACGTGCTTTCACGCCGCGCTGAGCTGATACCGTATCTCCGAGCATAGCACCGCCGTATGTTATGTTTATAAATGTTTTTCCGACACTGTTGCTGATTGTCGTTCTGCCTTTGACAATACCTTCAAGGATATCCTCGGGGGAATCTGAATTTGCATAAACATATGTTGCAGGATTGGCAACAAGATTTGTTACAACATAGTCCCTATGGTAATCACTGCCTCCAACAATCGGCAATTTGTGCCCTGCCTTAAGCTGCTCCATCCACCAATCTGTACAAACGAGGTTATCGTAGTGCATCGGCCCGTTCCAGATTTCAAGAACATCAACCTCGCTGACATCCTTTTCCCAACGCCAGGGACATTTTGAGCAAAGAGGGTGGTTCATACAAACGACTGCACCTCTACGCTTTGCTTCGTTTTTAATAGCTTTCCATTCTTCGTAGGTTTCGCAGTTTGAGTAATCATCAACAACGTTCTTGACACCCCAAAGGTTAGTGTGTCCGCCGTGCTTTGTCAGCTCTGCTCCGTAAATCAGTGTCAGACCGTCAACCTTCGGAAGCTCCTCCTTGCAGTTCTGATTGTGATCGGTGATGATAAGGAAATCAAGCTTGTTCCTTTTTGCTTTTTTAATAAGTTCCTCAAGCGTATGCTTACCGTCCGAAGCATTTGTATGCGAATGAGGAACACCTGAATACCATTTATAACTCAACCTGCCTCACCTCACGCAAAATATATTGTTATTATAGCACAAAAATCTTTCTTGTTCAATTGAAATATTGTTTTTATTTTACAATTGTGATATTATAGGAAATATCGGAGGGCTGATTATGAACAGATTGCAAGAAAAACTCAATTCACTCGGATTAAAAGCGATGTCACCTGCACCGAGCTGCCGACAGGCAGAATGGCTCAGACGCGAAAGGTCGATTTTCTTCCATTTCGGTATGAATACATTTACCAATATGGAATGGGGCGACGGCACAGAAAGTCCGTCAAATTTTAACCCGGAACAGCTTGACTGCAGACAGTGGATAAAAACCATCAAGGATGCAGGCTTCAAGGCGGCAATTCTTACGGCAAAGCACCACGACGGATTCTGCCTCTGGCCGAGCAAGCTCACGGAACACAGCGTTAAAAATTCACCGTACAAAAACGGCAACGGAGATATCGTGAAAGAATTCACAGATGCGTGCGCTGAATTCGGCATCAAGGCAGGTATCTACCTCTCACCGTGGGACAGACACGAAAAGACGTGGGGCTCTCCCGATTATAATGACTTCTACACCGCACAGCTTACAGAGCTTCTCACAAACTACGGCAAGATATGGGAAGTCTGGTGGGACGGCGCAGGAAGTACGGAAGCTGACTACGATTGGGAAAGGTGGGCAACAACCGTTCGAAAGCTTCAGCCCGATGCGGTCATTTTCGGTTCCCTCGGCGCAGAGCCGTTCGTTGAAACCCGTTGGGTCGGAAACGAAAGAGGATTTGCGGGTGACCCTTGTTGGTGCAGTGTCAGGTCAGAAACACTTATAACAGAAAAGACAAGCGACCTGAACAGCGGCGACCTTTACGGAAACCGTTTTATCCCTGCCGAGGCTGATGTTTCAATCCGTCCGGGTTGGTTTTACCACTCATCGCAGGACAGCGAAGTGCGCGACGTGAAGAATCTTCTGAATCTCTGGTTTATGTCCTGCGGAAGAAACGCAAATATTCTTCTTAATCTTCCGCCCGATACACGCGGACTTATTCACGAAAACGATGTTGCAAATCTTCTTCACTTCAATGAAGCTCTTGAAGAAGCATTTCGTGTTGACTTCGCAAAAGGTGCGACTGTATCAGCAGACAGCGTAAGGGACAGCTCCTGCTCACCCAAAAACCTTCTCAGCGACGATGAAAACGAATTCTATGCTGCAGAGGACTGTTGCACAACGCCTGAAATTATATTTGAGCTTGACGGTGAAAAGGAATTCAACAGCTTCTCTTTACAGGAAGTGATTGAGCTCGGTCATCGTGTTACGGGTTATGAGGTTTCCGCATTTGTTGGTGAAAATTGGACAACTCTTTACAAAGGCACTTGCATCGGATACCACAGTGCAAAGCATTTCCCGACAGTTAAAACAAACAAGGTTAAAATAAAAATAACGAGCGCACTTTACGCACCCGTGCTTCGCAGCTTCAGCCTTTATAAATTTGACGAAGAGCTTCTTGAGGATGAAAAAATTACCGCAAGCGATAAAAATATCCTTGAAAACGGTACGGCTCTTATCAGGAAAGAAGGCAATTCTTTTGATATCAATTTTGGAGGAATTGTGCCGTTCAATCTTATTTCTCTTAAAGTGCCTGAAGATACAGAATTTGAAATAAATCTGTTCAACGGTTTCAGCTTTGAAGCTTGTCATCCACAGATAAGCTACATTGACGGCACCGCAAAAGCAGAGTTTGAAAAAACGGTTGATTCGTGTTACAGAATCAGGATTGATTTCAAAAACACAAACAGTATTGAAGAAGAGGATATCGAGATTTATTTTAAATAAAGCAAGAAACGCACCGCTGACGCGGTGCGTTTAATCTTAATGGAAGAACCAATAAACAAGCTCGATTACGTTGAAAAGCTTCATAAAATACGGGTCGATGAAATCCCAGTAAACCTCATCATAAAGCGTTGTCCACTTGAACGGGGCACGGATGTAGTGAAGTATCTGACAATCTGAGAAATCTCTCTGTCGTGTTCCCTCGCCGAGGACCTTAACGTCCATTTCAATGAGGTCATCATAAAGGTCGTCCTGCGCTGTCATCCATTCGTACATCGGATTAAGACGAGAGAATTCTCTCTTTTTATTTGCGCATTTCCAATATCTCCACGAAAGCTCCGAACGCTTGATTTCAGCCTTCTGCTCCCCTGTTTCAGCCGCTTCGTATGCTTTTGCCCAAAGCTCGTCGCAACGCTTGATATCCTTGTTCTTCATTCCATAAAGAGTATTTTCAGATTTCTGATAAATTGAAAGATGCTTGCGGTTTGTTACTGCGTGCTCTGTCATAATATCGATGAATTCGCGGATATACTTTCCGCCCGGTCCGTAAACAGCTTCAAGGTATCCGTCCATTTCTGCTTCATAATCCATATACGGGTCTTTAAGAAGCTGAGAAAGAAGATATGTTCTCATCTCACCGAATTCAGCGTCACAGTCTGCGATATAATAGTTACCCTCTTCGTAAACACCCTTTACATTGTTTTCAGCAAAAATCTGCACATTTCTCTGCATTACACCGAAGTTCGGGAAGATACAGCAGGTTTCGCTGTAATTGTTAACGTAGTCCCAGATATAAACTCTGTCACAGATTTTGCCCCAATCGGAGAGGTCCTTCATGAAATCTTTGTTGAGTTCGCACTTTTCGTCGTCCAACGTGTGACCGAAGCAACATTCGATTGAGCAAAGTCTGACAATAACATCTTCTCTCGGAACTACCTTTGAGGGAGTTTTTCTTGTGTACTGATAAGCAAAAGTATCAAAAACAACGTTATCATACTTACCTGTTGCTTTGACTCTTTCAGCGATTGTATTTACAAAAGTTATCATTGTTCCTGCATGCGAGCCGTTCTCGTTGTCGATAGCTGCACAGTTTTTACATTCACAGTATTCCTGATTGTCGTGCTGTGTGAGTGAAAGAATCTGCAAACTCTTTTCGGGAACGTATTCTCTTTCAAGGGTTGCGATAACCTCGTCGTAAACAATATCAATTGTGTTCGGGTTTGTAAGGCAAAGCTGGTCAGGTACTCTTTTACCGCCGTGAAGAGCGTAATATTCGGGATGCTCCGCAAAATATGTTTCTGGCTTGCAATAGTACGTTACAAGAGTGTGTGCAAACGCACCGATATAACCGACATCGCCACCTTGTTCACTTGAGAGATCACGGTAAACACTGCCGCTCTGTCCGTTTGCAATCGAGAATTCAGGGTCTCTTGAAGACATTGTGTCTGTTTCCGTATATTCGAAGTACGGAGTGTATTTCACATCTATTCCGCTTTCAACAGTAAGGTCTGCGTTTTCGGGAATTTTGATAATGTTTGTTTCATACCATCTGCAACCGCAGAAATCTTCAAGAAAAGCATATACACCGTAAATCGTTCCTCTTGTGTCGTAGCCTGCTATGATGAGTTTGTTTTCATCTGACTTGATAACATAGCTTCCATTTTTCGGTTTTTCGAATTCAACTGTTGCTCTGTTTGTTTCGCCGACAACAATTTCTTTCGCATTTACTGGAGCATCATCTGTCACGACGGCGATATCCGCACCCGTTATTTTTTCAAGGTAGTATTCAAGCTTTTCAGCCGCATACAAATCTGTTAATACGGCATTTTTACCGACTACGATTATCGCATCTGCAACCCTGAAGCCGTCACTCTCTGCGCTTGCAAAAACAGAAAGTGAAAAAACGATTGCAATTGCCAATAAAACTGATACAAACTTTTTCATTTCAAGACCTCCCGTTTATTTGAAAATAAATCTGTAAAACATCATTTAAGATTTCAAGAACAAAGAAATAAACATTATAAAACGTATTTGAAATAACCGTCCGTATTCCGCCAAGGAATTCATCTTTTTCGAACTGTATGTAACTTCCTGTATCTTCAATCGGGATGAATTTTGCCGTTTCAAAAAGCCCTTCCGAATACTCGTTAGGTGAATGTATTGACATCATAAGCTGACCTTCAAAGGTTTCAAAAATCATCGGGTGTCCGCCATTGAGCTGTTTTTTTGTCTTCTTATAAAAAGCTTTCGGATGATGAAGCCAGTTGCCGTCAATTTTTCCGTTATCCGAAACAGCCATTCCTACGGCATATCCGCCTGAACGGGCATGGTTTGACCAAAGCATAATAAGCTTACCCTTTGAAGTTTTATAAACAAACGGACCGTCGGTAACTCCGCCGTTTGTCCAAATATGCTTGTTCGACCTGAAAATCATTTTCGGTTCGGATACGAAATGTGTCAGGTCATCGCTGAGTTTTGCGACGGACATCTCACCCATTCCGTCAGGACTTGATGTCCATTCGTTTACGAAAATCATCCAAGGCTGACCGTCTTCGTCAATGTAGAGTGTACCGTCAATACAGTCCGTGTTTTTCGGAGTAATGTGACCGTCAGAAATCTGCTCAAACGGACCTGTAGGAGAATCGGATTTAAAAATCGCTGTGCCTCTTTTTTCGCTGGCTCTTGAGCGATAGGTCGCAAACAGATAAAACGCACCTTTATAATAATGGCACTCAGGTGCCCAGAAATCAGCGTAGCCGTCGAAATTTTCATCGGGAGAAAAAATCTGAATTCTCTCTGACCAATTTTCAAGATCTTCGCTCACAACACATCCGTAACCCTCATCCTGACTAAGGCAGGTACCGTACATATAATACTTTCCTTCATATGCAAGAACAAACGGGTCACGCACCTGCAGATTTTCTCTTTTTATCGGGTATTCTTCTGCCGAAGAAGGCATCGCAAAACAGGTCAAAAGAACAATTACACTTAAAAGAACAGCTATAAATTTCTTCATTGCATCTCCTCCCCTCAGTTTATGTTTTCATTTTAGCATAATAATTTTATATTTTCAATAACATTTATCTTTCATTATTGAAAAATTATGTTCAATTTGTTAGAATATTAAAAAACATTAGGGGCTGATTTTATGGATAAAAAGTTTTTTGATTATATTATTCACGGTGGCGACTACAATCCCGACCAGTGGATTGACACCCCCGAGATTTGGGATGAAGATATGCGACTTATGAATCTTGCGAACGTAAACAGCGCAACCGTCGGCATTTTTGCATGGTCAATGCTTGAGCCTGAAGAGGGCATTTACAACTTTGAATGGCTTGATAAAATCCTTGATAAGCTTCACAAAAACGGTAAGGATGTCATTCTCGCAACTCCGTCGGGCGCAAGACCTGCGTGGCTTGCACAGAAATATCCCGAAGTTTTGCGTGTCAATGAAAACGGAATCCGAAACGAATACGGCGTGCGTCATAACCATTGTATGACATCGCCGATTTACCGCGAAAAAGTCAGAAAAATCAACACTCTTCTTGCAGAGAGATACAAAAATCATCCTGCCGTTAAGATGTGGCATATCTCCAACGAATACAGCGGTGAGTGCCATTGTGAGCTTTGCCAGGAAGCTTTCAGGGATTGGTTGAAGGAGCACTACAAAGACCTCGATGAGCTTAATTTCAAATGGTGGAACGGCTTTTGGAGCCATAAGATAACGGATTGGTCACAGATTAATTCCCCGAAGGACAGAGGCGAAAACCACGTTATTGCGCTGAATCTTGCATGGAAAAGATTTGTTTCCGACAGTCATATCTCATTCTACGAAAACGAGATTGCTCCGCTTCGTGAAATCACTCCCGATATCCCTATTACTACCAACTTGATGCGAATGCATGTCGGAATTGATTATCAGGATTTTGCAAAGCATCTTGACCTTGTTTCCTGGGATAATTACCCTGCCTGGGACAGGGGCGCAACACATAGCGAGGCTGTTGAAACAGCATTTGTTCACGATAATTTCCGTTCTCTTAAGGACGGTCAGCCCTTCTTCCTTATGGAAAGCACTCCGTCAATTGTTAACTGGCACGATATAAACAAAATACCGAAGCCTTTCAGACAGGAACAGTCTTCAATTCAGGCAGTAGCCCACGGTGCAGACAGCGTACAGTACTTCCAATGGCGAAAGAGCCGCGGAGGACACGAGAAATTCCACGGTGCCGTTGTTGACCATTGCGGACACGAAAACACGAGAGTTTTCAAGGAAGTTTCGCACCTCGGCACTGTACTAAAAAAGCTTGACGGCGTTGTCGGCAAGGGATACAACGGCAAGGCTGCAATCATTTACGATTGGCAGAACAAATGGGCAACAAGCGTTTTCTGCGGATACAACAACATTGAGCGTAACTATTTCGGCGAATGTCTGAAATGGTACAAGCCTTTATGGGAAAAAGGTATCGCCGTTGATATCATCCCGATGGATGCAGATTACAAGAAATACGACCTTATAATTGCACCGTTCCTCTATATGCTCAAGGACGGCACAATCGACCGTATTGAAGAATATGTTCGAAACGGCGGTAATTTCGTCGCAGGTTACCTGACGGGTATTGTTGACAAGGATGATTTATGCTACCTCGGAGGTTTCCCTGCCGGCAAACTTAAGGATGTTTTCGGCATTTGGTGCGAGGAAACAGATTCTATCCCCGAGGGAATGAAAAATTCAGTTTCATATAATGGCAAACTTTACGATGCAATCAATTTCTGCGACATTCTTCACGCGAATACGGCTGAAACCCTCGGCACATACGAAGATGATTTTTACAGCGGTTCACCTGCCGTTACGGTTAACAGCTACGGCAAAGGCAAAGCATATTATGTTGCATTCTCAAATGAGGGCAGCTTCTTTGATGATTTTATAGGGGAAATTTCAGCAAAAATCGACCTCGGTGCTTCACCGTTCACTACACCCGAAGGTGTCAGCGTTGTTAAACGTGGAGATTATATTTTCGTTATGAACTTTGCGGATGACGAAAAGTACATCCCCCTTGACCGCAAATACGAGGATGTATTAAACGAAGAAAAAGTTTCTTCTCTCAATCTCCCCATCTGCGGTTATGCTGTAATCAGATAAGTGATTTTGCAGAAATTAAATTTAAAAATACACTTGATTTTTAAGTCGTTGTTGGTTATAATAATATGGCTGTAAGGCAGATACGGAGAGTTGTCCGAGCTGGCCGAAGGAGCACGACTGGAAATCGTGTAACAGCCATAAACTGTTCGAGGGTTCGAATCCCTTGCTCTCCGCCAAAAAAAGAAAAGTCGCACGATAGTGTGGCTTTTCTTTTTTTATTATTCATTATTCAATATTCATTTTTCATTTTTCATTGTTGTTATGCGACTTTTCTTAATGAATAATGAAATCGCTTCGCTGATGAATAATTAATAATGAATAACGGACACCCGCACCCGATTGTAATTTTAGATTATGTGTGATATAATCAGTTTGATAAATAAGAATTTGAGGGTGGGATATTATGGATAACAGCAAAATTGCAGAATTTATCAAGAAACAAAAAGTTGCTTTTATCTGTTCTGTTGATGAAGATGGATTTCCTAATGTAAAAGCGATGCTTAAACCGAGGAAAATCAATGGTTTGCACCAATTTTATTTTTCAACAAACACTTCTTCTATGAGAGTTAAACAGTATATGAATAATCCAAATGCCAGCATTTATTTCTACCATAAAGGATTTATTAAGTACACTGGTGTTATGTTAAAAGGTAAAATGGAAGTGTTAACCGACCAAAAGACGAAAGATATGATTTGGTGCAAGGGGGACACTATGTTCTATAAAGGCGGAGTTACTGACCCTGACTATTGTGTTTTGAGATTTAACGCAGATAGTGGAAGATATTATTGTGATTTGAAAACGGAGAGTTTTTCAATCGTGTAATATAAATACCAATTTGTTGAACAGTACAGTTACGCACCTTTTCGCTTTTTTACCCCTGTTTCTGCTCCGTTTAGGTAGTCTTTCGCAGAAAAAAATCCCTCAGAAAAATCTGAGGGAATTTTTTATGCCGTATAATTTTTTTCGGAGGACTTTTCTGTTTCAGCGTTGCGTTCGAGTGTGCTGTAAGGCTTTATCTTTTCAACAAACTTTGCCTTTTCGCCGTTTGTTATGAGAATAGCCTGATCTCTCGGAAGACAGAGGATAAAATCTGCGGGTTTGAATGCACGGCAACCTATAAATTCAGCCGTCTCCATATCCTGACAACCGAGATATAAAAGATGGTCACAGTTATTGACAATGGTAAGCGCCTCGGGATGAGAATACATTGATTCAAGCTGACTTAAACTCTGAAGAATAAGGCTTACCGAAATCTCTCTCGAACGGATAACAGAAACTATTTTCTGAAAATCGGGTATTTTTGCACCCGCCGCGAAATCGTCCATAATTATTCTCACGGGAACATCAAGTTTTCCGTCTTTGTTTTCATCGGCTTCAGAACAGAGTCTGTTGAGTGTCTGGGTATAGAAGATATTTACAAGGCGGTCAAGGCTTCCGTCAGTGTCGCTTACATTGATAAAAAGAACGCTCTTTTTCTTTCCGAGTATTACGGGCGAGAAATTGTTTTCATTCTGAAAAATCGTTTTTGCCTCGCTGAACATAAATGGTTCTAAAGCACAGTTTAAAAATTCAACTATACAAGACCATGTTTTGTCTGTTTCTCTTATCGAAATTATATGGTTTATTTTTCTTGCACTGTAACTATCGGGATTTTTCTTTGTCCATAACTCAAAAGGCAACATTCCCTCGGGAGTGATGACAGCGTTGAAAAGGTCACAGACAGTCGTCATATTATGGTCTTTTTCGGGGAGTGCTTCAAGACAGTATGAAATAAGAAAGTTGAGAAGCGATGCCGCTGCCTGTTCCCAGAAAGGATCCTGCTTTGAAAGAATTGGCATAATTATATCCGCAAGAGTGGTAATATCCTTATCGCAGTATTTTCCGTTTTTATAACGGCGTATTTCAGCGAGAGGGTTATATCCGCAGGAATTCATGGGGTTTACAAAATCAAGGATATAAACATCATAGCCTTTCTTTTCAAGCTCTCTTTTAAAGCTTTTGTAAAGCTGTTTTTTTGTATCCGAAACAACCATACTTCCCGTTATATTCTGAAGATTCGGGATAACATATCCGCCCGTTTTTCCGCTTCCTGACGAGCCTATTATCATATCATTGTTGTTAAGCCCTGTCTTTCTTGTGTCGTTTGAAACAGTTATCCCATTGGCGAGAGTTCGTACGTTTTTCACGGCTTACACCTCCCTCAGGATCTCAGTTGCAAGACCGAAAGCTACTGCTTCCTCGGCACTGTAATATGTGTCGTTTGCGGTGAGCTTGTAGATCGTCCTGATACTTTTGCCTGTCTTGTTGGCGATTATCCTTGCAAGGGATTCTCTTGCCTCGTTCAGCTTATCCAGCT
>JAZSPL010000049.1:0-117253 GCA_045537435.1 Acutalibacteraceae bacterium
CCTGATACGCAGCATGTACCCATACCACGAGCAACAACAGCAGCGTGAGATGTCATACCGCCACGAACTGTGAGGATACCCTGAGCAGCCTTCATACCTGTGATGTCTTCCGGTGAAGTCTCAAGACGAACAAGAACAACCTTTTCGCCTCTCTCGTTCCATTCAACAGCATCTTCAGCTGTGAATACAACCTTACCGCAAGCAGCACCCGGAGAAGCACCGAGACCCTTACCTGCAGGAGTAGCAGCCTTGAGAACCTTAGCGTCGAACTGCGGGTGGAGGAGTGTATCAAGGTTTCTCGGGTCGATCATAGCAACTGCCTTCTTAGCATCGATCATGCCTTCGTCAACGAGGTCGCAAGCGATCTTAAGAGCAGCCTTAGCTGTTCTCTTACCGTTTCTTGTCTGAAGCATATAGAGCTTGCCACCTTCAATAGTGAACTCCATATCCTGCATATCTCTGTAGTGATCTTCAAGAATTGCGCAAACCTTTACGAATTCTGCATAAGCCTCGGGGAACTTGTCAGCCATCTGTGCGATCGGCATCGGAGTACGAACGCCTGCAACAACGTCTTCACCCTGAGCGTTAACAAGGAATTCACCCATAAGGCCCTTGTCACCTGTAGCGGGGTCACGTGTGAAAGCAACACCTGTACCGCAATCGTCACCCATGTTACCGAAAGCCATAGCCTGAACGTTAACAGCTGTACCCCATGAATACGGGATATCGTTGTCACGACGGTAAACGTTAGCACGCGGGTTGTCCCATGAACGGAAAACAGCCTCAACAGCACCCATGAGCTGCTCTCTCGGATCTGACGGGAAGTCCTTACCGATCTTTGACTTGTACTCAGCCTTGAACTGCTCAGCGAGTTCCTTAAGGTCATCAGCTGTGAGCTCAACGTCCTGTGTAACGCCTCTGTCTTCCTTCATTTCGTCGATAAGCTGTTCGAAATACTTCTTACCAACTTCCATAACAACGTCGGAATACATCTGGATAAATCTTCTGTAGCAGTCATATGCCCAACGAGCATTGCCTGACTTAGCTGCCATAACTTCAACAACTTCTTCGTTAAGACCGAGGTTGAGGATTGTGTCCATCATACCGGGCATTGAAGCACGAGCACCTGAACGAACTGAAACGAGGAGAGGATTCTCTGTATCGCCGAACTTTTTGCCGGTGATCTCTTCCATCTTGTCGATGTACTCCATGATTTCAGCCTGGATTTCATCATTGATCTTTCTGCCGTCCTCATAGTACTGTGTACAAGCTTCTGTTGTAACAGTGAAGCCCTGGGGAACGGGAAGGCCGAGACTTGTCATCTCAGCAAGGTTAGCACCCTTACCGCCGAGGAGCTCACGCATTGATGCGTTACCCTCTTTGAAAAGGTAAACAAACTTGTGTGCCATTTTTATACCTCCAAAATAATAATATACTAATATGGGTGTTAACAGGCATAATATCCCACTAACATTCATAAGGTAGTATATCACACACTTATGCAAAATGTCTATACTTTTTTATGGAAATTTGTAGGATGTGAAAAAGGATTTTTTTGTATTAACTGACGAAAAATGGAGAAAATTGTAAAGTGTACATTTTAAGGTTGCAAAATGATATCGACAAATGCGGGTTTGTAGAGCAAAATGTTCAATTAACATCGTAGGGGCGACCATCGGTCGTCCGCGAAAAATCTGCGTAATTCAACGGACGCGCAATGCGCGCCCCTACGAACAAGATTCAGGCAACTGCGTAGGTGACGACGTCCTCGACGTCCCGTTCAAATTTATTCTATTTTAACGGTCGATTCGTGAATCGACCCTACGTTTTTTATTTAAAACACCCCCACAAACCCGAATTTAGTGTTACAATATCCTGTTCGAAATTTTGTGAAATTTGTCGCAAAAAAATCCTGATTTTGCTATTGTAATTAAACCGTTTTTCTGCGATAATAAATTTGTATAATTATATATTCAGAATCGGAGGTTTGTTTATGGGAAAAAATTGTGCATTGATTCTCGCGGCAGGCGAGGGTAAGCGTATGAAAACATCAAAGCCCAAGGCTCTTGCTGAGGTGCTTTTCAAACCTATGATAGATTGGGTAACCGATGCGGCAATCGCAGGCGGTGTTGACGATATCTGTGTTGTTACCGGTCACGGACGCGAGGAGCTTGAAGCTCATCTCGGAGGTAAATTCAGCATCGTTGAGCAGAAGGAACTGCTCGGTACGGGTCACGCAGTTATGCAGGCTAAGGATTTCATCAAGGCTCATACCCCGGGGGATATTCTCATCCTTAACGGCGATGCTCCGCTGATTGATGCGAAGACAATCAGCACGGCATACGAATACCATGCTTCACATAAGAATGCGGTTACAATCATTTCTGCAAAGATTGACAATCCCAAAGGTTACGGAAGAATCATCCGTAATAAGGATAAATGTCTTAAGAAGATTGTTGAAGAAAACGATGCGAACAATGCCGAGAAGATGATAAACGAAGTGAATTCGGGTGCGTATTGGTTCAACTGCTCTGTTTTGCTTGAGTCGCTTGAAGGTATCGTAGAAATGCATGATAAGAAGCATCAGGCTGAGTATTACCTTACGGATGCGATTGAGGTTATTCTTGAAAAGAATCTTAATGCTGTTGCCTACGAGGCAGGCAATCCCGATGTTGTTCTCGGTGCTAACGACAGAGTTCAGCTTCAGCAGCTTAATGAAATTGCACGCAGAAAGGTTATGGAAGACCTTATGCTTGACGGCGTTTCAATTCCGTGTGCTGACGGTATCATGATAAGTCCCGGCGTTAAAATTGGGGTAGAGACTGAAATTCTTCCGGGTACTATCATTAAGGGTGATACCGTAATCGGTGAAAACTGTGTTATCGGTCCGAACAGCCTGATTGAAAACAGCGTTATCGGTGACAATGTTACTCTTAATAACACTCAGTGCTACTCTTCAACGGTTAAGAACGGAACAACAATCGGTCCGTTCGCAAGAATACGACCTGACTGTGTTATCGGCGAGGGTGTAAAGGCAGGTAACTTCGTTGAGTTCAAAAACGCAAAAGTCGGCGACAGAACGAGTGTTTCACATCTTTCTTATATCGGTGATGCAGACTTCGGTACAGACATCAACGTAGGTTGCGGATGTGCGACAGTTAACTATAACGGTAAGGAAAAGAACCGCACAAAGGTCGATGATCACGCATTCCTCGGCTGCAGCACGTATCTTGTTGCTCCCGTCAGCGTAGGTAAGAACAGCTATACAGCAGCAGGCTCGGTTATTACTGAGGATGTTCCTGATAATGCACTTGCAATTGCGCGTTCAAGACAGACAATCAAGAAAGATTGGATTTCAAAGAAAAAGCCCTATAAATGGCAGAAATAAGAGGTAGACTATGAACAAGAATATTTTAATCAGAGCAGCGTCACTCATACTTGTTGCAGGTGTTCTGCTTTCATCATTCGGATGCAAAAAAGGTGATGATGAGCAACCGACAAAAGATGCAGATACAAACGCTACGGGTGAGCTTGCATTGCCTTCAGCAGAAAACGGAACATTCAAGGTTGATGTTACGGTCTATCCTGAAAAGGTGGACGGAACAACAAAATCGGGCGCAACAACGAAAGTTACCGAGAAAACAGGAGAACTGTATTATATCAGTATCCAGAAACCTCTTGACAGCGTAAACGACAATATGAAGCGCCGTTTGACGGAAAAAGCAGGTGAGTTAGGAATCGACAAAGCAAAGGCTGAAAAGATGATCAAAAGCGGAACAACCTGGAAGCATGTCAGCGTTTTTGTTTACGTTCTTAATTCAAATTCAAAGGATTCTGCACTTAGATTTGTTAAATCAAAGCAGACAGAAAATCTGATTATTGATACTGAGCTTGACACTGAATACGGTATTCCTGCAGGCAGAGGAAACCATGTGGCTCTGGACGCATATATTGACACTTCAAAGTTCGAGACTGAAGAAGAAATCGTTGCAACCCTTCAGAGTATGGATATTAAGATTTCATACACACTTATGGATAACTCATCGGATTCAGTTGATGATTGGTCAAAGGTTACAACTGCTTATATGCCTGTTAAATTCTAAAAATGTTTCGGGACGGTTATCCGTCCCGATAGTTTTGATATAGGGAAACAGTACAAATCCGAACTCGCCCAAAAGTCGTTCTTTTCAAGGCTTTCCGGCGTTTTGAGTTTGAAAGGCGTCAGCCTTCCTGCACTCTCAGCCACCGAAAATCCAATAAAAATCTTCGCCTTTTGGGTCGTAGATTTTTTACGAGGGAGATTTTCGGTATACCAAGGCACAAAACACAGCAAATCCTTACGGATTTGCGAGTATTTTAACGAAGGGATAACGGAAATCCACCCGTAAAAAACGGGTTCGGATTTGTACTGTTTCCCTAAACAAGGAGTAAAAAATGTTTTTAAGAAAAAAAGCAACAGCAGTGCCGTCAGGTTCACCTGAGTTTATGGTCGTGGGTCTCGGAAACCCGGGTAGGGACTATGAATTCACAAGACACAACGCAGGTTTCCTTACACTTGACCATATTGCCGTTGAAGAAAATGTTGAAATTAAAAAGCTTAAATATAAGGCACTTATCGGCGATACTGTTATATCAGGTCACAGATGTCTTCTTGTTAAACCGCAGACTTTTATGAATAACAGTGGAGAGTCAGTCAGGGAGATTTCTCAGTTTTATAAAATCCCGCCTGAAAAAATTATCGTTATTTTCGATGATATTTCGCTTCCTTGCGGAAAGCTTCGTATAAGACGTAAGGGCACGGATGGCGGACACAACGGGATAAAGAGCATTATCTATCATCTTAATTCGGATAATTTTCCGCGAATCAAGGTTGGTGTGGGAGCAAAACCACATCCCGATTATAACCTGGCGGATTGGGTGCTTTCCACATTCAAAAAGGATGAAATGGAAGAGCTGAAAAAGGCGATTGCAAAAGCGACCGAAGTTCTGCCGTATATGCTTGACGGTGAAATTGACAAGGCAATGAATAAAGCTAACTAAAAAAGACCTCGGAAAAATCCGAGGTCTTGATTTATTATTTGTAGCTGTTTATGTTAGCTTTGCCTGATGAGATTGAAAGAATAATGTAGGCATCCTGAGAATTAACCTGACCGTTCTTGTCAATGTCGCCGGCTTTGAGCTGACTCTTGTTAAGATTTGCTTTTCCTACTGAGTATTCAAGCACCTTAAGCGCATCAGTTGAATTTATTTTATTATCACTGTTAACGTCTCCGATGTTGTAAACAAGCTTGTATACGGGCCAGTAATCTTCTTTTGCACGTGTGCCTCTTGCTTCAGATTTAGCGGTTTTGTTAGCGGGGCGCTCAAAGTAGTAGCACCAGTCGTAAGCTGCCTGATAAGCACCCTGTGCTGAGTTAGGAACAACCTTGATTTTATCAAGAATATAGCCTGTTGTGCTTTCCTGCTTTTCAAGCTCATATTTAAGGAAGTAGAGCTGACCTTCAAGTGTTTTCCAGGAATAGCCATTCTTTGCACAGAAGCTTTTGAGGTTATCAAATCTTCCGTTATGCCACTGGCAGATGCCGTAGCTTGAACCATTGTCACCGTAAAGGTTGGGGTTGAAGTTTGATTCCTGTTCGATGTTAGCAAGAACACCGCAGGCAGCTGCGGAGTTGAGTCCCATTTCATCAACAAGGAAATCAAAAATAGTCTGAACTGTTTTGTTCGTCGGAACAGATGCTGCAAATGAACCAACTGTTGTGGAAGATAAAACAGTAATTACCGCGAGTAAAACAATAAGAGCTTTCTTTATGTAGTTTTTAATATGCATAAAAATCGTCCTTTTTTTAGTTTCGTCGAAACCCGACAAATATACTTATAACACACAAATGTTACGAAATTATGACATTTCAGAAATTTCTGTAACTTTTTGTAACTAATTTCCGACAAAAATGCAATATTTATTCTGTTTTAGAAGCAAAACACCGCCGAAGTGCCATACTCCGACGGTGTTTTATCAGTTAAAGATTATAATGAATATTCAGCAGCGATGTCTGCTATTTTAACAGGCATACCTGTTACGAGTGACTTCTTTGCAGCAAGACCGATGAGTACGGGCTGAAGACCGCAGTCAAGACCAACGCTTACTTCCTTATCGTTTACGATGCAGTCGATGAACTCTGTGATTTCTTCAACGTAAGCACCCATATATCTTTCAAGGAAGAAGTTGAGGGGAACTTCACCGCGAACGCCGTTTGCATCAGAAATAACAGCTGTTGATTCAGAATCGTTGCCGATTGCAACCTGACCGAGTGAACCGAAAGCTTCAACTCTCTGGTCGTAACCGTAGCTTGCACGACGGCAGTTGTCGATAACTGCGATAGCACCGTTAGCGAGCTTCATTGAAATAACTGCTGTGTCAATGTCGCCAGCTTCGCCGATAGCGGGGTCAACGAGCACTGCACCGTAAGCAAATACTTGCTCAACCTCAGAACCTGACATAAAGCGAACCATATCAAAATCATGGATTGTCATATCAAGGAAGATACCACCTGAAACCTTGATGTAGCTTACCGGAGGAGCACCGGGGTCTCTTGAGCAAACCTTAAGGATGTTGAGGTCACCGATCTGACCGCCTTCAACAGCCTTTCTTGCAGCCTTGAAGTTGTGGTCAAAACGACGGTTAAATCCTACCTGATACTTAACGTTGCTGTTTTCAAGAGCAGCCTTAACTTCAAGAATCTTGTTTACATCATGGTCAATCGGCTTTTCGCAGAAAATGTGCTTGCCTGCTGCGATAGCTTCGAGTGAAATTGTTGAGTGTGTATCTGTTGAAGAACAGATAAGAACTGCCTGAATATCGTTATCCTCAAGGATTTTGTGATAGTCTGTGTAGAACTCTTCAATACCGAGACCTTTTGCCCAAGCGATTGTTTCGTCGTTAAGGAAGGGGTCAGCAACAGCCTTAACTGTTGCATTTTTAACATATCTCATAATTGATTCGCAATGAACCTTACCGATACGGCCTGCGCCGATAATACCAACATTAATCATAACTTTCAAGCTCCTTTATTATATTGTTCCGTCCCAGGTGGAAACTTCTGTCTTTTTCATTTCTTCTTCGTCAAACCAACGTGTTGTTACGCACTTGCTTTCTGTAAAGAATCTGTATGAATCCTTACCGAGGCAGTGGAGGTCACCGAAGAATGAATCCTTGTGACCTGAGAAGGGGAAGAATCCGATCGGCACGGGGATACCAACGTTAACGCCGACCATACCGCCGTCTGTGTGACGTGTGAACTCACGTGCATAATAACCGTTCTGTGTGAAGATAACCGAACCGTTTGCGTACGGGTTAGCGTTCATAAGCTTAAGACCTTCTTCAAAGGTCTTGACTCTCTTGATACTGAGAACCGGTCCGAAGATTTCTTCGTCACCGATTGTCATTTCAGGAGTAACCTTGTCAAAGATTGTCGGGCCTACATAGAAGCCGTTTTCATAGCCTTCAACAACACAGTTTCTACCGTCGAGAACAAGCTCTGCACCCTCAGCAACACCTTTGTTAATGTCTGCAATAACTTCGTCATAGTGTTTCTTATATGTGATTGGTCCGAGCTTTGAAGTTTTGTCGTAGCCGGGGCCTACCTTGATAGCCTTAGCCTGCTTAACAAGCTCTGCAACGAATGCGTCAGCAATGCTTTCCTGAACAACACAGCAGGAGAGTGCCATACATCTCTGACCTGCACAACCGAAAGCTGAGTTGATAACACCTGCAGCTGTTCTTTCAATCGGTGTGTCTTCAAGAACAAGAGCGTGGTTCTTTGCCTGACAGAGAGCCTGAACTCTCTTACCTGCCTTTGCAGCACGCTCATAAATGAGCTTACCAACGGGAGTTGAACCAACGAATGTGATACCCTTAACGTCGGGGCTGTCAAGAAGAACGTTGATTTCGTTTCTTGAACATGTAACGATGTTGATAACACCGTCGGGAACGCCTGCTTCTTTGTAAAGACCTGCAATTCTGAGAGCTGTTCTCGGTGTAAGGCTTGCAGCCTTGAGAACCATTGTGTTACCTGTTGCAAGGCAAACGGGAGCCATCCAACCGAAAGGAATCATAGCAGGGAAGTTAACAGGAACGATACCTGCGAAAACACCCATTGATTCACGATAAAGAACTGTGTCGTAACCCTTTGAAGCGTCCATTGTGCTTTCGCCCATCATAAGTGACGGAACCTGAGTTGCAAGCTCTGTGCCTTCCTTAGCCTTAAGAACGTCGCCTTCAGCTTCGCTCCATACCTTACCGTTTTCTTCAGCTACAAGGTATGTAAGCTCTTCCATATGCTCCATAAGAAGGTCACGTACCTTGTACATGATCTGAGCTCTCTTGATTGCGGGAGTTGCACTCCATGCGGGATATGCAGCCTTAGCGGCAGCGATTGCACCCTCAACCTCTTCTGCAGTACAGTTGGGAGCATAGCCTGTGATTTCACCTGTGCTGGGATTCACAAGTTCGTAATATTTGTCTGTTTTTGATTCAACGTACTGACCGTTGACAAAATACTTGATTTTTTCAGCCATTTTTAATTTCTCCTTTAGATACCAGCTTTTTCAGCGATATATTCTCTTGCCATCTTAGCGTACTTGAACGGATTTGCGATTGCAGGATCCTGCTCAGCTTCAACAAGCATCCAACCCTCGTAATCAGCCTCGTCAAGAACGTCGAAAACAGGCTTGAAGTCGATTGTTCCGTCACCGGGTACTGTGAAAGCACCAAGACGTACGCCCTGAAGGAATGAAAGGCTCTCAGCCTTAACCTTAGCTACGATTTCAGGACGGATGTCTTTGAGGTGAACGTGCTTGATTCTCTTAGCATACTTCTTAAGAACTGCCATATAGTCCTCACCGCAGTATGCGAGATGACCTGTATCGAAGAGAAGGTAAACTGCATCGGGGTCACACATATCCATCATCTTGTCAATTTCCTCAGCTGTCTGAACAACTGTACCCATATGGTGGTGATAAACGAGAGTGATGCCGTATTCTTTTGCGATGTTACCGAGTTTTGAAAGTCCGTCTGTGAACTTCTTCCACTCTTCGTCATTCATAACATACTTCTTTTCAAAAACGGGTGTTTCCATCTGTCCCTGAATGCTGTAGCTCTGCTCAGAAGCACCGATACGCTTTGCACCGCAACCCTTAAGAAATTCGCAGTTTTCTCTGAAATCCTTTTCAACTTCCTCAAAAGGTTTTGTGAGGATGAATGAAGAGAACCAACGGTTTGCGATTTCAAGTCCTCTGATGTCAAGGTATTCGTGCATACCTTCAACTGTCTTCGGATATTTATTGCCGATTTCGCAACCCTTATAGCCTGCAAGTGCCATTTCACTTACGCACTGTTCGAATGTGATTTCACCGCCGAGGTCAGGCATATCGTCGTTTGTCCAGCCGATGGGAGCGATACCGAGCTTGATTTTTTCTGCGTTCATATTAACTCTCCTTTATCAATACTTTCTTGCTTCGAGCAAGTGTTCTGTTCTTTCTTTGAGTGCTTCCTTGCCTTTTTCCGTACGGGGAATATCGGAGCAACCAACGTTCCACCATCCGCCGTAGCCGTCTGTCATAGACTTCGGAAGTACCTTTATATCAATGAGTGTCGGTTTTGTCTGCTTGAAGGAATCAAGAAGAGCAGCCTCAAGCTCATCCATAGTCTTTGCTGTGTATGTAACGTAACCGTAGCCCTTTGCGCAAGCGGCATAGTCGATGTTCATAAACTCGCCGTCGCGGATAGGCTCGTCGCCGACACGGTAACGTGACTCTGTGCAGAGAGCTTCAATACCCTGACCCATCTGAAGATTGTTGATACAGCCAAATGATGCGTTATCAAAAAGAAGAACATTGATTTTCTTGCCTTCCTGAAGAGCTGTGATCATTTCAGAGTGGAGCATATTATAGCTTCCGTCGCCTGAGAAAGCGTAAACCTCACGGTCGGGATAAGCGAGCTTTGAACCGAAAGCACCTGCGATTTCGTAACCCATACAAGAGAAGCCGTATTCCATATTATAGGAATCAATTGCGTCTGTTGTCCACATTCTCTGCATACAGCCGGGGAGTGAACCTGCTGCACCGACTGCGATTGCGTTTTCGGGAATAAGCTTACGGATAAGTGCAAGTGCGGCAGTCTGTGTGATAACACCGCCCGTTGCCTTTACGAAGCCTGAAACTGCATCGTCAACGTGATTCGGGATTTCGGGAACATAATCTTCTGAATATGTGCAGGAAGCAAGTCTGTCCATTTCCTTGTCCCAGTCAGCCTTTGCATCAGCGATTTCAGTTGTGTAAGCTGTTTTGTAGCCGTCGAGATACTTTTCAAGAGCCTTTACACCCTCGTTTGCATCGGCAACCATCTTGATGCTGTCGAGCTTGCCTGCGTGGAAAGCACTTGCATTGATTGTAACAACCTGCTTGTCAGCATAGAGCCACTTTGAAGAGGTTGTAAAGTCTGTGAATTTCGAACCGATACCGATAATAAGGTCAGCGTCCTTTGCAAGCACGTTTGCGCTTGAGTTACCTGTAACGCCGATACCGCCGACGTTGAGGTAATGGCTTGATTCGATAGCGGATTTACCTGCCTGAGTTTCAGAGAAGGGGATGTTGTGCTTCTCGCAGAATGCCTTGACTGTTTCGCCTGCAAGAGAATATCTTACACCGCCGCCGACGATAACAAGAGGCTTCTTACTCTCTTTGATTTTTTCTGCAACCTGACGTACTTCGTAGTCACAGGGAATCTGACGGGGGATGAAATGAACTCTTTTTCTGAAGAATTCAGCAGGGTAGTCAAAGCTTTCGCCCTGCACGTCCTGACAAAGAGCAATTGCAACAGCACCGCAATGACCGGGGTCTGTAAGTACACGCATTGCGTTTGTGAGTGCAGTCATAATCTGCTCGGGACGTGTGATTCTGTCAAAATATCTTGTAACAGCCTTGAAAGCATCGTTTGTTGTAACTGTGCTGTCGTGAAGCTGTTCAATCTGCTGAAGAACGGGGTCGGGCTGACGTGATGCAAAAGTGTCACCCATAAAAAGAAGAAGAGGCATATTGTTAACAGTTGCCATCGCAGCAGCAGTAACCATATTTGCGGCACCGGGGCCGATTGAAGAAATACAGGGGATAATCTTCATTCTGTTTGTCATCTTGCCGTAAGATGCTGCAGCCTGAGCCATACCTTGCTCGTTTCTGCCCTGCATAACCTTGATTGAATGCTCAGCCTGTGAAAGAGCTTCACCAACACCGAGAACGCAACCGTGACCGAAAACTGTGTAGAAATAATCAACGTACTTGCTTTCAATCATTTCTCCGTTATGCTCGATTGTAACATACTGATTGTCGAGGTATCTTACGATAGCCTCACCTAAGGTAAGTCTTACAGTTTCCATAGTAACCTCCTTATGCACGTGCGACCATTTCGCCGTATTTTTCTTTTTCGTCTTTAATAAATGCCTTGATTTCATCAACCGTCGGCATAAAGAGTGAACAACCGTGAGCTGCTACGAGCATTGAAGCCGATGCACTGCCGAGCTCAAGACAGTCCATAATATCCCACTCTTCAAGAAGACCGTAAATGAAAGCTGAACCGTAGCCGTCACCGCCGCCGAAGGACTTGAATGCCTTTACGGGGAAGGGTTTGATTGAATATTCGCCGTCAGCTGTGTGAGCTGTTGAACCTTCTTTACCGTGTTTGATGATAACAATTTTATTGCCCATGCTCATCCAGTGAGCTGCAGTTTCTTTGTCTGTTCTGCCGGGAGCTGAAATTGCCTCTGTGAGGTCAAATTCCTCGCGTGAACCCATAACCATATCGCTGTTTGAAGCAACGACGGAATAGTAAATTGCAATTTCGTCTGCATTCTTCCAATTGTACGGACGGTAGTCGATGTCGAAGATAACCTTTGTGCCAACCTTCTTTGCAAGGTACATTGCCTTAAGACAGGCTTCTCTTGACGGGCTCTGTGAAAGAGCAGTACCGCTGATGAGGATAGCCTTTGCACTCCTGATATAATCCTCATCTACGTCATCGGGATGAAGCATAAGGTCAGCGATACCGTCACGGTACATAAGGATGCTGCTTTCATGTTCTGATTTGATTTCCGTGAATGTAAGACCGAGCTTTTCTCCACCCTTTGTGCGGGTGATGTGTGAAATGTCGATACCCTCATCCTTGAAGAAATTTTCAACGTATGTACCGAATTGGTCGTCGGAAACCTTGCCGATAAATCCGACCTTTTTGCCGAGTCTTGCAAGACCTACTGCAATGTTTGCAGGTGAACCGCCGACGTACTTTTTGTAGTTTTCACACTTGTCAAGTGTGTTGTAATAGTCGGTCGGGTTGAAGTCGATTGCAACTCGTCCGATAGGTATGAGGTCGAGCTCTCTTGTTTCGTCAAAATCAATGTATTTCATAAAATCAGCCTCCAAAACTAATTTTTAAATCATTCATAATATTTTACCATATAAATGTATTTTTGTTCAAGAGAAAAGTATCAAAAAATACGATCTCAGGCATAAAAAATAGAAGCTGTTTTTCGTTAAAATCGAATAACAGCTTCCTTTTTATTTTATTCTGAAACGGAGAACAATTCCGCCAAAGGACACAACGTCACCGTCACTTATAACTGCAGTGCGTTCAACCTTTGTTTTACCGATAGTTGTACCCGAAGAAGAGTTGGTATCGGTGATAACCCAACCTTTTTTGTGCTTTGCAATAACAGCGTGAAATCTTGAAACAGACGGGTAGTTAAGCACGATATCACAGGCGTTGCTTCTGCCGACAGATGTTTCCCAGTTAGTGATAAGGTATTCGTCTCCCGTAAGCTCGTCGATAAGGCAGGCAGGCGTAACCTTCGGGGCTTTACTCTGAAGAAGGTGCTTGATACAGTATGCGATTATAACAAGACACAGCACGGGTATAAGATACCTTACAACGGTCATTAAATCCATATGTATCACGCCCCTTTCTTTAAATCGATTATATATTTTAAACAAAAAAATGTCAATAAATTTTCCGTTAAGCTTTTGTTAAAAAGGAAAATAATGTGGTATACTTATCTTATTAAGATTACCGGGGAGGTAAAATATGAAAAAGTTTAAAGGGATAATATCTTTTGTTCTTGCAACAGTTATCGCGTTTTCTGCATTAAGCTTTAATTCTTCTGCTGTCGGCACATTTGAAGAGTGGTTACAGGGTTGGGATACAATAGACAACGGCACGGGTTACATAACCCTCACTCCGGGAGAAGACGAAACAAAAATAAATTTTTCCTGGCAGTCGCCGAGCCTTGGTGAGAGCATTGTAATCGGAAAGTCTGCAGATTTGAGTGACGGTGAAAAGCTTAAAGTGAAAACATCCCTGAATCTTTTCGCTGCCGAATGGACGCACACGGCAACTGCTGATAACCTTGAAAAAGGCACAATATATTATTACAGCTACACGGTGAACAAAACTGAAAGCGAAGTTTATTCTTTTACAACAGACACCGACGATTCCACAAAGGTGCTTTTTGTAACGGATTCGCAGATAGGACGTTCAAGTGGTACGCAGGAAGAAATCTATCAGAACGACACCTACGGCTGGACGAAAACTCTTGACACAGCCTTTGAGAAAAATTCGGATATAGATTTTATACTTTCTTCGGGAGATCAGGTTGAAGATTCTTATTCAGAAGAACAGTATACCTTGTTTGAATCTCCCACAGTTCTTCGTTCGGCACCTATTGCAGCGGCTATAGGAAATCACGAATTTTATACACCGAATTACAGACATCATTTTAATAATCCGAACAGTAAAACGTTCTCTTTATTCAGCTGGCCTGCAGGTAAAGGATATTATTTCTCACATAATGATGTTCTTTTCATTGTTGTCGATTCAAATAACTTCTTCCCGTCAGCAAACAGAAGGCTTATCAAAAATGCTTGTAAAGCATACCCCGATGCGAAGTGGCGCGTGCTTATGATGCATCACAGCCCGTTTGATGCAAGGGGAGCAGACGATATTGGAAACAAATTTGCACGTTTTACGGTTGTACCTTATATTGATGAGTTTGATATTGATATCTGCCTCAGCGGTCACGACCATTATTACAGCCGTTCTTATATGATAAAAGACGAAAAAATAACGGATGATGTCAGCGAAAACGGAGTTTACAAAAATCCCGAAGGAACCCTTTATATAACACAGAATTCATCGTCAGGCAGTAACTACAGCGGTACGGGTGATGAAATTTCCGAATATTGTGAGTTCGCTTTGCAGGAAAACAGAACAACATACTCAATTCTTGAAATCAAAGGAGATGCCCTTAAACTTACAAGCTATCACACAGATACGAACGAAA
This sequence comes from Acutalibacteraceae bacterium, assembly GCA_045537435.1. Taxonomy (GTDB): domain Bacteria; phylum Bacillota; class Clostridia; order Oscillospirales; family Acutalibacteraceae; genus CAG-488. The sequence goes on from JAZSPL010000049.1 coordinate 14,385, forward strand.
AGTTTGATACTGTGACAATTGAAAAAGATTAAAAGGAAACGAGAGGCACAAGCCTCTCGTTTTAATTATATTTTTGCGATTTCGCCTGCACACTTACGGCAGATTTTCTGACCGTTAAAATCAACGAGGTCAGACGTATCGTGGCAGAAAATGCAGGTATCGGCATATTTCTTCAGTATGATTTCGTTGCCCTTTGCAATAATTTCAACCTTGCTGTCTTCTCCCATAAGGTCGAGTTCTTTCCTGATTTCAATCGGGAGAACAATCCTGCCTGCAAGGTCAATGCTTCGTACGATTCCGACATGTTTCAATTTGTTACATCTCCTTTTACGGGGTTTTGGAACAGGAAAACCCAAATGCTGTCCATCACCAACAATATACCACTTTTTACCACACAGGTCAATGTTTATTATTACAAAATAATGGGAATAAATTTGTCGTTTCCCCATAAAAAGAGAAAGAGCAACCGCGAAGGTTGCTCTTTTCTTATGTAACAATTAATTATGCCAAAAGGCCTGATATCATTGCTACGATTTCATCGAGGATAGCCTGGAAATCGATTGTTGCAAGGAAATCTGTGATTGTTGCGATGAGAGCTTCAAAATCGATACCCTCAAGGAATGCTGTGATCTGTTCCATGATATTTCTCCTTTCCTATACTGGCAGTAAGCTTACTACCTCGTTACGTATATATTAGCACTGTTATACAATATTGTCAATATGTCAAACTAAACTTTTCTGCAAAAAAATAAGCAGCCGATTACTCGACTGCTTAATATTGAGTTTAATTATGATATAGGCGGAATGAAGTTTGCAACTAAACCTGCAAGAGCATCAAGTGCTTTTGAAAAGTCGATCTGAACAAGAAGGTCTGTAACTTTGTTCATAACAACGTCGAGAATTGCGTTCCAATCAATGTTTTCAAAGAATGCTGTAATCTGATCCATGGTGAATCTCCTTTCAAATTTTAAGTGATTAAATCACTTGATTTGGGTACATTTTATCACCTTTGTAATTTTTTGTCAATAGATTAGTTGTGTAAAATTATGGTTGTACGGGAACGGGCTTATCCTGCTTTTCGTGTTCGAAGGAAAGAATGTTGTTTCTTGTGTAATAATTGCAGCGCATATCAAAGGCTTTGCAGAGTCCGTCAACGGGAATATAAAGCTGGTCACGGTGCATACGGACAACAGTGTGATCCATCTTCATTTCACCTCTGTCCGTAACTGCGATGTCACTTCCTTCAGTGAATTTTGCTTTGTGGCGGTAAGCCTCGATATAAACTGCACCTTCGCTGAGTTCAACGTCAAAGCCTGCATAACGGAAAAGTATTGCGGCAGGTACACACCAAACTCCGTCAATGTTTTCGCCGGGTGTTGTTCTTGCACAAAGACCAAGGTCTGCACCCTTGAACATCATCCTTGTATCCTTGTAAATGGGAGCAAGCGCAATCGGCTCAATGCTGTCATTTTCTTTGTCGATAATGCAGCGGTCAGCAACTCTGCCGTCTTCAAGATAAGATGTGAGAGTGAGCCTGTTACCCTCAACGTGAGCAATTGCGTACATTGAAAGCTCCTCTTCGTGCGGATACCACGCAGCGTTCCAGAGTTTCGGAAGAGCAAGCATTCTTGACGGGTTTCTGTTACTGCTTCCAAGATTATAGAAAACAGTACCCTCTGACGGCTTGTCGTAAAGATTTTCATTACGGCGCGGATAGCTTCTGGAGAAACAGTGCTCGTGACCGCTGAACATAACGTCGAATTTCTCCATACCTTCCATCATCATCGGGTATGAGTCATCACACGCGAGGTCCGAACCTGCATAGCAGATAGGGAAGTGATGTGAGCCGAATTTCCACGTCTTGTTGCTTGCATCTGCATCTTTAATGAGCCATTCATTGACGTCCTCGGGACCGCTTATGCCGATAGCCGCAAAGTGTGCATTGCCGAAATCAAAGTAATAGTTTGCTGTTTTCCATTCTTCGGGACCGTTATAGGGATATGAACCGCGGAACTGATTTGAAAAAAACTCAGCCTTTTCGCAGTAGTATTTGCCCTCAAAGGTGAAGTAATTTTCAAAACCCATATCGTCGTGGTTACCCATACTCATCATAAGAGGTATGCTTTCCATAATACCCTTGTAGCCTTCAAGAGCACCTGTCCACTGAATATCGGTCTGACCGCAGTTTGTGTTGTCGCCTGCAGTAAGAATAAAACGCACGTCAGGGTGTTTTTTGAGAGTTTCTTTAAGGAAAGCATTGAATCCTGAATAGTCGGCAGGAGGATTCGGACCGCCTGTCTGCACGTCTGAAACACAGATGAATTTGAAATCCTCAAGATTCTCCGGGATTGTCGAAAAGCTGTAAACTTCGCTTCTGTATTCATCATTTCCGACGGTGTATTCATATTTTGTGTCAGGGTTAAGTCCTGTCATATCTGCCCAGAAAATGTGGCTTGAATCCATATCGGAATCAAAAATACCCATTTCGGCATCAAAACGCATCCAGTTTTCGGTTCCGATTGCACGGCAAAGAGCAAAACCGTTTTCGATAACGGTGTCGGCACGCCAGGTAACTGTCATTGACGTTTCAGGGTTACCCTTAACGGTGAGCATAATATGGTCAGGCCTTTTTTGCGACCCTCTGAAAGATTTCCATTCTTCTCTGCTAATCATAAAAACACCTCTTTCTATTTGCTGATTGTAGCATAAAACGGTACGGATTTCAACAAAATTTCTTGACTATATACCTATTATATATTAAAATATAGGGTTGTAAGAGGGTGAAAAATTATGTCAAAAAGAGATAGTATAAGAAATGTTGCAATTATTGCACACGTTGACCACGGTAAGACAACACTGGTTGATGAAATGCTCAAGCAAAGCGGTATTTTCCGTGAAAATGAGCAGGTGCAGGACAGAGTTATGGACTCAAATGACCTTGAAAGAGAAAGAGGTATCACGATTCTTTCAAAAAACACCTCCGTTCATTACAAGGATACAAAAATCAATATCGTTGATACCCCGGGTCACGCTGATTTCGGCGGTGAGGTTGAACGAATTCTTATGATGGTTGACGGTGTTCTTCTTCTGGTTGATGCCTTTGAAGGCTGTATGCCGCAGACGAGATTCGTTCTTAAAAAAGCACTCAATCTCAAAAAGAAGGTGCTCGTTGTTGTAAATAAGATTGACCGTCCGGGTGCAAGACCTGGCGAGGTTATTGATGAGGTTTTTGATTTGTTCATCGAGCTTGGTGCTGATGACGACCAGATTGAATTCCCTGTTGTCTACGCTTCAGCAAGAGAGGGTTATTCTTCACTTGACCCGGATGTCAGGGAAGGCGATATGCGTCCTCTTCTTGACTCGATTCTTGAACATATTCAGCCGCCTGAGGGTGAGATTGAAGCTCCTTTGCAGATTCTTTTCTCAAGCCTTGATTATGACGACTATATCGGCAGAATCGGTGTCGGCAGAGTTGAAAGAGGTAAGATTAAGCGTGGCGATAATGTTGTTCTCTGTAAGCAGGACGGTGAAACGCAGAATGTGAAAATATCCCGTCTTTATCAGTTTGAAGGTCTTCGCCGTGTAGAAGTTGAATCTGCAATGATGGGCGATATCGTCTGCGTTTCGGGCATAGTTGACCTTAATATCGGTGAAACAGCTTGTGCTCCCGATTGCATTGAACCGCTTCCGTTTGTAAAGATTGACGAGCCGACAATTTCAATGAATTTCATTGTTAACGACAGCCCGTTTGCAGGCAGGGAAGGTAAGTTCGTTACTTCACGAAATATCCGTGACCGCCTTTTCAAAGAGGTTGAAACAAACGTAAGCATGCGCGTTGAGGAAACAGACTCAACCGATACATTCAAGGTTTCGGGTCGAGGCGAGCTTCATCTTTCAATCCTTATTGAAACAATGCGCCGTCAGGGCTATGAATTCCAGGTGTCGCGTCCTGAGGTTATTTATAAAACAATCAACGGTGAACGTTGTGAACCTATGGAGCTTCTTATTGTTGAAGTGCCCGAACAGTATGTCGGTGCGGTTATCGAAAAGCTCGGCTCACGTAAGGGTGAGATTGAAAATATGGGTTCACGCGATGGCGGAGCAACTCACCTTGAATTCAGAATTCCGTCAAGAGGACTTATCGGCTACCGTTCGGAGTTTATGACAGATACAAACGGTAACGGAATTATGAATCAGCTTTTTGCCGGCTATGAGCCGTACAAGGGTGATATACAGACACGTGAGCGCGGTTCGATCGTTGTTCACGAAACGGGTACAAGTACGGGCTACGGACTTTTCAACACTCAGGACAGAGGACGTTTGTTTATCGGACCGGGACTTGAAGTGTATGAGGGTATGATAGTCGGCGAATGTGCAAGAAACGAGGATATCGTCTGTAACGTGTGCAAGAAAAAGCAGATGACCAATACCCGTGCGGCAGGCAGTGACGATGCCCTTCGCCTTGTACCTCCGACAACTCTCAGCCTTGAGCAGTCAATGGAATTCATCAAGGATGATGAGCTTCTTGAGGTAACACCGCAGTCATTAAGACTTCGAAAACGTGTGCTTTCAAAAGAACTTCGTATGAAGCAGATGTTCAAGAAAAAATAAAATTATTTAAAAAGGGGAAATGGAAATGACAAAGAAAATTCTATCATTTGTGTTGTGTTTTGTGATGCTTTTTGCAACAGCGATTCCTGCTTTTGCAGAAGAAGCAACTGTACTTCCTTATGAAAACAGCCACTTTTTTACTTATGGCGATTATGAGCTTCATTACCGTGTTGTTATGCACGAAGGCTTGTACAAAGGCAGAATTATGTTCATCCACGGCTTCGGTCAGTCAAGCTTCTCCTGGGAAAATATGGCTGCAGAAATGAGCGCAAAGGGATATGACTGTTACTGTGTAGACCTCCCGAATTTCGGCTACAGCACAAGAGAAACAACGGATATGGAGCTTCTTGACCGTGAGCTTCTTGTAGAGAAGCTTATGCTCAGCATCGCACCTGAGCACACGTGGATTCTTGCAGGCCACTCAATGGGCGGTGCTGTTGCAATCAACGTTGCACAGAGTGTTGATGTGCAGAAGCTTATGCTTTTCTGTGCGGCTCCCGTTGCGGATATGGGAGATATGTCAGGTATGATAGCTATGCCGATTATGGGCAAAATGGTGAACTTTGTATTCAAGTACCTGACAAAGATTGATTTGCTTATGAAGATAGTTGTTCTTATGGCAACTGCTAACTTTGAATACACAAAGAATTACAACCTCGAGGGTGTAACAGCTCCGCTTCAGCTTGACGGTACAGGTGACGGACTCTGCGTACTTGTGCAGCATCAGCGTCCGACAGACCTTGAAGGAGCAAAGAATATTGATTGTCCGGTGCTCATCGTTAACGCTGAAAAGGATATGATTATCAGCGACACAATGAAACAGCAGATTGCTGATGCTTTCCCGAACGCAGAGCATCACCTTGTAGCAGACGGCGGACATATCTGCATCGAGGACAGAGCAGAAGAACTTTCAGGTGTTGCATACGAATTCCTTAATAAATAATTAAACAATGGTGATTTTATGACCGATAAAAAACTGAATAACGGCTGTGCTGTTGCGCTCGGCAATTTTGACGGTTTGCATATCGGTCACCTTGCCGTTATAAACAGAACTGCTGAAGAAGCAGGGGAAAACTTAACTGCAGCTGTAATGCTTTTTGATGAGCACAGTATGAAAGCCGTTACGGGCGAGGCTCCGCCGAAGCTTATCACAGATTCAGAAAGAACTTCGATTTTTGAAGAAAAAGGTATTGAAACTGTTACGGTGAATTTTTCGGAAATAAGAGATTTTTCTCCCGAAGAGTTTGTTGAAGAAATACTTATAAAAAAGTTAAATGCAAAGGTTGTCCTTTGCGGATTCAATTACCGTTTTGGCAATAAAGCCAAAGGCGATGCAAAACTTTTGGAAAAATTGTGCATCGAAAAAGGTATAAAATGTGTTATAATAGACGAAGTTGAAATTGGCGGTATGGCTGTCAGCTCAACTGCGATACGAAAAGCTGTTGAATGCGGTGATATCGAAAAAGCAAACAGTATGCTCGGAAGATATTTCGGTTATTGCACAGAAGTAATAAACGGCGACAAACGCGGCCGTACGTGGGGATTCCCGACGATTAATCAAAAACTTCCGGAAGGTCTTGTAACACCTCATTTCGGAGTGTACGAGTCGATTGTTACGGTTGATGCAAAAAGCTACAAGGGCGTTACAAATATCGGCTCACGTCCGACTGTCGGAACAAAAGAAATCCTCAGCGAAACGCATATTCTTGATTTCGACGGTGAACTTTACGGAAAGTGTGTTGATGTAAGACTTGTGCGGTTTATCCGTAAGGAGCAGAAATTCAGTTCATTCCAAGAACTGATTGAACAGATTAAATCAGATGTTTCATCTGTGAAAGGTGGTGTGTAAGCCGTATGTATGAAAGCTGGGAAGAGCTTAAATGTGATTGTTCGTCCTGTCAGAAATGTGCCTTGGGTACAACGAGGACAAACCTTGTTTTCGGTGTCGGTAATGAGAATGCTGAAGTGCTTTTCATCGGTGAAGGACCCGGCGAGCAGGAAGACCTGAAAGGTGAACCTTTTGTCGGCCGAAGCGGACAGCTTCTTGACAAGTATATGGATGCAATCGGCCTTGACAGAAAAAAGAACATTTACATCGCTAATATGGTTAAATGCAGACCGCCGCATAACCGTGACCCTCAGCCTGCAGAGCAGGAAGCCTGCCTCGGTTGGCTCAGGGAGCAGGTGAGGCTGATGAAGCCGAAAATCATCGTCTGTGTCGGAAGAATTTCTGCACAGAAGCTTATCGGTGAAGACTTCAAGGTAACGAAACAGCACGGAGAATTCATCGAGAAAAACGGGGTGCTGATGATGGGTACATTCCATCCCGCCGCGCTTTTGCGAAACCCCAACAACAAGCCTCAGGCGCTTGAGGATTTCCTTAAGCTCAGAGATAAAATCAAAGAAGTATGCACACATACTTACTAAAAAACGGAGGTAAACCCATGAAAAAAATTATTTCAGTAGTGCTTTGCGTTGTAATGCTTATGGCAACTCTTTGCTTCGGAGTTTCAGCAAAGGAAGATTACAGCAAGCTTCAGTTCAACGATGACGGTAACTTCAGAATTATGCAGGTTGCTGACCTTCAGGACGATATGCTCCTCAACGGTGCAGTTAAGGAATTCCTTAAGGAAGCTCTTGTTCAGGAACAGCCTGACCTCATAGTTCTTACAGGTGACAATATCTCGGGCGGTTCTTGCCGTACAGATATGCTCAAAAGCTGGGATAAGTTAAACTGTGAAATCGCTATCGGTCAGTTTATGGATATCTTTGAAGAGTACGGTGCACCCGTAGCGATGGTTTTCGGCAACCACGACAATGAAAACAAGCTTTCTAAGGAAGAGCTTTTTGATATCTACGAAGAGTATGATTGCTTTATCGGCATTGATGAGGGTGATGCACTCTACGGTTGCGGTACATATAATCTTCCTATCTACTCTTCAAAAGACAGCAGCAAGATGGCTTACAATCTCTGGATGATCGATTCAAACACATATGACGAAGAGCTTGGCGGTTATGACTACGTTCATGACGATCAGGTTCAGTGGTATGTAGATAAGTCAAACGAACTCAAGGCAGCAAACGGCGGCAAGCCTGTTCCCTCAATGATGTTCCAGCACATCATTGTTAAGGAAATCTTTGATCTTATTGAATCAGGCGAAAATATCGAAGGCTCACTCCTTCATCAGGACGGCAAGGACTACGTCTTCAAAGAGGGCGTTCTCAAGGCAGGTTATCTTAAAGAGTATCCCTGTCCGCCGACTCGTCAGGGCAAGCAGTTCCCGGCAGTACAGGCTCAGGGTGACGTTGTAGCAATGTTCTTCGGACACGACCACAACAACACATTTGAGGTTGCTTACGGTGATATCGACCTTGTAGCAACACCGGGCTTCACATTCAATAGCTACGGTAACGAAGACAGAGGCGTAAGAATTATCGATATCAACGAAGAAGATACTTCAACTTACAGCACATACCTCGTTCAGTTTGATGATTACTTTGCAGACAGCAAGATGGCTATGGCTAACTACAATATGAACTGTGATTACCTTCCTCTCTGGGACAGAATCAAGGCGGGTATTTTCTTTGTACTCACATTCCCCATCAAGGCTGTTTTCGGCTACGTATTTTAATTTAAATTAAAACAAAACAACAAAAACAATCCCCTGTTTCCGTCGGAAACAGGGGATTTGCACGTTGTGAGATTATTCAGCAGGAGCAGGATTAATGCTGTCTGCTATTGCGTTTTTGATAAGGTTGAAGAGAAACTCAATAACCTTTTTCAACGCTTCGAAGAAATTCACATTGTATTTCTCTGTTGTGTTCATATTGTCGTTAGTCATCGGAGAAAGTGTGTCAGCTTCTTCGTTATAAACGAGATACTGTGGGAAATCTTCGTTATCAAATACTGTCGGATTCTCTGCATTGATTATGTAATCAAAGAGGGGATTGATTGATGCGGGGAAGTTCTGATGCTGCATATTCTTGATAAACCAGGTTGTGTTCGGCAGAACGCAGGTTGATGCATCAATCTGAGAATCGGGAGAGATGTATTTGCCTGTTCCGTTTGCCTGTGCAGCAGCAATATAATCGTCAGAAAGAACGGTGTCAATCGTTGATGTTGTAGCACCGAGAGAAGCCTTTGCAACCGTACAGAAATCTTCGCCCAATACATCGGCCTGTTCCACTATAGGTAATGTCTGGTATCCATACTTTGTTACGTTTGTCATATTGATGCCGTCTTCCTGGAAGCCCTTCCAAAGCTCGGGAAGTTTTAACTGAACATTGTAGTGGTAGTTATCAATTCTTTTGATGAAGTTTGCATATGTTGCTGTGTCTGTACCGTAGAAAACAGTTTCCTTTGCCTTCTCGTAATCTTCGTCGGAAACCATTGCCCAATAAGCAGGGAAGTTACCGTACATGCTTCTGAGAAGTCTGGGAACAATTTTAAGGTAAATGTCGGGATAAACATTATTTACAGACCACGCAAGGAAATCAAGACCGTAGGTTTCGTTAAGAACGGTTACAAATGCCTGAATGAGCTCGTTGATGGCGCTGTCTGTAGCAAGCTCGAGGTCATAAACATATCTTTCAATTCCGTCTGCCTCAAGATAAATTTCACCGCAAAAAGCTTTTGAACAGAATTCAGCACCGTTTACGGCACTTGCATAGGATATATAATCTGCAATATACTCACCGTCATATTTTTCCATATAAGCTGCTGCGATGCAGTCGCCGAGGCAACGTCCGAGAAGAGCAACTTCTGTTTCACCTGTAGCAGCCATAACAGCTTCTATGTATTCGTGAAGCTTTTCTGCAGTAACGTACGGATCAACGCGCCAGTCGTAGTTGAATTTGAACTGTTCTGTACCGTACTTACCGTTAACCTTTGCAGGATTGATTCTGTCTCTGCTGTCGAAATCAGCACGGCTGTTATCACGCGGATTACCGTCTTCATCAAGCATAAGGTCAGCATAAAGAGGGGAGATAATGTCGTAAAGAACGTCACAGAATTCGTCCCATTGCTGTGTTATAACGGCTTTGGCGAAAATGCCGATATTTGCTTTAACTGTGTCCATAATGAAGTTTTCCGGCAATACCAACGGGAAAATCTTTCTTGTTGTTCCGTCAGGGTTGTCAGCTATAAGATGACCGCCTGTACCGACAACGTAAATCAAGGGGATATCCGTGCCGGGTACATCTGCAGCAGAAGTTGAAGCTGAGAATGCAAAGGTAGCAAAAACGATAGTGAGTGAGAGAACGATTGCTAAAAGTCTTTTAGAGAACTTTTTCATTTAAATCACTCCTTAGATGCTTTCCATTCGTCAAGTGTTGATGAATTTTCAGTTTCTACATGTGAGAAGAAGAAATCTTTTCTTTCTTCACTGTTGATAACTGTAACGGGCTTGATCTGATTAAGAACAACGCCCTTTGCGCGGAGCATTTCTCTGTAATCCCAGTATGTCTTTGGCTTAAGGATGAGGAGTTCAGGTCTGTTGAGCATACCCCAACGTCTGTACTTAGCGTATTTTTCGTTAACTTCGCAGAACTCTTCGTCCATGATTTCAATCATGTTCTGACGTTCTTCTTCCGTAACAGCCTCTGTGGGTTCTGCAAGAAGACAGTAACGCGGCGGTTTTGTTGAGAAGTCAGGATAGTAGCTGAACTGTGTGAACTCTTTGCCGCTTCTCTTTGAGATGTTCTTTGCACAGAAGTCACACATCTGAGTTGTTGTCTTTTCGTTAGCGACGTTCATATCAAGGTTCTTTCTGTAAAGAAGCTCGATTCTCGGAGTGTTATTATACATTTCTGTAACCTGAACAACGTCCTCGATACGGTATCTGTAAAGACCTGAGTAGTTAGAAACAACGATTTCATATTTCTTGCCTACCTCAAGCTCATCGATGAGAAGTGTCTTCGGATTCTCGTCTTCTGAACCGTCTTCTACGTCATCGTCAATGGGAATAAACTCGAAGAAGATACAATGGGGGAGAAGAACACCGTCGTGAACGTCAAGCTCTGTCGGCATAGCGAAGAAACCTTCAGCTGCAGCATAACCCATATTGTGAAGCGGAAGATCGCCGATGGATTTACGGAGCTTGTCAACATAAACCTTGAGGTTTGAACCAACCATACCGTGAGCCCATGTAAGCTTCGGCCAGATACGCGGAGCGATAGGTGTATCAAATCCCTTTTCAAACTCGCGTCGAAGCTCTGCTGCACGAGTGGGGTTGGGCTTGAACTTCTTTTCGTATTCCTTACGAAGCTCAGGTGTAATCCTGATGTTCGGGTTGATAATACCTTTTTCAATATCATCGCAGAGCATTTCCCAGTTTTCCTCGAGGTAGTCAAACATTGTTGTAAGAAGAGTTACAACGATTGATTCAAGGTAGGAAACTTTTCTGTCCTCAAGAGCAAATCTGAGCTGAAGATATGATGTATCAAGCAATTCCTCGTGTTCGGGAATAAGCAATGAAACAGGGGATGTAGAGAAAGTGTTGAGAAGCGGTTTGAGGTAAAGGAGAGGAACCTGACCTGCACCGTTACACTGTTTACCGTCTTCAAGCTTGTGTCCTGTAAGAATAAGAACAAGCGGACCTCTCTGAGCAGGCATTCTTACGCCCTTGACATCTTTGAGATAGTGATATGCCGTTGCAACGGAAGCGGAGAAACCGATGCACTGCATATGCCAGAGGTCGATAACTGATTTCGGAAGAATCTTCGGTTTTCCGACACTACCTGATGATGAACAGTAACGGACATTAAGTCCTGTATACATAAGGTTCTTTTCTTTATTGTGAATCATTCGTTCAACATAGGGCTCGTAATCCTCATACTTTGTGAGAGGAACTTTAGCACGGTAATCATCAATTGAATGAATATCTTTGAAGTTGTACTTTTTACCTAATTCACAGTTTTTGCTTTTGCTGAGGATTTTTTTGAGTGTTCTGCGCTGTGCCCTCATGGGGTCTTTGGTGTGGTGATTGATTTCCCAGAGAGTAAAATCGCCGAGAAAAACACCTAAATCAGAAAAATGCATAGTTTTCACTCCTTTATTTTTTAGACCATACTGTCTCATAGTCCCATATATTATAACTGTATTCAAGCAAAAAGTCAAACATCAATACATGACAAAGTGTTGATTATGTAAAATATTACCATTGTTTTCGTATACATTTTATAATATAATATATAGCAACGTCAGACGCGCCGAAAATTTTCAATAAGAAACAGAGAAAAGTATGCTTGGAAACCACTTGAAAAATATTTTGAAAAAAATTCAAAAAATTTTCAAAAAAGACTTGATTTATCGGAAAATGTGTGGTATCCTATTCGAGCATGCTATGTTATTATGTAGCAAAGTGCGTAGATATGCGTTGATGTGAGAGGTGGCGGCCCGTCGAGGTCGGGAATTCTCGCGGAGTATGTCCGATTTAAAACCGGGCGATCGAATAACCTACAGACCGGGTCCGCTTCCCTTTTGCGGATCTGTGTATGTATGTGCGTTTAAAACCTTTAAATGCACTTTCCCGGAAACTAACCCATTTCCGGTTTTTAAATGTGGCGGGTGGAAACACCCGGACACGTTGCAAGAATAGGTTTTAGACGTTGCCCGCCAAATTTATAAGGAGGCAGAATCATGGCAGTAAAGGGAAAAATCAGAATCAGATTGAAGGGTTATGACCACAACCTTGTTGACAAGGCAGCGGAAAAGATTGTTGAAACTGCAAAGCGTACAGGCGCTCAGGTTTCAGGTCCTGTTCCACTCCCGACAGAAAAGGAAGTTGTTACAATTCTTCGTGCTGTTCACAAGTACAAGGACTCCAGAGAGCAGTTCGAACAGCGCACACACAAAAGGCTTATCGACATCATCAGACCGTCAGCTAAAACAGTTGATGCTTTGAGAGGTCTTGAGCTTCCTGCAGGCGTAGAGATTGAAATCAAACTTTAATCTGTGACGCTCACAGGTCAAGTTGGCGCAGTTGCCAACCAATAACCTAATAAGGAGGAAAACATAATGAAAAAAGGTCTTATCGGAAAGAAAATCGGTATGACACAGATCTTCGACGAAAAAGGTAATGTAGTACCCGTAACAGTCGTTGAAGCAGGTCCGAACGTGATCGTTCAGAAGAAAACAATCGAGAATGACGGCTACGAAGCTGTTCAGGTTGGTTTCGGCGATCAGAAGGTAGCAAGAGTCAACAAACCCATGAAGGGTCATTTTGACAAGAGCGGTGTTGCTCCCAAGAAGGTTCTCAAAGAGTTCCGTCTTGAAAACATCGCAGACGTTAACGTAGGTGACGTTCTCAAGGCTGACATTTTTGAAGTTGGCGAGAAGGTTGACGTTATCGGCACAAGCAAGGGTCACGGTACAGCAGGTACAATCAAGCGTTGGAACTTCGCAAGACTCAGAGAGTCACACGGTACAGGCCCTGTTGCAAGACACGGCGGTTCACTTGGTGTTATCGACCCCGCCAGAATCTTCAAAGGAAAGAAGATGGCAGGTCACTACGGTGTAGACCGCACAACAGTTCAGAATTTAACTATTGCTAAGGTTGATGCTGAAAACAACCTCATCGCTGTCAAGGGTGCAATCCCCGGACCTAAGGGCGGTATCGTTGTTATCGCTAATGCCAAGAAAGCGTAACGGAAGGAGAGTTTAAAGTATGCCTAATGTATCAGTTTTCGATATGAACGGTAAAAAGGTTTCCGACCTTGCTCTTGCAGAGTCAGTTTTCGGAATCGTGCCGAATGCATCTGCTATGCACCTTTGCGTAGTAAATTATTTGGCAAATCAGCGTCAGGGCACACAGTCAACCCGTACACGCTCAGAGGTTAGCGGCGGCGGCAAGAAGCCTTGGAGACAGAAGGGCACAGGTCGTGCTCGTCAGGGTTCAACAAGAGCTCCGCAGTGGACACACGGTGGTATCGCTCACGGCCCGAAGCCCAGAGAATACGGCTTCTCAATCAACAAGAAGGTAAGAAGACTTGCTATGAAGTCAGCTTTCTCTTCAAAGGTTGCTGCTGATGAGCTTGTAGTTCTTGACGAGTTCAAGCTTGACGCTATCAAGACTAAGGAAGTTGTTAAGGTTTTCGCAGCTCTTGAAACAGGCAAGAAAGTTCTTCTTGTTCTTCCTGAGACAAACGATGTTCTCTACAGAAGCGCAAGAAACATTGCAGGTGCAAAGGTTGCTACTGTTAACACATTGAATGTTTATGACATTCTTAACTGCGATACAATGGTTGTCCTCAAGGACGGCATCGCAAAGATTGAGGAGGTATATGCATGAGTAAGTTAGCACAGGACATCATCCTCCGTCCGATTATCACAGAAGAAAGTATGCTTGGCACAGCTGAAAAGAAGTACACATTCTCAGTTGCTAAGACTGCTAACAAGATCGAGATTGCTAAAGCTGTTGAAGAGCTTTTCAACGTAAAGGTAGCTAAGGTTAACACAATCAACTGCCTCGGTAAGCTCCGCAGACAGGGTATGTCACAGGGCTACACAGCTTCTTGGAAGAAGGCAATCGTTACTCTTACAGAAGATTCTAAGACCATCGAGTTCTTCGACGGTATGATGTAATCAACCACGAATAATCTAAAGATCTAAATTCCGGCGGTAATGTATGGAGTTCGACATACTCCGCGAAGCCGCTTATTAAGGAGTGTGATTTAAATGTCGATCAAAGTCTACAAGCCGACAACAAATGCACGCAGAGGCATGTCGGTTACAGATTATTCAGAGCTTTCAAAGGTAGCTCCTGAGAAGAGCCTCCTCGAGCCTCTGAAGAATAAATCAGGTCGTAACAGCTATGGTAGAATCACAGTTCGTCACCGCGGTGGCGCTAACCGTAGAAAGTACCGTGTTATCGACTTCAAGCGTACAAAGTTCGATGTAGCAGCAGAAGTTGCAACAATCGAGTACGATCCTAACCGTTCAGCTCACATCGCTCTCATCAAGTATGAGGACGGCACAAAGAGCTACATCCTTGCACCTGCTGGTCTCAAGGTTGGCGATAAGGTTATGGCAGGTCCGAACGCTGATATCAAGCCGGGCAACGCTCTTCCTCTTATCAACATCCCCACAGGTACATTCATTCACAATGTTGAGCTTTATCCCGGCCGCGGCGGTCAGCTTGCAAGAGCAGCAGGTAACGCAGCTCAGTTGATGGCTAAGGAAGGCGATTACGCTCTTCTCAGACTTCCTTCAGGCGAACTTCGTAAGGTTCCTGTTGGTTGTATGGCTACAATCGGCCAGGTTGGTAATGTTGACCATGAAAACGTTAAGATCGGTAAAGCCGGTAGAAAACGTCATATGGGTTGGAGACCGACAGTCCGCGGTTCTGTAATGAACCCGAACGATCACCCCCACGGTGGTGGTGAAGGTAAGTCACCCATCGGCCGTCCGGGTCCTGTTACACCTTGGGGCAAGCCTGCTCTTGGTTACAAGACTCGCAGCACTAAGAAGGCATCAAACAAGCTTATCGTTAGACGTCGTAACGGCAAATAAGTCGAAAGGAGATAAAGATAATGGGCAGAAGCATAAAGAAAGGCCCCTTCGTTGCGCCTAAGTTACTTGCAAGAGTACAGGAAATGAACGAAAAGGGCGAAAAAATCGTTCTCAAAACTTGGAGCCGCAGCTCCACAATCTTCCCTGACTTTGTCGGCCACACATTTGCTGTTCATGATGGACGCAAACATGTTCCCGTATATGTAACTGAGGACATGGTTGGTCATAAGTTGGGCGAATTTGCACCTACAAGAACTTACAGAGGTCATGCAGGTTCAAAGACATCAAACAATGGTAAATAAGCCGAAGGGAGTGTGTATTAATGGAAGCAACAGCTAAAGTAACCTACGTGCGTATCGCACCCAGAAAGGTTCAGATAGTGCTTGATCTTATCAGAAACAAGCCTTGTGATGAAGCAATGGCAATTCTTAAACACACGCCGAAGGCTGCGTGTGAACCGCTTGCAAAGCTCCTCAAGTCAGCTATGGCAAATGCGGAAAACAAAGACATGGATGTAAGCCGTCTTTATGTTGCAGCTTGCAACGTTGGACCGGGCCCCATCCTTAAGCGCATCAGACCCAGAGCACAGGGCCGCGCATTCAGAATAAACAAGAGAACTTCTCACATCACTTTGGTTCTCAAAGAAGCAGAATAAGAAAGAAGGAGGGTAAACAAATGGGCCAGAAAATAAATCCTACCGGTCTTCGTATCGGTGTAATTAAAAATTGGGAATCCCGTTGGTATGCATCAAAGAAAGACTTTGGCGCAAACCTTGTTGAGGATTACGAGCTTCGTGAATACCTTCTTTCTACACTTGCTCCTGCTGGTGTACCTAAGGTTGAAATTGAGCGTGACGCAAAGCGTGTTTATGTAAACATCCACTGCGCAAAGCCCGGCATGGTAATCGGTCGTGGCGGCTCAGAAATCGAGAAGCTTAAGGAAATTTGTAAGAAAAAGCTTGGCGGCGACAAAGAGGTTTCTATCAACATCATTGAGATTAAGCAGCCTGACCTCGACGCACAGCTTGTTGCTGAGAACATCGCAGCTCAGCTCGAAAGACGTGTATCCTTCCGTCGTGCTATGAAGCAGTGCATCGGTCGCACAATGAAGCTCGGCGCAAGAGGTATCAAAATTCAGGTTTCAGGTCGTTTAGGCGGTGCAGAAATCGCTCGTAGCGAAACTTATCACGAGGGTACAATTCCTCTTCAGACAATCCGTGCAGACATTGACTACGGTTTTGCTGAAGCTAAGACAACATACGGTCGTCTTGGTGTTAAGGTTTGGCTTTACAAGGGCGAGGTTCTTCACGAATCAAGCAATCGCAGACCGCGCCGTAAGGAGGGTTCTAGATAATGCTTTTACCTAAGAGAGTTAAATATCGTCGTGTTCAGAGAGGCCGTTTGAAGGGTAAGGCAACACGTGGTAACAAGGTTACAAACGGTGATTTTGGTCTTCAGGCAACTGAGCCGGCATGGATCACATCAAACCAGATCGAGGCAGCCCGTATCGCTATGACACGTTACATCAAGCGTAACGGTAAGGTTTGGATCAAGATTTTCCCGGATAAGCCGATCACAGAGAAGCCGGCTGAAACACGAATGGGTTCCGGTAAAGGTTCACCCGAATATTGGGTAGCAGTTGTTAAGCCGGGCAGAGTTATGTTTGAAATTGCAGGTGTTGATGAGGAACTTGCACGTGAGGCTCTTCGCCTTGCAGCTAACAAGCTTCCTATCAAGTGCAAGTTTGTTACTAAAGAAGAAACGGGTGGTGAGCAGTAATGAAAGCAAGTGATATCAGAAAGATGTCAGCTCAGGAGCTTGACAAGAAGCTTCTTGAGTTGAAGGATGAACTTTTCAAACTTCGTTTCCAGCAGGCCATTAACCAGCTCGAAAACCCGATGCGTATTAACGCCGTTAAGAAGGATATCGCAAGAATCAAGACTGTTCAGCGCGACATCGAGCTCCACGGCGCTAACTCGTAAGGAAAGGGAGGTTAACTGTTATGAGCGAAAGAAACCTCAGAAAGACTCGCGTAGGCGTAGTCAGCAGTGACAAGATGGACAAGACTGTTGTTGTTACTGTTAGAGATAAAGTAAAGCATCCGCTTTATAAGAAGATCGTTAACCGTACAATCAAGTTCAAGGCTCACGACGAGAAGAACGAGTGCGGTATCGGCGACAGAGTATTGATCATGGAAACACGTCCTCTTTCAAAGGATAAGAGATGGCGCGTTGTTGAGATCATCGAGAAAGCTAAATAATTTCGAAGGTGTAAGGAGGCACAATTATGATTCAACAGGAAAGTAATCTTAAAGTAGCCGACAACACCGGAGCAAAGGAGATCAGATGTATCCGAGTTCTCGGTGGTACCGGCAGAAGATACGCCAACATTGGCGACATCATCGTTGCTTCTGTTAAAAAGGCAGCACCCGGTGGTGTAGTTAAGAAGGGCGAAGTAGTTAAGGCAGTTGTTGTTCGTTCAGCAAGCGGTGTTCGTCGTAACGACGGCACATACATTCGTTTCGACGAGAATGCAGCTGTTATCATTAAGGAAGATAAAAACCCAAAGGGCACACGTATTTTTGGACCTGTGGCAAGAGAGCTTCGTGACAAAGACTTCATGAAGATCCTTTCACTCGCTCCCGAAGTGCTTTAATCAGGGGGTGCAACTATGAGTAATAAAGTACACGTTAAGACAGGTGACGAAGTCATCGTAATCAACGGTAAGTACCGTGGCCACAAGGGCAAGGTTCTCCAGGTTGCTCCGGCTGAGGGTAAGGTTATCGTTGAAGGCGCTAACATTGTTACAAAGCATGTTAAGCCGAGAAAAATGGGTGAGCCCGGCGGCCTTATTAAGGCTGAAAGCGCACTCTATGCTGACAAGGTTCAGCTCGTTTGCCCGAAGTGCGGCAGACCGACAAGAGTTGGTCACGCAGCAAAGGCTGAAGGCAAGAAAGATAAGAAGCGCATTTGCAAAAAGTGCAACGCGGAATTTTAATTAGGGAGGTACATGACACATGGCAAGATTAAGAGAAGCCTATGTAAACGAAGTCGCACCGGCTTTGATGAAGAAATTCGAATACAAGAGCGTCATGCAGATCCCTAAGCTTGATAAGATCGTTATCAACGTTGGCTGCGGCGAAGCAAAGGATAACCCGAAGGCTATCGATGCTATCGTAAGCGACCTTATGCAGATTACAGGCCAGAAGCCGTATCTCTGTAAGGCAAAGAAGTCAGTTGCTAAC
This sequence comes from Acutalibacteraceae bacterium, assembly GCA_045537435.1. Lineage (GTDB taxonomy): Bacteria > Bacillota > Clostridia > Oscillospirales > Acutalibacteraceae > CAG-488. The sequence goes on from JAZSPL010000049.1 coordinate 32,749, forward strand.
TTCAAGCTCCGTGAGGGCATGACAATCGGTGTTAAAGTTACACTCCGTGGCGAGAGAATGTATGAATTCCTTGACAGATTCTTCAACCTCGCTCTTCCGAGAGTTCGTGACTTCAGAGGAATTAATCCTGATGCTTTCGATGGCCGTGGTAACTACAACATGGGTATCAAAGAACAGTTGATTTTCCCGGAAATCGATTACGATAAGGTAGATAAAGTTCGTGGTATGGACATTTGCTTCGTTACCACAGCACAGACAGACGAAGAAGCTAGAGAGTTGCTTACACTTATGGGCGCTCCGTTCGCTAAATAAGGAGGGGTTATTGTGGCAAAGACAGCTATGAAGGTTAAGCAGGCAAGAACTGCTAAGTTTTCAACAAGAGCATACAACAGATGTAAGATCTGCGGCAGACCACATGCCTATCTTCGTAAGTACGGAGTTTGCCGTATCTGCTTCAGGGAGCTTGCACACGCAGGTCAGATCCCCGGAGTGAAGAAAGCAAGTTGGTAAGCGAGCAATTGCATTAAGGAGGTTGACGGTATGCAAATTACAGATTCAATCGCAGATATGTTGACCAGAATTCGTAACGCAAGTTCTGCAAAACATGATTCTGTCAAAATTCCTGCATCTAACATGAAGAAGGCAATTGCTCAGATTCTTGTTGATGAAGGTTACATTAAAAGCTTTAAGGTTGAGGATGACGGTAAGCAGGGCATGATCGAAATCGCTCTCAAGTACGGTCAGAACAAGACTGCAGCTATCACAGGTTTACGTAGAGTTTCTAAGCCCGGCTTACGTATCTATTCAGGATGCGAAGATATGCCCAAGGTTATGAATGGCCTCGGCATCGCAATCGTTTCCACATCAAAGGGTATTATGACTGACAAGGACGCACGCAAGGCAAACGTCGGCGGTGAAGTTCTTGCATTTATCTGGTAAGGAGGTGCTGTTAGGATGTCACGTATAGGTAAATTACCGGTTGCTATTCCTGCAGGCGTTGAAGTTAACGTTGAAGGCAGCACTGTTACAGTAAAGGGTCCTCAGGGTACTCTTTCCAGAACAATGAACAGCAATATGCTCATTAAGATGGAAAACAACACAGTTGTTGTTGAGCGTCCTAATGACAACAAAGAAAACAGATCTCTTCACGGCCTTACAAGAACACTCATCGCTAACATGATCGAGGGTGTTAACACAGGCTACAAGAAAGAGCTCGAAATCAACGGTATCGGTTACCGTGCAGCTATGGCAGGCACAAACCTTGAAATGAACATCGGTTTCTCACACAAGGTTATCATGGCTCAGCCCGAGGGAATCAAGATCGAAGTTCCCTCTCCGAATAAAATCATTATTTCCGGTCCTGACAAACAGAAGGTAGGTCAGTTTGCCGCTGAAGTACGCGAGAAGCGTCCTCCGGAGCCTTACAAGGGTAAGGGCATCAAGTATGCTGACGAACATATCCGCCGTAAGGAAGGTAAAACCGGTAAGGGTGGCAAATAATCTTAATGAAGGAGTGAAACACTTATGGTTAACAGACCAGACAGTAAAAAGGCAAGACTTGCTCGTCATGCCAGAGTTCGTAAAAAGATCTCAGGCACAGCAGAGTGTCCTCGTCTTGATGTATTCCGCTCATTACAGCACATCTACGCTCAGTTAATAGACGACGTTGCAGGTGTTACACTTGCAAGTGCTTCTACTGTTGAGAAGGATTTCGTGGAATATGGCGGAAATAAAACCGCAGCCCGTAAAGTGGGCGAAATGCTCGCACAGCGTGCCAAGGACAAAGGCATCGAAGAATGCGTATTTGACCGCGGCGGCTATATCTATCACGGCCGTGTTCAGGAACTGGCCGAAGGCGCCCGTGAGGGTGGCCTCAAGTTCTAAGTAAGGAGGAATTACTTTTGGCTAAGATTGATGCATCGGCTATGGAGCTTCAGGAACGCGTTGTTACTATCAACCGTGTTTCTAAGACAGTTAAAGGTGGTCGTATCTTCAAGTTTGCTGCTCTTGTAGTAGTAGGCGACGGTAACGGAACAGTAGGTTTCGGTATCGGTAAGTCAGGTGAAGTTCCTGACGCTATCCGTAAGGGTATTGAAGATGCTAAGAAAAACCTTATTAAAGTATCTCTCAGAGGAACAACAATCCCTCATGAGATTATCGGTAAATTCGACGCAGGCGTTGTTCTTCTTAAGCCCGCTGCACCCGGTACCGGAGTTATCGCAGGCGGCCCGGTTCGTGCCGTTCTTGAAGCAGTTGGTATTAAGGATATCCGTTCAAAGGCATTGCGTTCAAACAATCCGTGCAATGTAGTAAGAGCTACAATTGACGGTCTTTCAAAACTCCGCACAGTTGACGAAGTTGCTGCAGTACGCGACAAGTCAGCAAAGGAAATTTTAGGTTAAGGAGGGCGGTTCAAAATGGCAGATGTTAAAGTAAAGCTTGTTAAGAGCTTGATTGGCAGCAAAAAGGACCAGATTGCCACCGCTCATGCACTTGGTCTTCATAAGATCGGGGATGTTTCAGTACAGCCTGAAAACCCCCAGACTCTCGGTAAGGTGAAGAAAATCTCACACCTTCTCGAAGTAACTGAAGCATAAGCAAGGAGGTGCGAATTATGAAGTTGCACGAACTTTCACCGGCAGCTGGCTCAACAAAGGAGCGTAAGCGTATCGGTAGAGGTGCAGGTTCCGGTCAGGGCAAAACTGCAGGTAAAGGTCATAAGGGTCAGAAAGCAAGAGCAGGTCGCGGTATGCGCGCAGGCTTCGAAGGCGGCCAGATGCCTTTACAGAGACGTCTTCCCAAGAGAGGTTTCAACAACATTTTCCGCAAGGAGATCGTTGCAGTTAACGTAGCTGATCTTGAAGCTAGATTTGAGAACGGCGCTGTAGTTGACGTTGAGTCACTCAAGCAGGTCGGTCTTGTTAAGAATTCTTTTGATGGTATTAAAATCCTCGGCAACGGCGAGCTTACAAAGAAGCTCACTGTAAAAGCTGACGCTTTCTCAGAGTCTGCAAAGCAGAAGATTGAGGCAGCAGGCGGAAATGCAGAGGTGATCTGACATGTTGAAAACACTTGCGAACGCATGGAAAATTCCCGATCTTCGTAAGAAGCTTTTGTTCACAGCATTGATCCTTCTCATTTTCCGTATCGGTGCAGCAATTCCTGTACCGTTCGTAAATGCTGGCCAGGACGGTATTTTCAATGACAGCATTATGTCAGGTACTTTCATGGAGTACCTCAACATGATGACAGGTAACGCATTCAACTACGGTACGATTTTCGCAATGTCAATCACACCGTACATCAACAGCTCAATTATCATTCAGTTGTTGACAGTTGCAATTCCTGCTCTTGAGCGTCTTGCAAAAGACGGTGAAGAGGGACGTAAGAAGATTGCTACAATCACTCGTTATTGTACAGTTGTTCTCGGTCTCCTTCAGAGTACTGCTTACTATTTCTACCTTCGTGGTAACGGCTTCCTTCTTGAAGATGCAGAAGGCGCTGCTTTCACAGGTTTTGGTGCAGTATTCCAGGCACTTGTTATTATTCTCTGCCTGACAGCAGGTACAGCATTGATCATGTGGCTCGGTGAGCAGATCAATGATAAGGGTATCGGTAACGGTATTTCACTTATTCTTTTTGCAGGTATCGTTGCTCGTGTTCCCACAATTTTCGCACAGCTCTTCAGCGGTGAAGGTGGCTACTTCTCATACGGCGGAGCTTACTCAGTTCTTTCTGTTGCAGTAGTTATCTGTCTTCTCCTTATGATTGCTTACATCGTTTGGATGGACAATTCAGAACGCCGTATTCCCGTTCAGTATGCAAAGAGAGTTGTCGGCCGTAAGATGTACGGTGGCCAGAGCACACATATTCCTATGAAGGTTAATATGTCAGGTGTTATGCCCGTTATCTTCGCTTCATCAATCCTTTCACTTCCCCCGACAATCAACCTCTTCATCGGTGTTGAAGCGGGCAGCAAGTGGTATGATTATTTCTTCCGCCATTTCCAGAGTGACAGCTGGGTATATGCAATTTTGTATTTCCTTTTGATAATCTTCTTTGCATATTTCTATGCTTCAATTCAGTACAATCCGATCGAAATGGCAAACAACATCCGTAAGAACAGCGGTGCTATCCCGGGTATCCGTCCCGGCAAGCCGACTTCTGATTACATTCAGAGGATTTTGTCAAGAATCACATTACTCGGCGCACTTCTTCTTTCAGTCGTTGCATTGTTCCCTGTATTGTTCCAGTTGATCACAACTGCATGCAAGGTTCCGATGCAGGTTTCACTCGGCGGTACATCAATCATCATTCTTGTTGGTGTTGCTCTTGAAACTGTTAAGCAGATTGAATCACAGATGATGATGCGTCACTACAAGGGATTCCTTGATTAATTAAAGGAGATCGAGTTATGAAATTAATTCTTCTCGGAGCACCCGGTGCAGGTAAGGGTACACAGGCAGAGGTTATCTGCGACGCTCTTAAGATTCCTGCAATCTCTACGGGCAACATCATCCGTGATGCTCTTGCAAAGGGCACGGAGATGGGACTTAAGGCTAAGTCCTTTATAGATGCAGGTCAGCTTGTTCCCGATGAGGTCGTAATCGGCATCATCAAGGACAGACTTGCAAAGGATGACTGTGCAAACGGTTTCATCCTTGACGGTTTCCCACGTACAATCCCTCAGGCAGAAGCTCTTGATGCTATGGGCATCGAAATCGACCGCGTTGTTGATATCGAAGTTTCTGATGAGAAGATTGCAGCGAGAATGTCGGGCAGACGCGTATGCAAGGCTTGCGGCGCTTCTTACCACTTGGAGTACAAAGCTCCGAAGCAGGAAGGCGTTTGCGATGCTTGCGGTGCTGAACTCATTCAGCGTAAGGACGACCATCCCGACACAGTACTTGAAAGACTCGCAATCTACCACGAGCAGACCGAGCCTCTCAAGGATTTCTACTCAAACAAGGGTATCCTTCGTATAGTAGAAGGCCAGGAGGAAGTTGCTGATACTTCAGCTCTTACTCTCAAGGCATTGGAGGATTAAGCATGATAGTGCTCAAAACGAACAGAGAGCTGGCTCTCATGAGAGAAGCCTGCATCATTTCGGCAGGAGCATTAAAGTTAGCAGGAGAGGCTGTCCAGCCCGGTGTAACAACCGCTGAGATAGACAAAATAGCCTACGATTACATTAAGAAATGCGGCGCTGAGCCAAACTTCCTTAATTATAACGGCTATCCTGCTACGGCATGCATTTCCATAAACGATGAGGTTATTCATGGAATACCAAGCAAATCGCGCGTAATCAAAGAAGGCGACATCGTCAGCATTGACCTTGGCGCAAGGCTCAACGGTTACAACGGCGACAATGCTGCTACTTTCGCTGCAGGAGCAATAAGCTCCGAAGCGAAGCGGCTGTGTGACACGACCAGAGAAAGCCTTTATATCGGCATTCAGAAGGCTGTTGCAGGCGGCAGAGTCGGCGATATCGGAGCTGCGATTGCGAAGCATTGTGAGGACAGAGGTTTTTCGGTTGTACGTGAGTTTATAGGTCACGGAATCGGAAAGGAACTCCATGAAGAACCCAGTGTTCCGAACTATGGAACACCCGGTAGGGGAGTTCGCCTGCTGCCGGGTATGACAATCGCTATCGAACCGATGATAAATATGGGTTCGGCAGGAGTAAAAACATTACCCGACGGCTGGACAGTCAAAACCAGAGACGGTAAGCTGTCAGCTCACTTTGAACACACTGTGGCAATAACGCCCAATGGTCCAAAGATACTAACTCTGCTGTAAGGAGGTTCAGTCTATGTCAAAGCAGGATATGCTTGAACTTGAAGGTGTTGTAATTGAGGCTCTGCCCAATGCAACTTTCCAGGTTGAGCTTGAAAACGGACACAAAATTTTAGCACATATTTCGGGAAAGCTCAGAATGAATTACATTCGTATTCTTCCCGGAGATAAGGTGACGGTCGAAGTTTCGCCATATGACCTCACCCGTGGACGAATAACATGGCGATCAAAATAAGCTAAAGGCTAATTTTTCAAGGAGGGCATTCAAATGAAAGTCAGACCTTCTGTAAAGAAAATTTGCGAGAAGTGCAAGATTATTAAGCGCAAGGGAAAGATCATGGTTATCTGTGAAAATCCCAAGCACAAACAGCGTCAGGGTTAATCCGACGCAAACCATTTATGGAGGTGCAACTGAAGAATGGCGCGTATATCAGGTGTTGACTTGCCGAGAGATAAGAGAGTTGAAATCGCTCTTACTTACATTTTCGGTATCGGTCGTAAAACAGCAAGCGACATTATCGCTGCTACAGGCGTAAATCCTGACATCAGAGTCAAGGATCTTTCAGAAGAAGATGTAGCAAAATTGCGTGAGTACATCGATCACAACGTTAAGGTTGAAGGTGATCTCCGCAGAGAAACTGCTTTCGATATCAAGAGACTTATCGAAATCGGTTCATACCGTGGCATCCGCCACAGAAAGGGCCTGCCCGTAAGAGGTCAGCGCTCAAAGACAAACGCTCGTACACGCAAGGGTCCGAAGAAGACCATTGCTAACAAGAAGAAGTAATTTAGGAGGGATAATATGGCACCTAAGGGTTCCGCTAAGAAGGGCACTGCAACACGCAGACGTCGTGAACGTAAGAATATTGAACGCGGCGCAGCTCATATCCAATCCACCTTCAACAATACTATCGTTACCATCAGCGATACGCAGGGTAATGCAGTATCATGGGCTTCAGCAGGTGAGATGGGCTTCAGAGGATCAAAGAAGTCAACTCCGTTCGCAGCTCAGACTGCTGCTGAAGTAGCTGCAAAGGCTGCTATGGAGCATGGTATGAAAACTGTTGAGGTTTACGTTAAGGGTCCGGGAGCAGGACGTGAAGCTGCAATCAGAGCATTGCAGACAGCAGGTCTCGAAGTTAGTCTTATCAAGGACGTTACTCCGATTCCTCATAACGGCTGCCGCCCGCCGAAGAGAAGACGTGTATAACCTATAATTTCAGGAGGTGTAACTACAAATGGCAAGATATACCGGCGCGGTATGTAAGATGTGCCGCCGTGAGGGTAAGAAGCTTTTCCTTAAAGGCGAAAGATGCTATACAGGAAAGTGCGCTATTGAGCGTCGTTCATATGCCCCCGGCCAGCATGGTCAGAGCCGCAAAAAGACTTCCGAGTATGGTCTCCAGCTTCGTGCTAAGCAGCAGGCTAAGAGATATTACGGTATTCCGGAAAGTCAGTTCTATAACTATTTCATTACAGCTGAACGTAAGCAGGGCATGACAGGTACAAACCTTCTCAGAATCTGCGAAAGCCGTCTTGATAACGTTGTTTATCTTCTTGGCTGGTCAAGCTCAAGAGCAGAAGGCAGACAGCTTGTAAATCATGGTCATTTCACAGTAAACGGCCGCAAGGTAAACATTCCTTCATACCTCGTGAAGGCTGGCGATGTAGTTGCTATTGTTGACAAGAGCAAGGATAGCACAAAGATCAAGGCAGTTATCGAGGCAAACGGTGCTCGTCCTGTTCCGCAGTGGCTTGACAAGACATCAGATACAGAAGCTAAGATTGTAGCTCTCCCCGAGAGAGATCAGATTGCTTGTCCTGTTGAGGAACAGCTTATCGTCGAGCTTTATTCAAAATAATAATTAACCGTATACTTAATATAACAAGGAGGGTTTTGAATGATTGGAATAGAGAAACCAAGAATCGAAACAGCCGATGTTTTACCTGACGGTACTTACGGTAAATTTGTCGTAGAACCCTTGGAGAGAGGTTACGGTACAACTCTTGGCAACAGCCTCAGACGCGTACTCCTTTCTTCATTACCGGGCTACGCAATTACTTCCGTTAAGATTGATGGAATTCTTCATGAATTCTCAACGATTCCGGGCGTTAAAGAAGACGTTACTGAAATCGTACTTAATTTGAAGAGCGTTATCCTTAAAATCCACGGCGACGGTCCGAAGACAATGTACGTGGATATGAAAGGTGAAGGTGAACTCACTGCAGGCGACTTCAAGACAGATTCAGAAGTTGAGATTCTTAATCCCGAACTTCATATCGCTTCTCTTGATACAGACGCTCACGTAGTGATGGAGATCACTTGCAGCAAGGGCAGAGGATATGTTTCTGCAGAACGCAATAAGCAGTATCTTCAGCCGCCCATCGGCGTGATTGCAATTGACTCGATTTATTCACCGGTATTAAAGGTAAATTACACAGTCGAGAACACACGTGTCGGTCAGATCACTGACTATGACAAACTTACACTTGAGGTGTGGACAAACGGTACAATTTCCTCTAAGGAAGCCGTTTCTCTTGGCGCCAAGATCCTCAACGAGCATCTCAGTCTCTTCGGAGATCTCTCTGATGAAGCATTTGAAACTGAGATTATGGTTGAAAAGAGCAAGGATGGAAAAGCAAAAATCTTGGAGATGACCATTGAGGAACTTGACCTGTCTGTGCGCTCTTTTAACTGCTTGAAGAGAGCAGGAATCAATACAGTTGAAGACCTTATCGGTAAGTCTGAAGATGATATGATGAAGGTTCGTAACCTTGGTAAGAAATCTCTTGATGAGGTTGTTGCTAAGCTTACATCTCTAGGCTATGATCTTCGCAGAGACGAAGACTGATAACAGACTGTAACAATTATTTTACAACTAACGGTAAAGGAGTGACTTTAAATGCCAGGTTCAAGAAAGCTTGGAAGAGCAACTGACCATCGTAAGTCAATGCTCAGAGGCATGGTAACATACCTTTTGGAAAGCGGCAGAATAGAGACCACCGTTACAAGAGCAAAGGAAGTTCGCGCAATGGCTGAGAAAATGATCACCACTGCAAAGACAAATGACCTTCACTCAAGAAGACAGGTTTTGGCATACGTCACAAAAGAGGACGTTGTTAAGAAACTCTTCGATGAGATTGCTCCGAAATATAAGGACGTAAACGGCGGCTATTGCCGTATTATTAAGACAGGCACACGTAGAGGCGACGCTTCTGAAATGTGCATCATCGAGCTCATCGATGTTGAGTCTAAATAATCAGGTATAGGCAAAATTCAACACCCACGGTAGAAATACCGTGGGTGTTTTTTATACCGATAAATTTGGGCTTGTCGAGTTGTTTTAACATATGAGTTCAAGCCGAGCAAAGCAAAGCAAAGCAAAGCAAAGCCTCCCTTGCCTAAAGGGAGGTGGATTTTGGCGAAGCCAAAAGACGGAGGGATACTTATAAAAATTGTTGATTTTTCAATCGTTTTTATTTAAAAATATCCCCCAGTCACGACTTCGCCGTGCCAGCCCCCTTTAGGGCAAGGGGGCCTAAAAAGCTCGATTAAAGAACTCTACAAACCCGAATTCATCAAATAAAAAGGGTTGGATTTCCAACCCTTTTTATAATTAAATTACGCTTCAACGGACTCTTTTTCTTTTTCAAGCTTATTGATTTCATCAAGATTCTTCTGTCTGCGTTCGTTGAGCTCATCAACAATCTGCTTGTGTTTCTTACCCGAGAGCTTATAGAAGAACATCGGGATAACTGCAAAGTAACAGAATATCGCAGGGCAGATAGCGAAGAGGTAGAGAAGACTTGCTTTTGATTCTGTCGGCATAAGCTCGGGTGTGTTTGCGTAGGCTGTATATCCGACGTAAACAAGGAAAAGGTTTGTAACGTAGTTTGTACAGTTGCCGAGAATTCTTGAAAGTGTGTTTTTCAAAGAACTGACTGTTGCTTCGTTTCTTTCGCCGTATTTATGCTCTGCGTAGTCGTATGCAGCCATCTGAATAAGATTGGGTATCGTCTGATAGAAACCTGTTGTAAGTCCGTGGAGGGCGTACCAGATAACAATACGTACAAAAATCTGAGCCGGCGTATGTGCGCTGAATGGGAAAACAGAAAGGAACATAGCTGTGTAGCAGACTGCTGTACCAAGTCTTGTGCACATATAAAGGATTTTGTCGTCCACCCATTTTCTTATGATAGGAGCAAGGAATAGCGAAATTCCTGTTGTCACAAGCGATGAGATTGAAGCAAGGGAAAGCAGAGCCATGAAATTTTCGCCGTCATATACATATTCGAACTGAATTGCCGTATCTCTGAAAAATGTTAGCGTAAACGGAGTGTTCTTGAAACAAGCGATGAATGCGTATGTCATAAGTCCGTAACCGACAGACATACCGTGACCGAAGATTTCGGAAATCATATACATCATCAATGGCTTGTTCTGAATAATCTGCTTGTAAACATCACGAAGCTTCGGAATTTCTGCCTTTGGCGGTTCGGAAATTCTTTCTTTTGTTACAACAATGTTCCAAATTGTAAGCGGAATTGCAATGATAGTGATTATACTGTAGCTGTAGAAGTATCTGCCTGCTTCACTTGCATTGGGAAGAACATACGGAAGAACAGCCGCAATATATGTTCCGCAAGCGCCGATTGTTGAACTGAGGATACTTTCAATTGCGGCAAGGTAACCACGCTCCATATTGTCCGTGGTACGTCTTGCGTTAAGTGCAGTAAGGGCGGCATTGTAAAACGTGCTGAACGCATCATTCAGGAAGAATAAAAGCACGAGGTATGTAACCTTGAAAGCATCGCTGATTTCGGGGAACCAAGCCCTGATAGGCGCAGTCTGCATTATAACAACAAGATTGCACGGAATAATCATCAGCATAAGCCACGGCTTGAAGCGTCCCCAGTTACCGTAGGTTTTTCTTGTTTTGTCAAGGAAGCTTGAAACGATGACATCGTTTGCAATGTCCCAGAAACCAAGAATGAAAATGATAGTACTGTAAATCTTAAAAGATTCGTCACTCAGACCCATATAGGTCGATGCAACAAGTCCGCCAAGCGCACCACTCAACGCTGTCGCCGCTTTTGAAACGGCTGTACTTGAGCCAAAGGCGATATATTCGCGTTTGGTGATTTTTTCGTTAACGTCGGTGGCAAGGTTGTTTTTAAACTTTTTCATAGTTCACCTCGTCAGCTAATTTGATTTTTATTTCACGGTCACAGCCTGTTCTCGTGTTGTGAACAAGAGGTTCAACAAGTGTCCACAAGCTGTCAATTCCGTTGATATACTTTGAAAGGCTTATTCCGAGCTTTTTCATAATTTTGTCGCCTTTTTTCAAAGCACCGTAAAAAACTTTGTGCTCATAAGTATCAGGCGTGTACGGTGCATCACCCTGGAAGAAATGATCAAGGACTACGAAAACGGTATCAATGAGCTTTTCGTCCTTATGCTTTTTAATCTCATCTTTTTTCAGTCCCGAATATTTCTTGCCGACCTTACCTGCGAAAGACATATTAATTGAAGAGAATGCCTTTAATGCGGGTTTGATTATGAATCTGTATTTCTTTGCCTTATCGGCAGGTACAAGTCCGTGACCTAACTTTATAAAAGCATCATAATCCTTGAGCGCAGTGTCAATAAGTCTGCGGTAATAACCGCCGAAGCAGGATTCTGCAACCTGTTTACTGCCACCGGGAATGCCATCAATTTCTTCAGGTAAATCTACGGTTGTAATTTCTGCGACATCACCACAAAGGCTGACTTTTCTGATTTTTCCGTAAGGAGAAACGACCGAAGTTGTGCCGACATCGAATATTTCATTTTTACCGTCCGTAATTTTACGGATTGTATGAACGTGTGTGTGTCCCGTGAAAACGACCTTTACACCGTGTTTCATCATCATTTCTTTAAGAATCGGGTGCCTGCCATACATTTCTGTCGGCGCAACAGCCTCGTAAACAGGGTAGGGTGTGATAACAGGATGATGCGTGAAAAGAATCACGGGTTCATTGTTTTCTTTTGCCTTGATAAACTCATTCTCAAGCCATTTGTTACCTGCATCGTCAAGACCGCAGTCCGTATGGCCGTTACCGTCATCGTTAAGGAGAATGAAACGGTAGCCGTCTATATTCAGCGAATAGGACATATCGTATTCGCTGTCCGCCTTATCTCTGCCGAAAGGACGGTAAATCTCATCAAGCTCACAACGCTTTGTAAAAGGTACGTGATAAGTGTCGTTTTCGTTATAACCTGTTGCAACAAATCCGTTTTCGTCCTCACCGCAACCGTTGTAGTCGTGTGTAGCGGTAAGTACAAGAACACGTTTCCCTTTTTGCTGTAACTGCCTGAGTCTTTCGGTGAATTCTTCGTGACAAAGCTTTTCACCTAAATTTATCAGGTCACCGATCAGGATAACAGTATTGGTTTCGGGATCATTTTCAATCAACTTGAAAAATGCTTCGTTGATTTCGGGTGACTCCTTTAGCAGTACCTGATCGGTGTTGCTTCGTCCCTGAATCGCTTTGCCTTCAACCCATAAATTTTTTGAAAAGTAATGGTTATCCGCCATTATGTAAAATTGAAGTTTTTTCATAATTCACTGTTATTCGCTATAACCGGGATATGGAATAGAGTAATCAATTCCGAACTGGTCAATGTCAACAAAAACATTTTCAGCAGAAAGTGTACCGTCAGAAGCGAGTGTGAATACTTTACCGCCGTTGACGTTCTTGTCGTAGTAGTTTCCTACACCTGTCTTGACCGCGTAGTGATGCCATACTCCCTCGTACGGAACGCTGCTGTAATTTCTGTGGTTATGACCGCAAATGATATGCTTTGTGCTGCCTATTTCCTTCACAACGTCAAAGAAGCCGTTGTTTACGGGAGCTGAAGAAACACCTTCCATATTGTAGCCGAATGCGCCTTCGTATTCGGGCCTGAAATCCTGTGCCCAATAGTCATATGAAGCGTTCCATGCGTTGTAGAATTCGATGTTCGGAATGTGATAAATAACGGTACTGTCAACTATAGCGCCATTTTCCTTGGTTGTGCCGTTGATTGCCCATTTGTACCACTCGATCTGGTTGTCCCAAAGATGGTCGTATCCGTTGTAAGTATAGCCGTTAACCTCGTAGGATGCATCCTTGTGAGTATCCATCATATAAAGCTGATGAATAGGTTTGCCGTTTTCGGTGATTGTGATAATGTAATTTCCGTGTCCCATATCCTTAGGTCCAAAATCGAAAACAGCGTAATCCGATTTGTTTTTAATCTGCCATGCACACCAGGATGCGTAGGTTGCCGTCGCACCGTCGTGGTTGCCGAAAATGGGTGCCCACGGAATTTCATAGCTGTCAAGCAAGTCTATAAGCCATAGCCAACCGAGCCAACCGTAAACGTTATCGCCCGAAAGGGTGATAAGGTCAGGCTGTGTATCTTTGATAAGCTTGTCGATTAATGCTTCTGCAAGCTCTCCGTAATAGCCGTGAGCATCCTCGTCAGAAAGCTGGATGTCTGAAAGGTTAAGGATAACAAAATCCTTGTCAGGGTCTTTTTCAAGGATAAAAGTGTTGTCTGCGACAGAGAACGAATCCTCAGCTGACCAATCGTAAAAATGTCTGCTGTCGTTATCCTGCGGACACATTATAATTCCGCTGAGAATCTGCAGACCTGAAAGGGCATAAATAAGACCGAGTTTGATGTAAAAAAATACAACTGCCATTTCCTATACCTCCGCAAAGTTTTTTATACATTATAATTGTATAATTGAATTATATCAGTTTTACACTAATCCCGTCAACAGTTAAATAGACTTTTGTGTGAAACCGCAAAAACTTAAACATACCGACAATTTACAGTAGTTTTCGGGCAATAAAAAACACCCGCAGACTCATTGTCTGCAGGTGTCAGGATGGTCAATGGTTAGCAACCACAGCCGTTGTTGTTGAGGAAACCGTTGTTGTTACAACCGCAGTTATTATTGCAACCGCAATTGTTGTTGTTACAACCGCAACCACACTCAGAGAATAAAAGGATGATAATGAGAATCATAAACCAGTTATTGCAGCAACCCATGTCGTGACCTCCTTTCGGATTGGGGCAGAAGGGATTGCCTCGTGCCCTACACTAACATTCTATGTGTTGCATCTCTTTTTGTGATTGTCCGTTGAAAATTTTTTAAATGCTTAAGATTAATCGCATTAACTCGACAAAGTCAGGTTTGACGGTGTGTTTTGAAATAACAAACGTAGGGTCGATTCACGAATCGACCGTCAGAAACGCAAAGGATTTAACGGCGGCAGCAAGCCACCGCCCTACGTACACGCCTCAAAATGTTTTGTAGGGCACGACGCTTGTCGACGTGCCGTTATTTTGCGATGATCTTACGGCGTGTCGCAAGCGTCACGCCCTACAAAAAGAAAATAAAACACCTATACAACCCAAAATATATACAACAAAAACGGTAGGATTGGTTCCTACCGCTAAATGTTATTCAATTTCTGCAATACAGAAATCATCGTCAACCGCTATGATTTTTGCCGTAACAACCTTACCGCAAGGATGAGAACCCTTAACTTTCACGGGTGTATAGTTCTTTGTATAACCTTCTGTGAATTCATCGTCGTGCCTTGTTTCAAGCAGGATTTCAACCGTTTTACCAATTTGCGATTCAAGGAAGCTCTGCCTGATTTTCTCGGTTTTCTCAATCATAATTCGGCTGCGCTTTTCTTTGATGCTCTTTTCAATCTGTTCCATTTTTGCAGCACGGGTGCCTTCTCTCGGAGAGTAGGGGAAAACGTGCACCTTCTCAAAGCCGATTTCTTTTGCAAAATTAACGTTGTCTGCAAAATCCTCTTCGCTTTCCGTGGGGAAACCGACCATAATATCCGTTGTGATTGTTGTGTCTTCAAATGCATTGCGCAGCTTTGTGCAAAGCTTACGGTATTCGGCACTTGTGTAATGCCTGTTCATTGCTTTCAGGGTACTGTCACAACCGCTTTGAAGAGAAATATGGAACTGCGGACAGAATTTGTCGATTTTTGCAAGCCTGTCGATAACGTCATCCGTAATGTGGTCAGGTTCAAGCGAACCTAAACGGATTCTTTCAAAATTCATTCCTGCCGCAAGCTCAACCGCATCGCAGATGTTAAGGCCGATGTCGCTTCCGTAAGAAGAAAGATTGATTCCGACAAGCACTGTTTCAATAAATCCCGCATCGCTCAATGTGCGAAGCTCGGCTTCAAGCTCGTCAATCGGCTTTGAACGTACTCTACCTCTTGAATAGGGGATGATGCAGTAAGAGCAGAAACGGTTACAGCCGTCCTCAATTTTTACAATAGCTCTTGTCCTGCCTTCAAAACCTGAAATACTGTCGCCGATGAATTTATCTCCCGTTTCGTGATTTTCAATTTCAATAATTCTCTGTGAACATGAAAAATATCTTTCAATAAGTTCGGGAAGTCTTACATTATTCTTATTTCCTAAAACGATATCAGCTTCCCTGAGTGCATCAGCATCCTCAGGAAAAGCCTGAGGCATACAACCCGTCAGCACTACGATGCTGTCGGGATTTTTTCTTTTGAATCTGCGCACGGTCTGACGTGTCTTTCTGTCGCTTTCTGCAGTGACAGTGCAGGAATTGATAACATAGACATCGGCTTTTTCGCTTGGTGAAACAAGCTCAAATCCGCATTTCACCATTCTTTCAGCCATCGCCTGCGATTCATACTGATTAACTTTACATCCGAGTGTAAAAAAAGCAATTTTCATAAGTTAATCCTCCAACTACCTGTAAATTATAATTCATTTTTACCGTCTATGCAAGAATAACTTTTGAACGCATATATATTAATTGAAACGGAGGTATATTTATGAAAAGGTTAATAAGTGTTTTGTTATGTATTGTGATGATTGTGCCGTTGTGTATTACGGCAAGTGCAGAAGATGAAATGCCGGTTGAGGTAAAGGCGAAGGCAGCTGTGCTTATGGATCAGACCACGGGGAAAGTGCTTATGAAAATGAATGAGAACGAAAAGCTTTACCCTGCATCGGTGACGAAAATAATGTCGCTGTTGCTCGTAATGGAAGCCCTTGACAGCAACAAAATCCGCCTGACGGATATTGTTACAACGAGCCCCGTTGCCGCATCAAAAGGCGGATCGCAGATATGGCTCAAGGAAGGCGAAACGATGAGCGTTGATGAATTGCTCAGAGCAACTGCAGTTTACAGCGCAAACGATGCCTGTACGGCACTTGGTGAATATGTTGCCGGCAGTGATGAAGCTTTTGTTGTTATGATGAATGAACGTGCCGCACAGCTCGGAATGAAGAACACACATTTTGAAAACTGTACGGGACTTGACGATGAGAGTGAAAATCATCTCACAACAGCATATGATATCGCACTTATGTCGCGTGAACTGATGAAACACGAGCTTATAAAGGAATATACAACCATATGGATGGATTCCTTGCGTGACGGAAAGACGGAGCTTGTGAACACAAACAAATTAATCCGCTTTTATAACGGTGCTACGGGTCTTAAAACGGGAACGACAAACAAAGCGGGGTGTTGCGTTTCTGCAACGGCAACAAGGGACGGCACAAGCCTTATCGCTGTCGTGATGGGTTCTGAAAACAGCTCCGACAGATTCGAAGGTGCAAAAGCAATGCTCAACTGGGGCTTTGCGAACTATTCTTCCGTAACTCCTCAGATAGACAAAAAACTCATTGCAGATGTGAATATCGTTATGGGTGAGGAAAGAAAGATTACACCGCAGATACCTCCTGCGATGTCCGTTTTAATCCCGAGAGGCAGAGAAAATGATATCGTGCAGAATGTTGAACTTGCCGCTGAGGTTGAGGCTCCCGTTGAGTCGAATCAGACATTGGGAACGGTCACTGTCAGCCTTGACGGAGAGGTGCTCGGGAAGTACAATCTGACTTCGCCACACTATGTTGACAGACTGTCATTTAAAACGGTTTTTTGTAGATTGTTGGCTGTTCTATGTAATAAATGAGCCGATTTTGATGAAAATTACATTAAAAATTACTAAATAATACTTGAAAAAAGGGTTGTAATAGGTTAAAATATATACAAATAATCGGTATCTATACTTTGGCATAGCATACATCGGAGGCACACAATTACAATGGCAGTAAAACTTAACTCAAAATATGCGGCATCGTTCTTGCCTGAAAATCCGTTTGAAGGCATAAAATCTGAGGTTATTGCCGCACATGAAGCACTTAACAACGCAACAGGAAAGGGTAGCGATTTTTTAGGTTGGCTCACTCTTCCCGAAAACTATAACAAAGAGGAATTTGCCGAAATCAAAAAGGCAGCAGAGAAAATCAGAAGCGATTCTGAAGTTCTTATCGTAATCGGTATCGGCGGTTCGTATCTCGGCGCACGCGCTGCGATTGAATTCATCAAGTCACAGAATTACAATCTTCTTCGCAAGGGCGCACCGGAAATCTATTTCGCAGGTAATACGATCAGCTCTGATTCTCTTAATGAGCTTGTAGAGATTATCGGCGACAGAGATTTTTCAGTTAACATTATCTCAAAGTCAGGCACAACAACAGAGCCTGCAGTAGCTTTCAGAATCTTCCGCGATATGCTTGAAAAGAAGTACGGAAAAGAAGAAGCTGCAAAGAGAATTTATGCAACAACTGACGCTTGCAAGGGTACTCTCAAGTCCCTTTCAGATACACTTGGTTACAAGACTTTCGTCGTTCCTGATGACGTAGGCGGACGTTACTCGGTTCTTACTGCAGTAGGTCTTCTTCCTATTGCAGTTGCAGGAATCGATATCGATGCAATTATGCAGGGTGCGGCAGATGCTATGAAAGCATATGCAGTAAACGACATTGAAAACAACGATTGCTATAAGTACGCTGCAATCAGAAACCTTCTCTACAGAGGCGGTAAGAAGATTGAGCTTATGGTAAGCTACGAGCCTTCATTCACAATGATGAACGAATGGTTCAAGCAGCTCTTCGGTGAAAGTGAAGGCAAGGACGGCAAGGGTATTTTCCCTGCATCTGTTGTTTTCTCAACTGACCTTCATTCAATGGGTCAGTACATTCAGGAAGGTGAAAGAGTTCTCTTTGAAACGGTTGTTGTTTTTGATAAGTCAAAGACAGAAGTTGAAATCAAAGAAGAGGAAGGCGATTTTGACGGCCTTAACTTCCTTGCAAACAAGAACCTATCTTTTGTAAACAGAAAGGCTTTTGAAGGAACAATCCTTGCTCACACAGACGGCGGAGTTCCAAATATCGTTCTTGAAGTTGAAAAGATGGATGAATATAACCTCGGCTATCTCATTTATTTCTTTGAGAAGGCTTGTGCAATCAGCGGATATCTTCTTGACGTTAATCCGTTTGACCAGCCGGGTGTTGAGAGTTATAAAAAGAATATGTTTGCCCTTCTCGGCAAACCCGGATACGAGGACAGAAAGGCTGACCTCGAAGCAAGACTTAATTAATCAGGTTAAAATTTCGTGAAACCCACGGATTTTAAAATATAAGAAGGAGGATATACTTATGGTATCTCTTATTTTAGGCAAAAAAGGTTCAGGAAAGACAAAGCGTTTGATCGAAAAAGTTAATGAGGCTATTGAAAAGTCAAACGGCAATGTAGTATGCGTTGAAAAGCAGCCGAAGCTCACATACGACGTTAACTACCGTGCTCGTCTTATTGATACAGACCATTACTGCGTAAGCGGTTACGATGCATTTTACGGTTTCCTTTGCGGTATCTGCGCAGGTGACCACGACATCACAGACGTACTTATTGACGCAACTCTCAGAATCGGTACTCGTGATTACAACGAGCTTGCAGTTTTCCTTAAGAAAGTAGACGAACTCAGCAAGAATCACGTTGAGGAAAAGAACTTTGTATTCACAGTTTCAGCTGATGAAGAAGAACTTCCTGTTGAAATCTTTGAATTCTGCAAAAAACTTTAATCCAAACTAAAAAAATTAGAGATTAACTGTTGACAAATGTCACTTCTGATTATATAATAATCGGTGCATGACATTTGAGGTGAAGGGTAATCTATGTTTTTTATTGAGCTTGAACCTGTCTTTAATAATGAAGGCTTTTCCCGCGAGGTGAATTTTACACTCGACATGAGCGACTGTTATTTCAACGGTGGTTTTCCATTCAAAGAGAGTGTGGTCATCAGCGGTGAGGTTAAGAACTCAACTGACATTGTCAGCCTTGTGGCTTCGGCGGAATTTACCTTGAACCTTGCCTGCGACAGATGTGCTTCTGAATTCGAACGCACATTCGTAGTTCCGATTGAGCACGTGTTGGTAACACAGCTTAATGACGAAGATAATGATGATTTTATTGTCGTTGATTCTTTCCATTATGATGTTCAGCCGCTTGTAGAAGAGGATATCTTGTTGTCCTTGCCCATGAAGGTGCTTTGCAGGGAGGACTGTATCGGTATTTGTCACCGATGCGGAAAAAACTTAAATGACGGCCCCTGTGACTGCGGCAGGGAATATGACTCTAGGTGGGATGCTTTGCAGCAGTTGCTGGAGGATGACCGGTAAAGAACTATTATTAGCAATAAGGAGGCGCTGAAAAATGGCAGTACCCAAGAGAAGAGTTTCTAAAGCTAGAAGAGACAAGAGACGTTCAAATGTATGGAAGATGAGTGCACCTGAGCTTGTAAAGTGCTCACAGTGCGGCGAACTCAAGAGAGCTCACAGAGTTTGCGCAGCTTGCGGTTATTACAACGGTAAGCTCGTAGTAAAGAAGGACGCATAAGTCTGTTCTTTTCAATGAAACAGCGAAAGGTAGAGATGGACCGCAAAGTCCTTTCTCTGCCTTTTTGACTTTTTAGGGAGATATTAAAAATGAAAATTATTGACGGTGGAAAGGCTTTTGACTGGGGCAGAACATCATCTGATTATGCAAAATTCAGAGATATCTACCCGCAGGAGTTTTACGATAAAATACTTGAACGAAACCTTTGCACTGCAGGGCAGGATGTACTGGACCTGGGTACGGGAACCGGTGTGATACCGAGAAATATGTATCAATACGGTGCAAATTGGACAGGTGCGGATATTTCGGTAAATCAGATTGAAAAAGCAAAAGAACTTTCAAAGGATATGGATATAAATTATCTTGTCAGTCCTGCTGAAGAGTTGAAACTGCCTGAATGTTCTTTTGATGTAATTACGGCTTGTCAGTGTTTTGAGTATTTTAGCCACGAAAAAATGGCTTCTGTAGTACACCGTCTTCTGAAAGCTGACGGAAGTTTTGTTGTGCTTTATATGGCATGGCTTCCGTTTGAAGACAGAATTGCAGGAGAAAGTGAAAAGCTTGTATTGAAGTACAATCCTCAATGGAGCGGAGCAGGAATGCAACGCGGTTCGATTAATGTTCCTGAATGTTATTTAGCGAATTTCGATGCAGTATACAGAGAGGATTATGCGGTTAATGTGCATTTTACCCGAGAAAGTTGGCACGGCAGAATCAAAGCTTGCCGCGGTATAGGAGCTTCATTGACAGAAAATGAAATTAATCTGTGGGAAGAGGAACATAAAGACCTTCTCGGAAAACTTGCACCAGAAGAGTTTGATGTGCTTCATTATGCATCAATAGTTCAGCTCAAGAAAAAGTAACGATCCTGAAATTCCACTATATTATTTTGGTACCAACAAAGCCTAACCTTTAGGCAAGGGAGGCGTGCACTACCCAAACCCATTCGTATGGAGGAAAAATTATGGCTGTTTTAATTTCTTCAATAAAACCACATTCGCCTGCTTCAAGACATTTTGTCAAAGCGGGCAGTAAGCTTATATCCATAAACGGCCATGAAATCCGTGATGTACTTGATTATCAGTTCTATGTCGATGAGGATATTCTCGACATCGTCATTGAAAAGCCGAACGGCAAGGAGAAGCGATTTATAGTAAAAAACTGCAACGGTGAACTTGGTTTTGAATTTGAAACCTATCTTATGGATAAACAGCGACGTTGCGCAAATAACTGCATTTTCTGCTTCATCGACCAGATGCCGAAGGGTATGCGTGAAAGCCTTTATTTCAAGGATGACGATGCGCGTCTTTCCTTCCTTTTCGGCAATTACATCACCCTTACGAACCTTGGTGACAAGGACATTGACAGAATTATTGAAATGCACATCAGTCCCGTGAATATTTCTGTTCATACAATGAATCCCGAACTTCGTGTTAAAATGATGGGCAACAACAGAGCAGGCAAGGTGCTCGACTATATCAAGCGTCTTGCAGATGCAGGAATCAAGCTCAATACACAGCTTGTTCTGTGCCCCGGATACAATGATGGTGACGAGCTTACCTATTCTCTTGAAGAGTTAGGAAAGCTTTATCCTGCAGTACAGAGTATTGCGGCGGTGCCCGTTGGTCTTACCTGCCACCGTGACGGACTTGCAAACTTAAATCCGTTCACAAAAGAACAATCTTCAGATGTAATTTCAAGAATAGATAGTTACAATTCTGAATTTTTGTGTTATAATAATACGAATATAGCTTTTGCGGCGGATGAATTCTACCTCAATGCAGGTCTGGAGCTTCCAAACTGCGAAAGATACGGCGATTTTCCGCAGTATGAAAACGGTGTAGGAATGTGGTCTTTGCTCAAAAAAGAGTTTGACGAAGCAATAAATGAACTCCCCGAAGACTATTCATTACCTGCAGAGCGTAAAATAACAATGGCAACGGGTGTTGCGGCATACGGACTTATAAAGCACATCGCAGACACCGTTCAATCAAAAGTGAAAAACATCCACATTGATGTGGTAAAAATAGAAAACAAGCTTTTCGGCGAAAGAATTACCGTTGCAGGACTTCTCTGCGGTAACGACATAGCAGATGCACTTTCAGAAACAGAACTGTTTGACGAAGTGCTTCTTCCGTCAGTTTCATTAAGAAGAGAGGGTGACCTCTTCCTTGACGATGTGAGTATCGAAGAGCTTTCGGAAAGATTAAAGATAAAAGTTACTCCCGTTGAAAGTGACGGGTATGTGTTACTCCAAAGGATTTTGGGAGAAGAGGAGGTATAATATGGCAAGACCTATAGTTGCGGTTGTCGGCAGACCGAATGTCGGCAAATCAACACTTTTCAATAAGCTTTGCGGTCAGCGTCTTTCAATCGTGGATGACACTCCCGGTGTTACGCGCGACAGAATATACGGCGACTGTGAATGGCTTAACCATAATTTCCTGCTTGTTGATACGGGCGGTATCGAGCCTTATTCGGACGACATCATTCTTTCTCAGATGCGCCGTCAGGCTCAGCTTGCTATCGATAGCGCGGACGTTATCGTTATGGTAACAGATATGACAACAGGTGTTGTGGCAACGGATGAAGAGGTTGCGGCTATGCTTCAGCGTAGCGGTAAGCCTGTTGTGCTTTGTGTCAACAAGTGCGACAAAGTCGGAGAGCCTCCGCTTGAATTTTATGAATTTTACAACCTCTGTATTGGCGAACCGATTCAGGTTTCTGCAGTGCACGGTCACGGAACAGGCGACCTTCTTGACGAGGTTATCAAACACTTCCCTGAAGAGGAAGAAAAGGACGACGATGAAGATAAAATCAAGGTTGCTGTTATCGGTAAGCCGAACGTAGGTAAGTCTTCTCTTATCAATGCTATCGCAGGCGAGGAAAGAGTTATCGTTTCAAACATCGCAGGTACAACACGTGATGCAACAGATACAATAATCGAAAATCAGCACGGTAGTTTTATCTTTATCGATACAGCGGGTATCAGACGTAAGAGCAAGATTGACGAAGCGATTGAAAAATACAGCGTTATCCGTGCAAGAATGGCTGTTGAAAGAGCAACCGTATGCGTAATTATGATTGACGCGCAGGAAGGCTTTACGGAGCAGGATTCAAAGGTTGCAGGTATCGCACACGACCTCGGCAAAGCTTGTATTATCGCAGTTAATAAGTGGGATGCAGTTGAAAAAGACGGTAAGACAATGGATTCATACCGTAAAAAGCTTATGAACGATTTCTCATTTATGTCTTACGCGCCGATCATCTTCATTTCTGCAAAAACAGGTCAGCGACTTGACAGACTTTTTGAGCTTATCAAGTATGTTGATGAGCAGAATTCAATGAGAATTTCAACTGGTAAGCTTAACGACATCCTTGCTGAAGCAACAACAAGAGTTCAGCCGCCGACAGACAAGGGCAGACGCCTTAAGATTTACTATATGACTCAGGCCTCAACACGTCCGCCGACATTTGTCTGCTTCGTAAACAAAAAGGACCTTTTCCATTACAGCTATCAGCGTTATCTCGATAACAGAATCCGTGAGGTTTTCGGACTTGAGGGAACGCCGACGAAAATGCTTATCCGTGAAAGAGAGTCCAAGTACGAAAAATAAGATTAAAAAGGAGCTGTTTTAGCTCCTTTTTTCTTGATATTTTTTGCGTAATATGTTACACTAGTATGAATAAAATTAAGGTGGTGTAGTATGATTATTCTTGGAATAGACCCCGGGTATGCAATAGTGGGTTACGGTATCCTTGAATACAGCAACAACCACTTTACAACTATCCACTACGGCGCAGTTACAACACCTGCAGGTATGCCGTTCAACAGACGGTTACAGCTTATCTACGACGAGCTTGAGGTTATTATTTCAAAATATAAGCCCGACGTTATGGCAATTGAAAAGCTGTTTTACAACACAAATGCAAAAACAGTAATCGACGTTGCTCAGGCGAGGGGCGTTATCGTCCTTGCGGCGCAGAAGCACGGGCTCGAAATTGCCGAATACACACCGCTTCAGGTCAAGCAGAGTGTTGTCGGCTACGGCAGAGCAGAAAAAAAGCAGGTGCAGGAAATGATGCGTATGATGCTCAAGCTTGAAAAAGTGCCGAAGCCTGACGATACAGCCGATGCTCTTGCTATGGCTATATGCCACGCACATACAAGCGGTTCGCTTGTCGGCAAACTTAAAAAATACTATTAAGAGGTGAAAAGCAATGATATATTCATTAACAGGTGAAATCATAGCCGTTGACCAGAACGGTTTTGCAATTCAGACCGGCGGAGTTGCATTTTTCTGCTTTTCAACTATGAATACATTACAGAAAGTCGGAATGAAAGGCTCAAAGGCGACCGTTTTTACTTATATGAATGTGCGTGAAGATGCGATTGAACTTTACGGATTCTATACTTCAAACGAGCTTGATGCCTTCAAACAGCTAATCACCGTTTCGGGTGTCGGCCCTAAAGCCGCACTTGCAATCCTTTCTGTTATGACTCCAGATCAGCTTGCTCTGAATATCGCTTCGGGCGATGCAAAGGCTATTACAAAGGCTCAGGGTGTCGGAACAAAAATCGCACAGCGAATTGTGCTTGAACTCAAAAACAAATTTTCAACAGATCTTACTCAGGAACAGACGGATATCGTTGCCGCAATTCAGTCGGCAGATACATCAGCGGATTTGTCCGAAGCAATCGAAGCTCTTATTCAGCTTGGATACAGCCGTTCGGAGGCTGCTGCTGCAGTCAGCAAGCTGGATAAATCTCTCTCGGTTGAGGAAATGATCCGCCTTGCCCTGAAGTCGTTGATTTAAGGAGGTATTCACGTGGACGAAATGGATTACGAAAGCAGAATAGTTGCGCCTGAATATCTTGATATGGACTCTGATGTTGAACGTCAGCTCCGTCCGAGGACGATTGACGAATATATCGGTCAGTCAAAGGTCAAGGAAAATCTTTCGATTTATATAGAAGCCGCAAGGCACAGAGGCGAGCCTCTTGACCACGTTTTGCTTTACGGCCCTCCGGGTCTCGGCAAAACAACTCTTGCGGGAATCATTGCGAACGAAATGGGAGTAAACTTCCGTGTGACTTCAGGTCCTGCGATTGAAAAGCCGAAAGATCTGGCGGCACTTCTTACAAACCTTAACGAGGGCGATGTTTTGTTCATTGATGAAATTCACCGTATGAACAGAAGTGTTGAAGAGGTTCTTTATCCTGCAATGGAGGACAATGCGCTCGATATCATCATCGGTCAGGGTCCTTCGGCAAGGAGTATCAGAATCGATTTGCCGAAGTTCACCCTCGTCGGTGCAACAACACGTGCAGGTCAGCTCAGCGCACCGCTTCGTGACCGTTTCGGTGTTGTTTTAAGGCTTGAGCTTTACTCTCCCGAGGAGCTTTCAAGTATTGTAAAAAGAAGTGCAGGAATTTTAAAAATAGATATCGATGAAGAAGGCGCACTGCAGATTGCGTCACGTTCAAGAGGTACTCCGCGAATTGCAAACAGACTTCTTAAAAGAGCGCGTGACTTCGCACAGGTGCTTGCTGACGGAGTTATAACGGGTGAAAGCGCGGACCTTGCACTCAACCGACTTGAGGTTGACCCTCTTGGACTTGACTCTATCGACAGACTTCTTCTGACTTCGATGATAAGGAATTATAACGGAGGTCCCGTAGGACTTGAAACAATCGCCGCAGCAATTGGCGAGGAAGCAATAACAATTGAGGACGTGTGTGAGCCCTATCTTATGCAGATAGGTTTCCTCTCACGAACACCGCGCGGCAGAATGGTAACGCCTGCAGCTTATAAGCATTTAGGATTACCGATGCCCGCACAGACCGGCGTAAATAATAATCCAATCCCACTCGCAGAACAACAGAAACTTGATTTATAAGGAGATTTGTTATGGGCAGATTATTCGGAACAGACGGCGCAAGAGGTGTTGCAAACTCAGAACTCACTTGTGAACTTGCAATGCAGATAGGTCGCTCAGCGGCAATGGTGCTTATTGATGAAAACAAGAAAAGACCGAGAGTTATGATTGGTATGGATACCCGTATCTCTTCAAATATGCTTTGCTCTGCAATTACGGCGGGACTTTGTTCCGTCGGCGCGGATGTAATGCATCTTGGTGTCCTCCCGACTCCTGCTGTTGCTTTCCTTGTCAAAAAATACGAATATGATGCTGCGGTTATGATTACCGCTTCACATAATCCTTGTGAATATAACGGAATTAAAATATTTCAGGCAGACGGATACAAACTTCCTGATGAGCTTGAAGAAAAAATTGAAGCAATTATTCTTGACGGTGTAACCGTACCGCCTATAAAGGTCGGAGCAGATGTCGGCAGAATCCGCACTTCGGAAATGCCTGCATTTGATTATACCCGTCATCTTATATCAACTGTTGAGGGAATTGATTTCTCAGGCTACAAAGTTGCTCTTGATTGCGCAAACGGTGCGGCGAGCGTAACTGCACCTGACCTCTTTACTGAGCTTGGGGTGGACAGTCATATCAAGTCTTCGATCCCTAACGGTATAAATATCAACCGTGAATGTGGCTCGACGTGTCTCACGGGGCTTCAGCACTTTGTTGAAGAATATAAATGCGATGTCGGCTTTGCTTTTGACGGCGATGCTGACAGGATGCTTGCCGTTGACGAAAACGGCGATATCGTGGACGGCGATAAGATTATCGCAATCTGCGCAAAGGATATGAAATCAAGAGGCGTACTTGATAACGATACGGCGGTTGTTACCGTTATGAGTAATATGGGATTCTTTGAATTCTGTAAAAATAACGGTATCAGGGTTGAAACAACCAAGGTCGGCGACAGATACGTACTCGAAAATATGAAGGAAAACAACTACAAAATCGGCGGTGAGCAGTCAGGTCATGTTATTTTCTTTGACTATGCTTCAACGGGCGACGGTCAGCTTACTGCGCTTCAGCTTCTTGCTGTTATGAAACGTACAGGCAAAAAGCTTTCAGAGCTTGCCGCAGAAATGAGTGTTTTCCCACAGGTGCTTATAAATGTGCGTGTTTCCCAGATGGGTAAAGTGCGTTACAATAACGATATTGAAATCAAAAAGGCAATTGAAAGTGCTGAGCGTGAACTTGGCGAGGACGGCAGAGTACTTGTACGTGTATCGGGTACAGAACCTCTTGTAAGAGTTATGCTTGAAGGTAAGGATGAGTCAAAAATTAAAGTTCTTGCTGAAGAAATTGCCGAAGTTGTAAGAGAAAGACTGATTTAAAAGAACTTAACGGAGGATGTCAAAATGAGAATTGCTGACGGCTGGAAAGATTATGAATTGCTTGACTGTTCAGGCGGAGAAAGGCTTGAACGTTGGGGTAATGTTATACTCATTCGTCCTGATCCTCAGGTAATCTGGCAGACTCCTAAAAGACATCCGATGTGGAAAAATGCCAATGCACGTTATCACCGTTCCTCAACGGGCGGCGGACACTGGGAGGTTCTCAAAAAAACTCCCGATGCGTGGCGCATAAATTACGGTGAGCTCAGCTTCAACGTCAAAACAATGGGATTCAAGCATACGGGACTTTTCCCCGAGCAGGCTGTCAACTGGGATTATACGGCACAACTTATCAAAAATGCAGGCAGACCCGTCAAAGTGCTCAACCTTTTCTCTTATACAGGCGGTGCAACCGTTGCTTGCCTTAAAGCAGGGGCTCAGGTTGTCCACGTTGATGCTTCAAAGGGTATGGTTGCCTGGGCAAAGGAAAATGCTGTTGCTTCGGGTGTAAGTGATAAACCCGTACGTTGGATTGTTGATGATTGCATCAAGTTTGTTCAGCGTGAAATCCGCAGGGGAAACAAATACGATATTCTTATTATGGATCCGCCTTCCTACGGCAGAGGTCCGGGCGGAGAAGTCTGGAAGCTTGAGGATGAAATTTATAAATTCGTTGAGCTCTGTTCACAGGTGCTTTCGGATGACCCGATAATGGTGCTTATAAATTCATACACGACGGGACTTTCACCCGCGGTTATGGAATATATTTTAGGTTCAGTAATTTCACCGAAATTCGGTGGTAAACTTTCGTGCAGTGAAATCGGATTGCCTGTTTCGCAGACCGGAATGGTACTTCCCTGCGGAGCATCGGCAATCTGGCAGAGGTAAACTATGGAAGATAAAGTTATCATAAAATTTGATAACGTTTCGTTTGCGTATAAGGCAGACGAGGGTGAAACAGCCGCCACCGGAGTTGTGGACGGCTTTAGCCTTGATGTGCCCGAAGGTCAGTTCCTGGCAATTTTAGGCCATAACGGATGCGGAAAATCAACCGTCGCAAAGCTTATGAACGGCATTCTTGTGCCTGATTCGGGTAAAGTTACCGTTGACGGCATGGATACATCGGACGACGAAAAGGTGATTGATGTAAGAAGAACCGTTGGTATGGTTTTTCAGAATCCCGACAATCAGATTGTTGCAACGATTGTTGAGGATGATGTCGCATTCGGTCCCGAAAATCTTGGTGTTGCACCCGAAGAAATCCGCAAGCGTGTTGACGATGCACTTAAGGCTGTCGGAATGTACGAGTTCCGCGGACGTGAGCCTCATCGCCTTTCGGGCGGACAGAAGCAGCGTGTTGCAATCGCAGGTGTTATTGCGATGAACACAAAGTGTGTTGTTATGGACGAACCGACGGCAATGCTTGACCCTCAGGGCAGGCAGGAGGTTATGGACACAATCCGTATGCTCAACAAGGAACGCGGAATTACGGTTATCCTCATAACTCATTATATGGACGAGGCGGTCAAGGCAGACCGTGTTGTTGTTATGGATAAGGGTGAAATTGTCCTTGACAATGAGCCTCGTAAAGTGTTTAAAAACGTTGAAAAATTAAAAAACCTGGGTCTTGATGTGCCGCAGGCAACCGAGCTTGCTTACAGGTTGAAGCAGGCAGGTTTCCCGATTGCCGATGATATTCTTGATGAAAAAGAGTGTGCTGCGGCAATCCTTAAAGTTTTGGAGGTGAAGTGATGCCGATTCTTTCTGCAAAGGGCGTTACTCATCTTTACAATAAGGGTACGCCGAGCCAGTCAAAGGCTATTTATGACATAAACGTTGATATTGAAGAGGGTGAGCTTGTCGGCATAATCGGTCACACAGGTTCAGGTAAAAGTACCCTCGTTCAGCATTTCAACGGACTTCTTAAACCTGAAAACGGTCAGATTATCGTTGACGGTAAGGACATATGGAAGGATAAAAAATCAACCCGTGAAGCACGCTTTAAGGTCGGTCTTTGCTTCCAGTATCCCGAATATCAGCTTTTTGAAGAAACTGTTTATAAAGATATTTCCTTTGGTCCTAAAAATATGGGAATTAAGGAAGAAGAAATTCATAAAAGAGTCTTGCTTGCCGCTGAGTATGTAGGTCTTAAAAAGGAACTTCTTGAAAAGTCACCGTTTGATCTTTCGGGCGGTGAAAAAAGACGTGCGGCAATTGCAGGTGTTATTGCTATGCAGCCGAAGGTGCTTATTCTTGACGAGCCGACTGCAGGGCTTGACCCGAAGGGCAGAGACCGCATTCTTGAAATGATAAAATCCTACCGTGAAAGAACAGGCAGTACGGTTTTGCTTGTTTCCCACAGTATGGAAGACGTTGCCAAAATTGCAACAAAGGTCCTTGTTATGAATAAGGGTCAGGTTGAAATGTACGGCACTGTTGATGAAGTTTATTCTCACAGCGAAGAACTTCGTAATATCGGACTTAATGTGCCTCAGGTTTCAAAAATATTTGAAATTCTGAACAAAAAAGGCTTGACCTTAGGCTCAGCTTATACGGTAGAAAAAGCTATAGAGATAATCCTCTCAAAAGGAGGTGCGTCCGTATGATTAAAGATATAACAATTGGCCAGTATTTTAACGGCAATTCTCTGCTTCACAGACTTGATGCAAGAACGAAAATAATCCTGACGGTAATCTTTATCGTGTCAATTTTCCTTTGTCAGAACTTCTGGTCGCTCGGTCTTATGCTGCTGTTTACGTTGGTAACGGTAATGATTTCACGTGTGCCTCTTAAAATGGTACTCAAGAGCATAAAACCGATTGCAATAATCGTAGTGTTCACTTCACTTCTGAATATTTTTTATATCAGGGGCGGAACACCTGTCATCGATTGGAAATTTATTCACATAACTTCAAACGGAGTCTTCACAGCTTTGTTTATGGCATTGCGAATCATCTGCCTCGTTGTTGTCAGTTCAATGCTTACTTACACAACAACTCCGACAATGCTTACGGATGCAATTGAAAAGCTGCTTTCTCCGTTGAAAATTTTCAAAATTCCCGTTTCAACTCTTGCAATGATGATGACTCTTGCGTTAAGGTTTATACCGACGCTCGTTGATGAAATCGACCGCATAACAAATGCACAGAAGGCAAGGGGCGCAAATCTTGACGACGGAAACTTTATGCAGAGAATAAAGGCTCTTGTGCCGATAATTGTACCGCTTTTTGTTTCTTCAATAAGACGTGCAATCGAGCTTGCAGATGCGATGGATTGCCGCTGCTACACAGGCGGTCCGGGAAGAACGCGAATGAAGCAGATGAAGCTTCAGTTCCGTGATTTTGCATCGCTTGCACTTGTGATTCTGTTCGTTGCTGGCATTATTGTGCTCAATTTCTATTTCGGGGCGGTGCTTGTTAAATGAGAAATCTGCTTTTAAGGCTGATGTATAACGGCACAGCTTACCACGGCTGGCAGGTGCAGCCGAACGGAATAACAGTTCAGGAAGCTTTGCAGGATGCTGTCGAAAAAATCTTCGGTGTCCGTGAAAATGTTACGGGATGCAGCCGTACGGATTCGGGTGTTCACGCAAACGATTTCTGCTGCAACATAAGAACAGAAAATCCGATTGACTGTTACCGCCTTGTTGCGGCACTTAATGCGGTTTTACCTGACGATATAAGCGTAAAAAGTGCTGAAGAGGTCCCGTTTGATTTTCATGCAAGGTACAATTGTGTTTCAAAGCAGTATGTTTACAGAATCTGGAACACAAATTATAAAAATCCTTTTCTTGAAAACAGAGCGTGGCACTATAAAAACAAACTCGACGAAGTTTTTCTTAATGAACAGGCGCAGAATTTCGTAGGCACTTACGATTTCAAGGCTTTCTGTTCATCGGGCAGCAGCGTTGAAGATACCGTGCGTACGGTAAAGTCCTTCAAAGTTGAGCGAAATGGTGATGAGGTTCTTTTTTTTGTTGAAGCTGACGGATTCCTTTACAATATGGTAAGAATTATGGTCGGTTCGTTAATAGAAATTTCAGAAAATAAAATAGAAAAAGACAAACTTTTAGATATAATTAAATCTGGGGACAGAAATCTTGCGGGCAGAACAGCTCCTCCGCAGGGTCTCTACCTCAATAAAGTAAACTACGGGGAGGATTGACGTGGAAGAGAATAAAACAAAAAAGAAAATACACCTGAGCAAAAAAACAAAGCTTACCGTGTCGGTCCTTTTTGTGCTCAGCGCAATTCTGTTGATAGTTTTTACTGCGGCGCAGGACCTCGGCAATATGACAATCAACACGATGATGTCTGACGTAAAGGCTTATTTCTTAAGTCTCGGAGCAGGTGACGGATATCCTTACAAAATGGATGCCGTCAGCGTAAATGATTTAAAAATCAACAATTCAAACATCTATCTGCTTTTAAACGATAAGACAACAACTCTTAACCCGACGGCAAAAGAAATTATGCCGCAATCGCATACTTATTCAAATCCTGCTATGAAATCAAAGAATTCAAGGTTTATAATTTATGACCTTGATTCAAACCGTTTCAGAATTCAGCAGAATACCGAAATTCAGCACGAGGGTGAAGCCTCAGGCAGAATTACGGCGGCAAGTATCGGTAAAAAGGGCAACTATGCACTCGGCACATACGGTGATAATGTCCAGTCCGTGCTGACGGTTTACAACAAAAAGAATGAAGCTATTTTTATCTGGAACTTCAAATCAGAAAGAATTGTTGATATCTCACTTTCGGATAACGGGAAATTCGCCGCGGTTGCAACGCTTGATGCGCTCAACGGTGAAATCAATTCAAAGCTTTATGTTTTTGACTTCAAGTCCAAAGAATATGTTTCCTGCTTTGATTATAACGGCACAACCCTCGTTAAGGTTGACTATGTCAGAAAAACTGATATAATCGCAATTGGTGACAATCTTCGTTCACATATCCGTAAGAATACTCAAAGGCAGGAAGATATGCTTTACGGTGCAGATATACTTTCAAATTATTCAGTAACGGATAAGGGAAGAAGTACGCTTGTTCTGTCACGCTACGGAAGCACTTCACTTTCCAAGGTGAGTGTTTATTCAAATAATGGTGAGGAAAAATTCCCCCTGGAATTTGAAAAGGAAGTCAAATGGGCAGACAGCGACGAAAAATACACGGCAGTCCTTTTTGAAAACGAGGTTATAACATACAACAAAAAAGGCAAAGAACTTGCTACACAGACCTTTGACGGCAAACCTGTAAGAGTTGCTGTTGACGGAAATAAAACCTATATTCTTACAACAGCAGGTCTTCAGTGCCTGAAAACAAGAGGATAGTGGTGAGGTGTTATTATGACAGAATACATTATTGACATTATTCTCGCAGGAATTTTTCTTGTAATGACAGGAATTTATTTCAGAAGAGGTTTTGCGAAAACGATTCTTAAGTTTGTTTCGTTTTTTCTTTCAATCGTTTTGTCACGCGCTGTTTCTGGTACGGTAATGGATTGGGTGCTTGAAAACACAAGCCTATTCACGGGAACTGAACGTTACATAACAAAGCTGATAATTACGGTTATCACATTCGTTATTGTGTCTGCGGCGCTCAATGCGTTGGTTGTGCTCGTAAACAAGTTTTTCAAAATCCCTGTTCTTAAGCAGGCAAACAAGCTTTTAGGCGGTCTGCTCGGAGCACTTTGCGGCGGCATTATTGTAATTGTGCTCTGCTTCGCTTTCCAGATTACATCTCACGTGATGTATAAAACAGATTTTGCACAGGCAGTCGAAAATTCAAAGATTGTACAGTTTGTACTTTCAGATGAGAAAGTCAATGAAGGCATTGCGTCCTTTAAGATAACGGAGGGTTAATTTATGAAAGATTTATTTAAAAACTGGAATACCATTCCAAACTGGATTTCATTTGCAAGAATTATCATGGTGCCGATTTTTGCGGTACTCTTCCTCAATGACGAAATCGTGTGGTCTGTTTTTGTACTTTTCCTTTCAGGTTTTTCAGATTTTATCGACGGCAAAATTGCACGCAAATTCAACCAGATAAGCGAACTCGGTAAAATGCTTGACCCTGTTGCGGATAAGCTTACGCAGATGACAATCGCAGTCCTTCTTTATCTTCGTTTCAATGCCGCAGAGGACGGTCTTGTTAAAACATTCAGCTGGATTTTCCTTGTATTTATCATCAAGGAATTTGTAATGGTAGCGTTCGGCGCATTTATGGTTGCGATCGGTCTTAAACCGTCAGCGGCGGAAATCTACGGTAAGGCAGCAACATTCGCATTTTATGCGGTTATGCTTCTTCTTTTCGCATTCGCTCCCGATGTTGGTGCGTTTACGAATATCTGGGTAATTCCCGAAACACTTCTTGTTATCCTCGTAGCTTTGACAGCTATCCTTTGTTTAGTTGCATTTGCAAGCTACTTGCCGACAACATACAAGCAGTTCAAAGAAAAGTATTTCAATAAGAAATAAGCAAAAGTTAGCAAAAAACAGGTGAAGTTTAT
Source organism: Acutalibacteraceae bacterium (assembly GCA_045537435.1). GTDB lineage: Bacteria > Bacillota > Clostridia > Oscillospirales > Acutalibacteraceae > CAG-488. Next base: position 66,116 of record JAZSPL010000049.1, read on the forward strand.
GAAACAAATTATGTGCAGTAAATGCGGTATAAGACCTGCTGTGATTTTTATGACCCGCATGGATGGGGATAAAAGCTCAAAGCAGGAGGGCTTATGCCTTAAGTGTGCAATGGAATCCACGGGTCCCATAAAGCAGATGATGGAAAATATGGGAATCACCGAGGATGATTACGAGGCAATGAGCGAACAGTTCGGCGCTATGATGGGAATGGGCGATAACGGCGAAGGTTTTGAGCCGGGCGGTGTGCCGACGTTTCCGTTTATGCAGAACTTTATGCAGAAGCCTCAGGATGACGGCTCTGAATATATAGATGTCGATGACGATGAGCCCAAGGGAAAAAAAGAAAAGAAACACGGCAAGAAAAAGGGAGAAAACAATCATAAGAAGAGAAAGTTTCTTCCTCTTTATTGCACAAACCTTACACAGAAAGCAAAGGACGGCAAGATTGACAGAATCATCGGCAGAGATAACGAAATCTACCGTACAATTCAGATTCTTTGCCGCCGTTCAAAGAATAATCCCTGTCTTATCGGTGAACCCGGTGTAGGTAAAACGGCTATTGCGGAAGGTCTTGCTTTAAGAATTGCAAGCGGCGACGTTCCTGCAAAGCTTGCAAACAAGGAAATCCACCTTCTGGACCTTACTTCTCTTGTTGCGGGAACTCAGTTCCGCGGACAGTTTGAAGGCAGAGTAAAGGGTCTTGTTGAAGAAGTCAAGGCAGAGGGTAACATCATCCTATTTATCGATGAAGTGCATAACCTCGTCGGTACGGGAGGCGACTCCGAAGGTGCGATGAATGCGGCAAACATCCTTAAGCCTGCTCTTTCAAGAGGTGAGGTGCAGATTATCGGTGCGACCACCTTTACGGAGTACAGAAAGTACATTGAAAAGGATGCTGCCCTTGAAAGAAGACTTCAGCCAGTCAAGGTTGAAGAGCCTTCAATTGAAGACACATATAATATGCTCGTAGGTATCAAGAGTTACTACGAAAACTATCATAAGGTGCAGATAAGTGACAATCTTGTGCATACAGCAGTAACTCTTTCGGAAAGATTTATCAACGACCGTTTCCTTCCCGATAAGGCAATCGACCTTCTTGATGAAGCTTGCACCTGCGCAAATCTCCGCAATAAAAACCTCAGTGAATATGAGATTAAGCTCAACGAAAAGGCTGACCTTATAATCCGTGAGCAGGAGCTTATGGAAAATACGGACGAGCCTGATTACGAAGCAATTGCAAAGGTTAAGTCTGAAATTATGCAGTGCGAAGCAAGAATCAACCAGCTTATTCCGCTTGTTGAAAATTCTCCCGTAACAGAAGAAGATCTTGCAAGAGTTATTCAGCTCTGGACAGGCATTCCTGCACAGAAGATTGTTGAAAGTGATCTTCGCAGACTTGCAGACCTTGATAAGAAATTAAAGGCAAAGATTATCGGTCAGGACGAGGCTGTTGACGTTGTTTCAATGGCAATCCGACGCGGCAGAATTCAGATAAGTCCTCGCCGCAGACCGTCATCATTCATCTTTGTCGGTCCGACGGGTGTCGGTAAAACCGAGCTTGTAAAGCAGCTCGCAAACGAACTTTTCGATACTCCCGAAACTCTTATCCGACTTGATATGTCCGAGTTTATGGAGAAGCACTCCGTTTCAAGAATTATCGGTTCACCTCCGGGCTATGTCGGCTATGACGAGGCAGGTCAGCTTACAGAGAAAGTACGCCGTAAGCCGTATTCGGTTCTTCTTTTTGATGAAATTGAAAAGGCACATCCTGATGTTATGAATATCCTTCTTCAGATCCTTGATGAAGGCAAAATCAACGATGCTCAGGGCAGAACGGTCAGCTTTGAAAACACGGTTATCGTAATGACTTCAAACGCAGGCAGCAGCCGCGGTGAGGGCGCATTAGGTTTCGCAAAAACAAAGGGCGATGCAAGCCGTGACAGAGCTATGAAAGCTCTCAAGGAGTTCCTTCGTCCCGAGTTTATCGGCAGAGTTGACGAGATCGTAGTATTCAATGACCTTGATGAGGAAGCATTCAAGAAGATTGCCGTTCTTATGCTCGATGAGTTCAAGGGACCGATGCAGGATAAAGCAATCAGCTTCAGCTATACCGACGAGGCTGTTGAATTCCTTGCAAAGAAATCGGTCGGCGGATCAAGAGGTGCCCGTGACCTTCGCAACGAAATCCGTCGCAGGGTAGAGGACAAAATCGCAACAAAGATTATCGACAGTATCGATAACCCCGTAACATCAATTACGGTCGACGTCGAGGAAGATGAAATAGTGCTTAAATAACAGAACGGCTATTCCGCAATGGGATAGCCGTTAACTTTTGTTGCAAAATACATTTCAAAATGATATAATCATACTAATGTGTGCCCCAAAAATTTTAAAGGGTGATTTTTTGAAAAGTTTTTTACTGAAAATTTGGAACGGGATATATGACTTAAAAGTAAAATTAATCGAATTTTTCTGGATGTTTTTTGATTTCTTTTATTCACGTATGAATAAGAAACCTGAAGTTGCTTCGGTTGAAGAAACGATTGAAACTATCGCCAAAAACGGTTACTCGATAGCAAGATACGGCGACGGAGAGATAAAGCTTGTCGCAGGTCGTGACATTTCTTTTCAGAAGGCGACGCCGTTTGCCGTAGACAAATTGCGAGAAGTATTGTCAAGTGATGTGAATGGTATGCTCGTAGGTATCGCTGATATATTTGGTGACAGAAGCCGTTATAATGAGAAGGCAAACGATTACTGGAAAAAACATCTGCACAGATTCAGAAAAGTATGGTACAGATATCTTATCAAAGGTAAAAAGTACTATAACGCTTCTATGACGAGACAGTATATAACCCTGAATGACCGTTCACAAGGTGCAGAGGTTTACAACAGTATGAAAAAAATCTGGGAAGGCAAAGCGGTCGTTTTCATCGAAGGTGAAAAGAGCAGAATGGGCGTAGGTAACGATTTGTTTGACGGTGCTGAATCGATAAAACGAATTATCGGCCCTGCTACTCAGGCTTTTTCAAAGTATGATGAGATACTTGAAGAAGCTTCAAAACAGGAAAAAGATGTGCTGTTTCTTATAGCGCTCGGGCCGGCGGCTACGGGGCTTGCTTATGACCTTCATATGAGAGGCTATCAGGCTGTGGATATCGGACATGTTGACGTTGAGTACGAATGGTTGCGAATGGGCGCTGAAAAGAAAACTGCACTCAAAAATAAAATGGTCTTCGAAGCAGAAAACAAATCAGCTGTAGAAGACTTATCAGATGAAAAATACGAATCGGAGATTATAGCGAAATTTATTTGACGGGGTAATAAAAATGTCGTTGAAAGATTTGATTGTTAGGCTGAAAGTAATTATCTTTAAGCTCATCAATCTGCCGAAAAGGCTTTTGAATTGTATTAAAAGAAATATTGCAATCGCAAGAAATAATAAAGCGAAAAAAAAGAGGACTGACCCTCAGATTTTTCTGATCGGCACTCCTGAGTACGGAAACCTCGGTGATCAGCTCATAGCCGTAGCGGAGCTTGAGTGGCTCAGAACTTATTATCCTGATTATGAGCTCAGGGAGTTTACTCACGAGACTCTTATGAAAGATAAAGACTGCAAAATGCTTCTTTCGCAGATAGGTGAGAATGATATTATTTTCCTTCAGGGCGGAGGAAATCTCAATGACCTTTATCTCAACTGTGAAGGAATCCGCAGACGGGTGATATCCTCTTGTCCGAAAAATAAAATCATTCTTTTTCAGCAGTCAATTTTCTACTCCGAAACCGAAAAGGGAGAGTCTGTCAAGGCGGAAACCTGCTCAGTATATAACAAGCATGAGAATTTTACGGTGATTACCCGTGAGGATAAGAGTTTTGAAACGGCAAAAGAAATTTTCGCACCGTTAAAAGTTTTAAAATATCCCGATATGGCAACTTATCTTTTGGGTAAGCTGAAACCTGCCCGGAATATCGAAACAAGCGGAATCATAACCTGTCTTCGTGATGATGCTGAAAAATTCTACCCTGACGAGAAACTTGAACAAATGAAGTCCACACTCGGAAAAGACAGTATGTTAAGCCGGGCGGATACCAATATAAAGAAACACGTTTCGCCTGAAAACCGTATTCGCGAAATACAGAGGCTTGTGGACAGAATTTCAACACACGAGGTTATGATAACCGACCGTTTCCATGGTGTGGTTTTTTCAATTCTTGCAGGAACTCCGTGTATTGTGCTTCGTTCGCTTGACCATAAAATCGTTGAAGGTGTAAAATGGTTCAGAGATGTTGAGGGTGTTTTCTATGCTGAAAACATTAAAGATGTGCCGATGCTTGTTGAAAAAGCGAAGGCTGTCGGCAGAATAGCACCTCCTGATTTTACACATTATTTTGATGAGCTTTATAAAGAACTGAATATATGAAATAACGCTATGCTGAAGTGAAAATCAGCATAGCGCTTTTTATTTAGATTTAACTTCAATAAACCTCGGAATCTCTCGAGCGGAAATCTGATAAATTCCTGCGTAATCTCCCTCAAAAAGTACAGCAACTTCATTCTCTCCGCCTTTAAGGTTGAATGTACGGTCTTTATCGCTTTTATCAATCCCGACAAGCTCAGGGGATTTAAGAAGTCCCATTTTCACGTTATCAGTATCCGTTGCGGTTATTGTAACTTCAGTTTCTTCATTGGCGTAAATATTCAGAGTACACTCAATGTAAACTTTATCGTCTTCGGTATAGAAGTCAACAAAACTGCTTTTGTCGCTGTTATCAAGAATGACTACTGCATCATTTTTGTTAAAAAGCGAAAAAGCAATTACTATAATGGCTATTATAATAAAAAAAGGAAAAACTTTCTTGAAAATCTTTTTCATCATACCGGCACCTCTAAAATAATTATACTATATTTTAAATCCTATGTCAAAAATGTTGACAAAGAGGTATAAAAAATGTAGAATATGAAATTGAGTTTCAGTTTCAATTTCAGAGGGTGAATATATGGAAAATTCATACAACACGAAACAGGGTGAATTGATTTTAAATCTCATAAAAGCTGAAGAGGGTAAGCACTTTACGGCAGATGAAATAATAACACTTCTTTCAAACAAGGGCAAGAAGGTCGGTAAAGCAACAGTTTATCGCCACCTTGACAAGCTTATCCGTGCAGGCGAGGTGCGTAAATACATCGTCGAAGAGGGTACAAGTGCCTGTTATGAATATGTAGGTCATAACCACGACTGCAAGTCACACTATCACCTTAAGTGCTCATCCTGCGGAGAGCTTCTTCACGTTCAATGCGAATTCCTCGATGAGGTTTCTTCTCATATTCTCGGTCATCACGGCTTTTCAATTAAGCCTGAAAAGACCGTCCTTTACGGACTTTGCAAAACCTGCAGGGAGGCAGAAAATGTTTAAAAAAATACTGTCTTTGCTTTTGTTGACGGTAGTTCTGCTTTCAACTGTTTCGGGTTGCGGATTTGAAAAAAGTGAAGATAACGGGAAAATGACAGTCGTTACAACAATATTTGCTCCTTATGATTTTTTGAAGCAGGTTGTTGGCGATAAGGTTAACGTTGTTATGTTACTTCCGCCGGGTGTTGAAAGCCATTCGTATGAACCTACACCGTCAGATATTATCAAAATTGAAAACGCAGATTTGTTTTTCTATGTCAGCGAGCACACGGAAACGTGGGTTACGCAGATTACATCGTCTTTAAAAAATAAAAAGTTAGAAACCGTTTGTATTGCTGACGGAATCGGCATTGAAGTTCACGGTCACAACCATGGTGAACATTATACTCACGACCATTCTGACGAATGTACAACGGACGAGCATATCTGGACAAATCTTGAATATGCTTCTGAAATGGTGAATTTCCTTGGCGAAAAGATTGCCGAAAAGGACGAAGAGAACAAAGATTTCTATTTAGAAAACGCAAAAGAATATATAAACGAAATTCTTAAACTCAAAGCAGAGCTTGAAAAAATGATTTCTTATTCCGAACGAAAAGAAATTGTTTCAGGCTCACGCTTTGCGATGAAGAATTTTACAATTGAATTCGGTCTTCATTTTACGGCAGCATTTGACTCCTGCGTTGATAACACTGAGCCGAGCGCAGCGGTTATGGCAAGGATAACCGATAAAATCAAGAGTGAAAATATACCCGTAATTTTTTATGAAGAATTGACAGAGCCGAAGATTGCGCGTGCCGTTTCGCTTGAAACGGGTGCAAAAATGCTTCTTCTTCATTCCTGTCACAATGTTTCGTCAAAAGAGCTTGAAAGAGGAGAAACGTACCTCTCGTTAATGACGCAGAATTATAATAATTTAAAGGAGGCGCTTAACTGATGCCGATGATATCGTGCGAAAAAGTTTATATGAGCTACGATTCAACAAAGGCTGTTGAGGGTGTCAGCTTCAGCGTTGAAAAAGGCGATTTCCTTTGCATAGTCGGTGAAAACGGTACAGGCAAGAGTACTCTTTTAAAAGGTATTTTAGGCCTGCAAAAGCTCAATTCGGGCACTATCGTTTTCTCGGGAATAAAGGCAGGGGAGATAGGTTACCTTCCTCAGAGGACGGTTGTGCAGAAGGATTTCCCGGCGAGTGTATGGGAAGTCGTCCTCAGCGGCAGGCAGACAAAAGGTTTCAGACTTTTCTATACACCTGAGGACAGAAAGCTTGCACGCGAAAACATCACCCTTATGGGAATTGACGATATAAAAAACAAGCCGTTCAATGAGCTTTCGGGCGGTCAGCAGCAACGTGTGTTGCTTGCACGTGCCCTTTGTGCAACGCAAAAGGTACTGCTGCTGGATGAACCGACAACAGGTCTTGACCCTTTTGTAACGGCAGAACTTTATAAACTGACGGCAAAACTCAACAGCGAATACGGAGTGACAATAATAATGGTTACTCACGATATTAAAAATTCACTTGAGTATGCGACTAAAATTCTTTCAATGGAACAAGACGGCGATTTCTTCGGAACAACTCAGGAATATCTGAAAACTCCGGCGGCAAAACGCATTTTCGGAGGTGGTATCGATGCTTGAAACTTTTTTTCAGATGTTCGAATATGAGTTTATGCTCCGCGCAATAATTGTCGGTGCTCTGGTAGCTCTTTGTTCGGCTTTGCTCGGTGTAACCCTCGTGCTCAAACGTTATTCAATGATTGGCGACGGACTCTCTCACGTCGGATTCGGTGCACTGTGTGTTGCACTTGCGATGAATCTTGCACCCCTGACGGTTTCTGTGCCTGTAGTTGTTATTGCCGCATTTCTTCTTTTGCAGATAAGTGAAAACAGCAAAATCAAAGGCGATGCCGCAATTGCGCTTATTTCAAGTACGGCTCTGGCTGTCGGTGTGATTATCACTTCAACAACTACGGGAATCAATTCTGATGTCAACGGTTATATGTTCGGCAGTATCCTTGCTATGAGCGATGCCGACGTGCTTGTGAGCATAATTCTTTCTGTTGCGGTACTTGTACTTTACGTTGTTTTTTACAACAAGATTTTTTCCGTTACATTTGACGAAAGCTTTGCACGTGCAACGGGAACAAAAACAAAGATGTATAACACCCTTGTTTCGCTTCTTACAGCAATCACTATCGTAATCGGAATGCGAATAATGGGTGCAATGCTTATCTCAAGCCTTGTAATTTTCCCCGCACTCACTTCGATGAGGGTCTGCAGATCATTCAGAAAGGTTGTTGTAACTTCAGCAGTAGTTTCAGTTGTTTGCTTCTTTGTGGGACTGTTTATTTCTTTTGCGTATTCACTTCCTGCAGGCGCAAGCGTTGTTGCCGTAAATGCGGTTACATTTGCAATTTTCAGTTTAATCGGAATTATCAAAAGGAAAGTTTCATAAATTTATAAGAGGTGATTGATATGAAAGAGTTGGCAAACATCAAAGAAGTAAAGGAAAACCTTGTCAAGCTGATTTCGGACGATTGGGCACTTGTTTCTGCAGGCAACAAAGAAAAGTGGAATACAATGACAATCAGCTGGGGCGCTGTCGGTGAGCTCTGGGGCAAGGATGTCGTTTTCGCATTCATCCGTCCGCAGAGATATACAAAAGAGTTTATGGATAACAGCAATTATTTTACGGTCAGCTTTTTTGACGAGCAGTATAAAGATGCGCTTAAGCTCTGCGGTTCAAAATCAGGCAGAGATTGTGACAAAATCGGTATGGCCGGGCTGACACCTTCTTTTGACGGTGAAGCTGTTTATCCGTCAGAAGCGCGTCTTGTTATCAAGTGCCGCAAAATCGCAGTGCAGAAAATGGATAATTCAGGCTTTATCGATGAGTCGATTGAATCGAATTACCGTTCGGGTGACTACCATTTTGTCTATATCGGTGAGATTGAAAAAGTGCTTGAAAAATAATTTAAAAATTTTATAAAAAAGTGTTGACAAAGCGTAAAACCCGTTGTATAATAGTCAAGCGTTCGAGAGTGATAGCTCTTGAAAGTCGGTGTTGATAGCGAAGAGGGTCCACCCGTTCCCATCCCGAACACGGTAGTTAAGCTCTTCTGTGCTGAAAATACTTGGCGGGCAGCCGCCCGGGAAAATAAGGCGATGCCGACACAAACAAAACAACCGCTCAACAGAGCGGTTGTTTTACTTTATATATGTTCTGCACAAAAGCAAAGCGGAAAGGTGACTCTCCGCTTTTAATGTTTTAAACTGCAGCGTATGAAAAAATGTTTTTCATAAAGTCTGCAAAGAAGCGTGTAAGTTTTTCGAGCACATCGAAGATTCTGTCTGCAGTTGTTGGTGCAACAGATTCCTCGGTGAGAGGAAGAAGCTTTGCATTGTCGTAATCGTAAGTCATAAACTGCGGATATGCAGGGTTGCTGCGGACCGTAAGCTGTTCCTTGCTTGTTGCAAGCCACATAATGAAATCTGTGCTTTCGCCATAAGGATAGTCAACGTGTCCCATATCGCGGAAGAACCAGGTCTGTTCGGGGAACATACAGGTTGAAGCATCAATCTGACGGTCAGGTGAAATGTAATTATATTCAGAAGGAACCTTCTGCACATAATCGTCTGCGAATGTTTCGCCTAAGTATGCGCTTGTTGCGCCGCCGCTTGCGTATTCAACGTCGATAAGATTGTCTGAATTCTGCTTGGAAACATAGTCGCTTATGGGAAGTGACGGCCAGTTGTACTGCGCAAGGAGATAAACATTAGTGCCGTTGTCCATAGCATCGCTGAGGAGTTTTTCAGCATTCTGCTGAACGTTGTAATGGTATGTGTCGATTCTCTCAACAAACTTTGCTGTTTCTTCACCGTTGAGCATAGTTGCCTTTGCATCCTCGTAGTTCACATCGGGAACGAGCGCCCAAAGACCCGGCATACGGCCGAAAATCGGAATAAGAAGCTCTGCATAGATTCTTTCCTTAAGGTTGTCGGTAATGCCGTTTGCGAACGTTTCAAGGAAATTGTTCACGCCTGCGGATTCAAGCACCTCATCAAGGTAATCGATAACGTTTTCCCAGGTGTTGTCACGGGTAAGAAGTGCAAGTCTGTGCCAGAGGCCTGAAAGTGAAAGGCTGAAATCGGCAGAGAAAAGGCTTCCTACGCAGGATGTGCCCTGGAATGCAGTTGAACAAAGGATGATTGTATCAAGGTCGTCACTGCCGTACTTATAAAGGTATGAAAGCGTAACCGTTCCGCCCATACTGAAAGCAGCAAGAGCAACTCTGTCGTAATCGCCTTCAGCTTTGATTTTTTCAATAAAAGCATTAAGTCTGTCTGCGTGTTCAAGCGGATCTCTTCTCCAGTCATAGTTGAAGAAGTATGTGTTCTCAAGACCGAAAGTATCGATTCCTGCGCGGACTGTTGCGAATTCGTTTGATTCGCCTGTAACGAAATGCTCTTCATGGCCTACAAGTGAACAATCGAAAAGTGTACCGTTTACGTCGTGAAGTGAATCACCGTTCGTATCGAAAGCAAGAGGTCCGAAGCAATCGTAAAGCGGAGGGAAGATACCGTCGCCGAGTGCATCGTAATTGCCCGTTACAAGGAAAGAAAGAACGTGCGGTACGACTTTAAAAACCATTTCCGTAATAGAATCCGAAGACGGAGGGAATGCCTGCTCACCGTCGCTGTTGATAAGAGGGAATGTGTTCATTCCGCTGACTACGACAAATGCTGTTTTGGGTTCAGATGCAAAAGAGGGAACAAAAACAGCGAGAGTCATAATAACGCAGAGTATTATGCTGATGAATGATTTAAAAGTTTTATTCATAAAATCAACTCCTTGGAAATATATTAACACATAATTTTTAAATTGCCAATATAAAAAATAAATCTTATCTTACTCTATTTTTAAAAATGCCTTGATTTTCCTGTCGAAATGCACTATAATTAGGTTAACATATTGTGGTTCAAGGAGGACTATCCATGAAACAGTTTAAAAGAATTATTGCTTTGGTAATCGCGGTCGTTATGATGATGAGCTTTGCTTCCTGCTCAATGGTTTCGCAGGAGCCCATCGACGTTACAAACGACAATATCAAAATCGGCGTTATCCTTGAGGATGTAAAGGATGCATCTGTAGGCAACACAGGCTATGCTATGGCAGCGATCAACGAAGTTCTTGGTATGGGCTACGGCATCGGCGAAGAAAGATTCAACACAGTTGAAGGCGTTAACCCTGACGATGAGGCTGCAGTTTCAGCTGCACTTACAGAGCTTGTAAATAAAGAATGTAACCTTATCATCGGCACTGATGTTGATTATCTTGATGATATCGAAAAGATCGCAGACGACAACGAGAATATGAAGTTCTTCGTGTATAACGCAGAAAATAACGGCAAGAATATCTATGGCTACAAGGCTGATATGACAGCTGCAATGTACTTCACAGGTATCGTTGCAGGTATGAAGGCTGTTGAACTTGAAATGCCGAAGGTTGGCTTCGTTGCTGCAAGCGAAGAAAACGCAGAGCTTCTTAATGCTTTCGAAATGGGTGTTAAGGCTGCGGCTGCTGATGCTACAGTTTCAGTTGCTTACGGTACTGAGGCTGCAGATCAGCTTATCAAGGACGGTTGTGCAGTTCTTGCTTCAGACTATGAGGACGAGAAAATTGCTAAGGCAGCGGCAGATGCAAAGGTATTCTTCTGCGGCTTCGGTTCAGAAACATATGCTAACGCAACAAACGAGGAAACAGGCGAAAAGCTTTATGAATCAGCTTTCCTTTGCGCTCCTCTTTACAACTACACTCAGCTTTATGTAAATACAATCAAGGCTATCGTTGATGAAAAAGAGCCTGAAACAGCTTTTGAAGGCGGATATCTTGAAGGTATCGTATATCTTTCAGACCTCAACGAAGCTAATGTTGCAGAAGGCACACAGGAAGCTGTTAATGCAGCGGTTGAAGCTTACGCAAACGGTGAGCTTGAAATCGTTGTTGCAAAATAATCAAAGCTTGAATATTTGCGGCGGACGGCTTTGACGCTGTCCGCTGTTTTTTACAATTAAGGCAATGTGGTGGTGTTAATTTGTCAAAAATCGGATTGATTGTTGAAGGCGGCGGTATGCGCGGAATATACGGATGCGGTGTACTTGACGCTTTTCTTGAGAATTCAATCAGCTTTCCTTACGGTATCGGCGTTTCCGCAGGTGCGGCAAATCTTGCTTCATTTATTGCGGAGCAGGAGGGCAGAAATTACAGGTTTTACACAAGCTATGCTTTCGATGAAAGGTATATGAGCTTCAAAAATTATATTACAACCGGCTCGTTTTTCGGAATGGATTATATTTATTCCGAGCTGACGGAGTATGTTGACCCGATAAATTTTGAAAAGCTTATCAACAGTAAAACGGAGTATTATGTTGTTGCCGTCGATGCGCAGACAAGTAAGCCTGTTTACTTCAGTAAGGAGGATGTGGAGAAACACAGAGGAGATGTTTTCAAAGCCTCTTGTTCAATTCCTGCAATGTGTCAGCCGATTGAAATTGACGGCAAGCTGTACTTTGACGGCGGTGTTTCAGATTCAATTCCCGTCAGACGCGCTTTGGAGGACGGTTGCGATAAGGTTGTGGCTGTGCTCACAAGACCGCGAGGTTACGTCAAAAAGCCTGAAATGGGAAAAACGATTTATTCGGAAATTCTGAAAGACTATCCTGCTATTATAAAGGCGATGAATGTCCGCCACTATGTTTATAACAAAACACTTGAAAAATTATTTGAGCTTGAAGCGCAAGGGAAGGCGTTTATCTTCTGCCCTGAAAAATCAGAAAAGGTTTCAATAATTTCAAGAAATAAGGAAGAGCTTGTAACACTTTACAATGAAGGCAAGGTTTCTGCAGAATTGCAGATGGAAAAGTTAAAAGCATTTATGAATGAATAAAAGGAGCAGCTCGTGCTGCTCCTTTTTTGCTGATATTCAATTCATTACATATTCACCTGAAAACAATTCCGTAATCGCAGCCTTAAGGTTACAGTTTTCTTCTTTCAGGAAATCAGGGTCATCAAGAATTATCTCTCTTGCGAATCGGTTTGCCTCGTTAAGGATTGCCGTGTCTGTAAGCATTGCAATTTTCATCTCGGGCAGGCCGTGCTGACGTGAACCGAAGAAATCGCCGGGACCGCGCATTTTAAGGTCTTCGTCTGCAATTCTGAAACCGTCCGTCGTGCTTGTCATAACCTTCATTCTTCGCTGTGCGGCTTCATTCTGTGCATCTGTGATGAGAATACACGTGGATTTATACTGTCCTCTGCCGATTCTACCCCTGAGCTGATGAAGCTGAGAAAGACCGAATCGCTCAGCGTTTTCAATAACCATAATAACGGAATTCGGAACGTCAACTCCGACTTCGATAACCGTTGTTGAAACAAGAAGCTTGATTTCACCCGAAACAAATTTCGTCATAACCTCTTCCTTGTCTTTGGGCTTCATTTTTCCGTGAAGAAGTCCTACCGAATATCCGCTGAAAAATCCTCTTGAAATGTTTTCTGAATACTCCTGCGCCGCCGCAAGGTCGGTTTCACCCTCTTCAACAAGAGGACAGACAATGTAACCCTGTCTTCCTTCGTCAAGATGCTTTTTGACATAATTGAAAGCCCTGTGTCTTTTGGCTGTATCAATGGCGTAGGTTTCGATCGGCTGTCTGCCGGGCGGAAGCTCGTCGAGAATCGAAACGTCAAGGTCGCCGTAAAGCATCAACGCGAGTGTACGTGGAATAGGCGTTGCAGACATAACAAGCGTATGCGGTCTGTCGCCCTTGCCGCTGAGTGCACCTCTGTGCTTAACGCCGAAACGGTGTTGCTCGTCCGTGATGACCAGTCCTAAATTCTCAAATTCAACGTCGTTCTGTATCAGCGCGTGAGTGCCGACGATAAGACGGATTTCACCGCTTTTGAGCTGTGCCTTGATTTCCCTTTTCTTTGCCGCAGTTACCGAGCCTGTCAGCAAAGCAATTTTAATATCCGTGTTTTCAAAAAATTTAAGGCAGGTTTTGTAGTGCTGCTGAGCAAGAATTTCCGTCGGTGCCATAAATGCACTCTGGTATCCGTTTTTTGCAACAGTATAAATAAGTGCCGCCGCAACAGCGGTTTTACCCGAGCCGACATCCCCCTGCAGAAGTCTGTTCATCGTGAAGTTAGATGTCATTTGTGCTATGCTTTCCCTTACGGCTCTTTCCTGAGCACCCGTAAGAGTGAACGGCAGTGTCTTTATAAATTCATCCGTGAAATCCCTTTCAATACTCACGGGTGTACTTTCTTTTCTGTTGCCCTTAAGCTTCATAAGTCCGAGTTGGAAAATAAAAAGCTCTTCAAAAATAAGCCTGCGACGTGCTTCGGAAATCGTGTCCTCGTTTGTCGGAAAGTGCAGCCCATAAATCGCTTTGTTGATTTCCATAAGGCAGAGCTTGTCGCGCAGAGATTGAGGAATACAGTCAACAAAATAATCTTTCCTTGCTTCATATGCCTGACATACAAGCTTTTCGACAGCCTTTGAATTTATTCCCGCACTCTGGTGGTAAATCGGGCGGATTCGTATTCCGTTTTCAACCGGTGCAATCAAAGGCGATGACATCTCACGTCTGTGAAAGTTACCGCCGACTTTGCCGTAGAAAAGGTATTCTTCTCCTGCTTCAAGCGATTCAGCGGCATATTTGTTATTAAAAATCGTTATGTTCATCAGCGACTCGCCGTCGGTTGCAACTGTTTTATAAATTGTCATACCTTTGCGAATTTTTGCTCCGCGCGGCTTATGGTTGACGATTGCACGTACACAACAGTTTGTGTCAAAAGGTGCGGCGGCGATGGACGTGATTTTGCTCCAATCCATGTAATCGCGCGGATAAAAGCGCAGAAGATCACCGACGGTGAAAATACCGAGCTTGTTAAGAATTTTTGCTCTCTTTTCGCCGACACCCTTAAGATATTGAATGTTGGTGTTTTTATCCATTATTCAACAGTCCATTCGTTCACGTTGTAAAGATAGTCGCTGACAATTGTTTTTACTTCTGTTTTGAGTCTTGGGCTTTTAACCGTAATTCCTGTACGGTACAAAAGGGGAATGAACGGAAGCTCGTCCGTAAATGTATCAAGGAATTCCTGCATGTTTTTTTCGCCGTTAAGGAAAAGGTTATAATCAATTGCTGATTTGCATTCGGGATTAATGCCGAAGGAATACGCACCGTTTTCGGAAAAGAATCCGTTGAGGTTAAAGCTGTTGGGAAGTTTTACTTCGCCGATATAAAGCTCGTAAGCACCTTCTTTGACAACGTTTACGTAGCTGTTGTATGAATATTCCTTGAGAATAACTTTGATGTCGGCTTCAGCTAGTGTCTGTTGAATGTTTCTTGCCATTGCAAGCTTGAATCCGTTTTCTTTGTTGACGACAAGTCGCAGCTGAAGCTGTCCCGAAATTGGTGAATAACGCACTCCTGCGCTGTTGAATGTGTCAAAGCCTGCTCGCTCAAGCAACTCAATTGAGGCATCCTTATCATGTTTTACGGGAATCATAGAACAACCTTTTGTTCCGAAAAAAGAGGGATGGAACGGGGTGGATGTTGCTTTTGCAAAGTCGGCAAAGGCAACTGAAGAAATGTTATTTCTGTCAATAAGCAAGGATATTGCACGGCGTACAGCGGGATCCTTAAGAATGTTGGAGTCAGAATTTATTCCGAGGTATACAAAGTTTGTTGTATCGAAAGCGGTGCTTGCACCCGTGTATCTTTTGTAAACACCTTCAGAGAAGCTTTCTGTATAAAAATCAATCTGATTAAGCTCAAAAAGACTTGTTACCGCTGAGGTTTCGGTAATATCCTTAAGACCTATCTGCTTGTATTCGGGATAATAACCGCCAAGACGGTTTTTGTTCGCAATAAGCTTGCGGTTTTCGCTTTCTGTAACAAGCTGATATCTGCCGCTTCCGACGGGAACTGCCGCGGAGTAGTCATCGGAGCTGTTGTTGTCTTTGTCACTGTTTGCCTTAATTATCGGGAAAGTGAGGTTTGCCGCAGCATAGGAGTCAGCTGTTTTTAAAGTGAAAACAACACTTCCGCTTCCGTCCGCGGATGCATCGCTGATGTTGAGAAGCAACGGTGAATACAGCTTACTTCTTTTTGCGAGTACGAATGAATAAACAACGTCCTGTGCAGTGATTGCAGAGCCGTCAGTAAAAGTAAGACCGCTCTTGATTTTAACGCTGAGCTTGTTCTTGTTTGTAAATGAAGAGCTTTCTGCAATAACAGCTGTTGTGCTGAAATCGTTATTTACATTAAAAAGAGGATCAAACAAAAGCATTGTAATATTTCTGTTTGTTTCGCTTTCACATTCGTACGGATTAAGCGAATCGGTGCGGAGGTAGGGAATAGTGTAACCGATTGCATCAATTCCTTCCACTGGTGCAGCATCCGTATTGTCGCTTGACGGATCGATTGAAAGGTCAAGTGGTTCGCAACCTGAAAATGTAACGATGAGCATCGTTGCACAAAGAAGCGCGGATATTATTCTGTTTTTCATCAGCTCACCTCATTTACATAACCGATATCGGCCGGGCAGAAACTGTCAGTCCCGTTTTTTCGTTGATTTCAAATATACAACCGTCAAGCTTTATGTTGTTTTCATCTGTCTTGAATCTTGTCGGAAGACCTGTTTTCAATGCCTTGATAACACATTCGCTCTCAACACCGAGTACGGAATCCGCGGAACCGCACATTCCGAGATCAGTGATATAGCCTGTACCGCCTGCAAGAACCTGCGCATCGGCGGTCTGCACGTGAGTGTGTGTGCCGAAAAATGCGGAAATCCTTGAATCGGCATAAATCGCAAGAGCTCTCTTTTCACCCGTAGATTCAGCGTGAAAATCAACTATTTTGATTCGGCAGTCCATGGCTTCTTCAAGCGCTTTGTCAAGACTGTCGAAAGGATTAGCAAAGTTTGAATTCATATAGGCTGTTCCGATAAGGTTGATTATACCGATTCTGTAAGCACCCATATCAATCTTCGCAATTCCTTTACCGGGCACACTGGCATGCATATTGTAAGGGCGGATGATATCGTCTCTTTCGTCAAGGTAAGTGTGAATTTCAGCTCTTCTGAAAACGTGATTGCCTGTTGTTATAATGTCAACACCGCTTGCAAAAAGATGATCGGCAGAAAAGGGGAGAATACCGTTGCCTGTTGCGGAGTTTTCTCCGTTGGCGATGCAGATATCGATATTATAAAGCTTTTTCAATCCGGGAAGTTTTTTGCGGACGAATTCACATCCGCTGTTGCTGACAACGTCACCCAATGCAAGTATTTTCATCGCTTCTGCTCCTTTTTAAGATTTTTCTGAATGTTACGGTATACATAATTACAAGTACAATTCCCGTAATAAGCCATGAAACGGGATATGACAAATAAAGAGTAAACATAGAACGGTATTGCGGAAAAACAGTAAATACCCAAAGCACTCTGAGTCCGCACACGCCGACCATCGTTACAATCATCGGTATGACGGATTTGCCGAGTCCGCGCATCTGTCCTGTTGTAACGTCAAGAACGCTGTTGATGATATAAGTTACGGCAAAAAGACGTAAGCGGATAAGACCCATATCGATAACTTCGCTGTCCGTAGAAAAAACAGTAAGAATCTGCGGTCCGAAAGCAAGCAGGGCGACACCGAAAATCACCGCAATTCCCATACTTACACCGATGCAGTTGAAGTAAATTTTACGGATTCTTTTATACTGTCCTGCGCCAAGGTTCTGTGAAGCGAAAGTTGTCGCCGTTTGTGAAACAGAGTTGCAGCAGGTAAAGATAATACTGTCGACATATCCCGAAGCTGTATTTCCTGCGATTGCCGCTGCACCGAATGAATTGATTGATGACTGGATAATAACGTTCGAGAGCGAGAAAAGAGAGCCCTGAAGTCCTGCAGGAATTCCTATTTTTAATATGTCACGGATTTCATCTTTATAAAACCGAAGTTTTTTGAGTGAAAGATGTATGTAACTGTTGATGTTAAGAAGAATATAAAGAACACATATTGCAGAAACGTACTGCAAAATGATTGTCGCAAGCGCAACGCCGGCAACGTTCATATCAAAATTTATAACGAAAATAAGGTTGAGAACAACGTTAAGTATGCCTGTTACCGTAAGTATATAAAGCGGTCTTTTGCTGTCGCCCGTGGCACGAAGGATTGATGCTCCGTAGTTGTAAACCATATTTGCAGGTGTGCCGAGGAAAAAGATACGGAGATACAGCGTGGAAAGCGAATGAACATCATCGGGCGTTCCCATAGCACTGAGCGCATAAGGCGATATAAAAACGCCGAGAAGACCGATGACAACACCGCTAATGATAGAAAGAAGCATCGCCGAATGTACGGTACGGTGCACGGATGCGCCGTCGCCTGCACCGATATGTTTTGCAACAACAACGCCCGACCCCATTGAAAGACCGAGAAACAGATTGAGCATAAGGTTAACGAGGGTTGAGGTCGCGCCGACAGCTGCAAGTGAAACACTTCCTGCAAATCTGCCGACTACCATAACATCAGCGGCATTGTAAACAATCTGCAGAAGTCCGGTGACCATAAGCGGAAAAGCAAAGCTTAATATTTTTGGGAACAGTACGCCCGTTGTCATATCCATGCTATATTTCCTTTTCGACATGCTGATCCTCCTTATATCAAACTATATCAGTATACATTATAACAAATAGAAAAACAAATGTACAGAAAAAAGAAATAATTGTTGACATATATTGAGAAAAATATTAGAATAAACACTGCAATTATTAATTAAAGGGGATATATTTATGAGCAAAATAAAAAAATTTCTCGCAGTTGTTCTTGCTGTGATTATGGTTATGCCGCTTGCTGTGTTTTCATCTTCAGCCGCAACACCTGCAGCACCTGAATTCGAGGCAGCAGTTGTTTCGGAAACATCTTCAACGGTAGTGGTAAGATTTTCTTTGGCAAAGGGAACATTCAGTGCTTTAGATTTCACTTTCAAAACTTCATCTGCAATCAAAGAGTGCACAAAGATTGAAAAACACAGCGACTTTGTAGCTGTTATTACTGACTGTGTAAGCAACGGCATACAGTTTTCTGCTACGGAAAACCCTGCGACAAAGAAGGTTGCAATTGCATCAACAGCAAAATTTGATAAGCCTTTTGCGATTTATGATTTTACATTCTCAAAAAAGACTTCTGCCGCTGTAACTGCTGCTGATTTTTCCGTTACAATCGATAACTGTGTTATTGCAACTGATATAGCTGCAGACGGCAGTTCAAGTATTGACGTTACAGATGCAGTAAAAGTAACATATGAGATTAACAGTTTTGTTCTCAACGACACATCAGTAGCTATGTATTATAAAGATTCATACAAAATCAACTATGTAACAAACTATGCTCCCGAAACACTTACATGGACTTCTTCAGATGAGGGCGTAGTCAAGGTTGACGGAAACGGTAACCTTACAACAACAGGAACAGGCAGTGCAACAATTACCGTAACAAGTGCAGACGGCAACGTAAACGAAAGCTGCGAAGTAAGCGTAAGCTACCAGTGGTGGCAGTGGATTATCGTTATCGTTCTCTTCGGCTGGATCTGGTATTAATTTTTAAAAACTCAATCGGTCTTTCTCTTTCGGGAAAGACCGATTCTTTTTTTCTCATATTGCTTGACAAAGCTTTTTTATTTTAATAAAATTTAACTATAGTACTTTGCTTTAAAGTGCTAAAAGGAGGAATTTTATGCAGACGACAATGGCATCAATAATGGGCAACCTCATAAAGCAGGTTGAAAAGAAAATCATTATGGAATCCTTGCCTATAAGCGAATGGGAAAGTTACACAGGCTGGCACCATAAGCCGGGCGAGTTTACATACGACAATATGCCGCATCAGATTATGAAGATAGGCGACCGTTGGAGTGTCGGCTATGATGCAACGAGATGGTTCAAGGCTAAGGTGACTGTTCCTGAAAGTATGGACGGCAAGAAGCTTTATCTTTATGCAGGGTTCGGCGGCGAAGCACTTGTAAGAATCAACGGCAAAATAGTTGGTGCTTTCAGCGATGAGGCAGGCTGGCAGGATCGTACTGTTGTAATCGTTGATGATAACAAAGCAGGCGACGAGCTTGATATCGAGCTTGAAGCAACCGTTAACTGCGGTATGTTCTGTGACGAGGCAATGGCAGGTGCGAAAGACCATACTTACACGATGAAGTATGCACACCTTGCTGCAATCAATGTTGAAACTCAGAAATATTGGTACGATATAAAGAGTGCGTACGACAGCCTTGAGCAGATAGACAACAAGGTTATCTATGACAGTGTATATAAAGCAATTGACGAATCTCTTCACGTTCTTGATTTTGACTTTGACGATGAAACATTTTATAAGAGTGTTCCTGCGGCAAACGAACTTCTTGTGAAGATGCTTTCGGAAATCCCTGATGCGAAGCAGGGCACCCTTTGTATGATCGGTCATTCACATCTTGACGTTGCGTGGCTGTGGACAACTCGTGAGCTTGTAAGAAAAACTGCAAGAACATTCTCAAACAACCTTGCAATGATGAGAGAATATCCTGACTTCAAATTTACGCAGAGTCAGGCTATTGTCTATGATTATATGAAGAAGTATTATCCCGATATATTCGAGCAGGTAAAGGAAGCCGTCAAGGCAGGCCGTTGGGAAATCGTGGGCAATACATGGTGCGAAGCTGATACAAACCTTGCAAGCGGTGAGTCGCTTGTCCGTCAGCTTCTTTACGGACGTGAATATTTTATGAAGGAATTCGGAGTTTCTTCGGATGTTTACTGGCTTCCCGACTGCTTCGGTTTTACCTGGGCACTTCCGCAGGTTATCAAGCGTTCAGGTATGAAGTATTTCTACACGGCAAAGCTTTACTTTAATGCAACCCATAAGTTCCCGTATTCCGTTTTCAACTGGCGTTCACACTCGGGTGATGAAATTGTTGCCTGTGTTCAGCAGCAGCATTATCAGGGTGAGTATGATGCACATTATATCAAGGATAACTGGGAGCGCACAAACCAGAAAACCATTACAAAGAAATCTGTCGGCTCATTCGGATACGGTGACGGCGGCGGCGGTGTAACAATCGGTCAGATTGAACGTTCAAAGCGATTCGAAAATATGCCGGGTATGCCGAAGGCTGAGAATACATTTGTTGCTGATTTCTTCCGCGGAACGGAAGAGTTCAAGGACGAAATCCCGACATTCAACGACGAGCTTGTTTATGAAAACCACAGAGGTACATTCACAAGCCAGGCATTCATTAAGAAGAACAACCGTCGCGGTGAATTTCTCTTCAGAAATGCAGAGTTTGCAAATGTCCTTTCAAAAACTCTTCTTGGCGATGAATATCCTGCAGAGAAGATGGAAGAAGGCTGGAAGCTCCTTCTGACAAATCAGTTCCACGATATCCTTCCGGGCACGTCAATTCACGAAGCAATGGAGATGACACGTGAAGAATACGTGCAGATGAACGAAATCGGAAACGGACTTCTTTCAACTGCGGTTGAGCACCTTAACAAGAATGTAAACGTAACAACGGACGGCATCATCGTATGGAATATGAACTCAATGCCGATTACGGGAACAGTCAGTGTGAAGCTTCCGTTTGATGCAGGAAAGATTGTTGACGAAAACGGTAACGAGTGCCGTTTTGTAAAGGATGGAGAGGATGTAATCTTCATCGCGAAAGATGTTCCGCAGATGGGCTTCAGAGTTTATAAGGTTGAAAAGGAAGTTTCTTCATTTGATAAGGTTGTTGCGGAAAAGACACTTCTTGAAAACTCAAAGCTTAAGGTTACTCTCGACGAAAATGCTGAAATCACAAGTATTTTCGATAAGGTTAACGGAAGAGAGGTCCTTACGGCAAAGGGTAACGCTCTTTCAATCTTCCAGGACAAGCCTATCCACGAAAGTGCATGGAATCTTGAACTCAACTATCAGAAAAAACGTTGGGATCTCACAAAGGCAGACAGCATCGAGGTTGTTGCCGCTGACGAGGTCAAGGGGGTTGTAAGAGTCGTCAGAAGCTTCAATAAGTCAACAATCACACAGGATATTATTCTCTATGCTGATGCAGATTATATTGACTTTGATACAAAGGTAGACTGGTACGAAACAGAAAAGGTGCTTAAGGCAGCTTTCCCTGTAAGTGTTGTCAGCTCACACGCTACATATGAAATTGCACACGGTTCAATCGAGCGTCCTACTCATTGGAATTACAGCACAGACCTTGTACGTTTTGAGGTCTGCGGTCATAAGTGGGCAGACCTTTCTGAAGGTGATTACGGTGTAAGCATCATCAATGACTGTAAATACGGTTACGATATCAAGGACAGTCTTATGAGAATTACTCTTATGAGAGCACCGATTTGTCCCGACCCCGTAGGCGACAAGGGCGTAAGCACCTTCGTTTACAGACTTTATCCGCACGCAGGCAACTGGTCACAGGCTGATACGGTCAAGTATGCATTTGAACTCAATCAGCCTCTCAAAGGATATTCCGCGAGTGCTCAGTCAGGCGACCTCGGCACAGAAAAGTCATTCGTAGAGGTAAGCAGAAGAAACATCGCCGTTGATGCTGTCAAACCCGCTCAGGACGGCAACGGAATAATCATCCGTATGTACGAAGCAGGAAAGTCAAGAGGTAATGTCAAGGTTAAACTCAACTTTGCGGAAGTGAAGAAGGTTATCGAATGTAACCTTATGGAAGTTGACGAAATCGAGCTTGATTTCAACAATAACGAGTTTGAATTTGAAATCACACCGAACCAGGTAAGAACATTCAGAATCATACTTTAAAAATTAAAGGAGTGGATCCGGTCCACTCCTTTTTATCTTGTGTTAATTTTTTCAAGAACATATTCTTTCCATCTTCTTGCAATAAGCTGGTGTCCGCCCGTGGTAGGATGTACTCCGTCCCAGAGAAGATTGAAAATATCTGTAGTTTTTGCATATTTATCAAACATATCCTGAAGCGGAACGAAAACAGCTTTGTATTCATCTGCAATCTTTTTTGCTGATGCGGCAAATTCGCAGACGTGAGCTTTCATATATACATTATAGTCCGCAACCTCAGATGTGCCGAAAAACGGCTCCATAATAACAATCATAATTTCAGGGTTTGCTTCAATTGCTTCATCAAGGAGCATACGGTAAATCTTTTCATATCTTTCGGGAGTTGAACCCATATCTTTATCAAAGTTGAAATGCGCATCATTCGCGCCGACAAGAATGCTTAAAACGGTAGGGTTCAGGTTTATGCAATCTTCCTTCCAACGTGCATAAAGGTCGCTGATGCGGTTACCGCTGATGCCTCTGTTTATGACTTCAATGTTTTTGTTGAAGCTATCGGCATACATTTCTGATGCTAAAATATACTGATAGCCGTGACCGTGAATGTGATTAGGATCTTGGCTTCTTCCGCGGTTGCCGTCAGTTATTGAATCTCCCTGAAAAAGAATAATGTCATTTTCTTTGAGATTAAACATAATATCAACCTCCTTCGGGGAAAATTATATCACGTATATTTATCGCAAATCAATAGATTGATTTGAATTAATCTATTTACTTTAGTTTTAAAATATGTTACTCTAATAAAAAATGCAACGGGTGATTATATGTTATTTTCACGAAAAAACAAAGAGCCTAAAATTATGAAAATTGCAGACCTCGATTTCCTTACGCCTGAGGCAAAAGAGGCTTTCCGTATTCTTGAAATCGAAAGCACGGAACAGCTTCGCGGTAAGGAAGGGGATAATTTCTACCTTGACTACTGCGTAGAAAGCGGAGGGGTTGCGGATCGCGTTATTCTTTACGAAATGCGTGCTGCTGTATACTTTGCCAATGAAGTAAAACCTGACCCGAAAAAACTTCGATGGTGGTATTGGAAAGATGCGCTTGTAAGCAGCGAAGAAACGGAAGAAGAAAATGAGCAAAACTAAAAAATATATGTCAACAAAAATCGCCTGCTACACGGGGTACTTCGTGCAGGCGATTATTAATAATTTAGCACCTCTTTTCTACGTAATTTTTCAGAATGAATTTGAAATTAATTACACAAAAATCAGCTGGCTGATAATGCTGAATTTTGCAACTCAGCTTTTTGTGGATATTATGTCCGTAAAGGTTATAGAAAAGTTAGGTTACCGGGTATCAATCGTTCTTGCGCACGTCTTCAGTGCCGTCGGTCTGTTTCTGCTTGGCATTTTGCCGAGAGCGATGGACAACCACTACATAGGACTTGTTATCCCGATAATAATTTACGCTACCGGCTCGGGACTTATAGAAGTGCTTGTCAGTCCGATTGTCGAGGGGCTACCGCTTGAAAACAAATCAGGCGAGATGAGTTTGCTTCATTCCTTCTATTGTTGGGGACAGATGTCTGTTGTTCTTTTTACAACCATAGCGATTAAATTCGCAGGCAGTGAAAACTGGGTTTATGCACCGATATTCTGGGCGATAATTCCTTTCATAAATATGTTTATGTTTATGAAAGTGCCGATTTTTCCTCCCGTGCCCGAAGGCGAGGACGAAATGAAGGTGAGTGAGCTTTTCAGAAGCGGTACGTTTATCCTTCTTGCGCTCCTTATGCTTTGTGCAGGAGCGAGCGAGCTTGCAATGTCACAGTGGGCATCAACTTTTGCTGAAGAAAGCCTTGGTGTTGATAAGCTGACAGGCGACCTTTTGGGACCGTGCCTTTTTGCTCTTTTAATGGCGTCTGCAAGAGTAGTTTTCGGTTTGGTAGGGGACAGGGTCGATGTTAAAAAAGTCCTCGTTTTCAGTGCAGGCTTGTGCGTTGCGGCATACCTGATTTCAACTCTTTCAAAAAATCCGATCGCTTCACTTATCGGATGCGGATTATGCGGCTTGTCGGTTGCTACGATGTGGCCGGGAGTTTTCAGCTTTGCGGCAAAGATATTCCCGAGGGGAGGAACACCTCTTTTTGCAATGCTCGCGGTTTTCGGTGACTTCGGCTGTGCATTCGGCCCATGGCTCGCAGGTGTTGTTTCGGACGGAGTCAGGGCATCTTCAATAACTTTTGATCCGTTAAAATTCGGACTGATGATAGCTATAATTTTTCCCATCACAATGATAATCGCAATTACGGTTTTATCCAAAAAGAAGGCATAAAAAATCACGGCAGAATTAAATTCTGCCGTGTGTTTTTTTACTTAATTTTATTCTGCCGGAGTTTCGTCGATTGCCTTCATCTGGTTAACAACACTCTGACGACGTTCGGAAAGCTCGCGGTACATACGCTCTTTCTTCTCACCTGAAAGGTCATAGAAGAATTTCGGAATAAGACCGAAGATACCTGTAACTGTCGGGAGCAGTGTACACATCATGAAGAGAAGATACTCTGTCTGTGCAGACTGATTGCCGAAACCTGCGCCCTCTTTGTAGCCGATGCTTGCAAGGATTGCGGACTTGATTGTACCGCCGAGAGTACCGACAAGCTTCTGTGCAAGGTTCTTTGCAACGCCTGTGATACCTTCAGTACGGTAACCGTTCTTCCACTCACCGTAGTCAATAGCTTCGTTACGCATTTCCTCAGGAATAACACTCTTGATACCCCAGAAGAACATCCAGATGGTTTCTCTTAACATAAATGCAGGAATCATAACTGCAAGCTTCTTGTAGTTCTTGTTGATTGAACCGACAGCGAATACACCGAGCATAAGTATGTCGCTGATATGTGAACTTGCAATCCACAAGGTTCTTGTTGAGAATTTCTCTCTTGCCTTTGTAACAAAAGCGTAGCTTGCAGGGGATACAAATGCGCCGGGGATACCAACGATTGTAGTCATAGAAGCAAAGCCGAGAACGTTTATGTAGTAGTAGTTAAGGCCTGTATTCATGCCGAAAGCTGAAAGGAACTCTGTAAGAGTAAGGATGAGCAACGGCTTATTGTTAAGGATTGACTTGAAGCCCTGAAGGATACTCGGTTTCTCGTTACGCTGAAGAACTCTTTCTTTTGTTGCGAAAACAAAGTAAAGACCCATCACACTTACGACCGCTGAAGTGAAAACACCTGCAGAAACGTAAAGTGATTTCATCGGAATCTTGAGAGCACCGTGGTTAACAAGGTCAATTAAAAGACCCATAAGGATTTCAGGAGCTTTCTCGATGAAACCTGAGAACAAGCTTGCCTGAGTGATAAGTCGCGTTCTTTCAATAACATTCGGTGTGATTGTTGAAAGCATACCGGTTCTTGAAATAGCATTAAGAGAACCGTTCAGGTTGTTAACAAGCTGGAATATCATGTAGAAAGCAAGCTTACCTGCGTGGTAGGGACTTGTTCCAGCAAAGAGTATCGGAAGAAGCCAATAAACGAGAGAAAGCAAAAATCCGGGACCTGCAGCAAGAAGAAGCCAGGGTCTGAATTTACCTAATCTTGTTCGTGTTCTGTCAACAATAGCGGCAAGGAAAACGTCGTTGATAACGTCCCAGATACCGATAACAAATGTAACGAGTGTCTGGAAGCTGAGTCCGACCTGTACAATATCCGTAATGAAAACGTCCTGATACTTGTTTATGTTAAAGCTTTGAGAGATATCATAAACAACATATGCAATTGTTTCCTTTGAACCGACATAACGTCGGTTGTTTGATATGGTACGACCGGCTTTGATTTCCTGCTGCTCTGTTACTTCATTTACAGAAACAGCGCTTTCTGCCATTATACCGCCTCCTTTGGACATAATTATATAAATTTAATTTATTATATCACAGCTTGCAAGGGATTTCAACTAAAATATTTGTTTTAATAGTTTTTATATAAGAAAAATCACCGCAATTTCGAAGTGAAATTGCGGTGATAAGTTGATTTGATTATTATTTGTCGGTTTCGACAGGCTTTTCGTCAATTGCCTTCATCTGATCAATAACGCTCTGGCGGCGTTCAGCAAGTTCGCGGTACATACGCTCTTTCTTCT
Source organism: Acutalibacteraceae bacterium (assembly GCA_045537435.1). Classification (GTDB taxonomy): domain Bacteria; phylum Bacillota; class Clostridia; order Oscillospirales; family Acutalibacteraceae; genus CAG-488. The sequence goes on from JAZSPL010000049.1 coordinate 92,554, forward strand.
CGCCTGAAAGGTCATAGAAGAATTTCGGAATAAGACCTAAGATACCTGTAACTGTCGGAAGCAATGTACACATCATAAAGAGGTAGTACTCAGTCTTTTCAGACTGATTACCGAAGCCTGCACCCTCTTTGTAGCCGATACTTGCAAGGATTGCGGATTTGATTGTAGAACCGAGAGTACTTACAAGCTTTCTTGAAAGATCCTTTGCAACGCCTGTGATACCTTCAGTACGGTAACCGTTCTTCCATTCACCGTAGTCAATGGATTCGTTACGCATCTCCTCAGGAATAACATTTTTGATACCCCAGAAGGCCATCCAGATTGTTTCTCTGATCATAAACGCAGGAATCATAACTGCAAGTTTCTTATAGTTCTTGTTGATTGAACCGACAGCGAAAACGCCAAGCATAAGCACATCGCTGATATGTGAACTTGCAATCCACAAAACTCTTGTTGAGAATTTCTCTCTTGCCTTTGTAACCCAAGCAAAGCTTGTAGGTGATACAAAAGCACCGGGGATGCCGACGACCGTAGTCATTGAAGCAAAGCCGAGAACGTTTATGTAGTAGTAGTTCATACCTGTGTCCATACCGAAAGCGCTGAGGAATTCTGTCAATGTGAGAATCAACAAAGGTTTGTTGTTGAAGATTGACTTGAAGCCCTGAGCAACGCTGGGTTTTTCATTGCGCTGAAGAATTCTTTCCTTGGTTGCGAACACAAAGAAGATACCCATAGCACTTGCAACGGCCGTGGTGAAAACACCGCCGGTAACAAACAAAGCTTTCATCGGTATTTTGAAAACACCGTGGTTGACAAGGTCAATAAGAAGACCCATAAGAATCTCGGGACCTTTTTCAACAAAACCTGAAAGCAACTGTGCCTGAGTAATCAGTCGCGTTCGTTCAAGAACGTTTGGCGTTATTGTTGAAAGCATACCCGTTCTTGCGATTCCGCTGATGGTGCCGATTACTTCGTTGACAACATGGAACAGCAGGTAAAAAATAAGCTTACCCATGTTATACGGTCCTGTGTTTGCGAACAGAATCGGAAGAAGCCAATAAATGATTGAAAGGAAAAATCCGGGACCCGCAGCGAAAAGAAGCCACGGTCTGAATTTACCAAACCTTGTTCGTGTTCTGTCTACGATAGCGGCGAGGAAAATGTCGTTGATGACGTCCCATATACCGTTGATAAAAGTAACAACTGTCTGGAATTTCAAACCGACCTGAACGATATCGGTGATGAAGATGTCCTGATACTTGTTTATGTTAAAGCTCTGCGAGATATCATAAACAACATATGCAACTGTTTCTTTTGAACCAACATAACGTCTGTTATTTGATATGGTTCTGCCGGCACGCATTTCCTGCTGCTCTGTTGTTTCTTTTACAGATACAGCATTTTCGGCCATCATATCGCCTCCTTGGTAAATGATATCAATATTATAACACACATAAAAACAAAATTCAATCAAAAACGCGTTTTCGTTTTAATTATTAAAATATTGTATATTTTAAACAAGTATGATATAATTTTTTTGTGAGGTGATACTATGAACAACACAACGAAATTAAGCTTGATTTTTGCATTGGTAGGTTTGCTCGTAGGAATAGTGATGTCCTTTATAATAAAAGGAAATGTGGTCATAGATGCAATAATCGGCACCCTTGCAGGTGCCGTAGTGGGTTATTTCCTTAATGCGTTTGTTCTGAAGAAATAAGGTCTGCTGTTCTGCCGTTAACAAGCTTTATAAGCTCGGAAGGGGATACTTCAATCTGTGCGCCGACTTTGCCGGCACTGACGGCAACGGTTTCAAGCTTTTCAATATCAATGTGAAATGTTGTCCTGAAAAGCTTTTTCATTCCTACGGGACTGCAGCCGCCGTGGATGTAACCTGTCAGGGGAAGAAGCTCATCCTGTCGTATCATTTCAATTGATTTCTCTTTAACAGCTTTTGCAGCTTTTTTGAGGTCAAGATGCTCTGCGACGGGAATAACAAAAACATAATAATTTTTGCTTGCAGAGCGTGTTACAAGCGTTTTGTAAACGGAGCTTACATCCTTGCCGACAAAGTTTGCAACAGTAACTCCGTCAGTCGGAATACCCTCGCCGTGCGGATAAAAGTGCGGTGTATAGGGTATTTTCTTTTGCTCCAAAATACGCATAACATTTGTTTTTTCAGTTTTCTGTGCCATAAATATCACTCTAAATAGTCAACGATTTTTGCAGTTTTTCCGTTACGGATGTAAACTCTCGGTACACGGCGGGTGATACAGCAAAGGAATTCATAATTGAATCTGCCTGAAATCTCGCCGATTTCCTCGCAGGATATAAAGTCATCACCGTCTTTGCCGACAAGTGTTACGTTATCGCCGATAAGAACATCAGGAATATCTGTGATGTCAACCATAAATTGATCCATACACACTCTGCCGACGATTTTTGCACGTTTGCCGTGAATGAGGACACTGCCTTTGTTTGAAAGCTGTCTGGGATAACCGTCTGCGTAACCGACAGGGATTGTTGCGATAACTGTCGGCTTTTCTGCAACATAGGTTGAGCCGTAGCTTACGGTATCGCCCTTGTTGATTGTTTTTACGTTGATAACAACGCTGTGAAGCTCCATTGCAGGCTTCACATCAAGACTTTCCTTATTCACCTCGTCAGAAGGGTAAAGGCCGTATGTGATGATACCGCTTCGTACCATATTGAGAAAATCATCTTTCATGTCAACAATTGCGGCACTGTTACAGACGTGCTTTGTCGGAATGTTTATCCCGAGCGACTCAAGTTTGTTTACGAAATCTCTGAAAAGCTCACGCTGAGCATTCATCGAAGTTTTATCCGCTGAGTCAGCACACGCAAAATGAGTGAAAATACCGTCAATTACGATGTTCGAAAGATCTGCGATTCGTCTTATTTCCTCAATGCTTTCGTCATTGGGAATGTAGCCGATTCTACCCATACCCGTATCAACCTTGATGTGGATGTGAACTGTTGTGCCCATCTGTTTTGCAGCTTCGTTAAGGCTTTTTGCAATGCCGTACTGGAAAACAGTGAGCATAATATCGTTTCTTATAATAGTTTCAAACTGGTTCGGGAAAACAAAGTCAAGGATAAGAATCGGTTTTGTGATACCTGCACGTCGGAGGGCAAGAGCCTCGCCGACGGTTGCAACAGCAAAACCGTAAGTGCCGATTTCGCTGAGTGCTTTTGTAACTTCAATAGCACCGTGACCGTAAGCATCAGCCTTTACAACAGGCATAACTTTGGTATCCGGACCGACCTTTTCAATGATTTTCTTTGTGTTTTCACAGATTCTGTCAAGGTCAATCCTTAAATAAACTCTGTTAAGGTAGTCAAGACTGCTCAATGTAAGCACCTCTTAGTCAATTACTTTAATTGTTTCGATAACCGGTCGCTGAGCTTCGGGAATGGAATCGGAAACAGGAGTTTCGGAACAGATTTTGTCGATGATATCCATACCCTCGGTAATCATGCCGAAAGCGGCATACTGTCTGTCAAGTCCGCTTGCCGTCATATCGTTAAGGCAGATGAAAAACTGTGATGATGCGCTGTCATAATCTACGGGCGTACGTGCCATTGAAATAACACCGCGTTTGTGCTTTATATTGTTCTGCACACCGTTGATTTCGAATTCACCCTTGATTGTTTCTTTTGAACCGCCCATACCGTCGCCGTCGGGGTCGCCGCCCTGAAGAACAAAGTCTTCTACGTATCTGTGGAGTCCGATTCCGTCATAGAATCCGCTTTCAGTAAGCTTAATGAAGTTTGCAACGGTTATCGGAGCTTCCTGGGGGTAAAGCTCAATTTTTACCGTGCCGTAGTCTTTGAAAGTCATTTCAACGTGACGAGTTTCAGCATTTTCAGCTGAAGGATTGTTTGTGTTATTGTCAGTTTCTTTGTTGCTGCTGCAGCCTGCAAAAGAAGAAATAACAAAGAGCATACATAAAATCAAAGAAAGAATTTTTTTCATCGTTAACACCTCATATATATATATTGAAAATTATTATACCATACCCTTAACTTATAGACAAGTAAATTTTTTGTGTTATAATATCGACTGAGGTGTAGGTATGTTTATTTGCAATTCGTGTCCGAGAAAATGTAATATTGACCGCGATTCTTTCAAGGGCGTTTGCGGTGCGCCTGTAAGCTATAAGCTTGCAAGAGCTGCCCTTCATTTCTGGGAAGAACCTTGTATCAGCGGTGACAGGGGAAGCGGAACCGTTTTCTTTTCCGGTTGTTCCCTTAAGTGTGTATTCTGCCAAAATTATGAAATAAGTCGTAATTCTTACGGTAAGGAAATTACTGAAGAAAGGCTTATTGAAATTTTCAAAGAGCTTGAACTGCAGGGTGTACACAATATCAACCTCGTAAGTCCTACACATTATTCTTCGCAACTTTCAGAAACTCTGAAAAAATACAAGCCGATAATTCCAGTTGTATATAACACGGGCGGATACGACAGCGTTGAAAGTCTGAAAAAACTCGACGGACTTATTGATATCTATCTTGCAGATATTAAATATGTAAGCGAAAACGTTTCAAAAAAGTACAGCGGTGCCGAAGATTATTTCTCTGTTGCATCGAAAGCAGTGCTTGAAATGCAAAGGCAGGTTGGCGAAAACATTTTTGACGAAAACGGTATAATGCAGAAGGGTCTTATTATCCGTCATCTTGTCCTTCCGGGAAATGTCAGTCAGGCGATGAAGGCTATGGATTGGGTGAAATCAAACCTTCCCGAAAATACAATTCTCAGCCTTATGAGTCAGTATACTCCTTGCGGTAAAGCTTCTGAGTATCCGACAATCAACCGCAAACTCAGCGAAAAGGAATACAATATAGTACTTGACTATGCAGAAAAGCTTGGGTTTGAAAATGTTTTTATTCAGGAAACCGACTCATCTTCAACGGAATTTATTCCTGATTTTGACTTGAGTGGGGTATAAATCAATTGACTTTTCAGCACAAAGATATTATAATATTATATACTGAAAACTTAGATTATTACGGAGGAATAACAAAATGAAAAAGTTCAGCAGAATTATATCTGTTTTTATGGCGATTGTAATGATGATGTCGCTTCTTACTTTTAACAGTGCGGCTGCATCAATCACAAAGATGGAAGTCGTTTCTTTGCCCACGAAGACAACTTTCTATAAGGGTACAGACTGGGATTACGGTTATTGGAAATTTCCTGAAGGCGACGGTTTTGGTGTTTTTACACCCCGTGACGGCGTAATTTCGTTTATGCATCAGGGCGGTTACTTCTCTGTCTATCAGGACAGAGGTATGCTTGACATGAACGGTCTTGTTGTAAAGGTAACTTATTCTGACGGCAAAACAACGAATATTGCATACAAGGAAACACAGCACAGCACAGGTGTGGTTACCCAGAATATGCTTGCATCACCTAAAGGCGGAGAATACAAGGTTGGCGAAAACACGATTGAAGTTTATTTTGAATCAGCTCCGGCTGTTTATACAACATACAAAATAAATATTGTTGAAGGTGAACAGCCTGCAGCCAAGGGCGACATTAACTCGGATAAGAAGGTAAACTCTTCGGATGCACTTCTTGTTCTTCAGCATTCAGTACAGTTAATTACCCTTACGGCAGAACAGGTTAAAATCGCGGATATGAACAGCGACAGTAACATAAACAGTCTTGATGCACTTATGATTCTTCAGAAGAGTGTTGGCATTATATAACTGAAACTAACGGCATAATTAATTTATGCCGTTTTTTTACAGAGTTTGATGTTCTTTTTAAGAATAAAGGATGATTGATATGGATAAATGTACGGTTTTTAAGGCTGAAAACTACGATGAAAATTTGCTCTACGATGTGGTTTTACGTCACTTTGAAGCTCACGATATAAAATCAAAAATACCCTCAGGTGCAAAGGTGCTTTTAAAACCGAATCTTGTTGTTGATAAGGATGCGGCTTTTTCGGTTACTACCAATCCTCGGTTTGTTTATGCTGTTATAAGATGTCTCAAAGAAATCGGTGTTGAGCATATTACCGTATCAGATTGTCCGGGCGGAGCGTTGCTTTTGTTTTCTGAAATGGAGTCTGTTTACAAAAGAACAGGATATTCTTTTTTGTCAGAATATGCGAAGCTCAACACGGAATTTGAAAGTCGGGATGTTGATTCACCCGAAGGCAGTGTGAATAAATGTTTCAACATAATCAATGCTGTAAACGAAGCGGATTATATTATTAATATTCCTAAATTCAAAACTCACAATATGACCTGTATCACCGCAGGAGTTAAAAATCTTTTTGGTTGTATACCGGGTTTGCAGAAGCCTGCTTTTCACGCGAAGTATCCTGCAATCAAGGATTTTTCAAATATGCTTGTTGAGCTTGCGCAGACAGTCAGGGCTGATTTCACAATTGTAGACGCAATTGATATCCTTGAAGGTGACGGACCTACAAACGGAAAGAAGAGACGTCTTGGCCTTACTTTTTCGTCGTGTGATGTTTTTTCACTGGATGCTTTTATTGTTGATTTTCTCGGGATTCCTGAAGGTTTTGTTGCAACCGTTTCAGCATCAAAACAGAAAAAACTTATAAATGAAGAAATTGAGCCTGTCGGTGACATTGATTTCAGACTTGAAAAGCCGATACTTCTTCCAAGCGGATTTAATGCAACATCAGGCTTCGGGAAAATAACGGCAAAAGCAAAAACAGCAACAGAAAAAATGATTTCATCTGTGTTTATGAGCTATCCTCAGATGAATGAAAAATGTGTTCTCTGTAAAAAATGCGTTGCAACCTGCCCTAAAAATGCACTTTCGATTGAAAACAAGAAAATTGTACTTAATAAAAAAGTATGTATAGGATGTCTTTGCTGCGATGAAGTATGTCCCAATGCTGCAGTAGATATCAGGAAAAAAATTAAAACTAAAAGATAGTAAAGGTAGATCTTTTGTGAAAATTTTATTTGTTCAGCCTTCTGCAGGTTTCCTTATGCGAGGAACTACATATCCTGTCTGCAGGAGCATAATGGTAACATCGTCATATATGAAGTCAATCGGTCATGAGGTTATGGTGCACGACCGTTGTATTGACTTTCGAAAGGCGGAAAAGATTTTTGATTCGTTTCGTCCTCAGCTTCTTATGCTTTATGCACCACCCACAGCGTCCCTGAAGGATGCAATCGAAGTTTCGTCTGTCGGACGAAAATACGGCTGTACGGTGGTTTGGGCGGAGGTTGTGGCGGCTGCATTCTCGGAACAGATTGTCGGTGGCGGTTATGCAGATTTTGTCCTAACGGGAGAGACTGAAATTAAGCTCGAAAAATTAATTTATGAGCTTGAAAACGGTAAAGATTTTTCGAATGTTTCAGGTCTGACTTATAAAGTTGACGGTGAAGTGAAAACTACACCTAATGTAAACGACACAAAGCTTGAGGATATTCCCGAAATAGACTGGGATTTGATTGACGTAAAAAAGTGTTTCAGAAAGTTTCCGCACTGTAAAAATATGCTTTATATGTATACTTCAAGAGGTTGTCCGTTCAAGTGTACTTTTTGCTATAACACGATGTTTTATAATTCCTGCCACCGGAAACGTCCGATTCAACACGTTCTTAACGAAATCAAATATCTTGAAGAAAAATACGGTCTTGACGGTGCTAATTTTTCGGACGAATTCCTTTTGCTGACTGATGAAGAAATTGAAGAAATAAACACTTTCAGGAAAGAGAACAATCTTAAGTTTTTCTGGGGCGCAGAAACCCGTGCAGATGCATACAAGGATATTGATAAGCTGAGAAGAATGTATGAATCAGGCTGCCGTTGGCTTATGCTCGGACTTGAAACGGGAAGTGAAGAAACCCGAAGGAAAATTCAGAAGCCGATGAACAAAGAAGTCATAAGAAATTTCGTTGATATGTGTACTCAAGTCGGTATAACGACATTCGGCTCATTTATAATCGGCTTCCCGTATGAAACTCCCGAGCAACTTAAGGAAACGGCTGAATTTGCCTTGAGCCTTAATGTTGATGCTTTTCTTTTCAATTATTATGTAGTAATTCCAAAAACACCGATGGGAAATGAACTTGTTGAATCTAAACACATTGATCCCGATAAGGTTTTCTTTGAATCAAGAGCCTCAAGTCAGATACAGAGTCTTTCCAAAAACTATTCGGCAATTCCGGACCTTGAATTAAAGGTAGTGAAAAGTTATTTCGATTGGCTGACTTTCACACGAAAAAAGGAAGAAACGGCTTCAAAGAATATGTTTGTTGAGAAGGCTGTGGATGTACTCGTTCATTTTGCGGAAGGCGGAATAAAAAATGCTGTATCAGATGTTTTTGACGCAGGAAAAACATTTTTGAATGTTGTTTATTATTCAACGATGTTCCCGAAAATCAAAAAGAGATACGGACTTTATAACGTAAATAAAAAGAAATAACACAAAAAACTGCTTGTACTTTTCAGTTAAGTACAAGCAGTTAAGTTTTTTATTCGATTGTATCGAGGTTTACACCCTTTGTTTCTTTTACTTTTGTTGCAAACATTATAGCTGCAATGCCGACTGCAACAACGGAAATCGCAAGGCAGGTCCACCAGATGGGGAAAACAATCATACCTGCAATTGCAAGGCCGTAGCCGACGACGAGACCTATAATAACAAGAAGTCCCTCAGCGCCGACAACAGAAGCTCTTATATCCGTCGGAACTTTTTCCGTCATCATAACGTTCATATAATCTCTGCCGATCCAGTATGAACCCTGATAAAGTCCTGCGAATGAACCTATCAGGTAAGGATTCCAACCGAGGAGAATACCTGCTACGAAAAGCGAATATCCGACAATACAGGTAACTGAAAATCCCGTAACAGTTGCTTTTCTGCCAAGCTTATCTGCGATAAATCCCGAAAGAAAGGTGATTGAAGCGTAGATAACCGGAACCATGAAAAGAGCCTTTGTAATTTCACTTGTGCTCATGCCGACCTTGTGCATCGAAGACTCAAAATAAAGAGCTATTGCAGGCATTGCAGAGTCGAAGATTATGTGAGAAATAATAAGGTTCTTTGTATCGGCATTTGAGAAGATATACTTCACACCGTTGAAAACACCCGATTGATTTCTTTGTGCTTCTTTCTGCTGTTTTCTGAGCTCTTTTTCTTTCTGTCTTTCCTCAAAAGGACGTGAAAGGTAAGCTGTTCTTTCATTTATGAAAACCTTTGTGTCTTTGGCAAAGAGAATAACAAGCAACACAGCAACAAATCCGAGGATTGCGGGGGTGAAGAAAATTTCACGCCATTTCGTTGCATCATCGCCCATAAGCAGGTCGCGGAGTGTCGGAATGAGGATAACACCTAAAATACCGAAACTTTTAAGAAAACTGTAAATCTTTGCGCGGTGCTTGTCGGGTGCTTCTTCAAGGATGTAGATAATCTGAATATCGTGCCCCATAAAAAAGCTGATGAAAGCAAAGCCGACAAGGAACATTATGTAGCTTGATGAAAGATAGATTATCAGCAGTCCGAGTGCCATACCGAGCGTCGAAATTGCAAAAAGCGGTTTGCGTCCCCATTTGTCGGCAAGTGCCTTGTAAAACGGAGTGATAATTCCGAACACATAGGTAACAATGCCTATCGTCGAATGAAGTGCAAGTCCTTCCTCGTATTTGTAAAACTTACCCAAAAACGGATTGTTTACAAAAAATTCCGTAACGAAAGAGGATTGTACCGTAACGGTCAGGTTACTTGTAACCTCATCAAGGATGTTGACAAGGGCAATAAGCGAAAGCAACACGAGAAAATAACCGCGGTAGTTGCTCTTGGCTTTTGTTTTGTTAAGACGTGAAAGCTGTTTTGATTCACGTGTCATTGTTTTGTTGCTCATTTTTACACCTCTTAGTCAAGCATAAGCCTGATGAATAAGCCACCCTGAACGGTACGGTGGCGGAATCCTACCATTTCGGATGTGTCAGTGTAGTACCAGTCGGTCATAGGCACTCTTGTACGCATAGTGTCGTATGCTTTCCAGAGAAGTGAAGAGAAAAACTCAAAATCATCTTTGTTATCAGCAAGTGAAGCAACCCAGATAAGCCAGTCAGACTTTGTATACTTTTCTCTTGAATCAAGAGGCACACCGTAGGGGAGAGCTTCCTTTTTGTACCTTTCAATTTCACTCTTGAAGAACTTTTCGGGGAAAAGACCTGTTTTCCAGATTTTGTCCCAGACAGAATTGTATTTAAGGCTGAATGTGCCGGGTCTGTCGTATGCAAGACGGTAGCTACCGTCCTCGTTTTCAGCATTCTTTATGAACGAGTCTGCATAATCCCTTGCAACACCCAAAAGCTCTTCTGCCTCGTTTTCTTTGCCGAGGTTTTTAAGAATATCGGCAAAACCTGCAATACCCATAATTGCCTTTAAAGAAAGGTTACAGTTGTGTGCAAGGTGACCTGCAAAGTCGTCAGTACAAAGCTGGTGTTCAGGGTCTTTGCCGTATTTGATTAGGTATTTACTCCATTTTTCAAGAAGTTTAAAGTTGTCTTCAGCGAATGAATATTCTCTGTCGGCTTTGCATATTGCAGAAACGAGGATAATCATATTTCCGCATTCTTCAACAGGCATCTGCCACTTGAGCTCGTTGTTGCCGTAAACCTGGCCGTTAACGAGAGGATACTGACCTGCATCGTGCGGAGCAAAGTCGTATTCCCAAGCGTTGGAAGCGGCATAACGGAAAATCGGACGAAGCATACCCTTGAGAAGCCCTGTGTTGTAAAGAAGATACATCGGAGCACTCGGATAAGTAACGTCAACCGTTGCCGCACAACCGTTAGAGAAACATTCTTTTGAGATATAAAGATTATTTCCTTCTTTGTCAACTACGAGCTTGTGCGCGGCCATAACCTGCCTGTATGCAAGAAGCAGAAGCTCAGCGTATTTCTCACCGCCTTTTGAGAGTGCATCAGCTTCAATCTTTTTTGAAAAATCATCGCACTTTTTGCGAAGAGATACATATTCGTCTGCAGCCTCTTTAATAGCTTCTTCGATTGTTTTGCCGTCAATTTTCCAGTATGCTTTAAGGTTTTCACCGAAGTAAACCATACTGTCAATATCATCGTAAGCAAAAAGGAAAAGCTTCTCTTTTTCGATTTCGGCTTCAGCATATACTGAATAGAGGTTTTCGATGATTGCATTTCCCGTCTTTGCTTCACCCTCGACTGCGAGGTAGCAATAACCCCAGTCGATTCTTACGTCGTCGCCGCTTCTCCAAAGGATTTTCTGGTCGCCGCTGCCGATTTTTATGCAGGAAAGACCGTCAATCGCTACGTCTTCTGACCATGCTTTGCCTTCATTTGCCTTGTTGAGAACAAGCTCTTCGGTAACGTAAATCTTTGCCGTTACTTTGTGAGCTTTTCCGTCAACACTCTCGTAAGAAAGTTTAAGATATGAAACGGGACGTGATGCATAATAAAGCTCTGTTACAAGCATCGGCGAAGTAAATTCAGCCGTAAGGCGAATTTCTTCCGACTTATAAACAACTGTAGTTGTAAAAGCATCTGCATCGACGCTTACAATGTCCATTTTTATAACGCTTTTGTTATCGTCATCACCGAGAAAACGGTAAACCTTACCGTCAATATTTACATAGCCGATGATGTTGTTTTCAGCGGCTGTCCAATGTGTAGTGGGTTTGCCGTTTATGTTATCTGTCCATACCGAAAAGTACGGGTCAACCGTAATAAGCGGAATGGACGGCATTCTCATTTTCATAAAATCATTCCTCAATAAATTTCTTCATCATTGACGGACCGAAGTCAACGTAAACTCCTGTTGCTTTTGCTGTTTCTTCGTTGATTGAGTCAACACCGCTGTCTTTTTCTGCTGATTTTTTATAAATCATATAGGGGACAGGGTCGCTTGCGTGAGTTTTTGTAACGATAGGTGTCGGATGATCGGGGAGAATCATAATTTTGTAATCGTCTCCGATTTCTTCAAGACCGTTTATGATAATGGGAAGAACTTTTTCGTCAATGAGCTCGATTGCACGAACCTTGTTTTCAGGCTCATTTCTGTGTCCGCACTCGTCGGGAGCTTCAATGTGAACGTAAACAAGGTCTGCACCGTTTTTGAGCTCGTCGATTGCAGCGTTTGCTTTACCCTCAAAGTTTGTGTCGATGTAACCTGTTGCCCCCTCGACCTCGGGAGTGCCCATACCTGCAGCAATGCCAATACCCTTAAGAAGGTCAACTGCAGAAATAACAGAACCCTTGATTCCGTAAAGATCTGTGAAGAGGGGAAGCATAGGCTTTTTGCCTTCGCCCCAGAGCCAGATTGAGTTTGCGGGGCGTTTGCCCTCTGCAATTCTTCTCTTATTAACAGGATGGTCTTTAAGAAGATCGTAACTCTTTCTCATAAGCTCAACAAGCTTTTCAGCTGTCGGAGCTGTTGAAATGTACGGGCCGACAACTCTGTCAGAAATATCGTGCGGAGGTGTCATATTGCCAAGCTCAACAGTACCGCCGTGATGAATAAGACAGTGGCGGTAGCTTACGCCGTTATAAAATGTAAATTCATCGTTGCCGAAATGCTCCTGAACAGTTTTGATGATTTCAGCGGCATCGGCACTTGAAATATCTCCTGCAGAGTAGTCAACCATCGTTTTGTCATCATAATTTTCTTCGTCAGAAAGTGTGACGAGGTTGCAACGAAGTGCGATGTCGTCGTCAGCCATCTTAACGCCGATGCTCACAGCTTCAAGAGGGGAACGGCCTGTGTAATATTTCATCGGGTCGTAACCCATAACGCTGAGGTTTGCAACGTCACTGCCGGGCTTAAGTCCTTCTGCAACAGTGCGCACAAGTCCTACTTCGCCCTTCTGTGCAAGTCGGTCGAAAATAGGCTTCTTTGCAAGCATCATCGGTGTTTTGTTATCGAGTGCCGGTACGGGATAGTCAGCCATACCGTCGTATAAAATTACTGCATATTTCATAGGTATCACCTGATTGATTAAAGATTTTTAAAAACAGCAAGACTGTCTTTTGCACAGTCGATAAAATCCTTGCCGTCGGGAACTCGGGCTTCAAAGCTGATTCTGCCTTCACGTTTGTCGTATCCGATTTCACGAAGAATGTCGGTTATAGCGGAATAATCCTCACCATCATCGGAACACGGATACTGACGCTTGTTCATAACGCTTGCGATGTGAACGTGGACAATGTGGTCTTTAGCTTTTCTTAATGAATCAAAGCTGTCTTCATTGAAGCCGAAATGATAAAAATCAACAAGGATTTTTACAAACGGACTGTTGACTTCTTCAACAACTTTCAAGGATTCCTCAATTTTGTTAAGGATGTTACTTTCACCGTATGAAAGGTTTTCAAGAGCACATACAATGTTGTATTTTTCACACACGGGAACAACGTGGTTTTTCAGAAAGAAAACAAGTCTTTCAAACGCTGTGTCATAGCTGACACCTTCGGGAAAGTTTCTTGCACCGGAAGAACCCATAACAACAATTTTTATGCCAAGACGTTTTGCTCTGCTGATTGCTCGTTCAAGATATTCGTCAGCAGCATCATAGTTGGGATTGTCGATTGTGATTTTGTATTCTCCGGGAATCATACAGTTTGCCGCTTCGTAGGAGTAACCGTTTTCGGTCGCCTGTGCGATAAGCTCATCAACCTTTTCATCTGAAAGCTCGGCTAAATTGCCGAGGTTTACCTCGTGATAGTCAGCACCGACACTTTTTATAATCTCAGCGTCACCGAAGCTTCTTGTAAAACCAAAACGGAAATCTGACATAGGAATCCTCCTTTACTCTTCGTCTTGCCAACCCTTGCAGACGTCAACCCAGCCTACATAATTCTGAGCATATTTTTCAAGGTCAGCGGGTGTCATTTCAATTGCGCTGTTTGAACTTCCGACAGCGGGGAAGACTGTTTCAAATCTCTTGAGTGATTCGTCAAGATAAGTCTTAACACCGTCTTTGATGCCAAACGGGCAAACACCGCCGATTGCGTGGCCGATAAGCTCGACCACTTCGTCGGGAGTAAGCATTTTTGCCTTAGCGGAAAAAGCAGCTTTATATTTTTTGTTGTCAACCTTTGCGTCACCTGCGGCAAGGATGAGTATCGGATCTTCGCCGATTTTAAAAGAAAGAGTTTTTGCAATCCTCTTTCCCTCAACGCCAACAGCCTGAGCCGCAAGCTCAACCGTTGCACTTGAAACGTCAAATTCAAGAACCTTGTCCTGAAGTCCGAACTGACTGAGATAATCTTTACCTGCCTGAATGGACATAGCCGTTACCTCTCTTTAGAAAATGATTCTTGATTTTACCTGCTCAACGATAAGCTCAACAAATTCGTCAATACCCATAGCACCGATGTCGCCTTCGCCGCGCTTACGTACTGATACGCAGTTAGCTTCGATATCCTTATCGCCGACAAGAAGCATATACGGAATCTTTTCAAGCTGTGCTTCACGGATTTTGTAACCGATCTTTTCGCTTCTTGTGTCAACTTCACAACGGATACCTGCTGCTTCAAGCTTAGCCTTGACTTCATAAGCATAGTCGTGGTGTCTGTCAGCAATCGGAAGAAGCTTAACCTGTGTCGGAGCAAGCCATACGGGGAATGCACCTGCATACTTTTCAATAAGAAGAGCAAGTGTTCTTTCGTAGCAGCCGATAGATGTACGGTGAATGATATACGGATTCTTCTTACTTCCGTCTGAGTCTGTGTATTCCATGCCGAATTTTTCAGCAAGCATCTGGTCAATCTGGATTGTGATGAGTGTATCTTCCTTGCCGAATACATTCTTGATCTGAATGTCGAGCTTCGGGCCGTAGAATGCAGCTTCACCAACACCGATTTTGTATGGGATTTCAAGGTTGTCAAGAATCTTCTTCATAACGCCCTGAGCTTCATCCCACTGTTCAGCAGTACCGATATACTTTTCTGTATCTGCAGGATCCCACTGTGAGAATCTGTATGAAACGTCGTCATAAAGACCAAGTGTCTTAAGACAGTAAACAGCAAGCTCAAGACAACCCTTGAATTCTTCCTCAAGCTGGTCGGGACGGCACATAAGATGACCTTCGGAAATTGTGAACTGACGGACACGGATAAGACCGTGCATTTCGCCTGATGCCTCGTTACGGAAAAGGGTTGATGTTTCGTTATAACGAAGCGGAAGGTCACGGTATGAACGCGGACGGTTGAGATATGCCTGGTACTGGAACGGACAAGTCATCGGACGCAGAGCGAAAACTTCATCGTCCTTATCTTCGTCGCCGAGTACGAACATACCGTCTTTATAATGATCCCAATGGCCTGATACTTTGTAAAGGTCGCTCTTTGCCATGTAGGGAGTTTTTGTAAGCTGCCAGCCTCTTCTCTGCTCCTCATCCTCAATGAATCTCTGCATAAGCTGAATGATTCTTGCACCCTTGGGAAGAAGAATCGGAAGACCCTGACCGATAAGCTCGTTAGTTGTGAAGATTTCAAGTTCACGGCCGAGCTTGTTGTGGTCGCGCTTCTTTGCTTCTTCAACAGCTGCAAGGTATTCTTCCATCTCGTCCTTCTTTGTGAAAGCTGTTGCATAAATTCTCTGAAGCATCTTCTTTGTTGAGTCGCCTCTCCAGTAAGCACCTGTGCAGGATGTAAGCTTGTATGCTTTAACTCTGCTTGTGTCGGGGATATGAGGGCCTGCGCAAAGCTCAACGAATTCACCCTGCTTGAAGAATGAAATCTTCTCGCCCTTGTCTGCGTGTTCCTTGATAAGCTCTACCTTGTAAATTTCGCCCTTTTCTTCCATCATCGCGATAGCTTCATCAGGGTCAAGCTCGAACTTTTCAAGCGGAAGAGCTTCTTTAACGATTTTCTTCATCTCTGCTTCGATTTTTTCAAGGTCTTCGGGAGAGAAAGCCTTGTCTACATCAAAGTCGTAATAGAAACCGTTTGCGATAGCGGGACCGATAGCAAGCTTAGCTTCGGGATAAAGTCTTTTAACCGCCTGTGCCATAATATGAGAAGCTGTGTGTCTGAATGCCTTCTTTGCTTCCTCATCATCGTCAAAAGTGAGGATTTCAAGAGCACAGTCCTCGTTGATTGCTGTACGAAGGTCAGCGTATTCGCCGTTGATTTTGCAAAGACATGCAGCCTTGTAAAGACCCATACCAAGATTCTTTGCGACTTCTGCAGCCGTGATGCCGTTTTCGAACTCTTTAACGACATCGCCTTTAAGTGTTACTTTTACCATGTTATTTTCCTCCTTAGAGTATTATTGTTTTTTTCTGAACGGGCAGCAGGGGAGTGTATAAAAATAAAAAAGCTCCATCCCACAAAAAGGGATGAAGCATTAAACTCCACGGTTCCACCCGTATTGCGGCAAAATGCCGCCACTTTAATTGCCGTAACGTGGCAGGACGTCATTCCTTATTTCGGAACGCTCTCCGCAGTGGTAACTGAATCGCAGATAGTATCACGCTTTCACCATATGCGCAACTCTCTGAAAAATCCGCCTGAAACAGCCTTCTGCATCAACGATTTTCAATATTGGTATAATTGTATAACTAATAATCTGAATTGTCAAGAAGGAAATTTTTGAAATAAAGCCTTGTTAACAATTTGTTCATAAATATTAGACATTACCGCAACAAAGAAAATATACACTTTCAAATTGAAATGTTGCAAAAAAGAAATAAGGATTTTTTGAAACGGAGAGAAAATAATGGCGAAGAAAAGAACCAAAATCAGCTATACAAACTACGGTAATTTTCCCGATATGGACACCCTTAAGGAAATTATCCTTTACGGCGCAAAAATAGGCGGAAACAAGAGACACCTTGTTTTCAATAACTTTGCAGGTGACGTTCAGGAAAAGTGCTTTAACGAAAGTTTCCACGATGCTGTCGGTATAGGACAGTATCTTTATGACTGCGGTATGGCAGGTAAGAAGGTTGCTATCCTCAGCGAAAACAGCTATTATTGGGCAATCTGCTACTATGCTTGCGGTATGTCAAGGCTCACTTGCGTGCCTCTTGACGCGAAGCTTACTGATGCAGACCTTACAGAGCTTATGGAAAGAAGCGCCTGCAGTGCTATTATCTACACTCAGGATTATGCAAGTGCAATTAAAATGATGCAGGCTTCCGATAAAGTAGTTATCACAGAATATATCAAAATGGAAGACTTTGACGAGATTGTAAAGAAGGGTCACGAAAGCCTCGACGCAGGCAACAAGAGCTTCCTTGAGGAGGAAGTTAAGTCTGATGACCTTGCTTTCATCGTTTACACATCAGGTACAACAGGTAAGAGTAAGGGCGTTATGCTTTCGCATAAGAATGTTTGTTCAAACGCAATTGCTACCTGCCGTGCTATGACAGCAAGCCATACAATCGCATTTCTTCCGTTCAACCATACATTCTCATGGGCAAGTGCTCTTATCGCATGTCAGCTTCTTGCAGAGTGGGGTTACATTTGTAGGGGTCTTAAGGATATCCAGAAGGATATTGCTACATGGCAACCTCAGCACTTCTCGGCAGTGCCTCTTGCCGTTGAAACGATTTACAAAAGAATCTGGTTCACAGCGAAGAAGCAGGGTAAGGAAGAAATCCTCAAGAAGGGTCTTAAAATCAGCAACTTCCTTATGAAGTTCGGTATCGACGTCAGAAAGAAGCTCTTCAAGGAAGTTATCGAAAACCTTGGCGGTGAGCTTGAAATGATCATCTGCGGCGGCGCTTACCTTGATACAAAGTACGAAAAGGGTCTTTATGACCTCGGTATTCATGTTGTTAACGGCTACGGTATCACAGAGTGCTCACCGGTTGTTACCGTTAACAGACTTGACGATTTCCGTTTCGGCAGTGCAGGTAAAGCTCTTGACTGTAACGAAATCAAGATCAATGACCCGGACGAAGAGGGTATCGGCGAAGTTTATATCCGCGGTACAAACGTTATGATGGGTTACTATGACGAGCCTGAAGCAACGGCTGATGCTTTTGACGACGGCTGGTTCAAGTCAGGCGACTACGGTTATATCGATAAGGACGGCTTCCTTTTCCTTCGCGGCAGAAAGAAGAATCTTATTGTTCTGAGCAACGGTAAGAATGTTTCTCCTGAAGAAATTGAAGAAAAACTCCTTAAAATCGAGTATATCAAGGAAGTTCTCGTATACGAAGAAAACGGAGCTATCACAGCTGAATTCTTCCTTGATACAATTGAAAAGCCCGATGCGAAAGAGCAGATCAAGAAGGATGTCCGTGAATTCAACAAGCAGATGCCTGCATTCAAACAGGTTTCAAAGGTCAAGACACGTGACACAGAATTCCCGAAAACAACTACTCTTAAAATCAAGAGAAACTACAACAAATAAGATTAAATAAATAAACGCTTGTAAGAAGTCATATCTTACAAGCGTTTTTTCATCTTTATTTATTCACCGTAAAGAGCATCGCGGATTCGGTCAGGGTAGTCCGTCATCAGAAGGTCTGCACCCGATTTTGCAAGCTGTTTGGCGTCGTCGGCGTTGTTCACCGTCCAATACTGTACGGAAATTCCGTACTTGTGTGCGTAGTCGATAAATTCCGTTTTGCCGAGATTTGCAACAAGGAGCCTTCCGTCGTCCCAATAGTAGGGGAGCTGAAGAGCCGTAAATTTGATGTCTTCATTGCTGAGGTCTTCGTTTCTCATATAACAGCCGTAGAAATCAACAATTTCAAACGGGTTTGCAGAACGGTCAATTTCACCGGGATAGTTTTTGTCGATATAAGAAGAAACGTCAGGCCAGAAGGTTCCGATAATCACACGGTCGGCAAGGTCGTATTCACACATAATCTCGTAAATGCCGTCAACAATCTTCGGCGCCCACGGGTGAGGATACTTGATTTCGATTATGTATCTGTACTTGCCGGGAGCTTCGCCTTCAACGCAGGCAAAAACGTCGCTGAGAGCTGTCATTCTTATTTCGTCCGGGATGTCATCGCCCCTGAGCCCTCTGTAGGGATAACTGTCGCCCGATTTGAAATTCTCGCCCATATTAAGTTTGCGGAGCTCTTCATACGTTTTTGCGAAAACGGGTATGTTCGAATGTCCGAAATATTCTGCGCTGTCGCTCATTTCGTCAAGGAAAAGGCTGTGATACAAAACGATTACACCGTCTTTG
This sequence comes from Acutalibacteraceae bacterium, assembly GCA_045537435.1. GTDB lineage: Bacteria > Bacillota > Clostridia > Oscillospirales > Acutalibacteraceae > CAG-488. The sequence continues at coordinate 111,714 of JAZSPL010000049.1, forward strand.
GTAAGCTGAACATCCATCTCGATTATTGCTGAATCATCTTTTGCGTATTTGAGGTTTGATTTAACAGCCATAAGCGTGTTCTCGGGTGCGGCACCTTTTCCGCTTCTGTGTGAAGAGATAAGCGTATTGCCGTAATCGGGGAGAAAGTAAACTCCCGTGTCCTGATTCATAACCTGTGGCTCTACGTATTCGGGCGGACTGAATGTGCTCAGGCACATAATTCCTGCAAGCAGGAAAAACACAGTCTTCCTCAGCACTGTATAAAGAAAGTAATAAATAGTTGCAAACATTTAAGTTGCCCTCCTCATTTACCCTGATGTTTTTTATCATTATAACTTATATGCAATTTCTTTTCAATAAAAATAATTTGTTGGATGATGAAAAAAACAAGCTCTCCGTTTAAAGAGAGCTTGTTATGTTAATTGTTTATTGTCTCTATATACTCTTCAAGACAAAGATCTTTTTTGTAGATTTCTGTTGCCGCATCAATGCCTACGTATCTGTAATGCCACGGTTCGTTTGTTATGCCCGTGATATCGGTTTTGTCGGCAGGGTAGCGGTTAATGAAACCGTACTTGTGCGCGTTATCAGCAAGCCAGGCATAAACATCTTCAGCTTTGCTTTTTTCTGTGTCAGCATTGATGTCAACGGCAATTCCGATCTGATGCTCGCTTGTACCGGGAACGGCAACCCATTGCTCGGCAAGCTTCTTTGCTTCTTCAGGTGACTTGCCCTCATTTTCGTAAGCCTCCTGTTTCTGGTCGAGCAACTTTTGCTGTTCAGTTGCAGTCCTGTGTCCGTGTGCGACGAACAGCGAAAGACCTGATGCTCTTGCGTCATTAAACATTTTCTGCAGTTCGGGATAAATACGTTCATCAACCTTTTCTCCGTTTGAGAGCTTATAAAGATTGACTTCATAATCCTCAGGTATGCGGTTATCCTTGTTAATAAGTATAAGGTTCCAATCGTTCTCGGTTGTTGCAACATTACTGCTTGCGGGTCTCTCGGGCGAGTACAACCCGAGTGATGAAGCAACGAGCAGAAGAGTAATAACAATAACCGTGATACATATAAATTTGAGTCGTTTCTTTGCTTTGTTCATATTTACTGTATCATTACGGTTGCAGTTGCACCGTCGTCATAAGTGATTTCCATAATCTGATTTTTATTTGTACAGAAGCCGTAAAGAACCGAATTATCAAGAAGCTTCTGTATCTCTGTTTTGTCTTCGATAACTGTATCCACATTATCAAAAGGTCTGTATACCTCAAAGTGATTGTCCGGTGTGGTCCATATTTTCATCTGTTCTCCTGTCCAGTACGAAGCATAGAAAACGGGACAGTTTGAACTGCGCTTGTCTTCTCCGTAAAGGTCACTAAGGGTCGCAAGTCTTACGTGCTTTATATCACCGACATCAAGATGATTCTCAAAATGCTTCATAAGATCGTGTTTTTCAAGATACTTGATCGTGTTTGTCATATCTTTTGTAAGAACAACTGTCTTGACGTCAAATGAATTCAGATTCCACGATGATGTTCCGAATTCACCTTCTGGTATGTTATAAATTTCTCCGTGCATCATATATCCGTCAGTATCCATAGTGTAATAAGAACTAAGACCGAATGAAAGAACACCGATTTCGTCCTCAGCAGAGTGCGCATAGTACTGCTTCGCACTCATATTTTCCATATCTGCGGCAATCGCCTTGTAAAGCTCAATATCAATATAACCGAGGTTGTAACCCTTGGACATATCCTTCGGGAAAAGGAAGCATTCGTTGACGATAAAATCCGAAACCTTGGACATTGTGTTAAAGTTGCTGTCGTGATACAGATCGCTGTATTTCTGAGTTGAAATGCTTGCAGAGACTTCTCCACCGGGAGTTGCATTATTAAAGATATGTTTGATATATTCGTCACTGTTATGTGTTGTTGTACCAAGGTAATCCTTCAATGTGTATCTTACTGAATCTGTGTCGTTAAGGAGAATAAGATTCCACACAAGCTCTTCCGTAGCCTCGCTGTAATAACGCTTGACGATGCTTCCGTCCTTCAGGGTGTATGTAATCTCGATATATGTACCTACAGCGTCAGCGGCATTGTTCTTGATTTTACCGTCTTCAATCAGCTTTTTGTGTATGTCCGTAACTCGTGCGATATCTTCTTGCTTGGAGTAGATTATACCTGTAAAGATCTCGTTCAGGTAGTAAGAATAGCCGAGACTGTCTTCTGAGAATGATGAGTAACCCGGACGTACGAGAGCTGAATTCTGCGGATAAAGTGCAAGCATAGAATCTGTTGAAAGTGCGTCCTCCATAAGGATATGGTGAGGAGAGACGATTTTTACGCTTTCAATTTCATCCGCATCGGGAATTTCTGACGAATATCCGAAAAGTCCGCCCGAGAAGATAATGAAAAATACTGCGAAGCCTGCAATATAAGCAGGGAAGTGCTTGAGTGTTGCAACAAACTCTTTCTTTCTCTTGTTGCCGAAAACGAGCTTGAATATAACGCTTGTGGCAAGGAACGCAACTAAACCTGCAACAATTGAAGCAATGTTACCGTTGCCGTGTTTAGCTCCGAATAATACAAAGGTAACAAAAACGAATGCGTAGAAGCCGACAGCGGCAGAAACAATTTCGTTAAGTCCTTTTGCACGTCCCCAGGTACCGCCGATTTCGTTTCGACGTTTTCTGAAAGCAAGGTAACCGAGAAGGCAGACAATAACAGCATAAACAGCGGAAAAAATAATTCCTGACCAATGATAAACGGTAATATTTCCGACATCATCGGGGAAGTCAAAATAGTTTGTCATAAATCCGTCGACATCAAGGTTGTAAAATGCGAAAAACGGCATATACCAGTTAACCTGCGGGTGCGGAACTTCTAATGCAGTCATAGTTGCCGCACCGTGAGTGTAGCCCCAGAAAAGACCTTCAAGGAACTCAGCGAAAACGAAAGAAAAGGCTGAAAGTATCGCAGTGAAAATAAGTCCTTCAACAACGTTACCGGTGTTTGAAAGAACTGCACAACTGAATACGAATGCAAATATGTATATAATAATGTATTGTATCGTGGTCAGCGCAGCCATTGCCCAGAAGCGTGCATCAATCGTGAAGTCAGCCGCAGCACAGCTTATAACCTCAACTGCTGCACCGGCAAGTATTGCAAAAGTCATCGGAACAATACCGCCAAGCACCTTTGCAAAGTAGATGTCTTTTCTGCTCATACCTAACGAAAAGATAACGTTGCTGTGCTTTTTGCTCCATACAAAGCTGAAAAGAGTAAGTGCGTTGATTAAACCTGCCAAAACGAAACAGATATTAGCAAGTTCGACGGCACCGCCGTTTGTGCGTAAATCGTCCCAGAAATAGGGGATTTTATCAACGAATGTTTTGTATGTAGGTTCGAAATTCCACTGTAATGAAGAGAAAAACAGCAGACAAAGAAATGCAAGTATCGGCAGAATCATAGTCTGCTTGGCAGACTGTTTAAACATTGCAACAAATTGTTTATGAGAAGAGCTTTTCAAAGTCATAATTTGTATCCTCCATTTCTTCAAGGAATATTTCTTCAAGTGATAACGGGAATCTTTCAATAAGAACGGGATTACTTTGGGCAATAATTCTTTCCGCTTCATCAATGTTCTTTGAAACGGTAAAGGAAACAAGTTTTCCGTCAGCCTTGTAGTTTTTGTACTCTATACCGTTAAAAATGTTTTTGTCAACATTCTGTGCGTATGCAAGTCTGAATTTGCATCTGCTGCCGTTCATATCGTCAACCGCACAGTCAATCGCAATTCGCTGGCCGTCAATAAGAGCAATGTGGTCACACATATCTGCAAGCTCATGGAGGTTGTGCGATGAAATAATAACAGAACAGTCTTTTTCTGCCATATAGTCAAGCAGAAGCTTTTTGGTAAGGTTTCTTTTTGCGGGGTCAAGTCCGTCGAAAGATTCATCAAGAAGAATTGCTTTCGGCAGGGTAGAAAGACCAAGCACCATTTCGGCCTGCCTCTGCATACCTTTCGAAAATCCCATAAGCTTCTTCTTTATATCAAGTCCGAAAAGCTCGGCTAATTTATGAAATGTTTCATCGCAGAAGTTCGGGTAGTAGGATTTGTAAAACTTTGCCATACTCTTCATTGACGAAGCGGCTCCGAAATAAAGGTCATCGGGAACGTAGAAAAGCTCCTGCTTTTTCTCAGGGTGGGCGAAAAGATCAACTCCGTCAAGCTCAATCTTACCGCTGTCAGGGGTGTAAACTCCTGCAATCATCTTAAGTAAAGTTGTTTTACCTGCACCGTTGTAGCCGACAAGTCCGTAAACGGATGAATTTCCGATTTCGATTGAAATGTTGTCAACGGCAGTATAATCATCAAAGGTTTTTGTAACATTGGATATTTTAATCATATCAATCATCCTCCGAATATATTTGCTCAATCAGGCTGATAAGTGTGGCTTTGTCAACGCCCTTTGTTTTCATTGAGCGTATTTCAGGCTCAATTTCCTTCAAAGCCTTTTTTGCAATCGATGTGTTGTCAACAGCGCCCTGGGCAACGTAACATCCTCTTCCGACGAGTGAATAAATCACACCCTCTGCTTCAAGATCGGCAAATGCTTTCTTAACCGTGTTTACGTTGATTCCGGTCTGCTGCGAAACTGCACGTATGGACGGGAGCTGTTCGTTGGGCTTGTAAACTCCCATGCGGATGTACAAAAGTATCTGGTTTTTAATTTGTTCGTAGATTGGAATGCGACTCCTGAGGTCGATTTCAAACATCATATCACCTTCACTTCGTTGTTTTGTTCAGGTGTGCTACCTGTGATATCACACTTGCATAATAGCATATCACACCCGGGTTGTCAACAACTAATTTTAAAAATTTTTTGTCAGAATCGGCTTAAACCTGCAAATAAACGGTTCTCAGTATACATTAGTAACAATAATCGACGGAAATTTTAAATTTTATGTTGATTTTCAACGAAACACCCGGTGAAGTTGAATGAAGCAGAAAATAGTTTGAAATTTTTTGAAAAAAAGTGTTGACAAAGGAGGGGGTGGTTTGATATAATGTCAAAGCTGTCGCGAGGGCAATAGCTCTTGGGTAGCAGGTAAGCACCTTGAAAATTAAACAACGATGAAAGAAAAACCCTGAAAAGATTTCTGAGTTTTGCGAAAGCAAAACGTACTTTACAGAAATTTCGGTAACGAGATTTTAAAAAATAGTCAGTGAATGACGAAATGAGCGATTAAGCTCTAAGAATGGTTTAAACGCCTTTAAGGTGTTTAGATATAATTTTTAGAGAGTTTGATCCTGGCTCAGGACGAACGCTGGCGGCGTGCTTAACACATGCAAGTCGAACGATGAAATTCTGACGGAGACTTCGGTCAACTGAGGGATGGATTAGTGGCGGACGGGTGAGTAACGCGTGAGTAACCTGCCTTTCAGAGTGGAATAACATTTGGAAACGAATGGTAATACCGCATAACGTCACGGAATCGCATGATTCTGTGACCAAAGGAGCAATCCGCTGAAAG
>JAZSPL010000073.1:0-63168 GCA_045537435.1 Acutalibacteraceae bacterium
TCGATCTTACTCTGTGTGCGTAGGGATGGGCCTCCCGGACCATCCGCAGATTCTGCTGAGTTAACGGACGGTCGAGGACGCCCGTCCCTACGTAGTTATTTTGAGATTGGGTTCGTAGGGGCGCGCATTGCGCGTCCGTTAAATCAAGCAGAATTTCCGCGGACGACCGATGGTCGCCCCTACGATGCTAATTGAATATTCTGCCCCACAAACCCGAATTTGTCGGGCTATTGTGTGTAAAATATGCAACAAAAACAAATTTCTTATGCTTTGCAGATTCTGAATTGTTGCTCAGTTCCTGCAAGGCATTATTTTATTGTTTAATATATATATTTTGTCTATTCGACAGCAAACAGTACAAAACTTTACTGATATTCGTATTGTGTTGCACGATTTTATCTATTATAATATTAACAAAAGTAAACGTAGAAAAATCTTTCATAGGGAGGGTGAATCTTGACAAGAAAATATTCACACGTTATTGTCGTCGGAATTGACGGCGCAGGCGGATTTTTCAGGGATGCCGATGTGCCGCATTTCAGCGACATATTCAAAAACGGTGCTGTTACATACAATGCACTTTCCTCAAGACCTTCAATAAGTGCAGAATGTTGGGGTTCAATGCTCCTCGGCGTCGGGCCCGAGGTACACAAGCTGACAAACGGAATCCTTGAATCAACACCGTATCCAATCGATTCAGAATTTCCGTCACTTTTCCGTCGGACAAGAGAAGCGTATCCGGATGCAGAACTCGGTTCATATTGCGATTGGAATCCGATAACCCACGGTATTGTCGAAAACGGCATCGGCGTTTCGCATGATACGGCGGAGGATACAGAGCTTACCCCGATTATCTGCGATTACATCCGCGAAAAGAAACCTGCTTTCCTTTTTATTCAGTTTGACAGTGTTGACGGCGCAGGCCACAAATACGGCTACGGTACGCCTGCATTTTATCAAAGATTGCACGAGGTTGACGAATTAATAAACGATATTCATAAAGCGGCAGGAGATGCAGGTATGCTCGAAGAAACGCTGTTTATCGTTATCGCAGACCACGGCGGAACCAACCCTGAAACGGGCGGTGGAAGCCACGGCGGATGGACGGACGAAGAGAAGTATGTTACCTTTGCGGCTGCAGGCAAAACCGTAAAAAATACAACGCTTAATGAAATGAACATACGCGACCTTGCGGCAATTGTTCTTTATTCTTTCGGGATTGAAGCACCTGATTTTAACGAAAACGGATGGACTTCACAGATTCCTGAAGGCTTGTTTGATGATGAGAATATCCAACCATACCGTGATATCTCTCATCTCACGGGTGCTGCACCCAGAATTTCAAAAGTTGCACATACGTCCGAGTTGATTTAGGATGACGGTAATCATCCGATAAAAAACACGCTCACGTTACGGAAGTGTTTGAAATAATCAGAGCCTATGAGGTCATATGACTTCATAGGCTCTGATTATTATCAAGAAAAATTAAGTTTTCGTTTTCATAAGTCCGTGTTTGTTGCAGTAAATATAAAGAAATCCACGTCCGCGGAATTGCATCCTTGTTTCTGCATTGCCTTCGGGATAAAGCTTCACAAGATGAATTTTATCTGATGTAACGTACGCAATAAAGGAAATATAATGGCTTTTTGTCATCGCGTGTTCAACTGTAATGAATTTTTCATCCTCAACAGGCACAATGTTTATAAGATGCTCTTCATCGGTTTCTTCAGCTTCAAGTGCAGGCAGAGTTATTCCGCAACAGCTGACAAGTGTGTTACCCGTTGAATGTATTACGTTACCACACACGGGACAGACATAAAACTTTGTGCGGAGCATATTTGCAGAAATATTTTTATTGATAACTGTATCTCCTGACATCAGTTCCATAACAGAAACGCCGAGGCTTTTTGCAAGCGGTTCAATGAGCGTAATATCGGGGAGTCCCTTGGCTGTTTCCCACTTTGAAACAGCTTTGTCGCTGACTCCTATTTCTTCTGCAAGTTGCTGTTGTGTGAGTTTTTTTGCTTCGCGTAATTTCTTGATTGTTGCACCGGTTATGTAAGTGTCCATGCTTTTTCTCCTTTGAGTTGTTGACTATATTATAACCGCTTATGAAGCAATCGGCAACCTACTTTAAGTAGAGAGGAGAAGAAAACACCACCGATTGCTCGGTGGTGTTGTAGTTTGAAATTATGCGTCGATTTCTGCTGCGAGTGCGTCCATTCTCTGAGCAACTTCGCTACGGCGAGCTGCAAGGTCAGAGTACATTTCGTCACGAACCTGATTATTGATCGGATAGAAAAACTTCGGTATGATACCGAGGCTGCTTGTAATAATCGGAATTCCTGTACCAAGTGCGAAAAGCCACCATTTTGCTTTGTCGCTCTGTGTGCCGATTGCAGCACCTTGCTTATAACCGACTTTTGCAAGAACAAAATTCTTGACAGAGTTCATAAGAACATTCTGCATTTTCTTTACGAGTCCTCTTGCAACACCCGTCATGGCTTCAACACGGTAACCGTTATGCCATTCACAATAGTCCATAGATTCATTGTAAAGCTCATCCGGAATAGTATGACGTAAACCGTATACCATCATTTCAAAAACCTCTTCGATTGCCATTGTAGGTATCATGAAGCTTCGCTTCATAAAGTTTTTGTTTATTGATCCCAGTCCGAAGACTATCAGCCAACACATATCTGTCCATATATCCTCAAAAATCCACAAAGCTTTTGAAGTGAAACGTCTTCGGAGTGGTGCTACCCAAGTGTAGCTGAGGTTAAGTATCGGATATGCCGGGATGCCGACAATCGTCTGCAAGGATGCCGAGCCGAGAACGTCAATATAATAGTCTGAACGGCTCTGTCCGATGCTGAAGCCTCCGAGGAAATCCGAAAGAACGAGGATTAGAAGCGGTTTGTTGTTAAAGATAGCCTTGAATCCGTCCTTGATACTCGGCTTTTCAACAGTCTGCAAAACTCGTTCCTTTGAAACCGTATAGAACCATATGGTCATCAAAGCAGAAAGTATACTTGTTGCGGCACCCATTCCGATGAAGAGATTCTGCAATTTCCATTTAACTGTGTTTGTGTTGATAAGGTCAATGAAGATACCCATAATCCACTCAGGTATCTGCTCACCCAGGAATCGTGAAAACAACTTAGCACTTGCAATAAGCCGCACACGTTCCTCGGGGTTTGGCGTTATTGTCGATAGCAAGCCTGTCTGAGAAATTGAAATAAATGTACCTGCTGTTTCGTTGATAACACTGAATGCGAAATAGAAAATCAATTTCGGAAGGTATGTAGTGGATGTGCCGGGGAAGAAAATCGGCATAAACCAATAAAGCATGCCGAACAATGTAAGCGGCATTTTCATCCACAGAAGGAACGGACGGAACTTACCCCATCGCGTTCTTGTACGGTCAACCATTGCACTGATGAAGGTATCGTTGATGATGTCCCACGCGCCCGTGAAGAGAGTTACAATACCCGTGATGTTGAAGTCAATGCCGACAACGTCCCAGATGAATCTGTTCTGGTACTTACCGATTGAAAAGCTGTCCGCAAAGTCCTGAGCAATGTATGCCGCAGTTTCCATTGAGCCGACGTAACGTCTGCCAGTTGGTAGCTTGCGCTTGGCTTTTTCATCGTAGTCAACTTTTGACTCCGAATTATTCAATTTTGTCGCCATATTCCGCCTCCTCTTTTACTGTTTACACTATAATTTTACTTTAAATAAAGGGATTAGTCAAGTGTTGCAAAAACAAAAAACAACCTTAACAATAGTACAAAATACATAAAACGAGAGTACGAAAATCAATCCTGCGGATAAACAATTCCTGTCATTTTCCTGATTTCGTCCATCTGCTTTGTGATGTAAAGTGTCTGTTCGGGAGTTACGACAGGGCTCTTTGTAAGTCCGAGTGAAACACATTCGCTGAAGTGCGTAATCTGCTCTTCAAAACCGTTACCTTTGTACGGTACGGAAATAGTACGGGATTTGCCGTCGTTTAGATGAAGTTCGATTTCCTGAGGTGCATAGAATCTGCGAAGGTAAGCGTAACCTTTAGTGCCGTAAACATAGCCTTCATTGGGTTTGCGAAGGAGAATTGCACTCGAAATGTCAGCGATTGCACCGTTACCGTACTTGAGTAAAGCGCAGGTATGACTGTCTACACCGTTATAAAAATCAGATTGTGCATTAATCTCGACAACATCCTTGCCGAGGTACCAGCTCGCAAAATTAAGCCCGTAAACGCCGACATCAAGGAGTGAGCCTCCACCGTTTTCGGGATTGAAAACGTGGTGGTCCATTTCGTCCTCGTCCATAGTGTAGCAGAAGTTACCTTCAACACCGAGAATATCGCCGAGGACACCGTTCTTCACAAGCTCAAGCATTTCGATTGTTCCGGGAACGAGCCTTGCCCACATCGCTTCCATAAGAAGAACTCCGTTTTCTTCAGCGCAGCGGAACATCTCCTCTGCTTCGCGTGAATTAACAGCCATCGGTTTTTCACAGAGCACGTGTTTTTTATTCTTCATCATTAGGCAGGAACAGCTGATGTGTCCCGAATGAGGAACGGCGATATATGCCGCATCAATTGCGTCGGACTCTGCCATTTTTTCATAGCTGTCAAACCTTAAAGGAATGTTGAATTCGTCGCCGAAATTTTCTGCTGTTTCCTTAGCTCTTGAAGCAACGGCAATAAGCTCTGCATTCTCAACGTTTTGTATTGCTTCAGCAAAACGGTGAGCGATTGTTCCCGTTCCGACAATGCCGAAACGTATTTTTTCAGCTTTCATATTTGCACCCCTTAACCAATATTTCTATCCGATTATAACCCTAAATGAAGTTATTTTCAATTATGAAATTTTAAAAAGTTATGTGTGAAAGAATGATATGAAATTAAAAGACCGTAACGCCAAACGGAATTACGGTCATCTTTAATTAATGAATTTTTTCTTTCTTTTTTTCTTCAACTTTTACGGTTGCTTCCTTTTTGTCAAAGAAAGATGTGAAATTGATTATGAAAAGTAATGCATATGCAACCCACATCGGAAGGTTCTCGATGAAAGCACTCTTGCCGACTGTTACAAGGAGAATGAGCATAAGAATCAGCACGGCACAGAAAACGATTGTAGCAATCATATATTTTCTATCCTTCTGCCTGAACTTATGTAAAAGGAAGATAATAACGCCTGCTGCACCGAGGAAAGCGAAGATTAAAGCTGTTGCCCAGTGGGAAAGACATCTTGCCGTCATAACAAGGTCAAGTCCTGCAGACGGAACATTGACTGTAACGTAAATTGCCGCACAGCCGAGAGATGTTACGATAACTCCGGCTTTACCTTTGTAGTTGTTTTTGCGGTACATATAAAGTGTGTTTGTGAAAATAGAAAGCGAAGCCAAAACGCCCCAAATTCTGAAATACCACGGATAACGGAGTCCGAGCATACTTGCAGTAACGTCAGTTAAGATGTTTCCGAACTGAGAGGGGAAACTCAAAAATCCGTACCAGGTTATGAATGCAAAGCCTGCAATGAGATTTGCCATACAGAAGATTGTAGTGACTTTGGAAAGCTTTTCTGCCCAAAGAATCTTTCTTGTGAAAATTCCGTAGCTTAAAAGAATAGCTGTTGAGCAGATTACCCAGAGCCAGAAAACGGTAGGACTTGCATACAAAGGCTCGTGAAGCATACCGTCGAATTTTGCAACGAATTCTTCTGCGGGAAGCTTCATATCGGCATCCGTGGGAATGATGTACGGGTACTTGTCCCAACTCATAAAAACGGACATCCAGATGCCGTAAATTGCGGCAATCGCAGTCCAAAGACCAGTGTAAATGTTTTTCATTTTGTTATCCGTCATAATATCACCTCATAAATTGATTTTAACTCTTTTTCTTTCTAAAATCAACATTTCTGACAAATATTTCAAATCAAAGCCACCGGTTAGTTCGATTCAACCGATGGCTTTGACTGCTATTTTGAAATTCTCTTCGCTTTTTTGAAATCCAAAATCAGGTGATTTTCACCGCTGTCAACCGTTACCGATTCGGCTTTTCTTTCTGCTTTGCAGAACTTGCTGTCGTAACGGGCAAATTCTTTTTCAGCAGGTTTACCGTCAACATCAAACCTTCCGTCATACGAAGCTTCAATTACACCCGAAGCAGTTGCATATTTAGCAGAACCGTTACCGAAATCAACGGAATTGTTTCTGATTCGTGCCTTGAATTCTTCAAAGGTTTCCGTATCTGCATCCGAAAGCTCGGTGATGTAAACGTGATAATCTCCTCCGTATCTGCGCAAATCAAATTCACCGCTCAGCTGAATACCGTCGGGAAATTTCCTATTTTTAAGCAAACCGTTTGCAGAGTTCCGATTGAAAGGTCTGAACTGCATTTCACCGTTTGAAATCAACGCGACGAAAACGCCGTTCTTTCTTGCGAATACAGTATTACTGCAAAGCTCGAATTCATCGTAAAAATCCTTCGGCATATAGGCGTGTGTCATTGAAGAAATACCTGATTCGCCAAGACGCTTTTTTGTTGGCAGTTTATAAATTGTTACGTTGACGTTCTTGTTTTGCACACTCATAGGGAGTCTTCCATTACCTATCCAGTAACCGGGTGAAGCACCGTATCTTTCGTTACCGTCGCCTGCGGGATGTGTTGTGAAAAGAGTGAGAGTTTCGCTGATGTTTGCACTCCATTCGTGATCCTGTGCACCGCACATATCAACATCCTTGCAGACGGAAGTTGACATTGAGTAATGCGACGTGCGGTAAGTGTAAACTTTTCCTCTGCCCAATGCGATGCCGTGGGGCATAATGTTGTACTTTGACGTAAATTTCTTCCAATTAACGGCTTTCAGCATTGTCAGATTAAGGAATTTAAAATAACTGACAAAAGAATTGCGATACATTTTGTTATCTTTAAGATATTTAAGCGTGTTTTCAATTGCTTCGGGATTCGTGAAAGTTTCCGCACCCATCTGCGCCATAATCTGATGAGGCTCCTGACCGATAAGGTTTTCACTTACCATATCAGATGGTGAAAGTCCGCAGCTCATCTTTGAAACAAAGCTTTCCTTTGAGAGAGCAATATCCTTAATTGCCTGCGGAAGAGTATAGATACATTTTTTTACAATATCGTTAAAGCAAAGAACAATGTAATTCGACTCTTTTTCAAGCGATAAATTTATAAGCTCTTTCTCTTTTTCGGAAAGCCAAGGATTGCTTAACACGTCATCCACACCGTCAATACCCCAAAGGATATTCATTGCAGCCTGGATGCTGTTGCCGATACAGTTTGCAGCCTTGTTGTTACCGTACATTCTTGAGCTCACCGCAACAAAACGGTTATTGATGCTGTTAAGAGCAACATCAAGCCAAAGGGTGTCCAGTACAATTTTCATCTGTTCAACAGACTTTTTATCGTTCGAATAGGCGATGTAGTTCGCCATAGGCGCGATGTCTTCGGCAAGATAGTTATTGCTAAGATATTCCGAAAAACCGAAATTGAAACGTTGTTCCATCCACGCATCAATTCTGACTTTTGCCTTTTGCATATGCTCCTTGCCGGACATACCGTTGTTTGTGAAAATTTCGTTCTGCCATTCCTGCCCTGCAAGATACTCGCTGACAGCAAAAAGAATCAGATGATTCTCCGACCAATAACACATACTGTCGTCGCCCGGCTCGTCCATAAAGTATTTGAAATCAAGAAAAGCTTTTTTGATAAGCTCCTTGCATCTGTCGCTGAGCTTTTCACCGCAGTCCTTGTAGATTTTAAAAAGCATTTGAGCCCTGAAATCGGCACAGTCAAAACGCTTGCGCATATATTCGGACTGTTTGAAAAGCAACGCATAAACTTCCTCTTCCGTAAAAGACGGATTTTCCTTTTCTCCCGAAAGATAAAGGTACAGGTCTTCGAAGCTTTTGCCGTTAATGTTGAGCGAATATTTATCAGCGTCAGCTTTGTCGGGAGATTCAGGAGCAGATTTCTGTGAAAGAAGCACCGCGGCTTCAACAGCCGTTAAAATAACGGTAAAGCCAAGTAAAGCAAGAAAAATGTATAAGATAATCATTGTTATGCCATTCTTTCAAGCGACTCGAGAGTCACTTCGTATTTTGTGGGCTTGTCTGCGATGAGGTTTTCCATTTCTTCCATCATATAATAGGCCATTCTCTGCGGTTCTTTACCTGTACTTCCTGCAATATGCGGAGTAAGAATTGCATTCGGACACCAAAAAAGGGGATTGATATACGGGAAAAACTCCTTCTTGATAACATCGGCAACAAAGGTTCTTGACGGATGACGCAAAAGAGACCACGCAAGCTGATATTCCGAAACCTGTGCACCTCTGCCCGTATTTATAAAGGTCGAACGCTTTTTCATCTTTTTGAAAAGCTTAGCGTTGAATATATTTTCGAGTTCAGGTTTGTTCGCAAGATGATTGCTGATAATATCACATTCGCTGAAAAGAGTTTCCATATCAACAAGTGTGACGCTGAGCTCCTTTGCTGTTTCTTCGGAAACAAAGGGGTCGCAGGCATAAACCTCAACATCAAGTGCTTTGAGCTTTTCTGCAACCATTTTTCCGATTGCACCGAGACCGACAAGACCTACCTTGCAACCGAAATTGCCTGTTGATGAATTTGCAAAAGCGAGTGAACGAAGGGGAAGTGTATGATAATATTTTGCAGCCTGAAAATATCCTTTTGCCGCAAGAGTTATCTGAGCAAAGGTGTATTCTGCAACGGGAACGGCATTTGCCGCAAATGCGCTGAAAACCTTTACTCCGCTTTCAAGAAAAGGTCTTGCAAAATACTGAACCGTACCTGCCGAATAAAAAACAGCTTTGAGCTTCGGCATATACTTTGCGATTTCTTCTTTAGTGAATTGTGGCATTCCCCACGTTGAAAAGGCTATTTCACAGTCCGCAAGGAACTCTGCATGTTCCACAATGTTATTTTGATTGATTTTCTGTGAAAGCTCACCGTATCCTCCGAGTTTTTTGAGAACCTCGGGAGTGTAAACCTTTGAAAACTGAAGCTGATTTGTACCGAAAAGTGCTATTTTCATTTTCTTTTACCCACTTTCGCTTTGATTTTTGTTATGTCCTTTTTCATTGAAGACGCGATTCCTGCCCAACAGAACAGATAAGTGTATTCTACAAGTATATTACCGTCAAAGTTCAATGAAATAATTTTATCAAGTAATGCTTCTATGTATCCGGGGTTGAATTTAGGAAACTGTTCCCTTGATTGCTCGGAATATGAAATATGTACGTTTTCAATGTAAGGCAATGTGCGCTCAAGACGGTCAAGGTCATATTCCATACGCTTGTAACGCGACTGAAAATACGTTCTGAAATTATCACAGCCTATGTTCTGCTGAATTTTCAGGAAAGCATCGGTGTTGTTATTGAATGTGTTGTCGTGACATTCGGGACAGACAATAAGATTGTACTCTTTTGCAACAGAACAGATAGTTTTTCCGTCTTCAACTAAAAGCTTGTATGTATTTTCATCCGTTACCTTGCTGTCGCAGTTGCCGAGCCAGACGCGGATTGATTTTGCACCCATTGCAGAAGCGATCTCGCAGATATTTTTCCATTCATCAGCATTTTTGCTTCCGACGCGGTAATAACTGCCGTATGAACTAATCTCTATACCCGCATCGTCGCAGAGCTTTTTTGTACGCTTTGCCGTCTGCACATCCTTGACATGGATATCTCCGCCCCATTCAATGCAGTCAGCACCTGAATCTGAGGCAATTTTTACAACTTTCTCTATGCTTTTGATTTGTCTGAATGACGTTGAGGTGAAACCGATCTTCATATTCTGCCTCCGTTCTTGCGATTATGCTAAAACTAATAAATAAAGTATAACATATGTTGTTTCATAAAAGCAATAAAAAAAGATTGTATTGGGCTTTTGGCTACCCATTCGCATCCCGAAATTTGATTTGTCTTTCAATCTGTGTTATTCTATAAAAAACTCAGTTTGAAAGGAGAAAATATGAAGGTTATTATTTCCTGTCTTAATTCAAAATATGTCCATGCCTCGCTTTCTCCTTGGTGCTTACTTGCGGGAGTTCGGGAATTCTCAAAAAACAAATATGATACTTTGGTTATGGAAAGCTCAATCAACGGCGACACAGAATCTTTTGCCGATCAAATCATAAACGAAAAACCTGACGTAGTTGCATTTTCTTGCTATATATGGAATATTACGAAAACTCTTGAAATCTGCCGTATTATAAAACGAAATCACGATTGTAAAATCGTTTTAGGCGGACCTGAAGTGGCATACCGTCCGAAAGATATCCTTGAAAAATATGAATTTGTGGATTTTGTGCTCTCGGGTGAGGGTGAATGGACTTTTCCTGAGTTTCTCGATAATTTTAACGGTGAACTGTTGCTTGTTTCAGGACTTACATACAGAAAAAACGGTGAAATTATTACCAACCCTGAAAAGGAATATACGAACAGCCCACCGTCACCGTACAGTGCTGAATTTTTTGAAAACCTGAACGGCAGAATTTCTTATATTGAAACGGCAAGAGGGTGTCCTTACCGTTGTGCTTTCTGTCTTTCGGGCAGATGTTCACCGC
Organism: Acutalibacteraceae bacterium; assembly: GCA_045537435.1. Lineage (GTDB taxonomy): Bacteria > Bacillota > Clostridia > Oscillospirales > Acutalibacteraceae > CAG-488. Next base: position 10,622 of record JAZSPL010000073.1, read on the forward strand.
TTCGTTTCTTTGATATTCAGAGAGTGAAAAATGACATAATCAGACTTTCTCAAAGCGGTACACAGACGGTAAAATTCGTTGACCGAACGTTCAACGCAAATGCAGAAAGAGCAAACGAGATTTTGCTTTTTATAAAAGAAAATTACGGCAAAGAAATTCCGCAGAATGTGTGCTTTCATTTTGAAATTGCAGGCGATATTTTAAAGGAAAGCACACTTGAAATTTTGTCGTCCATGCCATACGGTTCCGTACAGCTTGAAATCGGTATGCAGTCGTTTAACGAAGAAACTTTAAAGATAATTAATCGAAAAACTGACACGAAGAAGCTTGTTGAAAATATCAGAAAACTTGTAAGCTTCAATAATATGCATATCCACATTGACCTTATTGCAGGGCTTACGGGCGAAGACCTTGAAAGCTTCAAAAATAGTTTCAATGTCGGTTATTCTCTTAAAGCGCATATGCTCCAGATGGGATTTTTAAAGCTGCTTCACGGTGCAGATATGCGCGAAAACAAGGAAAAATATCCCTGCGAATTTAACAAAGAACCGCCTTACGAGGTAAGGTCAACTCCGTGGCTTTCACACGATGAGATAAAAATGCTTAAAAACTGTGAAGATGCTGTCGACAGGCTCTATAACAGCGGACGATTTCTGTTTACTCTTGAGTATCTTACGGATGAAATCGGTATTTCACCGTTTGATGTTTTTAACGATTTCGGAAATGCCGTAAACGGAAACAGGATGAGGCTGAGCGAATATGCAGAAAAGCTTTACAATTTCTTTAGTAATAAATGCGACAAAGAAGTGTTGAGAGAAAAAATACTTTGTGATTTGCTCTGCTGTTCATCGTCGGTGCAGATTCCCGATGTTTTGAAAATCAAAGATCCGCTTTATAAGCAGGTTAAAAAGTATTTTACCGAAAATGTGGATAAAAACATAAAAATCGCAATTATTTATTCTAAAAATCAGGTTTTCGCAGTCAATCAGAGCAAAGAAAAAGACCTTCAGAACAGATATGAAGGCAAGTTTTATAATATTGATGAAATAGAAAGCATAACTCAATAAACAAATGTGGAGAGTATACCCTGTCTTTTTGTAAAATTTTAATAACTATGTTACAATCAAAAGGAAAGGATGGATAAATATGAAAAAATCTAAAAAAGGTTGTTTGATATTTATTATAATAGTGGTTGTATCCTTAACGGCAATCTTGATTTTCGTACCAGATGCAATCAACGTACTGACGTTTGCTTTTGGACCGAGGGAGCAGTATTGGGTTGATTCATTGTGGATTGATACTGACATAGAGTTAAGTTATCCCGTTGAACATACCGATAAAGGATATTCTTTCAACGGAAAAGAGTATATAGAGGCGGAAGATTATAATTATGAAGCAGTAAAACATCTGCCTATGAGTGAAAGACCGAATGTGGATATGTACTATATCGAAGACAGTTATTTGGGTTGTTACAGTTCTGCTAATTATGTTGCGGCTTTTGGTACGTCAGAAGATGATGTCGATTTTCTTCTTATTTTTGGCGAAAGCCCTCTTAGACATTACAGGTGGTATGTAGAGGAGAATTATGTTTTTCCGAGTATCTCAAAGGATGAAGTGTCTTCTTTGTTGATTACGAAGCGTGAATCAATGGTAGTGGCTTATGAATCGTCCGCTTTTGACAGAGTGAAACAATCAGATGCAACGGCAAAAATTACAGATCGCACAGTTATTGACGCTGTAATCAAAAATGAGAATTATGATTTGCTTAATGAATACATAGACGATGACGAACAGTACATAGTTTTAGCACAGTTTGACGGTCACATTATTTATGAAACTGTTACAGTGTTGAATGATACTCCTGTTCAAAATTGATTTCTATTAAAAGTAAGCAAGAAATTAACCCTGCAGATTGCTCTGCAGGGTTTGAACTTTTTATTTACACTTTGTAAGCTGGTAACCGTTTTTCTTGTGATGCTCGTGAATCTGCTCTGTAACGTCGATGATGATGTCAACACTCTTTTCGAGAGTATTCATATCAAGACCGTCGCAGGTATCGCGGTATGTGTGGTAATAATCCGTAACGTCGGGCTTCTGTGCAGCAAATGTTATTGTCTTGTAGCCTGCACGGCAGATCGGTGTACTGTCGCAGCCGCCGACGGGGTTAACGATGATGTTAGGCTTAACACCTGCGTTTTCAAATGCTTTTACAAGCATATTCTTCATATCATCGTCAAACTTTGACATAAGCCAGGAGTCACCCTTAACAGCATTGAAATGCTCGTAGTCGCGAAGGCTGTCAATATTGAAGAAATAGGGGTTGATGAGAAGATTCTCGTCGCCTGCGTGAGCTTTCATAAATGCTTCCGAGCCCTTAAGTCCTGCTTCTTCACTACCGAGTGAAGCGATGATTACGCGGCAATTATCGGGGAGCTTTTCGGGGTTATCCTTGAAATACTTACCCATAAATATTGAAGCACCGACACCTGTGAGGTTATCCATAGCACCGGGAGAAGCCTTTTTCTTATCGTGAGTAAGATAAATGCAGAGAGAATAAAGTCCGTATACAAAAAGAAGGGGAGTGATGAGGAGGAAAAGGTAGTAGCCTGTAGAAAGATCTTCAGGTTTAATAATGCTCCACATACCTGCAAAGAAACGCAGGAGAGAACCAATGATAATTGAAACAACGCCTACAACACCGAGTACCGTACGGAGAATCATTGTTTTCGGATTCTTTGCCGCCATCTGCCAGAGCCAGCTGCTGTCTGCGTGTCCGCTGAAAACGATTGTGTGATCAATCGGACCCTTGCCGTCCATAACAGAGTATACGTTGCAGCTTTCTTCCTGCTTAAAGAATCTGTCAAACCAGCCTTTGTATGTGAAAACCTGCACAACTGCAAAAAGTAATGTGCACAGAGAAACGATGAAAGACAAAACGGGATGAATGTAATAAAGTGCGAGTGCAACGAAACCTGCGTATCCGAGGTAAGGAATTGCACCGATACTTGCTCTCGGAGCGAGCATAAACTTTTCCACTTTAGGAGTAACGCCTGTTGCGTTTTCCATAATTGCGGCAATATCTTTCTGGGCTGCCTTTTCTTCTGCACTACCCGGAAGACGCGGACCGTGCTTGTCGATAATTACTTTGCAAAAATCAAAAATCATTTTTGCACCCTGCTGAGCTGTTGACATAAAAATCCCTCCAGGATTCAATATAATATTAAGTAAAATATATCATAATTCGTTTTTTCCGTCAAGAAAAAACAGACAGCCGGAGCCGTCTGTTTTGGCGTTATTTTGAAATTATAACATAGAGTGCTTCATAGTTTGAAAGCGAAATTTTTCCGTCTTTTGAAATATCCTCATATTTTTCAATGTGCTCTTTCATTACATCGGGATTATCGATAATATTTCTTGCAAAATAGTCGATTTCAGGAAGATTTTCTTCATAGATAAGTTTTTCGGTTTCATCAAGCGAATCAAGGAAAAACTGATAATCTTGTCGTACTTCATCAACAGTGAAATTGCTGTTCTGTGTGAAATTTAGAAGCTTATATGCAATCAGATAACCTTTAGTTGTTGAGCCTGCTGTTCCCGAAGGATAATCCTTGATGTTGTGAAGAATTGTTTCAAGGCTGTCAACCTCAATTTTCTTTACTGTTGTGGAAGTTGAGGTTTCCGATGGTTTTTTGTACTCTGTTTTAGCCTGAGTGGGTTCTTCAAGCTCTGAAAGCGAAGGCAGAGTTGTTGTTTCCTGCTCACCGAAGCTTATTTCACAAGCACAGAAAACCGTAATTATTGTAAGGAAAACTGCAACAGCGGAGATTATTTTAGAAGTCTTTTTCATATCGGACACTCCTTTCTGTAACTATTATATCAGTATTCAGTTTTTTTTCAAGTGTAAATAAATTTGCTTTTTATCTGAGTGTAATGTATACTATAAAGTATATAAGACAAAAGCAGAGGTGTTTTTGTGAAACTGAGTTATATTGTACCTGTTTATAAGGTTGAAAAATATCTTGCAGAATGCGTTGAGTCTATACTGTCACAGTCGATGGACGATTATGAGATTATCCTCGTTGATGATGGCTCTCCCGATGCTTGCCCTGCGATATGCGACAGCTATGCGGAAAAGCATCCCGAAAAAGTCCGCGTTGTGCATAAGGAGAATGGCGGACTTGCTTCTGCACGGAATGCAGGTCTTAAAGTTGCAAAGGGTGATTATATTTTCTTTCTTGACAGCGATGATTACCTCGCAACTGACAAAGTGAAAGAACTTTACGATAAAGCTGTTGAATTTGATGCTGATGTTTTACAAACTTCGTATTTCAATTTGAGAGAAAACACAGGTGAAAGAGGAAAAGTTAATACCTCTTTTGAAACGGAAAAACTTCATACTCATAAGGATATGGAAAGAGAACTGTGCTTTGTTTCTTCAAAGAGACGAATAATCTTTGTTTGGCGTCATCTTTATAAGCGGTCTTTCCTTGAAAAAAATGGTATCGTTTTTGAAGAAGGGCTCAAGATGATTGAGGACGGTCCGTTTAATATGCAGGCGCTTTCAACCGCTGAACGTTTTGTTGCTGTTGATATTCCGGTTGTGTGTTACAGAATCAGAAACGACAGCCTTCAGCGTCAGAAATATGTTCCTGATTATGATAACTGGCTTTATTGGAATTGGTCGCTTAAGCTTAAATATTATTCTGAAAACTGCACACAGTCACAGTTGTTTTATGAGGACATCGGAGAGTATACCGTTAAGGCGATTTTACCGCTTCTTCTCGGAAATGTTTACAGAAACAAACCCGAAAAAGGCTATGCCGTTTTAAAGAGGCTCGGGAATTCTGAAATGATGCGCCGTTCATTCGCAGATTACGATATAAATAAGTTCAAGTCAAAGTCGCTTGACTGGCTGATGACATGGTTTGTGAAAAAGAAGCTTTATCTTTTTGCTCACCTCATCTGTAAATTCATTCTTTATAAATAAACGAACAAGTGCCGGAGCTTAACAGCTCCGGTGTTTCTTTTTCTCTGTCAGTTTGTGACAAATTTTTCCTCACAGAGTTTTTATAATACCTGTGAGGTGGTTGAAATGGTTGTCTATGCGGACGTGCTTCTGATTGTAAATCTTTTTGTGAATTATGCACTTCTTCTGTGTTCATCGATGATAATGAAAAAGCATACACAGCGGTTGAGAATACTCCTTGGTGCGGCAATAGGTGCATTTTACGGGTTTGTCATTTTTTTGCCTGATTTACCATCTGCGGCGGAATTTGCTTTGCGGATTGCGGCAACGGTGCTGATTGTACTCGGCACGTTCGGATATAAGAATTTTCCGTCATTCCTGCGAAGTTTTTTCACCTTTTTCGCCGTGAGCTTTGCTTTCGGAGGGATAATGCTTGTGCTGTGGGTGACTGTTGCACCGATAGGAATGATTTACAACAACGGTGCAGTTTATTTTGATATCGATCTGGCTGTCCTCGCTGTATCAACTATTGTCAGCTTTGCAGTGGTAAGCCTGATTGCGCATTTCACGGCACGGCGTGCGCCAAAGGACAGTATTGCTCTCGTGAAGATTGTTTATAAAGGAAAAGAAGCGAAACTGACGGCACTTGTTGATACGGGGAACTCCCTCACCGAAACATTCAGCGGATTTCCTGTCGTCCTTGGTGAGGCTGAAAGTCTTGAAAAAATAATTCCTGATGCCGTGAGAGGATTTCTTAACGGTGAGGATGTTTCTTCTTCGTCCGAAATGAGACTCGTTATGCATAAAACCGTTTCAGGGACGGGTGTTCTGCCAGTTTTCAGACCTGATTATATAGAGGTGAAATCTGTTTCACACAACGTTAAAACAAGTGAAGTTTATGTTGCGGTAACCAAAAATAATCTTGCAAGGGGAGAGTACGAAATGATACTCAACCCTGCTTTATTTGAAGAGGAGAAACGATATGCTCAAGCTTTTGAATAAAATACGCGAACTTGTTTTAAAACTGAAAACATCCGAAACAGATACTGTTTTTTTCGTGAACGGTCCCGAAACACTGCCGCCGCCGCTTTCGAAAGAAGAAGAACAAGAGCTTATGGAAAAGCTGGGTGAGGGCGACGAAGCTGTCAGGGAAAAGCTGATTGTTCACAATCTGCGTCTGGTGGTTTACATAGCGAAAAAATTTGAAAGCTCAGGAGTAGGCTTGGAGGATCTTGTTTCAATCGGCACAATAGGACTTATCAAGGCGGTAAATACCTTCCGCACCGATAAAAACATCAAGCTTGCAACCTACGCATCAAGGTGCATTGAAAATGAAATACTGATGTTTCTGCGAAAAACGAGTCAGCTTCGCAACGAGGTTTCAATCGATGAGCCTCTTAATGTAGACTGGGACGGAAACGAACTGCTTTTGTCCGATATTCTCGGCAGTGATGCCGATGTTGTCAACAAAGATATTGAGTTTGAAGATGAGAAAAATCTGCTGATAAAAACAATTAATTCTATGAATGAACGTGAGCGCACGATAATGTCAATGCGATTCGGACTTGACGGCGGAAAGGAGCATACCCAAAAGGAGGTTGCAGACATTTTAGGGATTTCACAAAGTTATATTTCGCGACTGGAAAAAAGGATTATTGAAAGACTTCGCAGGGAAATAGAAAAAGTTTCCTGATTTCAAATTTTCTGTTGAAATATCCTCTTCAATATTGTATACTGATTCTATCCTTATTCAGGAGAGGAGAAGCGATGCACTACATTGTTATGGACCTCGAATGGAATAACACTTACGCAAAACGTATCAAAGGATTTATCAACGAAGTTATTGAAGTCGGTGCGGTAATGCTTGATGAAAATTTCAATTACGTTGATGAATTTTCCTGTATGGTGCGTTCGCAAATCGGAAAGAAGCTTCGCGGAAACGTCAAAAGGCTGACTCACATCACAAACGATGAGGTCAGAAACGGCGAACCTTTTACAAAGGTTATGAGTGACTTCAAACGTTGGATCGGCGACAGGGAAAATGTTATTCTTACTTGGGGCGACGGAGACATCAGAGTGCTTATTGAAAACTTCCGTTACCTTAACGGACTTCAGGTTTTACCGTTTCTCACGAATTATCTTGACATCCAGCATTATTTCCAGGTTAAAAAGGAAATTCCGAAAGCGAAGCAGATCGGTCTTTTTGCCGCAGCTGAGCTTGTGGATGTTGATCCGGAGCTTTTTGCACATCACAGAGCGTTGGATGACAGCATGGTAACAGCCGAATGCCTTAAAAAGGTTTTTGATGAAAAGGATTTCTTCAAATACGTTGTAAAATGCGACGATGCTTTTTATCAGAAGCTGCAGTACAAGCCTCATGCAATCGGCAATATCAATCATCCGTTGGTTGATAAATCACTCCTGTCATTTACCTGTGAAAAGTGCGGTTCAAGCGGAGAACAGCTGACAGACTGGCGTTATTCAAATCAGTTTTTCAGGGCAAATTTCCGTTGTCCCGTATGCAACTATGATGCACGTGTAGCCGTGAGATTCAAAAAGTACTTTGACAGACTGGAAACGAAAAAGAACGTTTCCGTAATCAGCAACGAAAAAGTTAAAAAGTAAGCTGATTAAGCAGTGAAGCCTTGGATATAAAATCCAAGGCTGCTTTTTTGTTCAAAAGTTAGAAAATGTTGTTTGACCACTATATCTTGTTGACAAGTGTCGGTTTGTGATATAAAATTATACAAAAGGGATCTCAGAAGCAATATGTCAATGCCGACAGGATTTTAAAGAATATGGTTTTGTGTCTTGTCAGCAATGTTGACGGGACATTTTTTCTTTTCTGGTAACGAATGACCTTAGGACTCGAATACCGATACCCTAAGCGTCATCGGATATAAAAATAATTGAAGGGATGATTCTTTAATGGCAAAGAAAGAAAAGTTCGTCATAGGCGAGCAGGGTATCCACGATGCGTCTGTTCTCGGTAAACCTAAGATGTTGGTGCTTGGTGTTCAGCACACATTCGCAATGTTCGGTGCAACAGTTCTTGTGCCGCTTCTTACAGGACTTAACGTTGCCACAACACTTCTTATGGCAGGTCTCGGTACACTGTTTTTCCACCTTGTAACAAAAGGTAAGGTTCCGGCATTCCTCGGTTCATCATTTGCATTCCTCGGCGGTTATGCGGCTATTGCACCGTTGATTGACGGTGCGCCGAATAAAGAAATGCTTCCGTATGCTTGTCTCGGCGTTGCTGTTGCAGGTCTTATTTATCTTGTGTTTGCTTTGCTTATCAAGGTGATCGGCATACAGAGAGTTATGAAATTCTTCCCGCCTGTTGTTACAGGCCCGATTATTATTGCAATCGGTCTGAGCCTTGCAGGATCAGCTGTTGATAACTGCAAAACCTGCTGGCCGCTTGCTCTCATAGCTCTCGCAATTGTTGTTATTTTCAACATCTGGGGCAAGGGTATGGCAAAGATTGTTCCGATTCTTCTCGGTGTTGTAGGCTCATACATTGTTGCACTTATCGTTGGCAACTGGTTTGGTTACGAGCCCATGGCAGTTGATTTTTCAAAAGTTCAGGCTATCGCAGCAAACATTGCAGACGGAAAAATCTTCGCTTCTGACGGACTAATCGGTCTCCCGATTCATAAAGAAGCTACAATCCTTGCAGTTGATTTCACACAGACATCCAAGGTGGTTAGTTCGATTGTTGCAATCGCACCTATCGCACTCGCAACAATGATGGAGCACATCGGTGATATTTCAGCTATCGGTGCAACCTGTGGCAGAAACTTTATTTCAGAACCCGGTCTCCACAGAACACTTATCGGTGACGGTGTTGCAACAACACTTGCATCTCTTGTAGGTGCTCCTGCAAACACAACTTACGGTGAAAACACAGGTGTTCTTGCTCTTTCAAAGGTTTATGACCCGAAGGTTGTAAGAATTGCGGCTATATTCGCAGTAGGTATTTCGTTCTTCCCGATCGTTTCTGCCGTTATCAGCTCAATTCCGACAGCTATTATCGGCGGTATTTCGTTCATCCTCTACGGTATGATTTCAGGTATCGGTGTAAGAAATGTTGTTGAAAACAAGGTTGACTTCTCTAAGAGCCGTAACCTTATTGTAGCGGCTGTTATCCTTGTATGTGCTCTCGGTCTCGGAAGCATCAGCTTCACAATCGGCAAGGTTGGTATTACACTTACAGCTCTCGCAGTTGCAGCTATTGCAGGTATCGTTCTCAATGCAATCCTCCCGGGTAACGATTACGTTTTCGAAGCTGAGTCTTATGACAACGCAAAGAAATCAAAGGGCGACAAATAAAATCAAACAAAACAGTAAGGGGCTGCACAAGCAGTCCCTTTTTTCAATGCCGAAGTGTTAAACCAAATTCGGGTTTGTCGGGGTGAACCCCGAGAAGTAATAGGTAAGAAGTAATAAGAACCTCACGAAACAAAACGAAATCAAAGATTTCTTTGTTTCGGAGAACCTTGTAATGCTACGCATTATATGTGAAGAAGTGAGGGTCTGCGACGCTGAATTGTAATAACGGTTGCGTTGCAACCTACACCTCATCAGTCGCTACGCGACAGCTTCTCCTCGAGGAGAAGCCTTGGTTTTGCGCAGTTTCTCAGCCTTCCCCTTGAGGGGAAGGGGGACCGCTTGCGGTTGATGAGGTGTGAAATAAAGATATCTACAAACCCGAATTTGCCTTTTTGTTATGATTGTGATATTATCTGTCTGAGGTGATTTTATGAATCCGTACGTAATAATCGGCATAATGATTACGGTCGACTTAATTATGCTTCCGTTTATAATCAGAAAAATGTTAAAAAAAGGCGGCAAAAAAACGGGTCTGAAAATCGTTGCACTGATTGGTGCTTTCGTCGTAATCGAAACAATCTGCTCGGTTGTTTATGTCAATTCAAACACATACTTTGACCGTCTGGGTAACCGATACGAAACGGTTGAGAGTGTGCGGTATTACGACAGGGACGAAAATCAGTACGTGATAACAAAAGACCCGTCAGGACGCGAATATTTCACATCCCTTAACGGCAGATTTATGCGAATTGCAGAAATTACTTATATCGACGAAGAAGGATATCTTTATTTCGACCTCGACAAAGAACTTGTAAAGCACAAGGATAACAAGTACGCTTATCTTGACGAAAACGGAAAAGTTTATTATCCGTTTGATACGGTAAAATGGAAATCAAACGGCAAAATGTCGTTCAAATAAAGCTGCTGAAGATATTAATTATTAAAAATCGTTGACATTTATCATTGTCAATGTTAAAATTTTTGTAATAAGAAACAGAATATGGTTGAATGATGGAGGCGCGGTTAATACGATTATCTCTCAAAGGTAAGGCAACGCAGAGAGTGAAAAGATTGATCGCCGAAGCAAAAGGGAAATGCCTTTTGAACTTTTGCTGGGACGTTGCAGAATATGTAACGTACTGTCACGGTTGTGGAGTGCTATCAATGAAGTCTTCGGACATGGTTGGTGTTCTTGCTCAACCATGTCTTTTTCTTTAAATTTAATGGAGGGTTTATACTATGTCAAAAACAAAGAAAATTGTCTTGGCTGTAGTCGCAGTTGCAATTGTTGCTCTTCTTGCATTTGCTGCATTCAACGGCGGTCACCTTGCAACAGCAGCTTGTGTTGATTGCGGTGGCGCAGGTATTGTTGAAGAAGCTGCTTGCGAAAGCTGCGGAGGCGAAGGCGAAGTAACAGCATCATGGTGGGCACTTGTTCCGCCGATTATTGCTATCGGTCTTGCACTTATTACAAAGGAAGTTTACAGCTCATTGTTCGTCGGTATCGTTGCCGGTGCAATTCTTGGCTCAAACTTTAAGTTCACAGGCACAATGGATCTTATTACAAATAACGGATTGATTGATGCGGTTTCAGGTACAGCAGGTATCTTCATATTCCTTGTTGTTCTCGGTGTTATCGTTGCTCTTATCAACAAATCAGGCGGTTCTGCTGCTTTTGGTGATTGGGCAGAAAAGCACATCAAGTCAAGAGTAGGTGCAATGCTTGCTACCTTCGTTCTTGGTATTCTTATCTTCATCGATGACTATTTCAACTGCCTTACGGTCGGTTCAGTTATGCGTCCCGTTACAGACAGCAAGAAGGTTTCACGTGCGAAGCTTTCTTACCTCATCGACGCAACAGCAGCTCCGATTTGTATGATCGCTCCTATCTCTTCATGGGCAGCAGCAGTTGCTTCTTATGCTCCCGAGGGACAGGGTCTTTCACTCTTCATCAAGGCAATTCCCTATAACTTCTATTCACTTCTTACACTTGTTTTCATCGTTTTAATCAGCCTTATGAAGTTCGATTACGGCCCGATGAGAATTCACGAAGTAAACGCAAAGCTTAAGGGCGACCTTTACACCGCAGGTGATAAGGCGGAAGTTGCTGACGAAGGTCACTCTGCAAAGGGTAAGGTTATTGACCTTATTCTTCCGATTCTTGTCCTTATCGTTGCTTGTGTATTCGCTCTTGTTTACAACGGCGGTATCCTTGACGGTGCAAACTTCATTGATGCATTCTCAAACACAGACGCAACGGTAGGTCTTCCCTGGGGCAGCATTATTGCTCTTGTATTCGCTATTGCATACTTCTGCATCCGTAAGGTTGTTACATTCAAGGAAGCTATGGAAGCTATTCCTAAGGGCTTCATCGCAATGGTTCCCGCTATCCTTATTCTTACATTCGCAACAGCTCTTAAGAATATGACAGGTATTCTCGGTGCAAAACCGTTTGTTAATGATGTTATGAGCAATGTTCCGGAAAGCTTCGCAAACTTTATTCCGGCGATTGTATTCATTGTTGCTTGCTTCATTTCTTTCGCAACAGGTACATCATGGGGTACATTCGGTATCCTTATTCCGATTGTTATTACAATCTTTGATGCAGGCGAACCGCTTCAGATTATTGCGATGTCAGCTTGCCTTGCGGGTTCAGTATGCGGCGACCACTGCTCACCGATTTCTGATACAACAATCATGTCATCAGCAGGCGGTCAGTGCAACCACCTTAACCACGTTTCAACACAGCTTCCGTATGCGATTTCAGTTGCTGTAATCTCATTCGTAATGTACATCCTTGCAGGTTTTGTACAGAGTGCTGCAATCGTGCTTCCTGTTGGTATTGCTGTAACAGCTGTATTCCTCTTCCTTATGAAGATGGTTATGGTAAAGAAATACGGCAAAGAAAACGTATAATTCCTGATATTTCAAAGACCTCGGGTTTCCCGGGGTCTTATTATTTTGTAAAGAATTTGTAAATTGATTGAGATAAGAGAAAAAAATGTGTTTTTACTCTTGTAAAAATCTTTCAAATAGTTTAAAATACATATGTTATGCCGTACCTTGCGGCGAAAACATAAGTAAAGGATGAAAATTATGGCTATCGAAAAGTCAAAGGCTGAGCAGTACCGTGACGAACGTAAGGCACGTATTGCGGAAGCAGCAAAGAAAAATGCAAAAGATATGCAGAAGAAAAATGCAACAAAGAAGGTTGTAAAGAAGGTTGTTGCAATCGTTCTTGCAGTTGCAATCGTTCTTGGTGCAGTAGCAGTTGCTCTTAACTACTACGGCGTTTGGGACAGAACATTCAGAGCCGGTTATGTCGGTGCTGAAGACAAGTTCTCAATGGCTGAGTATGAGTATCATTACTGGGCAACATATAACACATTGATGAACGAAGTTTCCAACCAGTATTCAACAGGTATCAATTATAACTACGATACAAGCCTTCCTCCCGACAAGCAGACATCAACTGCTGAAGATGAGAAGGGTAACCCGATTTCATGGGTTGAGTTTATCCGTAAGCAGACACTTGACGATATCAAGCGTTATAACATCTATTACAACGAAGCTGTTAAGATGGGTCTCGGTGAGCTTACAGCTGCAGATCAAAAGCAGATTGACGAAACAGTTAACAGCCTTCGCGAGCAGGCTTCCGGTTCTTCAACGGAAGGCTCAACACAGCCGAAGTACACACTCAACGCTTACCTTCGTATGAACTTTGGTGAATATATGAACGAAAGCTTCCTTCGCAAGATTATGGAGAAGGAAATCATCGCTCAGAAGTATCTTGAGGCAAGAATCAAGGAAATCGCAGCTTCATATGACCAGAAGGATATTGACGCTGAGTACAACAAGGACAAGACAGCTTATGATCTTGTTGATTTCCGTTTGTATGAGTTCGCAAAGACAACTCTTACAGCTGAATCAGGTGAATCAAAGTCAGCTCTTGAGAAGCGTCAGAAGGAAGCAGACGAAAAGGTTAAGAAGGATGCGGATGCATTCCTTGCAGCTGTTACAGACGAAGCTACATTCCTTGCAAAGGCAAAGGACCTCAACAAGGATAACAAGGAATACGACGAAGATTCAGCAACTAACGGCAGCAGCATGCTTAAGTCAGAAGCAACAAGCATTTCAAAGGATCTTGGCGATTGGGCGTTCAAGGCTGACACAAAGGTTAACGATAAGAAGATCTTCACATCAGCTGATGGTTCAAAGTATTATGTAGTTCTTCTTACAGCTAAGCCGTATCAGGTTGAAACTGTAAGCGTACGTCATATCCTTTTCTCAAACTCAGATATGCAGACAGGCGAAAAGCTTTCAGACGATGAAATCGCTCAGAAGGAGAAGGACGCAAAGGCTGTTCTTGACGAGTGGTCAAAGGGTGACAAGACAGAAGACAGCTTTGCAGCTCTTGCAACAGAACGCACAGAGGACTCAGGTTCAGCACAGACAGGCGGTCTTTATTCAAATGTTCGTCCGGGCCGTATGGTTCCTGAATTTGATCAGTGGATCTTCGACAAGAACCGTAAGGCGGGCGACACAGACATCGTTGAAACAGACTACGGTTACCACGTAATGTACTTCGTTGCTAACGACGGCAAGTACTACGACGCAACAATCAGAAACTCAAAGGCACAGATTGACCTTCAGGCAGAGCTTGACGAACTCTTCAAGGCAGACACATATAAGATTACTTACGGACCGCGTACAGTTGAATATGCAGAGAAGAAGTTGAACGAAAGAATCGCAACTATCATCGCACAGCAGGCAGCTCAGCAGTCATACGCACAGTATTAATTCAAAACAAAAGACCGAGGTTTTGAACCTCGGTCTTAATTTTTTAAACTTCTTTAAAGTGAACCATAAAGTTCATTCCGCCGTTGATGTCGCCGCCGATTGTGAGGTTGACACCTGCATTCATAAGCAATGTGCCTGAATAAACTTCGCCGTCTTCTTCGTTGACATACATCTTGTTCTCGTCAAGACCCTTAAGTCTTACGTTAAGGAAATTGTGCGGTGTGCGGTTTTTGATAACAACCGTAAGCAGTGTTTCACGCTTGTCCTTGGACACGAATGACCACGCACACTTGAATTCATCCTCCGTCGGAGCAATGATTCTGTAAAGGTCACCGTAGTGAGTAAGGTCGTAGTATTTATGATAAAGTGCAGAAGTCTTTTTGACGATTTCCTTGTCCTCGTCGGTGAGGTGCTTCGGGTCAAGCTCGTAGCCGAATGTGCCCCAGAGTGCAACGGCTGCTTTTGTTTCAAGTCCTGTTCGGTTGCAGGCTGAAACGTGAGCGCCCATACTTGAAGCAGGGTAACACATTGATGTGCCGAACTGAATTCTCAGTCTTTCGATCGGGTCGGTGTTGTCCGAACACCATGTCTGCGGCATATAGTAGAGAATACCCGGGTCATATCTTCCGCCGCCGCCTGCACAGCTTTCAAAGAGAATGTCAGGGAATGCGGAGGTGATTCTGTCCATAAGCTCGTATGTGCCGAGGATGAATCTGTGGAAGAATTCCTTCTGATGCTTCTTGTCAAGTCCCATTGAAGCAGGCTCGGAAATCGGACGGTTGTAGTCCCATTTAAGGTAAGCAATATTGTTTTTAGAAAGAACTTCGTACATCTGGTTGAAGATGTTGTCGCGGACGTCCTGTCTTGTCATATCGATGACATACTGCTGTCTTGCGGGTGAAATATCTCTTCCTTCAACGTGAACACACCAGTCGGGATGCGCTCTGTAAATATCGGAATCGGGAGAAATCATTTCAGGCTCATACCAGATGCCGAATTCCATACCCTCAGCGTTTACTCTTTCAATAAGCTTTGAAAGCGGTCCGTTGAGCTTTTCTTCGTTTACGTACCAGTCGCCGAGAGATGAATCATCACGGTTACGCACGCCGAACCAACCGTCGTCCATAACAAGAAGCTCACATCCGAGTTCCTTTGCCTGCTTTGCATAGCGGACGAGCGTTTCGTCGTCAAAGTCAAAGCCTGAGCCTTCCCAGCTGTTGATAAGAAGCGGACGCTTTTTCTTTTTCCACGTACCGCGTATAAGGTTGTTTGCGTAGAAGTCGTGGAAGGTACGGCTCATTCCGCCAAGTCCGTTCGGTGAGTATGCCATAACAGCCTCGGGTGCCTGGAACTCCTCGCCGGGTTCAAGATACCAGTTGAAATCAATCGGATTGATACCCATAACAAGGCGTGTGCAGTCCATATAATCTGTTTCAATATCAATTGCGAAGTTACCGCTGTAAACAAAGTTGAAGCCGAATGCATCGCCGTAATCTTCGCCGCCCTTGTCGTCAACGAGGGCTACGAACGGGTTGTGGTTGTGGCTTGATGAGCCTCTCTTACTTGCGACGGACTGGATTCCGTGAGCAAGATGACGTGTCTGCACGGTTCTTTCTCTTAACCATGTGCCGTAAAGATTTATCATATTATAGCTCATTGAAGGGAAGTTTACACAGCAGCTTGCAACTTTTTCAATGTCAAAAGCTTCATTTCCCGTGTTTTCTATCTTGACACTTTGCGTAATTATGCTATGATTTTTAAAGGCGGTGAAACAAAGGGTAACCTTTGCGCCTGTGAATTTATCGATAGTGATAATTTCAAGTGTATCTGCCTCATCGTCAGAGTTGCAGTATGTTGCGGGAAGACCCTTGAGCTTCGGCTTACCGCTGTAAATCTTATGGTCAAGGTATCTTATATCTGTTGTAGCTCTGCCTTCGCTGTCCCTGATTGCGAGTGCGGCAAGTCGGAAATCGCCGTTGCCGTTGCAGGAATAAGCCATCGGCTGAATGTCCATAGAGAAGGACCAGTTATCAGCAGTTGATGCTGTCAGGGGAGATATTGAAGCGAATCCGCCTCTGTAAGCTGTTGAAATAAGATTGGTGTCGGGGATTTTCTTTCCGTAATAAAGCTGAACAAGGAAATCGCCCTCGAAAATACCAATCGCATAAGTTGATTCAAGCGAATCAATCTTAAAAATTTTACGTTCTTTATCAAATGTAATCGGCATAAAAACATCCTTTCTCAGGTGAAACCACCTGAAAAGATTTTAGCATATATCCACATTTACAGTCAATGTAATTTAAAAGGAATTTTGGGTTATGGAAAAGAAAAACGTTCACAAAGACCATAGACAAAGAGTACGTGCAAGATACTTCAAAGAGGGTATCGGGTCTATGGCTGACCACAATATAATAGAGTTTCTTCTTTTTTACGGTATACCTTTCAAGGACACAAACAACGTTGCTCACGGACTTATTGAAAAGTTCGGCGACCTCAACGGTGTGCTCGAAGCACCGAAAGAGGAACTGATGAAGGTTAGCGGAGTCGGTGAAAATGCAGCAGCATTGATACGACTTACGCATGATGTCGCACTTCTTTACAACGAAAGAAAACAACAACGTATTCTTGACGATACCGATAAAGCGTTTATCCCTTACATAGAAGCGAAATATTCGGGTGAAAGAAGAGAGATTGTTTATCTGCTTTGCCTTGATGCAAACGGAAAGCTTCAGCGTTGCATCAAGGTCTGTGACGGTTCACCCGATACCGCAGTTGTTGATACACGTACAATCGTTGAAACCGTTGTGCGTTTTGATTCGAAGAACGTTGTTCTTGCACATAATCATCCCAACGGATTTGCTGTTCCGTCGTTGGCTGACGTAAAAACAACAGAAGAGCTGATTCCCGTGCTTGATGCAATCGGTGTCAATCTTGTTGACCACATCATCGTTTCTACAGACGATACCTTTTCAATGGCACAGAGCAATAAGTACGGATATTTATTCAATTAGTTTCTTCGACCTCGGCTTCTTCAATATCGAAGCCCACGCTTTTTCCGATATTTTCGTAACAGAAATAGTTTCCGTTGATTTCAATTGAATCGTCTTTTTTGGTCATAACAACTTCCTGATTTATAATCTGAGCGTGTTGGGTTTCCGAACTGCTTTTAAGTGCATATTCAGTCATCGCCATGAGTTGGGCCTGAGCTTTACTCATGGTGATTTCTTTTTCTTCCTCATAATCTGTGTAAAGACGGTAATTAATCCCGAACGGCATTTCTTTCCCGTTTATTTTTAGTCTTGAACGGTGGATATAACAGTCGCCGTCCTCCTTGGGCGGAAAGATTTCCAGACCGAGGAAGGAAACTGACCAAACCTTCTTTTCCTCAGGAGTGCAAACGGTAATTTTTTTATCTGTGACACTTTTTACTTTAATATTTGTTTTTGCAACGGCATATCCGTCGGCATCAGTGAAAAGATTTGTCTGCAGACGGCTTTCTGTAATGCCACTGATAAGAAGCTCTCCTTCAAGTACAGGTTGACCTACTTTTACGGCGGCAGAACCGCGATAAACTTCAAGAATTTCAATCTGACCGTCTTTTGAAGCGACTATATTTGAAGTCCCGTGATGCGTTTCAATTTCGGGAGTTTTCATCAGCTCGCGTACTTTTATTTCTGCGGTACAGCCGCGTATGGTAACTGCTGCCCACGAAGCATTGCCGAGCTTCTGCATAGCTGCACTTTCTATCTGCGGAAATTTGAGGTTGTTTATCCGTTTTCCGATTTTCAGTCCCGATTCTTCAAAAGCTTCAAGAACTTCGTTGTCTGTCAGGTACTCGTTTCCCGAAACCTCAATAATCCATACGTGTCCCGTAAGAAAAACCAGAAGCAGGAAAGCAATGATAAAACCTGAAATAAGAGCTGTACGGCGTGAATAGCGGTTAATGAAAAACGGCAGACCGTATTTGCGTTTTATGTGTACATTCATAGAGCTTTTTTTTGCAGGCGAACGTATTCTGCGGTAACCCTTTGCGGTTGTTTTTGCCAACAGGGTATCGCCTTTTTTTACGACATCCCAAAGTGGGATATTATTTACAGTGCAGGAGTTTATAAATCTTTCGGTGAATCCGTTTTCAGCAGTAAATTCGACACAGCCGAAAATGAAGTTGAGTATGTCTCTTGTTACCATCAGCTGCTGAACTCCACATTGACTATGAATCCTTCAACCAAAGCCTGCTCCATGGAAAGGGATTTTATTGTCAGTGAATTTCCTTCAAAGGTAACACTCGTTTTGCCGAGACTGAGTGTGATTAAATTTTCGCTGTATTCCGAAACACCCTTGCAACCGTCAATAAGGGCACAACGGTTGGAAACGATTTCAATATATCCGCAGTTTGTGCAGACGTCCTCATCGATTTCAAGCTTGTCGCAAATACGGTGTGAAAGGGGAGTACGGTTTTGTCGGTAATCTGAAAAAGCCATAAAAACCTCCTATCATAATAAGGCGATTTCTTCTCATATATATTTACGGGTGATTCGCATGAAAAATTACAGAGTAAGGTTTGTTTTATGTTTTTTTTCAGTAATTGTTTTTGTAACGGCTTTTTTTGTCAGTACCGAAACGGTGATAGGCGGAGTGAGCGACGGACTGAAGCTTTGTGCCGTATCGATAATTCCGTCGCTTTTTCCGTTTATTGTACTTTCTGATTATCTTATTCGTTCAAAGTCTGTTGAACTGTTCGGAAGATTTCTTGAACCGATAACAAAATCGGTTTTTCGTCTGCCCGGGAGTGCAGGCTGTGCGGTGATTATGAGCCTTATCGGCGGATATCCCGTCGGCTCAGGAATGGTTGCAAAGCTTCTTGAAAACGGCAACATAAGTCACAATCAGGCAAAAAGGATGATGCTTTTCTGCGTTAACGCAGGTCCTGCCTTTGTTATCGGTACCGTAGGAACGGTCATGCTTTCAAACCGTAAAGCAGGTATAATTCTTTATCTGTCTATGATATTGTCCGCATTAGCAATGGGAGCTTTTTTTCGCTTTTTTGACAGCGGTACAATAGAGATAAAAACAAAAAAGCCCGAATTTAAATCGGGCATTCTGAATCAGAGTGTCACAAACGGCATAAATTCAATGTTTAATCTTTGCGCCTGGGTATTGCTGTTTTCGTGTATAAATGCTTTGCTTGAAAGCTTCAGTATTCCCGACGGTATAATGATATGGATAAAGATGATAACGGAAGTGACGGGCGGTTGCATTACCGCATCAGGTAAGTATCCCGTCAGCGTGCAGACATTGATAATGGGTTGGGCAGGACTGTCCGTTCACTGTCAGCTTTTGCCGTACATAAAAGAAACGCAGGTAAAATACCTGCATTTTCTCTTGTCACGTCTGGTACACGGGGCATTATCCGCTACGCTTGCAGAATTTTTGTTTTGGATTTTTCCTTGTCAGACAAGTGCTTTTTCAACAAATACAGACGTATTACCGCAGTTGTATTCAATTTCCGTCCCGGCGGCTGTTGCGACAGTGATCCTTGCGGTAATGCTTGCCGCAGAGATGACGGCATTGTTCAGAAACAAAAATAACGACGAAGCTTGAGTTGCTTCGTCGTTATCTGTTAATTTCAGGATTATCGGTTCGTTCCAAAAGGTAATCAATTGACACGTTGAAGTAGTCGGCAATCGCAATAAGCTCGGCGTAGCCGGCTTCGCGTTCCCCGGTTTCGTATCTGCTGATTGTGTTTTGGTTCATGTTAAGTTCCATTGCTAATTTTAATTGAGATATGTTGCGGCTTTTGCGGAGTTCTTTCAACTTCATACAAATCAACCTCTTATATTAATTATATCGAATTTGTTATGATTTTTAAATCCCAATGTGGTATAAAGATTTGTGCGATAATGCTGAGTTTTCTTATGATTATGACAAATTTGATACTATGCTTATCGTTAATTTTTCAATCTCTTGAAAGAGAAAGAATAATGTGATATAATAATTAAGTTAATTGAAATTACACTTATGCAACTGAAGGATGATAAAAATGAGGAAGAATATTATAAATTCGCAAGAAAGAACGCCTGCTTGCCGTATATGCTCTCACGGTATACTCTCACCCGACGGTGAAAGTGTGCTCTGCGTCAAAACAGGTATAAGACAGCTCGATTCAAGCTGCAGAAGCTTTAAATATGATCCACTTAAAAGAGTGCCCGAACGTGCTCCGACAGCAGGCGGATTCACAAAAGAAGATTTTGAACTTTGATAATTACGGGGCGTTAATACGTCCCTTTTTCGTTAGGAGGATTTATATGTTGCGTTTTGACAGCGACTATATGGAAACTGCTCATCCGAAAATTCTTGAAAAATTTGTGCAGATAAATTTTGAAAAAAACACAAGCTACGGCTTCGATGCATATTCCGATTCCGCGGCGGAAAAAATCCGAAAGGAATGTAACTGTGAAAATGCGCTCGTTAAGTTTCTTGTAGGCGGTACACAGACAAACAAGGTTGCAATTGATGCTTTGATAGATTCTTACGAAGCCGTGATTGCCGCTTCGACGGGTCATATCGCTCTTCACGAAGCAGGAGCAATTGAATCCTGCGGCCATAAGGTTATAACCCTTGACGGCGATTGCGGAAAGCTTTGTGCAGAAACTGTCGAAGAATATATGGAAAACTTCCTCGCGGACGAAACCTGTGAGCATATGCCGCAGCCTGCACTCGTGTATATTTCCTTCCCGACGGAATACGGAACAATTTTTTCAAAAGAGGAACTTCTTTCTCTTAAGAGCGTTTGTAATAAATATGAACTGAAGCTCTATGTTGACGGAGCAAGGCTCGGCTATGGTCTTGCTTGCGAAGAATGTGATATTGACCTTGCGTTTATTGCAAGCATTGCAGATGCTTTTTACATCGGTGGCACAAAGGTCGGTGCAATGATAGGCGAAGCACTTGTGATTCCTGATCCGTCATCGGTCAAAAAGTTGTTCACACAGATAAAACGTCACGGCGCTCTCCTTGCTAAAGGATGGGTTGCGGGTGTGCAATTTGATACACTTTTTACGGACGGACTGTACTTTGAAATTGCAAAAAATGCAGTTAATATGGCGAAGTATATGCGCGACGGACTGAAGAAACTCGGTTATGAGTTTTATCTTGATTCTCCCACAAATCAACAGTTTGTTATTGTGTCCGATGAAAAACTTGAATCAATCAAGGGTAAGGTCAGCTACAGCTATTGGGAAAAGACCGCAGACGGCGATAACGTAATCCGCCTTGCAACAAGCTGGGCAACCCAAAAGTTACAGATTGACGAGCTTTTTGAACTGCTGAAATAAGGTGAAATTATGATAATAATTGCTCCCGATTCCTTCAAAGGCACAATGTCTGCCGTTGAAGTGTGCAAAACGGTTAAAAGTGAATTTTTGAAAATAAGACCTGATACGGATATCAGATGTCTGCCGATTGCAGACGGCGGTGAGGGTACGGTTGATGCTTTGCTTTTCAACGGCGGTGAAAGACTTTCAGTTACCGTAAAAGATCCGTATTTTAAAGATGTAGATTCGTTTTTCGGAATCCTGCCCGACGGTACTGCGGTTATTGAAATGGCAGCGGCAAGCGGCTTGCCCTTGGTCGGTGAAAATAAAAATCCTCTGCTTACCACAACTTACGGTACAGGTCAGCTTATAAAAGCGGCACTTGATAAAGGATGCCGTGAAATTCTTATCGGCATCGGCGGTAGCGCAACGAACGACGGCGGTATAGGCTGTGCGGCGGCACTCGGTGCTCGTTTTCTTGATAAAAACGGAAATGATGTCAGTCTTAACGGTGCAGGACTTGCGGATATAAGAAGAATCGACCTCAGCGATATTGATAAACGACTTTCAGAAACGAAGATAAAAGTTCTTTGTGATGTCATAAGTCCTCTCTACGGTTCTGACGGCGCGGCATTTGTCTTTGCTCCGCAGAAGGGTGCCGATGAAACTGCTGTCAAGGTACTTGATAACGGACTTCGTAACCTTGCAGAAGTCGCAGAAAAAACTCTCGGGGTTGATAACTCTTCACTTGAAGGTGCAGGTGCGGCAGGCGGACTTGGTTTTGCACTCGTCAGCTTTCTTCATGGTGAGCTTGTTAAAGGTGCTCCTTCTGTGCTCAGGGCTATGGGATTTGATACTCTTGTGAAAAATGCCGAGCTTGTTATAACGGGTGAGGGTTGCTTTGATGAGCAGTCGCTCCTCGGTAAAGCTCCGTCCTGCGTTGCTGAAATGGCGGGAGATACTGAAGTTATTGCCGTTGCAGGATGCTGTAAGATTGAACTTCCCAAAAATTCAAAAATCAGGAAGGTGTACGTAACAGATAAAGAAGGAAAAAGCTTCGAAGAGTTGAAGAAATCCTGTTTTGATGACCTGAAAAAGACGGCAAAAGCAATGGCTGAAGAGTATTTTGAAAAGAAGTTTTAAACACTTTCAACATAGTTTTCCACACCTTTTGCGCATATACAGAGCTGAAAGGCGATAACAAACACAATATCTTGGATAAAAAACGGTTTTCCACATAACTTTCCACAAAACCGTGTGGAAAATCAGCTTAAAAATCCTTTAAAAATCTTCAAAAAGTGCTTGACAAGAAGCATTCTATACTGTATAATGACTGCCTGTAAAGAAAAAAACTTTACAGGCGGTTTTTGAAAGGAGTCTTTGTTGTGAGTAAAAATCTTGATATAACTCTCTTGCTTGATTTTTACGGCGATATGCTTACGGACAAGCAGCGCAGTTTTATCAGCTACTACTACAATGATGATCTTTCTCTTTCAGAGATTGCTGCTGATGAGGGTATTACACGTCAGGGCGTACGCGATGCAATCAAAAGGGCAGAAACCCAGCTTGTTGCAATGGAAGAGCGTCTCGGACTTGTTGCCCGTTTTGAAAACATGAAAATCGGTTTAAGTGAAATAATCGAATATGCCGAGGAAATCGCGATATATAACCGAAAAAACTCTCTCTCTATGGAAGTCAACGACAGCACAGCCAAAATAAAGGCTATTGCGCAGACACTTCTTGCGGAGAATTACTCTTAAAAAGGTGGTACCGCTATGGCATTTGAGGGCCTTTCAGACAGACTCGAAGCCGCGTTTCAAAGGCTGAAGAGCAAAGGTGCCTTGACTGAAGCTGATGTAAGAAGCGCGATGCGTGAGGTACGTCTTGCGTTGCTTGAAGCTGACGTTAACTACAAGGTAGCCAAGGACTTTACCGAAAAGGTTAGCCAAAGAGCTGTCGGTGAGCAGGTTATGGAAAGTCTTACACCTGCACAGATGGTTATTAAAATAGTAAACGAAGAGCTTACCGAACTCATGGGCGGAACGAAATCCCGCCTTGCGATTGCAAATCATCCGCCGACAGTCGTTATGATGTGCGGTCTTCAGGGTTCAGGTAAAACAACTCACAGTGCAAAAATCGCTTTGAGGCTTAAGAATGAAGGTCACCGTCCTTTGCTCGTAGCCTGCGATATTTACCGTCCTGCTGCTATCAAGCAGTTGCAGGTTGTCGGTGAAAGCATCGGAGTTCCCGTTTTTGAAATGGGACAGATCAATCCCGTTGAAATTGCACGCGAGGCAATCAAGCTTGCAAAAGATCAGGGTTATGACTACGTGTTCCTTGATACTGCCGGTCGTCTTCACATTGATGAAGAGCTTATGACTGAGCTTAAGAACGTCAAGGCTGAGGTTAAGCCTCACGAAATTCTTCTTGTTGTTGACTCAATGACAGGTCAGGATGCAGTTAATGTTGCAACAAGCTTCAACGATGCTTTGGGAATCGACGGTATCGTCCTCACAAAGCTCGATGGTGATACACGAGGCGGTGCGGCACTTTCAACAAGAGCCGTTACAGGTAAGCCGATCAAGTTTGTCGGTATCGGAGAAAAGCTTACAGACCTCGATATTTTCCACCCCGACCGAATGGCTTCAAGAATCCTTGGAATGGGTGATATGCTTTCTCTTATCGAAAAGGCTGAGCAGGCTCTTGACGAAAAGAAGGCTATGGAGCTTGAAAAGAAGCTCCGTCAGAACAAGTTTGACCTCAACGACCTTATGGAACAGCTCGATCAGGTACGCAAGATGGGTTCAATCAAGGACACACTTTCAATGATTCCGGGTATGGAAAAGAAAATCAAGGATGTCGAAATTGACGAAAGACAGTTTGATAAAATCAAGGCTGTTATTCAGTCAATGACACCGCAGGAGAGAGAAAAGCCTGAAATCATCAACCCGTCAAGAAAACGCAGAATCGCTCAGGGTTGCGGTCAGGATGTTGAAGCAGTCAACAGACTTCTTTCTCAGCACAAGCAGATGCAGAAAATGTTCAAACAGCTCAATCCCAAGGGCAAGAAACGCAGAAGAGGCGGAAGACCGGACCTCTCTCAGCTTAAGGGATTCAATATCTAAACTTCAACACGCACAATTCACTTGCGTGATTGATATATAAATAATTAATTTTTTATTTTGGAGGAATTTATCATGGTTAAAATCAGACTTCGTCGTATGGGTGCAAAGAGAGCTCCTTTCTACCGTGTAGTTGTAGCAGATTCAAAGTATCCCCGTGACGGCAGATTCATCGAAGAGATCGGTACTTACAATCCGATGACAGATCCCGCAGAGGTTAACATCGATGCTGAAAAGGCTGCAAAGTGGATTGCTAACGGCGCTCAGCCCACAGACACAGTTAAGGATCTCTTCAAGAAGAACGGCATCATCAAATAATTAAATTACTCAGAGGAGTTAGTTAAAAGATGAAAGAGTTATTGACACAGATTGCTCAGGGTCTTGTAAACGATCCCGAAGCTGTTTCAGTTGTTGTTGACGAGCCTGATGAGGATGGCGTAATCGTTTATCATCTTCACGTTGCTCCCGACGATATGGGACGTGTTATCGGCAAGCAGGGCAGAATTGCAAAGGCTATCAGAATAGTTATGCGTTCAGCTGCAAACCGCAGTGAGCAGAAAATCTCTGTTGAAATTGACTAAGCTAAACGAAGAGGGTCGCTTTTGGCGACCCTTTTTGAAATTCAGGTGATTTTATGATTAAGGAATTTCTTGAAGTTGGACAAATTGTCGGCACTCACGGTGTGCGCGGTGAAATGCGCCTCAACCCGTGGGCAGACGGTCCGGAATTTGTGAAACAATTCAAAACTTTTTACTATGATAATAGTGGGAACAAAAGCGTGAAAGTGATTTCAGCAAGGCCTCACGGAAATGTTGCAATCGTTAAGCTTGACGGTATTGATACTGTTGAAAAAGCTTCTGCGATGCGCAATAAGGTGCTTTATATCAAGCGTGCCGATGCTAAAATCAGTGAAGGCTCATATTTTATTTCCGAGCTTATCGGTTGCGATGTTTTTGATGCTGAAGACGGAAGCATCTGCTACGGTGTACTTTCGGATGTCAGCGAAACGGGCGCGAATGACGTGTGGCATATAAAAAAGGACGGCAAGGAATATCTTATTCCTGCGATACCCAGTGTTGTAATCAACGTTGATGTTGCCGCAAACAGAGTGGAAATAAAGCCTTTGAGAGGAATTTTTGACGATGAGAATTGACATAATGACGCTTTTTCCCGAAATGTGCGAACGGGTGCTCAGCGAAAGCATAATCGGTCGCTCGCGTGAAAGCGGACTTGTTGAAATAAATTGCGTTAATATCAGGGATTATTCAAAGGATAAGCATCGCCGTGTTGATGATGCAACTTACGGCGGCGGTCTTGGTATGCTTATGCAGGTTGACCCTATCTACGATTGTTTCTGTGATTTAGAAGAGAAAATCGGCTCAAGACCGCATCTTATCTATATGTCACCGCAGGGTAAAACTCTTACTCAGGAAAGGGTAAAAGAGCTTTCACAGATGGACAATATCGCAATTCTTTGCGGTCATTATGAGGGCGTTGACGAAAGGGTTATTGAAGAGATAGTTGACGAGGAAATCTCTATCGGTGACTATGTGCTTACGGGTGGTGAGCTTCCTGCGCTTGTACTTGCGGACAGTATTTCACGAATGCTTCCGGGTGTGCTTGCAGAGGATGCAGCGTTTGAAGAGGAAAGCCATTACAATTCTCTTCTTGAATATCCGCAGTATACAAGACCGTATGAGTGGCACGGCAAGAAGGTGCCTGATGTGCTTATTTCCGGTCACCATGCCAATATAAACAAATGGCGCAGAGAGCAGTCGTTGACGCGCACATATTACAGACGTCCTGACCTGCTTGAAACAGCAGAATTAGACAAAAAAGACAAGCAATTTTTGGAAAATCTCAAAAACAGCGAGGAAAAATAGTCATAGTGCATTAAAATATTTTATAAGTCATAGTTATTCTGCACAAACAAAAGGTTTATAAAATCTTAACATTTGGAGTACAATACGAATTATTTTTAAAGTGAAGTTTATTTGTTGACGATGAAAAGTTTTGTGATATAATAAGTATCAAGTAGTAAGCTGGTAAATAAGCATTGCTTTGAATTTATTTGAATTGGGAGATATAAGTTATGTTTGAGAAAGAAGTTACAGTACAGAATCAGGTTGGCTTGAGTGCACGCCCTGCTACATTCTTTATTCAGAAGGCAAATTGCTTCAAATCATCTATCTGGATTGAGAAGGAAGAGCGTCGTGCCAACGCAAAGAGTTTGCTTGGCGTACTCTCGTTGGGTATTGACGGCGGCACAACTGTTAAGGTTATCGCTGCAGGTCCCGATGAGGAGCAGGCTGTTGAAGAACTTGTTAAGCTTGTAAATTCAGGTTTTGCTGTATAATTATATTTCGATTTAAAGAGGTTGCCTGAATACGGCAGCCTTTTTTGTTTATATGAATTAACAAGGTGGTGAGTGTTATGCAGATTCAGGAGTTGAGAAAAAAGGCAACGTCTTTGCCCAAAACTCCGGGTGTTTACCTTATGAAAAACGAAAAAGGTAAAATTATATATGTGGGCAAGGCGAAGGCTCTCAAAAACCGCGTCAGCCAGTATTTCGGTTCGCAGAACACTCATTCCGTAAAGGTAAGAAAAATGGTCGAAAATGTTTTCGATTTTGACTATATTCTTACGGATAACGAATTTGAAGCACTCGTGCTTGAATGTTCGCTTATTAAGCAGTATACCCCGAAATACAACATTCTTTTAAAGGATGACAAGGGTTATTCATATATCAGGGTTACGAAAGGCGAATGGCCGAAGATTACGGCTGTCTTGCAGAAGGGTAAAGACGACGCGCGTTACATCGGACCGTATACAAGCTCGTTCAGCGTAACCTCATCAGTCGATGAAGCACTTAAAATTTTTATGTTACCGCGGTGCAATAAAAGCTTTCCTCGTGAAATCGGAAAGGGCAGACCGTGTCTTAATTATTTCATAAAGCAGTGTTCGGCTCCCTGTGCGGGAAAAATCACCTGTCAGGAATATAACGAAGCTGTTGATTCGGCTGTCAAATTCCTTCAGGGTGACAGTGCAAAGATAGTTTCCGAGCTGACGGCGGAAATGGAAGAGGCGGCTGAAAACCTTGAGTTTGAAAAAGCGGCAAGGCTTCGCGACAGAATCAGTTCAATCAAAAAAATCAATGAAAAGCAGAAAGTCGCAGGCTCAGACGTTAAGGAGCAGGACGTTTTCGCAATCGCTCAGGCAGAGGATAAATTCTGCCTTTCTGTCCTTCGTTTCTTTGACGGCAGGCTGCGTGATAACGAATGGTTTATATTTGATGAAATGAACTCTCTTCCCGAAACGAGAAGCGAGCTTATAACACGTTTTTATTCAATGGGACGAACAGTGCCCAAAAGAGTTACCGTTGACGGTGAAGTAAGCGATGCCGAGTTGCTTACACAGTGGCTTTCTGAGGTCGCAGGTCGTAAGGTCGAAATTCATATTCCGCAAAGAGGCAGACAGCTTGAGCTTGTTGCGATGTGCCGTAATAACGCTTCGCAGAAGCTTGCTCTTTCAATGGGCAGAAACGGTAAAGCAACAGCGGCTCTTGACGAGCTTTCACGCCTTCTCAATCTGCCGAAACCGCCTGTATTCATTGAGT
The DNA here is from genome assembly GCA_045537435.1 of Acutalibacteraceae bacterium. Classification (GTDB taxonomy): domain Bacteria; phylum Bacillota; class Clostridia; order Oscillospirales; family Acutalibacteraceae; genus CAG-488. The sequence goes on from JAZSPL010000073.1 coordinate 38,774, forward strand.
CTTACGATATCTCACACACGGCAGGCAGCGATAACGTTGCGGGTATGGTCGTTTTCAAAAACGGTCTGCCGTATAAAAAGAATTACCGTCGTTTTTCAATCAAGGGCTTTGACGGTCAGGATGATTACGCTTCAATGGCTGAGGTTATATCGCGCCGTCTTAACCGCTACATGGAAGAAAAAGAAACGGAAGAAGGTTTCGGGATTTTGCCCGACCTTATTCTTCTTGACGGCGGTATGGGTCAGGTCAATGCAGTTTTGCCGATTATAAAAGCTTTCGGTTTTGACATTCCTGTTTACGGTATGGTCAAGGATAACAAGCACCGCACCCGTGCAATTGCCTTTGACGGCGGCGAAATTGCAATCAACTCAAAGCGTCAGGCTTTCACGCTGATTTCAACCATTCAGGAAGAAGTACACCGTTATTCAGTTGCATACCATCATTCAAAGCATAAAAAGTCGATGTTCAATGCAACTCTTACGAAAATTGAAGGTGTCGGCGAGAAAAAGAGCAAAGCACTGCTTAAACATTTCAAAACAGTTTCCGCAATCAAAGCGGCAAGTGTTGATGAGCTTTGTGAAGCCGAAGGCATAAATCGCTCAACGGCGGAAAAAGTTTATAATTATTTCAGAAAAGATATTGACAACACACCCGAAAAAATGGGATAATAAAATGTAAAATAATATGATGGGAGCTTGTACTGTGCGAGTAATAACAGGTTCAGCAAGAGGTCGCGTGCTTAAAACTCTTGAGGGTGAGGATGTCCGTCCGACCACCGACAGAGTAAAAGAAGCGATATTCAGCATAATACAGTTCGAAATCGAGGGCAGGGAAGTCCTTGACCTTTTTGCAGGTTCGGGACAGCTTGGAATCGAAGCTTTAAGCAGAGGCGCGGCTTATTCAACCTTTGTTGATCTGAATAAAGATGCCGTCAGCGTTATCAAGTCCAACCTTCTCTCAACAGGTTTGCATAAGAATTCTGCAGTACTGCAGTCCGATGCATTTACCTTCCTGAGAAACAGCAGGAAAAAATTTGATATAGTTTTTATGGACCCACCGTATTCAAAGGGACTTTTACAGAAGGCTCTTCCGTTGGTTGACGATGTTATGAACGACGGCGGAGTGATTATTTGCGAGCATCCTTACGGCGAAGAAATGCCGCAGAATGTCGGAAGATTTTCGATTTACCGTGAGTATAAATACAGTAAGCTTGCTCTCACGGTTTACAGACTCAGTGAAGGAGTGGATGCTGAATGAAACTTGCAATCTACCCCGGAAGCTTTGATCCGATAACAAACGGTCACCTCAGCGTGATCAAGCGTGCGGCAAAGCTTTTTGATGAAGTGCTTGTTGTGGTTATGATTAACCATAAAAAGCCTGTCGGTTGCTTCAGTTACGAAGAAAGAATGGAATTAATCAAACGTTGTACCAAGGATATTCCGAACGTGAAGGTTGATTATTACGCAGGTTTGCTTGCAGACTATGCAAGAGAAAAGAATGCAACAGCAATTGTAAAAGGTTTGCGTGCTGTTTCTGATTTCGAGCATGAATTCCAGCAGGCACTTACAAATAAGGAGCTTAACCCCGACGTTGAAACAGTCTTTGTTACGGCAGGTGCCGATTATATGTACCTTTCGTCAAGCATAGTTAAGCAGGTTTGCCAGTTTGGCGGAGATGTTTCAAAGTTTGTACCTCCTGAGGTATATGAAGATATTGTTAATGGCATAAAAAAGAAAGGATGAACTTAAAATGAACGTACAGGCATTACTTGATAAAATTGAAGATACCATCGAAACCGGCAGTAAGCTTCCTCTTTCAGGCGGCAAGATTGCAGTTAACCCCGAAGTAATCAAACAGTGTGTTGAGGATATCCGTTATGACCTCCCGATCGAAATCGAGAAGGCTCAGGAAGTTGTTGCTCATCACAACAACCTTATTGCAAAGGCTAATAACGAGGCTTCTTCAATCGTTTCTTCTGCACAGACAGAGGCTGACGGTCTTATTGCTGATGCAAAGGAAAAGGCAGCTTCAATAGCTGCAACTGCTGAATCAAACGCTAACGCAACAATCGAAGCAGCTTCGGAGCAGGCTCGCCAGATGGTTGAAAATTCAGAAATTGCACGTCTTGCACACGAGTATTCCGACCGTGTAAGAGCTCAGGCAGCAGCTGAAGCTGAGAAAATACTCAAAGATGCACAGAGCAGTGCGGAAGCAATCCTTCTTGATGCTAACAATCAGGCAACTGAAATGAAGACAAAGGCTGAAAAGTGGTCTAACGAAATCCGCGCAGGTGCTGCAGAATTCGTTGAGGACATTATGAGAAACAGCGATGAAGTTCTTTCTTCAAATATCGCTGAAATCCGTAAGGCGCGTCAGAGCCTTTTCGGCGGCAACAGATAATTGTATATCGATTACTTAAGTGAAAGTATAATACGGGCGGTCGTTTTCCGCCCTATTTTTTTGGAGCAGGATTATTATGAAAAAACAGTGCGATTGTTGTTACAAACGTTTCGAAGTTGTGCGCGATACAAGTGTGCCGATTTCAACAGATTTATCTGCGCCGATGGACCATATTTACTGTCCTTGGTGCGGAGCTGAAAACGGAGCTGTTGAAAAAGGCTCTTTGATAAGAACTCAGCGTTGCAACGCTGAATGTGAGTTCTGATTTTTTTATGGAGATGTTGGCAATGTGTCAGAATTTGGTTGATTTTTTAAAGGATAAGAACATCGTTATTCTCGGTTTCGGCAGGGAAGGTGTTTCAACTTATAATTATATAAGAAAGTATTTCCCTGAAAAGCAAATTGCAATTGCGGACAAAAAGGAAATTGAGCTTGACGATAAAAACGTAACACTTCTTACAGGTGACGGATATATGGAGCATGTTTTTGATTACGAGCTTGTAATCAAAACTCCGGGTGTGCCGATTGTGAATATTGATGTGCCCGAAAATGTGCTTATAACCTGTCAGGTGGATTTGTTTTTGCAGTATGCACCGTGTAAGAAAATCGGTATCACGGGCACAAAGGGTAAGACAACAACATCAACTCTTATCTATAATCTTGTAAGTGAAGCAGGAATTGATGCATACCTTGTCGGCAATATCGGTGTACCTGTTTTTGATATCATTGACGAGTGCGAAGGCAAGGTTGCTGTTATTGAAATGTCCTGCCATCAGCTTGAATTCTGCCGCACATCACCCGATGTAGCTGTTTTTACAAATATCTACGAAGAGCATCTTGACCATTACGACGGATACAAAGGTTACATCAATGCAAAGCTCAATATCGCAAGTCACCAGACGGACAAAAATTATCTTATATACAATGCTGACCAGGACGTTGAAGGTCTTATCGATTTTCAGCAGTACGAAAGCAAAAAAATTGCTGTCAGTGCTGAGCCGAAAAATGAATATCAGCAGGCTCTGACAGTACTTAATGACAGACTTATCGGTAAGCACTGTCACCAGGACATCTTTTTCGCAGAAGCTGTTGCAAGAATTTTCGGTGCTGACGACGAGTCCATAATCCGCGGTGTGAAAAAGTTTGCAGGAATTCCGCACAGAATGGAACCTGTAGGTGAATTCAAAGGAATATCTTTCTACAACGACAGTATTGCAACGATACCTCACGCTGTTGAGTGTGCCGTTGATGCGCTCGGAAATATCGAAACGCTTATCTTCGGAGGTCTTGACAGAGGTATTAATTATGACGATTTCATCACATATCTTGATGAATGTTCAATAACCAATATTATCGGAATGCCGGAAACAGGAACAAAAATCTGTAACGCTCTTATTCAAAGAGGATCAAAGAAAAATGTTGTTCCTGTCGAAACAATGGAGGAGGCTGTTGCGGCAGCATACAAGTATACTTCAGAGGGCAAGACCTGCCTTCTTTCTCCTGCTGCACCGAGCTATAATGTTTATAAGAACTTCGAATATAAGGGTAATCACTATAAAGAAGCAGTAAAAAAATTAGGGAAATAAATCGATTTTAAACGAAAATTCGCATTTGGTTATAGACATTATTTAAAAATGATGTTACAATTAATTGATTATGTATATAAAAGGAGGAAGCAAGTTGAAAAATTGTCTGATTCTTTTGACAAACTCATATCCGTATTCCTCCGAAGAGTCTTTCCTTGAACCTGAAATGCCGTATCTTGCAAAGGAATTTGATAAAATCATTATTCTTGCAATCGGGCTTGGCAAGGATGCGAAGAAAACAAGGGAAACTCCCGAAAACGCAGATTGCTACAATATCGGCAAGACATCAAAACGTGTCAGCCGTATGCTGTCACTTTTCAAAGGTGCTGTAAATTCTGTTCTGCCTTCTGATACCCCGAAGGATGATGAAGCGAAAGGCGATTTTAAAAAGCGCATTTTCTGCGAATATTTTTATGCACGAGGTGAACGCGAGTTTTCTTTGTGCAAGGATGTACTCGAAAAATATGATTTTTCAGAATATGACAGTGTAACGGTTTACAGCTATTGGTTTTTTGCTACGGCTCTTGTCGGCTGTAAAGTGCGTGACCTGATTTCATCAAGTTGCAAAAATATTAAGTTCGTTTCACGCGCACATCGTTACGATATTTACAGATACGCAAATTCACTCGGCTATCTTCCTCTTCGTAAATATCTTCTGGATAGAGTGGATTCTGTTCACCCCTGCTCAATTGACGGCGAAAAATATATGGTTGAACAGTTTCCGGATTTCCGCGACAAAATAAAATGCCGTTATCTCGGCACAGCTGATGACGGCATTTCAGAAATGAATGATGATTGTTTTCATATTGTTTCCTGTTCAAGATTAGTCGAGTTTAAGCGGGTTGACAGAATTGCAGCTGCACTCTCGTTGCTTGAAGGTGAAGGTAAGATACGATGGACACATATCGGTGACGGTGAAACAATGCAGAAGGTGAAAGCTGTCTGTGATGAAAAGCTCGGTTTTATGGAAGTTAACCTTATGGGGCAGATTTCGAATCAACAGGTTAAGGATTTTTATAAAAGAGAAAGAATTGATCTTCTTGTAAATGTCAGCACTACAGAAGGATTGCCGGTTTCAATGATGGAGGTTATTTCTTGTTCGGTTCCTGTTGTTGCGACGGATGTCGGCGGTGTCGGTGAGATTATCAAAGACGGATATAATGGCTTGTTGGTTTCTTCAGATTTTACAGATGAAGAGCTTGCAGCAAAAATCAAAGAGATAATAAATTCTTCAAAGGAAGAAAGAATAAATATGCGAAGAAATGCCCGCAACTTCTGGGAAGAAAATTTTGACGCTCAGAAGAATTCTTCGCAGTTTGCAAAAGAAATTTCGGGCAAGAGCTGAGAATGGTAACCATGAATTAATCGGTTACTCAGAATTAAGGGGTGCTTATGGTATCTTTTAAAAACGGTGTTCTCAAAATTCAACGAGGCGAAGAAAACACCGCACGAACATTTTTTGAAATATGCTTTGTAGTCAATGCAGTTACGCTTTTTGCCTTCAATGACGTTAGACTTATCGGCACAGCAACAGGCTTGATGATGTTGTTTGCTTCAACGCTTCTCTGGATTGGCAGAAGATCTGAAAGGGTAATTATTCCGTACAACACGGTATGGTACGCATTGTTTACGGCTTATGCAGCTTTGTCGGGCTTGTGGTCATCGTATTTCAATGCGGATATGGCTTCATATCTGTTGCGAATGGTTATTATCATAGCGATGATAACATCGATTTCGATTTATGTGGACAAGCCGGAGGATCTTGAAAGAATAATCAAACTGTATATTTTGTCAATTGTTGTGATTGTTTTTGTGGAATTTGCATCAGTTCCGATTTCTGATTGGTCAGATGGTGCGATGGGTTCACACTTCAGCGGTTCGAATTCCAATGAAGTTGCTTTTCTTGTTTTTTGTGCAGAGCTGATGGCTTTTTATGAGTTTTATTCAAAAAATAAAAAAGGATATATACTGTTAGTAGCATTATTCCTTTTTTTTATAATTCTTTCAAGCTCACGGAAGGCGCTGTTTGCTTCGGTCGCAGGACCGGTTATGTTCGTTTTATTTTCGGTTTATAAAAAGAATTATTTTTTCAATATTCTGGCAGTAGTGGCTTTTGCGACGTTGGTTATATTCTTAATTATGACTGATGAGAATGCTTATAATGCAATTGGCAGACGATTTACATCAATGTTTGAATTCTGGTTTGAAGATCGTGACCATGAAGTTGATAACAGTCTTTATATGAGATCGTATTACATTGACCTTGCTCAACGTATGTTTTCGGAATCGCCAATATTGGGAAAAGGTTTGGGAAACTTCGCAAAGATTATCGACAATGTTTATATGCTTGATGGAGTTTACAGCCACAATAATTTCTGGCAGGTGCTTAGTGAACTTGGCTTATTCGGATTCATTATTTACTATTCGCTTTATTTTATCACTATCGTGAGACTTGTCAGGGGTGCATTCATAAAAAAGAGTCGTATGAATCTGTTGTTCTTAATCTTTATGGTGATGCTCATGGTGCTGGAAGTAGGTGTTGTTACCTACAATTCAAAAATGCCGCATGTCGTTATAGCAATTGCTTATGCCGCAACATACGTCGGCGAAATGGACGGACGGCAATATAGTTATATTGAGGATAACGAAATGGAGGAATCATTTTGAATAATTACGAAAATTCTAACAAACAGAAGGGCTTCGAGCTGAATATCATCGGATATCTGCTTGAACTCTCAAAAAAGATGTGGTTAATTGTAATTATTGCAATTGTCTTTGGTCTGCTTGGCGGTATTGTCGGCAAGGTGACAAGTAAGGATGTATATAAGTCTGAAGTCGCTTTCATTGTTAACACACTCTCTGAAAATGAGGCTGTTGAAAACTCAGCTGTTACCGCGCAGATTAATATTACAAACACATTTAAATACATTCTTTCAGGACGTGTGCTTAAAGAGGCTGTAAGGGAAAAGTGTCCCGGCAATCTTTCTTACAGACTTATTGATAACAGTATCAGAGTTGAAACTGTTGATGCAACAAATGCGATTGAGCTTACGGTAACCACTGAAGATGCACAGACATCTTACAATATTGCAAAGGCTGTTGTTGATGTTTATGCTGATGTTGTTGAGGAAATTTACCCTAATGCTAAGCTTAACGTCTGTGAAACTCCCGTACTTGCACAGACAGCTGAAGAGAACCGTTCAGATGTTATTCTTGCTGTTATCAGTGCGGCGATAGGTGTGCTTGTTTATTGTGTATTTGTTCTTGTTATGTTTATTGTCAAAGACACAATAAAGACCTCGAAAGAACTCAGCGAAAAGCTCAAAATCCCCGTACTTGGTGCTGTTCAGCTTGTTTCAAATAAGAATAAAACAAGTAAGGGCTTGCTCGTTGCGGACAGACGTACAGGTTTCTCCTTTATCGAAACTTATAAAGCAATCCGAACAAAGATTGAAAATAACTCAGCTAAAACAGGTAACAAGGTTTACCTTGTCACAAGTGCCTGCGAAAACGAAGGCAAGACAACTGTTTCTGCAAATATTGCGCTTTCACTTGCTGAAAACGGAAAGTCAGTTCTTCTTATTGATGCTGACCTCAGAAAACCGTCAATTACAAAGATTCTTTCTCTTCCTGAAACAGGTGACGGTTTCGCAAGCGTAATCAAGCAGGAGACTTCAATTACGGAAGCTATCAAGCTTATAAAGACATTCAATCTCTATGTTCTTGCAGATACTAAAGCTGTTTCAAATCCCTCTGAGCTTCTCTCAAGAAAAGTTACTGAAGAGATTATCAACGGTATCCGCGATGAGTTCGATTTTATAATTATCGATACGGCACCTGCAAGCGTTGTTACAGATGCTTCGATCATCGCAGGTTTTGCTGATGCGGCAATTATTGTTGTACGTGAGGATTTCTCTCCGTTTTCAAGAATCCGTATGTCGGTTGAGGATATCGACTCAAACGGTGCTGAAATTGTCGGTTGTATCTTCAACGCTGAAACTGAAACAACAATCAAGGCAGGTAAATACGGCGGCAGATATGGTAGATATGGCGGCAGATACGGCAGGTACGGAAAATACGGAAAGTACGGTACTTACGGTAACTACGGTTACGGCTACGGTACAACGCCGAAGAAATAATAACAATCAAAACCTCTTTCGCATAGTATGTAAGCGAAGGAGGTTTTTTAATGCATAATTTTGAAGATATGATTGAAAAATATAAGCGCGATCTGCTTGAATTTTCAAAACAGAATGTCGTACATACGGATGTTTATGAAGAACCGCAACGACAGACTGTGGATGTAATGGCACAGCCTGTTTCACCGACTCAGCCTGATGAAGCGAATGCGCCCGAATCCGTAATAACGGGACGTGTGCCTTTTGCGGATTACGATGAGTTTATTGCAAATAATCAGTCGGAGGGAATTTTGCGGGTGCAGGTTTTTGCCGCCAACGGAAGTTTTCCGGTACCGAATGCAACGGTTCGTGTTTATATTCAGCTTGATGACGGTGAAAGAGAGGTTTTCAGCGGAATAACGGATGTTGACGGTATAGCGGACGGAATCAGGCTTCCTGCACCCGACAGCTCCGTTTCCTTTGACGAAAACAGTACCGTCGCACCTTATGCCGTGTATAAGCTCAGGGTTGAACGGCAGGGATATGCACCCGCGTATTTTGACGGAATCCCTGTTTTTGATTCTGTCAAATCAATCCAACCTGTGGGTTTGGTGCCTTTGAGTGCAGACAGTTCAGATGATGCAACGGTTGTACCGCAGGAGCCTGAAACTTTGTTCGGAGGTGAGCGCTGATGGCTGTCGATACACCGACAATTCCCGAATTTATAACCGTTCATCTGGGTCCACCGTCCTCAAATGCGGAAAACATAAGGGTGACTTTTCCCGATTATATAAAGAACGTTGCTTCCAGTGAAATTTATCCTACATGGCCTGAAAATGCAATCCGTGCCAATATCTATGCACAGATAAGCTATGCACTGAACCGTGTATATACGGAGTATTACCGTTCGCGCGGATATAATTTTGATATAACCAATTCAACTCAATACGACCAGTCTTTTGTAAAAAACAGAGATATATTTGAAAATATCAGCAGAATCGTTGACGAAATTTTCAACGACTATGTTGTGAAACAGGGTCAGGTTCAGCCGTATTTTACACAGTACTGTGCAGGGTCTTGTGCAGGTCTTTCACAGTGGGGTACGGTTCCGCTTGCACAGCAGGGCTATACTCCGTACAGAATTCTGCAGAATTATTACGGTAACGATATAAACATCGTGCAGAATGCGCCGATAACAAGCAATGTTCCGTCGTATCCGGGTACGGCGTTGCGGCTCGGCAGCGTCGGTGAAGAAGTCAGCGACATTCAGCGTCAGCTGAACAGGATTGCGCTTAACTACCCGTCAATTCCGAAAATCAGAAATCCGAACGGTATTTTTGAGGAATCAACTCTTGCCGCGGTAAGAAAATTCCAAAGCATATTCAATCTTGCTCAGGACGGTATTGTGGGCAAGGAAACATGGTACAAAATCAAGTATATTTACAACGGAATCAAAGGTTTGTCAGAACTTTATTCCGAGGGACTTTCAATAAGCGACATCCAACGGCAGTTTTCAAAAGTGCTCAGACGCGGAGACCGAGGCATTCCCGTAAGAACGTTGCAGTATTATCTTGCCTTCCTCGGATTTTTTGACCCTGATCTTCCGCAGATATCGGTTGACGGAATCTTCGGTCAGGAAACCTATGATGCGGTTTTGACCTTCCAAAAACAGAATAATCTGAAAGTTGACGGAATAGTCGGAAGAGGCACGTGGAATACAATACAGAACGCTTATGACGGCGTTTTGAGGACACTTCCGCCAAGGTATAAGAATTATTCAAGCCTGATTTATCCCGGCTATTTCATCACGACGGGAGCCACAGGCGACGTTGTTCGTCAGCTTCAGCGATATCTGCGTGTTATCGGACAGAATAATCCGTCAGTGCCTGTAATCAATGTGGACGGACAGTACGGAAGCCGTACCAAGGCGGCTGTTGAAGCAGTGCAAAGGCTTAACGGTCTTGAACCTACGGGGCAGGTTGGTCCCATTACGTGGAATGAAATAATCGACCTTTATCAGGATTACAGTTAGAATAATTTGTAAGTTTCCGAAAATAATATTTTTAGTTAAGTTGGCTGTTTCCCTAAGGAGTGACTTCTTTGAACGAAAAGATATTATTTTCGGATAATTTTTATGAAAACGAAAAAATGCTTGACGGTTATTTCAAGGTAGATAAAAACTTCGATGTTGTGAATACCCGATTTTTTGTCGCGCAAAGAAAGGCAAAGCTTTATTATATCGACGGTTTTGTCAACACTGAAATATCCGAGCGTGTTCTAAATTTTATGATGAGCAGGACTCAGAAGCTTCCTGACGGCACATCTCCCGAGGATTTTGTGCAGAGTGTTGTTTCGTACATCGAAATGGATATCAGTACGGATATGAATACGATTTCGAAAGTGATTTATTCAGGTGCAATACTCCTGATAGTGGACGGATTCCCGACGGCGTTTCTTATCAAAACACGAAACTATCCGCGTCGTTCCGTGCAGGAGCCTGACAATGACAAGGTGTTGAGGGGAGCGCACGACGGATTTGTTGAAGCCTTGCTTATCAACACTGCTCTAATAAGGCGAAGAATCCGCAACAGAGATCTGATTATGGAAGTGCATGAGGCAGGCAAACGCTCAAGGACAGATATTGCAATTTGCTACCTTGAAAGTAAGGCGGATATGAAAACGGTGAAAATGCTCAGGAAGAAAATAAGTGAAATTAATGTCAATACCCTGAGTATGAGCCAGGAAAGCCTTATTGAGTGTTTTATACGAAAGCAGATTTTTAATCCTTTCCCGAAAGTAAGGTATACCGAGCGCCCCGATTCTGCTGCAGCTTGTATTGCAGAGGGCAGCATAATAGTGCTGGTTGACAACTCTCCTTCGGCAATGATTGTTCCGACGAGCTTTTTTGAGTTTCTGCAGGACACGAACGATTATTATTTCCCTCCGATTGTAGGCACGTATCTCCGCTTTATACGAATGTTGATTTTCAGTCTTGCTTTGTTGCTTTCGCCAACGTGGTATCTGCTTGTAAGCAATCCCGCCTATATTCCCGAGTGGCTTAGTTTTATAACGATTAAGGAACATTACACAATTCCGATTATTGTCCAGCTTCTTATAATTGAAATTGTAATTGACACCTTAAAACTTGCTTCGTTGAATACCCCGAATGCCCTCAGTAATTCTTTCAGCGTTATCGGAGCGCTTGTGCTCGGTGACCTTGCGGTTACGGCAAAGCTTTTTTCTTCCGAGGTTGTGCTGTTTATGGCTTTCGTTGCGATTGCAAACTTTGCACAGCCGAGTTTTGAACTTGGTTATGCCTTCAAGCTTTCAAGGATTTTTATACTGATATTAACGGCAATGTTCAATATCTGGGGATATGCTGCAGGTGTTGTGATAGTGTTAATTCAGATGTTTTTAACCAAAACCGTAACGGGCAGGGGATATATGTATCCTCTTATTCCTTTTAACGCAAAAACGCTTTCACGGCTTCTGATAAGACACCCGATAAGCAAGGACAACACTTGACAAAACCACGTTAATAAGTTAATCTTATTAGTGGTGATATAATGAAAAAATTATTGTTGAATTGCATATCTCTTACAGTTGTTTTCTGTATGCTTTTCTCTTTCGCTTCCTGCAAAAAGGAGCCTGAGGAAGTACCTGAGGACGACTTCACGGCTTCAACAAAAGCGACGACCAAACCTGTTGAAATTGTTGAAGTGCCGACGGGGAAAGAAGAGCTTACCGAGATGCTTAATGCAGCTGTCGAGTATATTGAACTTTATTGCTATAATTATACGAAGAATGTAAACTGCAAAGTCAGCGATGTAAGCCTCGGCTCACTTTCGGCGGCGTCAAATGCGGCTGAAGCCTTCAGATCAATCTTCGGCGAAAAGAACACTACGATGAATTACAGTTATAACGCTTCAAGAGATGCTTTTTCCGCAAACTTCCCGTCAAGCGGTTATACGATAGAGGAAGTTCAGTCGATTTTTGCACAGCAGGTCGATGATAAGATTGTTATAACCGCGACTTTTCCGAACGAAACAAATCCGACGGACGATGCAGGTGTCCTTTACAGACTCTGTCCGGATTATCAGAATACAGAGGATGTTAAAAAAGCTTTGTCAGAGTTCAACTCATCTGCAACCTCGATGTCAATAAACGCATCGGATATAACAATCAAAGCGACTATAAGGGCGAAGGACAGTAGCCTTGAAAAGCTTGAAGTTTCGTATACGCAAAGATACACTTTATCAGGAGTTACTCTTGTTAAGCTTGAGGGTTCAACTGTAACGGGTACAGCAAAAACGACAGTTATTTACTCGGGCATGGGCGTATAAAATTTTAAAAAACTATGGAATTTGAAGAAAAAATGTGGTACAATAAAACGTATCAGATTTAAGGAGAATTTTTATGAAGAACAATCCGTGGAAAAGATTTATAATAATCGTATCGGCACTTTTGATTGTAATTATGGTATGTGTTACAACAAACCTTGTAACCAACTCAATCACAAACAGCCTTATGATGCAGCAGTTTGGCGGTGTTCAGCAGCAACAGCAGAGTGTCAACGGTGGCGGTTATGCACAGAATAACGGCGGACAGATGGGTGTTACTCCCGATGCAAACGGCTCACTCGGTGGTGATTCATCACTCGGCGGCAGTTCTGCGGATCAGGGTGTGACAGCAGCACCGCAGGGAGGTAATTCCGGCACACAGAATTCAAACGATCCGCTTAGTTACAGTAAGTCACAGCTTATCAGCTATTACAACTCCTGCCTTAAAAAGTCTTATTCACAGAAGATGAACGCAACAAAGACAGAGCAGGTTGATGTTGCCGTTGACGGGATTTCGATTGGCGGCGGTGCCGGTATTGATGTTTCAAAAATGGCAAACACTATCATCGCTAACAATACAAAGAAAAACGGTATTGTTCAGGCTAAGAGCTTTGTAAACGGCAAGGCAACTGATGACGGTTCAGCTGTTGAAAAATTTGTTCTTCCCACAAATCTTTACGATGCAGCTGTTAAGACTATAAACATTCAGAAGAGTGGCGCAGGCTATCAGGTAGTTATCGTTCTTAATCAGGAATCATGTGCTCACAACGGTACCGCAAAGTATAATGCTTCATGCGCATGGCCTCTTGATGTTAATGTAATTGATTTCGGTCAGGCTGTTAATATCCAGAGCTGTACTTTCAATTATCCGGGCACAAAGCTTACGGCAATGATTGACGGACAGGGCAGAGTAACTGCTGTAAAGACGGAAATGCCGCTTAACGTTACAAACGCAAAGGCAAAGGCGATCGGCATCAACATCACAGTTGGCTCAATCAGCGGTAAATGGACTTGCGTAAACGAAATGAAGTTTGCTTCATAATTTGAAATTCAAAACTCAGTTGTGTTGAAAAATACAACTGAGTTTTTTGTTGCTTTTTAAAATTTTAGGTTGACAAGTTAATGTTATGGGTTTAAAATATTAGGGCAGAATATTTCTGCAAAAGTTATGTTAAAAAAGAGGTGAATTTCTGTGAGTAGCGACGGTAGTTACGGGCAACGATTTTTAGCTTATTTTTTTAAGAAATCATTATGTGGCGAAAGAATCGCCGTAGGTGCGTCAGTTTTCACAGATTGACCTGAATACACCTGCGGGCGGTGGTTTTGCCGCTGTAAAAGGGGTGTGTTCAAATGGAAACAATGGTTGAAGTCATCAGCAAGATGCTTGCAAGCAACAAGTTCTCGGCAATCAAAGAAATCCTCGGCGAAATGAACGTCGTTGATATCGCTTCCATGATGGAGGAGTTTGAAACCGAAGAACAGCAGGTACGCCTGTTCCGTTTGTTGCCGAAGCAGTCGTCGGCTGATGTTTTTTCATATCTTGATAACGAAATCAGAGCAAATATTGTTAATGCAATTACGAACAAGGAGCTTTCATTCCTTATGGAAGATATGTTCCTTGATGACGCAGTTGACTTCCTTGAGGAGGTTCCTGCAAGCGTCGTAACCCGTGTACTTGCGCAGACGGACAGTGACACGCGAAACCTTATCAACAAATTCCTGCAGTATCCCGAAAATTCAGCAGGAAGCATTATGACAATCGAAATGGTGTCCTTCCCCGAAAACTACACTGTTAAGCAGGCAATTTCACAGATTCGTGCAACAGCTCTTGATAAAGAAACTATTTATACCTGCTACTGTACGGACGGTACGCGAAAACTCGTTGGTACGGTGCCTTTAAGACGACTTATTGTTGCTCCCGAAGATACAATCGTCAAGGACATAATGTACGATGACGAACAGCTTATTTACGTTAACACAATGGATGACCAGGAAGAGGTTGCGAATATCGCAAAGAAATACGACCTTCTTTCAATCCCCGTAGTTGACAAGGAAAGCAGACTTGTAGGTATTATCACAATCGACGATATCGTTGACGTTATCGAAGACGAAAACACCGAGGACTTTGAAAAGATGGCATCCCTTTTGCCGTCAGAGGATGAATACCTTAAAACGGGCGTTTTCGCGATGTTTAAAAACCGAATTCTCTGGCTCCTTGTGCTTATGCTTCTTGCAACATTCACAAGCCAGATAATCGAAGGCTTTGAAGGAAAACTTTCGCTTGTTGTTGGTCTTACGGCGGCAATTCCCATGATTATGGGTACGGGCGGTAACTGCGGTAATCAGACGTCAACTCTTATCATCCGTGGTCTTGCGCTCGGCGATATTCAGATAAGCGACTATTTCCGTGTACTCTGGAAGGAAATACGTGTTGCCGTGCTTTGCGGTATTGTACTTGCTGTTGCAAACTACGGCAGAATGTGGGTTACGAAACTTGTAACAGGAAGTGTAATTGAAAGCAATACGTTTATCGTTGTTTCAATTGCAATGGCATTGGCTGTCATTGTAGCTAAAGCAATCGGCTGTTCGCTTCCGATTCTTGCAAAGCTTCTGAAGCTTGACCCGGCGTTGATGGCAGGTCCGATGATTACGACAATCGTCGATGCGCTCACACTCCTGATTTATTTCGCAATTGCAACAGTATTTATCAATAACGGTCTTATAGCTTAAGCATAAAAAGTAAAAGTATAAAAAATGAGAGGTAATACGGTTTTTCCGTATTACCTCTTTTGTGATTATATAAGTTTAATTAAAATGCATTAACAATTTCGCCGATGATAGCCCAGAGCTTTGTGCCCTTGAACCAGTTCATAAACTTATCTTTGAAAGTAAGTTCTGCTGCAACAAAATCAAGGTCTTCAGCACCGTTGTCGATTACGAAAGCCTGTGTAAGTGTAAGTCCGCCTTCACCGTAAAGCTCAGCTCTTACATACTTGAAGTTTTCAGCACCTTTGACTGTGTCAAGGTCGATTGTGAGGTTTTCTGCATTAATCGGACCTTCCTTGATAACCTTACCGTCAGCAATCCACTGAATTCTGTCGCTGTCTGCTGCACCGACTGTAACCTTGTGACCGTTAACTGCAACGTTTGTGAACATCGGATATGCAAGACCCTGGTTCATTACGTCAATTTCCTTATCGGGACCGATCCATTTGTTAGGACGGATTTTTCTTGTAACCATGAAGAAAGCGCCGTTCTGCATTGTCTTCTTAACATTGTCAACAGTGTTGTCTTCCATCATAAATACGCTGAATGAAGAGTCAACTGTATCTGTCCAGTGAGCGTCTGTGTTACTGTAACCGATAACATTCTTACCGTAGGGGAGACAGTACATAAGAAGGTTATCCCAAAGGATTCTGTCGTAGCCTGTTGTGCCGTTTCTTTCGTTAAATACTTCCATACCAAGGCATGAATCGTATTTGAGCATGAGGTCGCCGAAGAACTTAATCTTTTCCGGATCGTTTACTACGTCAGGATTTGCGTTTGAGTTGAGCCAGTCACCCGGATGGTTGATGTGTGAAAGACCGCCGTGTTCTTCAATGTACTTGATAACCTGCTCGAAACCGCGTTCATTTTCAGCGCCTGCGTATCCGCTGCCTGTTGTACCCGGAAGGAAGAAACCGTTAACGTGGTTCTTTGTAAGTGAGAAGTGGTTGAATTCGTTACCGCCGAGGACAGGAAGAAGACCTTCACCTCTTGCTGTACCGTCATAAAGGGGATATGTACCGTTCTGAATTGCAACGTATTCTTCAGTTGTAAGATGCTCATACGGGTTGTCAATAATCCACTGGTATGTATAAAGAAGCTGTGTATCGGGAGCTTTATCCCAATCAACACCTGTGATACCGTGATCAGTGATTGCAACGAAATCATAATCCTGATTGTAATACTCTTTGGTCATAACAGGAAGAGTGTCTTCCGCGTCGCTGTATGTTGTGTGTGTGTGAAGTGTGCCCTTGTAAGCGCCCCAGGCGTTGTTACCTTCCCAGATAACCTCACTGTACGGGTTGAGAATTGTGTAGTCAGCCGAATCAGCTGCAACACCGATGATTGCAAACTGCATTGCAATTACCAGACTGAGAACAATGCACAATGCTTTTTTGAAAGTTGTCATAATACTACCTCCTATTGTTTTATTTAATTAAAACAGAAAACTAATAAAGTGTCAAGCGAATTTTATGATACCTTGAAGTTAAGAACAGCTTTTGAACAGTCGTAAGCAAGGTCTTCAACGTAGGGACTGGATTTGCTTGTTATATCTTCGGATTCGTGAACGGAACACATAAGATGTCCGTTAAGGAAATCACGTGTTCTTCTTGACTCGATGGGAATAACAATCTGTCCTGTTGTGCCCTTCTTCGCTGACGAGCTGACCTTGAAGTGAACTGTTACAAGATCCTCGTTGATGTTCTTTTCGGCTTCTGAAGTGAATGATGCATTGGGTGTCATTGTGATTCGAAGGAACTGATGATCAGTTTTGAAGTCTTTGAGCTTTGCATCGCTGTAATCGGGCCAGCATTTTTCTTTAACATCTTTTGCAAGACCGTTCCAGTCAACGAATGTGCAATATGTCTTTCCGGCACTCTGGTAAAGTCTGCTACTTGTATTAAACTGAGCTGACGGTGCAGATGAAAAGATGTTTTTGTTGTAATAAATCTGTGCACTTGTGGGACCCGTGTAATAATTGTTTGCAAGTGAAAGTGTAACAGCAACGGTCTGGTCAGCTTTGACGGGGATAACATCTGCTGAAGTGTAGGTTTTGCCGTCAATCTTTGCCTTGAGTGTGAACGCTGCCTTATATTTTGCATCGGAAACAATTCCTACGCTGATCTGTAAGATTGTGAGTGCATCCGTTGAGTTAATTTTTTTATCGCCGTTGAGGTCAGCGGCAGATGTGTTGATTGTCTTGATTGCACCTACAGAATACTGAAGGACAAGAAGGGCGTCAGATGAATTGACTTTTTCGTCGCCGTTAACGTCGCCACGCTGTGCAGCCTGAGCTGTTATGCATACGGAAAAAGCAAAAACTGCCGCAAGCAATAAAGATATAATACGTTTCATAAAGGTCATCCTTTCTGTTAAATAAACGCTGAGAGTATAAGCCCGATCAGTGTCGATGCACCGATTGCACCGGCTGTTATGTAAAGCAGATTTTTGCGAAGAGTTTTGTCTGCCTTCGTTGTAACGTCAGATGAGCTATCGATGTCGGATAACTTTTCGTAATCGTAAAGAAGCAACATTGTTTTGTCGATGCAGTTAAGAACGAAATCTTCATCCGATTCATTCTCAAGAGCAAAGAAGGTGAATGTGTTTGTTCCGGCTTCGTCGGCGATAGCAACTTTCAGGAATTTTTCTCCTGTTTCGCTGTTGTAGCTTATATCGGAAAAAACAGCCGTGAAAGTAGAAAATTGTTCATTCTTAAGATCTCTTGCTATAGTAACAATTTTTTCAAGCAAGTCGTCATAATAAGGTCTTTCAGCCTTGAAGGTGAAACAGTGAGCTGAAGCTATACCTGAAGCAAGGTTTTCAATGACATCTGTTACACCTGAAGCAGCAAAGGTGATTTTTACCGAATCTTCGTCGAGCTTGTCTGCTGTTCTTTTGATAATTGCTCTGTGTCTTGCGTTAAGACCTGCCGCGGCAACATCGTTTTCACAAAGAGAAGCAAAGAAATCGTAAAGTGAACCGAAAACGACTTCGTCAGCACGTGGTGCTTCAACGGGGAGGTAGATGATGTGCTGTGAGCCTGAAGATAAAGCAAAACCGCAGTTGAACATATCTTCCGTCGGCATAATAACAGAACCCTGAGGGAAAGCTGAGTTTGAGTTAAGGGTCTGTTGGCTGATTTTACCCGCCTCCAATAACGGCTTCAGCGAATTGTAAACAGCATTACTCTTCATGATTTTTAAGCCGAGTGCCTGCGCAAGCAATTTTTTTGTTGCGTTGAACATATTGTTTTGCACGGCGATGATTACAATGTCCGCGGCACGCAGGCTCTGCGCGGCTGCAAGAAGCATTCTTTTCTGTGAAGTAAAGGGTGTGAAATCTTCGCATTCGGGGAAGAAACTTTTAACGCATTTTAAAATGTGCTTTTTACCCGTTTCTGTTTGCGGAACTTCCTGCTTGCAAAGAGAAAAAAGTTTTATATCCATTGGTGCACCTCTTAGTCAAGTGTGAATTTTTTAGCATTTTTGAAAGGATTGCTTTTGCCCTTGGCATTGTACCATGCTTGCGGGAAACGCTGGTTTTCATTTATTACAGCTCTTGATGTATCAACCTCTGCGCTCTCTCCGTCACGGACAAGCCTTGCCATAACAACGAAACGTGCATCCTCAAAAACAGTATCGCAAGTCGAAATTGTAAGAATTTTATCGTCGGGGACGATATCGACAGCTTCATTTGTGTAATAAGAACGTGATTTTACTTCCTCAATAAATTCAAGGAATTTTTCGTCAGAAGAGAATTTCGGTGTGATATACGGGAACTGATAGCCGTTATCCTGCGCAGATTTGCCGTTTGAAATGAAAGCGGCAAAAATTTTCCATTCTGTGTTCTTGTATATTGTATCAAATTTGATTGTGGGGAAATTCTTGTAGTTTTCAATATCAGCGTAAAGACTCAATGCGCCGAGCTGAGAGCCGTCTCTCATATTGTGACCGTAGATGATTGTGTTTGTGTCAAAGTTCTTTATGTTATTCCGGTAATCAACAAAAAGCGTGCCGTACCTTGTGTTTTCGCCTTTAAAGCCTGTGTTCAGGTACTTGTAATTGTCGTTACCCTGGACAACGTTGATACCCGATTCACCTGTTGCATCGATTATGAGCTTACCTACAAAATCATCGTTCATTTTAAGGAGTGCGCTGTATTTGTCCTGAATAATGTCTCCTGTATCTTCATTAACCGTTGTTTCGGTGTTGGAATGGTCAATGTTATCGGTTTCGCTTTGCAACTGCTTGTTTTTCCAGTTGTCAATTGCATAGTCAACAATATAAGCGGTGCACGTGATAAAAACAATCAAAGAAAGACCGATAACAACTCTTCTGAGTGTATTTTTTACCGATTTACCTACTTCTTTTTTCGTGACCAAAATAACAGCCTCCTTTTCCTTGTATTTGTGTCGTCAACAAAAGCGGAGGAAAGCTCCTCGTCGCTGTTACGTTTGATTCCGTCGTCAGCACTTTCGTCAACAAAAATAACTCTTGTATGAGTATCAAAACCGTAACGGTTGTTTATTGTTGGCGGAGGTTCGACGGGGGTCGGCTCCGGTGCAGGTTCTTCGACCTTAGGCTCCGGAGGAAGCGGATTCTTTCTTGGTCTGCCGCGTTTTCTTTTTGGCGGTTCTTCCGGCTTGATTTCAGGTGCAGGCTCTTCCTTGACCTCAGAATTGGGTTCTTCTTTGGTTTCGGGTAGAGGTTTGTTAATGCTTATATCGCCGAAAGAAGCGATGTCTGCATCAAACTCGCTTTTGGTCGAATCAAAGACTTGCGAAAGAGGGGAGTTGACGTCAGTACGGATTTCATCACGCGGATTGACGGGAGCTGCAAGGTAATCAAACGCTGTGCTTTCGGGGCGTTGTTTCTTGATAAGTCCGCCTTTTTTCGCAAGTTCAAAGCCTTCGTTCCTGATTGTCTCATCTTCATCGACGGTAGCATAACGTGCCTTGAGGCGTTCAAGATTGCTTGGCTGAATGTATTCCACGATGTCATCGTTTCTTGTGAGTTCTGCAGCAATAGCGCTTTCAATAACTTCTACTTCATCAGAATTAAATTTTTTGTTTTCTGCCACAGCTTTTCATCCTTTCCTACTGTTGCGTGGGCTGCCATGTTCTCTTCAGATACAACATTTGTTTTTTATAAAGCTTTATTGATATACATTCTGACCATGTTAAGTGCGTTTGATGAATTAACAAATCGGTTGTAATCGCGGTCAGTTCGGCTTGTGTTAAGCTCCTTGACCCAGACGTTGTCTTTGTCTGCAAGGGCGATGTAGCTGAGACCCACGGGCTTTGATGTACCGTCGCTGTTAGGGCCTGCAATTCCTGTTACCGAAACAGCAATATCAGCACCGCTGACTGCAAGAGCACCTTTTGCCATCTGCTTTGCAACCTCAGCACTGACAGCTCCGTATTCTCTGAGTGCTTCTTCACTGACACCGAGGATACGATGCTTGATTTCGTTTGAATAGGATATAATTCCGCAATCAAAAACCTTTGATGCACCCGACACGTTTGTGATTCTTTTTCCGATAAGACCGCCCGTGCAGGATTCTGCAGTTGCAAGCTTAAGATTGTTTTCAATAAGCATCGGTATAACCGCTTCTTCAATGCAGTTTACGTCGATACCGTAAATATAATCAGAAAGTCTTTCATTGATTTCTTCCATCATCGGGGCACAGAGCTTTTCTGCCTCATCTTCATTGTCTGCCATTGCAGTAACGCGAAGAAGTGCTTCGCCGTCTTTTGCATAGGGTGCAACTGTCGGGTTGGATGACTCAAGCAGATCTGTTACAATTTCTGACATCGCAGATTCACCGATTCCG
Source organism: Acutalibacteraceae bacterium (assembly GCA_045537435.1). GTDB lineage: Bacteria > Bacillota > Clostridia > Oscillospirales > Acutalibacteraceae > CAG-488. The sequence continues at coordinate 59,816 of JAZSPL010000073.1, forward strand.
AAAGTACGGATATTGTGTGAAATAATAACCTTGTCCGAAAATTTCTTAAGGTAAGGTACGGCACTTTCGAAAAACATCGGCTTGAGCTCTCTCGGCGGACCGGGAAGAAGCAGGATGTGAGTGCCGTCTTTTTCCATAGCAAGTCCGGGCGCGGTACCGTTATTGTTTTCGAAAACAACACAGTCTTCGGGAAGCATAGCCTGCTTTTTGTTGGTTTCGGGCATCTCAATACCCTTGGATGTGAAATATGCCGACATTCTTTGAAGGCTTTCTTCATGAAGAACGAGTTCTTTTTCAAAAAATTCGCAGGCAACTTCCTTTGTGATATCGTCGGGAGTCGGGCCGAGACCGCCCGAAAGAATTATGATATCACTTCTTTTTGCCGCCTGTCCGAGCAATTCTAAAAGTCTGTTGTGATTGTCGCCGACAGTGCTCTGATGCAAAACGGAAAGACCGAGCTTTGCAAGTTCCTGTGAAAGAAACTGTGCATCTGTGTTTAAGATGTCACCTAAAAGCAGTTCAGTGCCTACACTGATAATTTCGCAAGTTTTCAAATTATTCACCTGAAATGTTGATAAATTTAAGATTGCTTAACGCTTCTTCAACGAGTGCCTCAACGTCAAGTACGTTTTCAGCCTCCTCAACAACATGAAGCTGAGGACGTGTACGCGGATGCTTCGGAGTAAATACCGTACAGCAATCCTCGTAAGGAAGAATGGAAGTTTCGAAAGTGTCAATCTTTCTTGAAATTTCGATAACCTCATCCTTATCCATACCGATAAGCGGACGGAAGAGGGGAAGCTCCTCAACAACAGCCTCTGTGCAAGCGATTGCCTGCATAGTCTGGCTTGCAACCTGACCGACACTTTCGCCTGTTATAAGAGCGCCGCAACCTTGGTCTTTCGCAATTCTTTCAGCGCAACGCATCATAAAGCGGCGCATAATGATTGTAAAAAGATCCTCGGGACAGTTGTCCTTGATTTCTTCCTGAATGTGTGTAAACGGTACAACACAAAGTGGAATGTCACCGCTGTATTTTGAAACCTGACGAAGAAGAGAATGCACCTTCATCTCGGCTCTCTGGCTTGTGTACGGCGGAGATGCAAAGTGAATTGCATAAAGGCGAAGTCCTCTTTTTGCCATCATCCACGCAGCAACGGGACTGTCGATACCTCCCGAGATGAGGATAGCGGCCTGTCCTGCAGAACCGACGGGCATACCTCCCGCACCCTTGTGCTGATTGCCGTGAATATAAGCGTAGCTATCTCTTACTTCAACATTGACGATTAAATCGGGATTATGCACGTCAACCTTGAGATGATGATACTTTGAAAGTATATAACCGCCAAGCTCCATGCATATCTGCGGAGAATTGAACGGAAATTTTTTGTCTGAACGCTTTGCCTCAACCTTAAAGGTCTTCGCAAAAAGAAGCTCATCATGAAGATATTCACAAGCGGCGGGAAGTATTGCATCCATATTCTTTTCAACTGCCGCGCAACGTGACAATCCTGCGATGCCGAAGATTTTTTTCAGTCTGCGGAAAGCTTCGTCAAGGTCAACTCTTTCGTCGATAGGTTCAACCATAATTGTTGACTGTGACTGCACATAGCGGATTTTTCCGAGGTCGTGAAGTCTTTGCTTCATATTTTTAACAAGCTGGTTTTCAAAAGTGTGGCGGTTAAGTCCCTTAAGGGCAAGCTCGCCGTTTTTCAAAAGGATAATTTCTTTCATTTTAAACGAAACCTCAAATTATTTTGTCTTTCTCATTGTTTTCTGTGCGTTTGCAATACCGTAAAGAAGGTAATCTATTTCTTCCTTTGTGGTAAATCTTGAAATGGTGATTCTGAGCGCAGAGTTGATTCTTTCATCGTTAAGATTCATGGCAGTCAGCACACGGCTCTTGTGTCCCTTTGAGCAGGCTGAACCGCTTGAAACGTAAATACCCATCTCTGAAAGGTAATTGAGCATAACTTCTGACGGGATGCCGAGCACTGAAATGTTTGTGATATACGGCAGTGCGTTGGCAGGTGAGTTTATTTTGATATTTTCCATAGCGGAAACGTTTTTAACAAAGTAATCGCGCAAAGCTGTTGCCTTTTCAAGGCTCTGATGATAGTCGGGCAATGCTTTTGCAGCTGCGGCAAAGCCTGCAATGTCGTGCAAAGGCTCAGTGCCGGGACGGAATTTGTTTTCCTGAAGTCCACCCAATGAATGGGGTGCGAGGCGAGTACCTTTCTTTATGAAAAGTGCACCTGCGCCCTTGGGTCCGTGAATTTTATGGGAGCTGATTGACATAAGGTCAACGCCCATATTATATGGCTTGAGCTGAACTTTGCCGAAAGCCTGAACAGCATCGCAGTGAATGAGTGCGTTTGCGCCTGCGTGTATTGCGGCACGTTTTGCAAATTCAACGGGCTGAATCGTACCCACTTCGTTGTTGACGTACATAATGCTGATGAGGACAACAGACGGGTTCGTTGCGGCATAAAGCTGACGCTCATCAATAAGTCCGTTTTCGTTAACACGCAGTTTTATAACGTCAAAACCCTGACTTTCAAGGTACTTAATCGGTTCTTCAACGCTCGGATGCTCAACGGATGTTGTAATGATACGGCTGCCTCTTCTTTTAAGTGCGTTTGCGGCGCCGAGGACGGCGATATTGTTGCTTTCCGTACCGCCCGATGTGAAAACAATTTCATTCGGCTCGCAGGAGAGCTTGCCTGCGATAATTCCTCTTGATTCCTCTAAAAGCTCGGAAGCGGCGATACCGTTTGAATGAAGGGATGACGGATTGCCCCAACACGATGTCAGGGTGAAATTGATTTTATCAACAGCCTCTTTGCAAAGCGGCGTCGTTGCGCTGTTATCAAGATATGCTTCCATTGTGTATTCCTCCAAGCAACAATAAGCCATTATTAACTTTTTTATTATACATCAAAATTCATCTACTTTCAATCTTTTTATAGGTATATATATTAACAATATATAAATTTTTTTGCATTTTTTTGCAGGAAGAAAAAACTTTCCCACGATACATCATATGCGAAAGAATACTTTAAAGTAACAGTATAAGTCCGTCAGTATTGAAACAGGTGAATTGCTGACACGCTTGTCGCACAAATTCGGGTTTGTGGGGGTGAATATTCAATCTACCTCGTAGGGGCGACCATCGGTCGTCCGTAAAAATGTGATTGATTAAGCGGACGCGCAATGCACGCCCCTACGAACCCTGTTTCAGTCAACTGCGTAGGGACGGGCGTCCTCGACCGTCCGTTAACTCAGCAGAATCTGCGGACCGTCCGGGAGGCCGGTCCCTACGCGCACAGAGATAGATTGTGCGAAATCAAAGA
>JAZSPL010000075.1:0-23622 GCA_045537435.1 Acutalibacteraceae bacterium
CAAAAGTATGAATATTAAATAAAAAAATAAGCCGCACCTGCGGCAATATATTTTACCATTTTACATACCAACAGTATGTAGCGAAAGGAGTTTCACAATGAAAACAAAACTGCAAAACGAAAAAACACGCTATCTTTTAGGCCTGTCAGGGCAGAACATATTATATGCCCTTGTATCATCCTGCTTTGCCTACTATCTTCAATTCACTATTCTTATTCCTGCCTTTTGGCTCGGAATCATACTCAGCACAGCTAAAATATTTGATGCCATAAAAGACCCATTTATCGGAGCGTTAATCAACAAAAACAGATGGTCATTAGCAAAATATCTGCGATATTTACCTTTACCGACAGCTATAATAACGGTTCTTTGCTTTGTGATGAAGATTTATTCCGACAATAACAGCACACTTGTAAACTTAACAATTATTAATTATGGCTTTGCAATATTTATTCTATGGGAGATTATGTTTTCATTTGGTGACATACCTATGATAAGTTATCCAAATGTACTGTGTGCAGATGAAAGAGAACGCACTAATCTTCTTTCTTTACGCCCTATCGGTGCAATGGTCTGCAGTATTTGTTGCCTGATTGTTCAGCCGCTTGCCTTTGCGGTTTCGGGAGCACTTGGAGGTACACAGACCGATGAACGAAATGCCTTTTTCATCATTGTTCTTGCTTTCTCAATCGTTGGATATATTCTTTATCAGTTAACCGTATCAAAACAACGATTACACGATAACGAAAAGAGAAGTACAAACACAAAGCAACAGTACAAATATATACTCACTAATCCGCTTTTAAAGAAAATCATTATGTCAGGATTACTCTCCTCAATGAGTGCTTTGCAGGGTGTGGTACTATCTGCATTGGTTGCTTTTTACTTCTCAAGTAAAAATTCGGGACTTACTTTTCTTTATACGTTCTTACTTGGTACAGGCAGTTTTGTTGGCTTGATGCTTTCAACATTTCTTGTGCCTATACTATCAAGACGGCTCGGTAATGTAAAAGCATATATACTATGCAACCTTGCATCTATACTGCCGAATATTATGATTTTTGTATTATATCTTGGCAACAAAACAACAATGAACACCTTTACAAACTTTGCGATTATGTTCATACTTTCACTTATATCCGGTAGCTTCCTGAGTCTTGCTTCAAATATCCGTACTCTGCTTATTGATGATGCGGTAGAGTTAGAATACAAACTATCAGGTACAAAGCCAACAGCACTATTCTTCTCTTTTCAGACGGCAATCATCAAAATTCAAAGCGGTGTATCTTCATTGATTTCAAGTGCAGGATATATGATAATAGGTTTCACAAGAGCCGAAACAGCAAAATTGAATGAGTATATTGCTAACGGATTTATCGCAAGAGAAAGTTCTGAATATACAGCTCTGTTTACAATGCTGTTCTTCTTGTTTAGTGTTTTACCTGCGGTAAGCTCTTTGTTGGCCGTTGTGCCGTTTATAAATAATAAGAAATAAGATGAAACAGCGACAAGATGAAAAACATCTTGTCACTGACTGTTTTATACATATATAAGTTCGTTGATTACTATTTCTTCTGCTCGTTGCTGAATATTGTTCATTTTTTGTATCCACTCAAATTGGTTTTGCTCTTTTAACCATTCTGTGCTACCTTCAGCTTCTTTCATCTGTTCAACAAGAGTATCAAACATCTGTTGTGCCTGATTTTCCACCTCAGAACAGTGTTGATACAGTTTACCATTAGCGAGCAGAGTTGCAAACAGTACTTTCTTATGTTTCAGAAGATAGTCCTTATGTAACATTCCCCATTTGCCAAGTGTAACACTTGTTTCTTCGGGTGGTAAGATAAGGTTAGGAATATTGTAATCGCCAACTCGTCTGTAATTAATATTGTTAGTTTTCATAGTATTGTCCTTTCTTTTTACTCTATTAAGCAACAGCAGGAGTGTAGAATACTATGTTTGATGCCGGTTTTGCTTAGATTTTGAGTAAATCCCTTATGAACACTCGCACCATAAAAACAAAGTCAGGAAACACTAGGTGTTCCCTGGCTTTTTTCTTTGTTCTGTATGGGTTTGTGGCTTCTCGAAAAATTATCTATGTTCCAAGATTCATGGTTCACCCTATAACCTTTACGGCGGCGAACCGTCGGCAAAACCGACGGCGGAGGATTTGTGCATCGACGACGTAGGAGTTAGAGTGAAATAAATTTGAGATTTTATCGCTCTTTTTCATAATTTAATCATAATAAAAAATTTTTAAGCGTGGGGGTACCTCCGGTAATTTTAATTTTGTTATAATAAATGAAAAGGAGGTGTAATACTATGAAACTGTGTTTTTTTATCGTTCGAGACAAAATCTCATTAGGAAGACCTGTTACAAATAATGACTTAAAAGCATTGGATTGTTATTATGAAAGTCCTGTGTTTTCTTGGGACGATTCACCTGACTCACTCCAAGCTATTCTTAATGATCTTGAGCCCAATTTCAGTCATTTCTTTGACTGGTGTGCTGAACTAGTTGTTGCAAAACAATGTCAAATGTGTTTATAAAAGCACTCCCCCTCTTGCTACGGTAGATGGAGTTCTGTGCATAGGTATTGTGATAATTATTGCAAAACAAACAGCACCCACCATGTACTGCCCCAAATTGTACGGACAGTACAAAAAACAGCCTAATGGCAGAAATATTTAATTAAGCAACAAACTGATTTCGTTTTTCTGACGGGGTCAGTTTTGTTTTAAATTGAATACGTTGGTTGTCTGGTATTTCCATTCTTGCTACAAAATCGTAATATCCGCTACGAGATATTCCGAAGAATCTGCACATTTCGCTTATTGAATACTTATCCTTGTGACGATATATTACTCTTGTATTTTACCGATGGCTTCACTTCCTTTCTGTGAGCAAGAGAAAATCCTGCATCAAATTAATCTCCATTTCTAATTTCTTGATATATCTATCCTTGTTTGCCATTACATATCTAATCTGAGCAAGCTTATCTAATTTTGGGATAGACGGCGGTATTTCTCCCTCTTTTTTACAAGGTCTACCTTTCTTGTGAATGGCTTTCCCAGCCTCTATCATTCGTTGCTTTTTGTTGTATCTTGTTTTGAAATCTCGCATTTGTTTATATGTGAAACCTAATCTATCACCTATTCCCCGCAACGTATTTCCTTGGTTTATTAACTCAAGTATTTCTTTTTCATATTCTTGTATGTGTCTGTATTTTCTTGGCATAAAAATTCCTCCTATGGTAGTTTCTTTAATTCTACCATGGGAGGCTGTTTTTTCATTGTACGTTTTTTACGGACCTGTGCACCATTCGGTGAGTGCTGTTTATTCTCTTTTAATTCCTTTTATCCGTAGATAGTGCAATCAGGTCTTCAACTCTTGCTGTAGCAAGGCACTCGACTGTATCTGAAGCACCGTAGTAAATTTTCACCTCTCCGTTATCCTCTAAAATCATTCCGCCGGGAAAAATGACGTGCTGACGGAAGCCCGTCTGTGTTTCGTAGTAAGTTTCGGGAGCAATAAGCGGAAGCTTACTCATACCGACAACTTTTGTCGGGTCATTAAGGTCAAGAAGCATAATTCCTGCGCAGTATCTTTTCTTCCACGCTCTTTCCCAGCCGTGCTTTCTTCTTTTGCTGTCTATATCAACGGCATGAAAGGTTGTAAGCCAGCCCTTGTCAGTTTTTATCGGCGGTGCCGCAGGTCCGATTTTGTCATTGGCATAAGGGACATCCTCAACGCCGAGAACAAGCTCTGTTTCTCCCCAGAAAACGAGATCAGGTGAAGTTGAAAGCCAGAGGTCAAATCTGTCCTTGCCTCCCCTTGAATAAACGGGAAACGGTCTTTCAAGACGGACAATACTTACCGTTTACTTTTTCAGGGAAAAGAACCATATTACGGTTATCGGGAGCAGAGGCACTGATAATGTTGATTTTTTCAAAATTATCATCAATCTCAGCAATGCAGCCCCGAACACCGTGAGCTGTATCCATAGCCATACACAGATAAGGCTTACCGTCTATAACTGTAATTCTCGGGTCGTAAAGTCTTTTCATCTCATCTTCAGGCAAAAGATTCTTGTTATCAAAAATTGGTTTTTCACTTACAGTCCATTTTATTCCGTCATCACTTGTCGCAAGACCGAGTGAAGTTTTAAAACGTACAGCAGGAAAGGTCTCCTCTGTCGGTCCGTAATCGTTGCGAAATACCATAACATACTTACCGTTGTATTTCGCAACACCTGCATTAAAAATCAGCGATGCTTCGTAGGGTATATCGTCCTTTGTAAGCACAGGTTTTTCAATTTTTGTTATACACTCTGCACTGCAAAGCTTCGGCTTTAATGTTTTCATAATCCCATCTCATTTCAAATATTTTTTTGCAATATCTTAACCTTTCTTCTGTACCTTTTTAGGAGAATTGCCGTAAACTTCCTTGAATTTTTTAGAGAAATAATTGCTGTCATCAAAGCCGCATATTTCGGCAATCCGAGTTATACTTTGCCCTTCCGAACTTTTAAGAAGCTGTTCGGCATACTGCAATCTTAACGAGTTAAGATACTTTGAAAAACCCAATCCTGTTTCCTTTTTGAACAACCTTGAAAAATGCTCCGGACTGACGGAAAACCTTTTAGCCAGAGACGAAAGAGTTATATCCGACGAAAAATTTTCTTTTATATATGCCACCGCCTGCTCAATTATTTTGTTACCGTCATCAATGTCAATGCAGGTCTCTGCATTCCGCATAAGCAGATAAAACAGCGAGTGAGTGTGGCAGGAGATTACTTCATCTGAAAAAGAGTCGTTGAGATTATATTCATTTTCTATTTTTTCAAGAGTTTTTCTTACTTCATCAACTATAAAAGAATTTCGGTAAAAGTATTTACCCGAAGAAACATTTGACTGCATAGAATCCGGTATGTATGCACGGTTGCAGTTGATAAGTATTCTTGAATGCTTTATGTTATCGTATTTTGTGTGGTGAATTATACCGTCAGGAATAATTACAATATCACCCGGCTGAACGTTATAGACTTTGTTGTCAATGAAATAGGTGCAGTTACCTTCCTCAAGAAAATATATTTCATAAAGAGAATGGTAATGCGGCCATGAAGCCCCCTCTTCGACAACTCTTTTATTCATTCCGTGGTGGTAGTAAAACCTTTCTGCCGGGTCAAATTTGAAATGATACATATTATGCACCCTCATTCTTTTTTGATAATATCATCAGACATCAAAAAAGTCAAGAATTTGATTGAAATACATCAAAATATTCAAGGAAAACATAATAAAATAGATATATTATATTATCATAAGGAAATATAAAGGGGTGGTATGTGTGAAAAAAGCTGTGAAAATTATCCTTGCTCTTGTTCTTACAGTAATAATCGGAGCAGGCGGTTTTGTGATTTACAAAAGCTCACAGGGGCTTTCCTATGATATTTCATCGGTCGAAAAAATGCAGAACGATGTTGAAATTGTTTCACAGACCGAAGACAGTGTTACTGTAAAAAAGAAGAGTGACGGCGACTTCAAGGTGCTGATGTTTACCGACACACACCTTAACGGTAAAAACGAAAAGGACAATCTGACCGTTACATACATTGTTAAAAATATAACAGAACAAAAACCTGACCTTGTTATTTTCGGAGGCGACAACGTTTCCTCAGGCTTAAACAGAAAGATAACCTCTGAGTTTGCGGAGCTTATGGAAAAATTGGGAGTTTATTGGGCGGCAGTTTTAGGAAATCACGAGGGTGAAGGTATTCTCGCGGTTTCAAGAGAGGAAAATGTTAATATATTTTCATCTTACGATCACTGCCTGATGAAAAACGGTAAGGATGATGTTGACGGGAATGGAAATTACACCATCAGCATTCTTAATCCAGATAACACGCTCAAAGAAGTATTCTTCTTTATGGATTCTGGCAGCTATATGACCGATGAGAGCAAGTCAGAATACGGTGTCACCAAAGACGGCGAAGTTTACGACGGTGTGAAGACCTCACAGGTACAGTGGTATAGAGATAAACACGATACTCTCACTGCCGAATACGGCAAATTTAAATCAATAACGGTTGTGCACATTCCTCCGTATCAAGCCGAAAGAGAATACAGCGAAGACGATTTTCTTTACGGTGAAAAAAGAGAAAGTATCTGCGAATCAGGTTTTGATGCAGGTCTTTTTGATGCTATGAAAGAAAAGGGCGGTGCACAGGCAGTTTACTTCGGTCACGACCACGTCAACGATTTCGGTGTTATGTGTGACGGCATTCTTCTCTCGTATATTCAGCCGTCGGGATACGGTGTTTACAATATGGAAACCAAGTTTGATTCCCCCGAAAGCGATTGGATTCAGGGCGCAACGCTTCTCAGTATCAAAGCAGACGGTACTTACACTGCCGAAAGAATATACAACCACAAATAGGTACAAGGAGAAAACAAAATGGGTAAATTAAAAGAAAAATTTGAATCTTTCAAAAATAATCCTGATGTTGCTTTAAAAGAACAGGTCGGTTACGTTTCGGGCGTTTTCGGCAACTGTATGGGTCAGGACTGCGTTGGTACATATACTGACCAGTTTATGTATGACTATATGGGACTCAAGTCCTCACAGATCGTTGCTATGAAATCGGCTACGACAGGTGTTAATATTCTTATTGCACCTATTGTCGGTGCTCTTCTTGACGGTAACCGTTCGGGCAAGGGTAATGCAAGAACGTTTATGCGAGCCTCTGCAATCCCCTTTACCCTTTCTTCTATTCTCCTTTTTGTTGTTCCGTCTTCATCGGTAACATTCAACTTTATATGGAGCTTCATACTCTTCCTTGCATTCAATATTGCCGACACCTTTTTTGATGTGGCACTCTCAACTCTTTCAGTCAGAATGACTGCCAATGCAAAATCAAGAAAGAATTTCTACACCGTTGCGCAGGTTGCATCGACTCTCGGCTCTATGCTTCCGGGCGGTCTTGTTCCCATTATCATTGATATGATGGACGGAGATTACAATTCAGAAAAATGGGCATTCTTCTCTGTTGCAGCTCTTTTTGGCATACTCGGTCTTTTCACAATGCTCGTACCCTGTATGACACTCAAGGAAAGAAACCTTGTGCTTCCTCCGAGAAACGACAAAAAAGTCAAAATCGACTATAAACTCATTTTACTCAACAGGCCGCTCCTTCTGCTTTGCCTCAGCCAGTGTATCGACTCGATAAGACAGGTCTGCTACAATTCACTTCCCTTCTTCTATAAGCAGACTCTCGGCAATTACGGTATGAAAACCTATGTTGAAATCGGAAGCTCGGCACTTTCTTACGGCGGTCTTTTCTCTGTTCCGTTTATCGGCAAAAAGCTTTCGTCAAGAGATATTGTTGTTCTCGGTTATTTACATACTGCAATCTGCTATATTCTTCTTTTGTTCTTCGGTTACAAGAACCTTTGGATTGTAGGTATACTCATAGCGCTCGGCGGTCTTCCGAATGCAGGTATGAGTGCCGCAAGACGAATCCTTCTTGCCGACTCGACAGACTACATGGAATGGAAAAGCTACAAGAAATACGGTTTTGCACAGCGTAACGAGGGTATGGTATTTGCTTTCAATACAATGGTTTCAAGAATTTCAGCTCTCTGGAAAGAGCTTCTTGTAAACGGCGGACTTGCGCTTATCGGTTATCAGAGCGCACAGAAGGTCGGCGATCAGCTCGTTGAAGCTGTTCAGACACCCGAAACATTGCACGGCATTTTCCTGCTCGTTGCAATTCCCGGAATCATCGGCAACCTTGTTCCTGCAATCGTTATGATGTTTGATAACTTCACGGGCAAGCGCAAGGAAAAAATTATGGCAGAGCTCGAAGTAATCCGAGCTGAGTCGAAGGCAAGACTTGAAGAAGTCGAGACAGTGTAAGGAGTCAGAATAATGGTACCAAAAAAATGGGGTCAGGGACAGCTTTTTGCTTTCTCCGCCCTTGACGGTGATGCTTTATTTACCGATGATTTTGCAGGCACACTTTCAGGTGATAAAATCGGTATAATATTCGAATCTCTTTGCCGAAGGACTCTTTTTTTCAGCAATTTGAGTAACCTGGCTGAGCCTGACATTCAGTGTGTGACCTCCGATATGATTGAGCTCAAAACATTTACAGGTACATTCAGTATACTGTTTGCTGAGAGGCATCTTGTTGTCGGCACTTACGGAGAAATCGCAGATGTTTTAGTAAGATGTGACGGTGAATGTAAAATCATCAGAAACGGTGACACAGAGATACACGACAGTAATGACGGCGAATATACGGCTCTTCTCAGAAGAGAAGGAAGGTTTGCTTTCGCTTACGCTAAAAGTGAAGCTGAGGTTGTTACCCTTTGTGAAAAAGGCATTAACCTTGACCTTGATGAGCTTAAGACAAAAAAACTAAAGCCCTATGAAAAAATTCTTTCGGGTGATAACATATATGCTCCGCTATACGCCAAATGCATTAGTGTGATGCGAAGTCAGCTTTGTTCACCCGAGGGAAATATAAAAAGAATATGGTCAACTCCCGACCGTCTGCCTCATCGAAACATGTGGCTGTGGGATTCGGTCTTTCATGCCATCGGACACAGACATCTTGACACAAAGATTGCTCAGAATTTGATTCTTGCTCTGTTTGATGTTCAGCGTGAAGACGGGTTTATCCCTCATATGTCAAAGCCTGATTTTATTTCCGATATAACTCAGCCTCCCGTTATAGGTTGGGGTGCTTGGCTTGTTTATGAAAAAAGCGGAGATACAGAATTCCTCCGAATTGTTTTTGAAAATAATAAAAAGTTCATGCTCTGGTGCCGTAATAACAGAAGAAAGACCGAAAAGGAGCTTTATTCCTGGCACACCAACCCTGAGCTCAATAACCGTTGCGATGAATCGGGAATGGACAATTCACCGAGATTTGATACGGAAAGTGACCTTTATGCTGTTGACTTCTCCTGTTATATAGCAAACGAAACCCGTTATATGAAGAAAATTGCCGACGAACTCGGTGATAAAGAAAATTCAGATTTTTTTACTGAATGGAACAAAAAAGCGACCGCTGATATTAACAGTATCCTGTGGTGTGAAGAAAACGGCTTCTACTATGATTTCGATATAACCGCTGACCGCTTCAGTAAGGTAAGCTCTGTTGCTTCCTTTTTGCCGATTTTTGCGGGTGTATGTGATAAGGAACAGTGTGCAAAACTCGTTGAACATCTTAATAATCCCAAAGATTTCGGCACGGAATTTCCCGTTCCAAGCATATCTAAAAAAGACAAAAGCTTCGGTACGGACATGTGGCGCGGTCCCGTCTGGATTAATTATAACTATATGATTTCAAAGGGACTTGCAGATTACGGACACCACTGTTTGTCACAGAACATCAAGGATAAAACGCTTGATGTTATCAATGAGTGGTATAACCGTACGGGTACCGTTTATGAGTTTTATGACAGCGAAAACAAGATTCCTCCTTTCTGCTTCAACAGAAAAGGTGAAGTTTACGAGCCTTATGATTTCAGAGTGAAATATCAGGCAATCAGAGATTACGGGTGGAGTGTTACTCTCGCGTTTGATTTAATGAATGAGCAGTAAAAATAAGCACGGCTTACCTGAAAGTCGTGCTTTTGTTCGATGCTGTCGGTTTTTTTATTGAGTTTCGACAATTAATATGATAAACTGAAAAATAATAAAGAGTATGGTTGGTGATTATTGTGCAATTCGGTTTTACATCTACGTCCTTCCGTCAGATAAAAAATCTTGAAAAAATAGTTGAAATAGCTGTCCGTGCCGAAATCGACTGTATCGAGTGGGGCGGAGACGTTCACGTCAGAAGCGTTGCGGATGCAAGAAAAGCGAAGGAGCTTTGTGATAAAGCAGGCATACGCATAAATTCATACGGCAGTTATTACCGTGTGGGCAGTAAAAATGCCGATGAGTGGAAAGAAATTTGCGAAATTGCAAGCACTATGGGTGCACGTAGTGTCCGTGTGTGGCTCGGTAGGGCTGACAGCGAAAAGACTGACGAACTAACGTATAAAATAATAGTTGAAGACACAAAAAGCATCTGTGCGACAGCCAAAGAATACGGACTCATCGTCTGCCCCGAATGTCACGATAACACATTTAACAATAATACCGATGCTTTTCTGAAAATTCACAATGATGTTGGCTGTGACAATTTCAGAACATATTTCCAGTCACGTTATAAACGGCTTGAATACGACCTTGACCGCATTGAACGTACGCTGCCGTATATTGAAACCGTTCATATTTCCTATTCCGAGCAGAGCCGTGAGCAGTTTCCGTTATTCAGGCCAGGCTATATAGATACCTTAATTGACAAGCTGAAGCAATCAGGATTTGACGGCAATATGCTTCTTGAATACACATATCCCTGCGGACTATTCGGTTTCCCCTTTTCAATGGTAAATGATATGAAAAAGCTTAAAAATAAGGTGGGTGGCAAAAAATGAAAATCGCACTTTTAGGCAGCAATCAGCTCCAGTTTTCCAAGGTTTATACACCTGAGGTTCTTAAAAAATTAGGCGAATACGGCGAGCTTTCGCCAAGGATAAATAAGAATAATATTGAAGAATACAGGGATTTTCTCAAGGGTTGTGAGATTGCCTTTTCGACCTGGGGAATGCCGCAGTTCACAAAAGAGGAAATTGCCGAGTATATGCCTGACCTCAAGGCTGTATTTTATTCTGCAGGTACGGTGCAGTATTTTGCACGGCCGTTTCTTGAAAGCGGAATAAAGGTATACTCTGCTTTTGCGGCTAATGCCGTTCCTGTTGCAGAGTATACCGTTGCACAGATTTCACTTGCGGCAAAGGGCTTTTTCCAGGCGGCTAAGTATTACCGCATCCTGCCCTTGCGTTCTCTCGCATTTGCGCAGTCTTCAACGGGTTGCTTCGGTTGCAAGGTCGGACTTATCGGCCTTGGTGCAATCGGCAGAATGGTTGCGGAAAGATTGAAGGATTTCGATGTTGAGGTTTATGCGTGCGACCCGTTTATTCCTGAAGAAACAGCAAAAGAGCTTGGCGTAACATTGGTTGATATGGAGACGATTTTCAGCGAGTGCGACATAATCAGTAACCACCTTGCCAACAAGCCTGAGCTCGAAAATATTTTTAATTATAAGCTTTTCAAAAGAATGAAAAAGCATTCTACTTTCATTAACACAGGCAGAGGTGCACAGGTTGCGGAGTATTCACTTGCACTCTCACTCCTTCTTCATCCGTCACGTACCTTTGTTGCTGACGTGCTGAAAAAAGAATTTTTCCCGTACATAAATCCGCTTTTCTGGGTACCCAATGCAATACTTACACCCCATATTGCAGGCAGTATCGGCAACGAGCCTCAGCGTATGGCTTACTATATGATAGAAGAAATGAAGAGCTTCCTTTCCTCAAGTCCCACACGCTTCGAGGTAACACTCGAGGCTCTTGAGAGGATGGCATAAGCCTATGACATTTTTTTATTTGTTACTTGCCGTGATTGTGCTTGTGGTAATAATTACGGCAGCCCAGCTTGTTTGTCTGCTTCGCATAAAATCTGTACCTGACTTACCCGACAAAGCAAATGCTGACAAATATTCACTCAATATTAACGGTAAAAGCTTTGAGGATTTGTATTTGTTTCTCGTCGGCAAGCAGACAGATCCGTCATTCAGCGAGGACGAAGTGTTTCGGCTTCTTTCCAAGCAGTCGGAATATTTGGGCAAGCGCTTTGACTGTGCAGACTTCAGAGCACAGATGCTTTTTAAAATTTACAAGGACTGTCCACTGAGTGACCGATGCTCGGCTCTTATTAAAAGCACTTTTCTCGGCTTTAAATATTTTATGGACGAGCCGGGTGACGACAGTATGTGCTACTGGTCAGAAAACCATCAGATTCTGTTTGCCGTCAGTGAGTACCTTGCAGGTCAGGAATGGCCAGATGAGATTTTTACAAATGATGGCAATACAGGTGCGGAGCATATGCAGAAAGCTACAATCCGTATTGATGCCTGGATGCAACAACGCTTTGACTACGGATTTTCTGAATATTTAAGCAACAATTATCTTGCCGAAGATATTGCACCTATGGCGAATTTCATAGCCTATTCAAAGGACAAAAAAACTGTTAATCGAATGAAAATAATTATGGATATTCTTTGGCTTGATGTTGCACTAAACAGCGTTAATAACCGCTTTGTTGCGGTCAGCTCAAGGATGTACGGCAACAATAAGGCCGCAAACTGTATCGGCAACAGCATACAAAGTGCAATGAATATCCTGTGGGGAAAAGAAGTCACAAAAAAGATTTTTTCCCTTCCCAACATTTCCGAAGAGGAAAGAAAACTTATCGAAACTTCACTGTCCAAAAAGCCGAATTACATCGTTCTGTGTTTTACCGATGCGGTTGAAAAAGGACTTTACACTCTGCCCGAAGTAATAAAAGATATTGCTGTTTCGGATGAAACCTTTGTTTCAAGGATGAGCTGTGGCTTGTCGCCTGATGATATGGCAGACGAAAATTTGATCGGACAAAGCGACGCCTGTATTATGGCGCAAACAGGTGCCGAAACCTTTACAAATCCTCAGGTTATCCGCAACACGCTTGAATATATGAGAAAAAACAAACTGTATTCAAACAAGTTTCTCAGTTATTTTAAATTCCTGAATCTCACGGTTTTACGGTGTGTTCGCTGGCAGAATTTTGCAGAAAAACACAGCATTATGCCGCACGGAATTGCGCTTGGCAGGGGTAATGTTTATACATACCGTAACTCCCGTTATTTGCTTTCCACGGATATTTGCAAGGATGTCGGTGCCTGTGGTGCACAGGACCACGTGTGGACGGCAAACATTGCAGAGGAACTTACGCTTTTTACAACTCACCCTGCAGGTGACGGCAACAGTAAATACGGCGCATCTCCCGGATACTGGGTGGGTAACGGCAGACGGCCGATGAGCGTACAGCACGAAAACGTTAACGTAACGGTTTATAAGTTACCGAAGAAAAAACGTCTTGGTGAAGGTGCCGTGTGCGACATTACCCACGCCTATATGCCTCGTGATTTATACGACGAATTTGAGCTTGACGGCAATAGGGTTTTTGCACGAAAAAACGGCGTTTTTGTTGCCCTGATTTCGGACGGAACTTTAGAATACAAGCCTTACAATCCCGACTCTGCCAAAGGCTTGCTCAAGGGCAGAGCTTTGCCCGGCGGTCTGACGCTTGAAAACGGATTCGACCTGTACCGCCGGGGCGGAGAATACCACTCGTACATCACCGAGCTTTCTGACTCGGACAAGGAAACCTTTGAACAGTTCAGGCAAAGAATAAAGCAAAACAAAACTGTCTTCACCAAAGGCTGTGTCAGCTACAAAACAAATTGCGGTGAAATATATGTATCCTTCGACGGCAGCTTCACGGTTGATGGAAAAACCATGCAAACGGTGTTTGACCGTTATGACAGTGTTTTTTGCAAAGCAAAAAGAAAGGATAAAGAAATCCGTATTAACACCCCTTCACACAGTCTTACACTTGATTTCGGACAGGCTTCTCGAATTTCTCAGTAGAATTTGTAATGATTGTTTAAAATCTCTGTCGGTGAAATAGAACCTCCAATTCCAAATACATTGGTTCTGCCGTGTTTCGCAGAGTGTTTCAAACGATTCAATCCCGCCACTCCGACCATAAAAACAAAGTCAGGAAACAATAGGTGTTCCCTGGCTTTTTTCTTTGTTTTGTATGGGTTTGTGGATTCTCGGAAAATTAATCAAATCGAGAAAGTTACGGTTCACCCTATAACCTTTTCGGCGGCGAACCGTCGGCGGATAGGTCGCCTGAAAATAAATTTATGGTTTCATCGTTCATTTGATCAATCATTCATCGCTCATTTTATATGCAATATGAGTGATAAAATAGTTGATTCGATGATCTGAATGAATACTCATTTGAAGACGCCGAGGAAGAATAATCAAAAAAGATAAAAGCTATCGATGTGAGAAAATTATCCTCATTCTTCGATAGCTTTTAGTGTTTTTAATGTAGGTAAGGCGACTTTCACATAGATGTACGCTCTATCATTAAAGAAACCGGGATAAGACCAAAATCTTACATTTCTTCATATGGGATACCATATTCTTTTGCGTATTCGATCGCATACGAACCTTTTTCAGCCTGAATACAACAGCAAACAGTTGGTTCCCGTAATGATCGGCATATTGCAAATGCATCATTACCTATAGCTTGAACCGTTGATGGAACGAATACTTTTTCTAAACCATGGCAATTTAAGAAGACTTCAGGTCCTATTTCTTTTAAACCGTTCGGCAAACAGATTTCTTCAAGACTATCATTGTACGCAAACGATCTCCATCCGATTTTTTCTGTTGTTTCATATAGTCTGATATGTTTTACTTTTTTACAACCTGAAAAAGTATGTGGAGCTATTGTAGTAAGACGGGAATGAATCTCAATTTTTTCCACATTAACACAACCGGCAAACGCTCCATAACCCAAGGTTTTCAATGATTTTGGCAGAACAATTTCTTTGAGATTGTCACACATTATAAACGCCTGCGAAGATATCGTCCTGATACCCTCTGCAAAATATAACTTTTTTAAATTACAGCAACGTTGAAACGCCTGTCCGCCAATTATCACTAATCCGGAAGGTGTATTTATCTCCGACAATCTGTAACAATTTAAAAAGGCTCTATCATCTATTCTGATTACAGAACTCGGAATATAAACATACTCCAACGAATGGCAATCTTCAAATAAAGACTCTGAAATGATTTTTATATCCGGTGGAAGAATCACTCTTTTAAGACTTTTACAACCGAAAAATGCTCGGGGTTCAATTTCCGTAACGGTTTCAGGAATTACTATTGTTTCAAGATTTTTACAACCTTCAAAAGCCATCTCCCTTATAGCACGCAAACCATAAGGTAATCTGATTTTTTTATAATTCTGACGTTTATAAAACGCTTTTGTACCAATTTCCAACACACCATCAGGAACAGTATATTCTTCAGGTAACCTGGGTTTAACAGATTTCAGAATGGTTTTCTCACTATTGAATTTTTCATACGCGCAACCGATTTCGTTTACATTAAAGTTCATTTTGCAATCTCCTTTTTGTAATTATTACTTTATCAATATATCCGATTCAATCAGAATTTTTCTTATAGCCTTATCATTCATAACCTCGCCTCCGCAATTAATTTAGCGAAAATGATGTACCAAAAACAGTTCACTGGTTATTGCATAATGGTATCAATGATGATAGAATAAACTAAGAGGTGACAGCTATGGACTCTATGCAACCGAAAAAGCTTATTATTATGAATATCCTTGATATCCTGAAAAAATATACCGACGAGGATCATCGATTAAATCAGAAAGAAATTGCAGAAATACTCGAAACGGAATATGAAATGAAAGTTGACCGTAAGGCAGTCAAGCGAAATCTTATGAATCTGATTGAGTTCGGCTACGATATTGAATACAGTGAAACGGTGAGAATGGTGAAAAATTCGAAGGGTGAGCTTGAAGAAAGCTATATTCTTTCAGATTTTTATCTTGTGCGTGATTTCACGGATTCGGAATTGCGTCTGCTCGTTGACAGCCTGCTTTTTTCAAAGCATATTCCCTATTCCCAATGCAAGGAGCTTATCGAAAAAATCGAGGGGCTTTCAAACAGATATTTCCGTTCCAAGGTAAAGCACATCCGTAACCTGCCCGAGAATCTGCCGCAGAATAAAGAACTGTTTTATACAATTGAGATTCTTGATGAGGCAATCAGCAAGGGCAGAAAGGTTGTATTCAGATACAACGACCTCGGAACAGACAAAAAACAGCATCCTCGCAAAAACAGCGAAGGCAATATAAGAGAATATATCGTAAATCCATATCAGATGGTTGCGACAAACGGCAGATATTATCTTGTCTGTAACTACGATAAGTACGACAATGTTGCGAATTACCGCATAGACAGAATAACGGATATCCGTTTGCTTGATACACCTCTAAAACCGATGAAAAAGGTTGACGGACTTAAAAACGGACTGGATTTGCCCAGGCATATGGCGGAACACATCTACATGTTTGCAGACAAGACAGAGAGGGTTACATTCAGAGCGAAGAAATATATCGTTACTGAAATTATCGACTGGTTCGGCAAGGATGTTAAGTTTTCTGACGAAAACGAGGATGAGGTTACGGCAGAGGTCAGAGTCAGCAGAATGGCAATGAAATTTTGGACAATGCAGTACGGCGAGCATATAACCGTCACATCCCCTGAAAGCCTTGTGAATGATATTAAAAATGCACTACAGAAAGCGGTGGAGAAATATGGAAATTGAGGAAAATAAGATGAAGATAAAATCATATACAGTTACACTCGGAGAAATATTTAAAATCAAAAAACCCGAGGAATTAATCTGTGATAAGTTTATCATTCCGGGATATCAAAGACCTTATGAGTGGTCAGAGGAACAGATTAAGACTGCATTGGAATCTATTGAAAACGGATTGGATGATTTGGAAGAACCCTTGCTGTTCGGTACAATTCATCTGAATAAAGCAAGTGAAAATGCTTATGAGATAATTGACGGTCAACAAAGATTAACAACTTTTTATCTGATGTTAATAGCACTTGGCGAAAAGGTTGAATTCAGTCCTCAGAATGAAATAAACAAGAAACTCGCAGATGATCTGGCAAGGGCAACAGACAGCTCTTTTGAATTTTATAATAAGCATTATTCCGAAAACTATTTATATATAAAGAAGCATATCGAAGATATGACAAAAGAAGATATAAGCAATTACAAAAAAAGTTTGCTTGATTTTTTGGTTAACAACATAACTTTTGTTGTTATTGAAACCAGCGATAACAATTCAATTGAGAAAACACTCCAGATATTTAATTCACTGAACACAACAGGTTTATCACTCGATGTAAAAGATGTTTTCAAGATAAGATTCAGAGATTATCTTCAAAAAAGCAACGCTGAAAACGATGAAGAAATATTTGAAAAAATCAACAATGCCTATAATTGTGTGACAGAAAACCTCCCCGAAAAATCTCCTTATTATGTCAGCGAAAATGATTTGATTGAAACATTTAAGCTTTATCTTGTAGGAAAAGAAAAATCAGAATATCCTGCAGAAAATTTGAAAATGAGCAATCAGAAATTCTTTGAGAAAGTTTTTGAAAAAAACAATAAATATTCAACGATAGAAACTTTTGTCGGAATAGCAAAAGCAATAGAAGAAACTCAAAAGTTACTTGAGAAAGAAGATAAGAGGCTGATAGAAAAAAATAACACCCTTCCTTTTGCAAAAGAACTTCTTGATCGGAGCGGTTACGGCAAACTGAAAAACATTTTATTTTTGTTTATTTATTGTCAATGCAAGGAAAACAGCCCTGCAAAACAGCAGCTTGATAACGCATTGGAGATGACTGAATTTGTATGGAAGTTTTGTTCAATATATCGTACTGTCACCGCAAAAGTTATTAATGGTGTATTTAATTATATAGGCAAATATATAATTAACGAAGTAGTGAATGAAAATTTCGAATGGAATGAAACGTCTTTTGAGAGAATAAAGAAAATCCTTAAAAAAGCTATTTCAGATGATTCTCGAACTAAAGAATTTTCAAATGTTGTGGGAAATAATATTTTTGAGAATTCCAGGTGTCCTTTATTTACTGCTTTGAGCTATATCAATGATTCAGAAAATATCTCTGCGACGGAAGTAAAGAAAACTTTATTTTACAGGGATCAATGGGATTTAGATATTGAACATATTGCATCAAGAAGTTTGTATGATAATAATAACACACACAATTTGATCAACTCTCTTGGCAACTTGATATATCTCGAAAGAAAAATTAATAGAAGTCTTGGTACGGATACAAAAGAAACAAACTGTGCGGATGATCTAAAAAACAAACAAACAAAATATCGCGAGTATAACTGGAAAACAAACAATAAAAAAGGATCTGAATTAAAATCGGTTGACGCACTTTATAAGGTGTATTCTTTTGAAAGCTGGACTGCTGAAAATATTATTGATAATATTGAAAAAAGAAGAAGCCAGAAATTGGATTTTCTCAAATCGGTTTATTCGGGATTTGGTGTGTTTTCTGACTAACAGTTGTTTGCTATATTTTTGAAAGGAGCATAAAATGAACATTTCACGCTTTTACGAACCGCAGAGGTTGTTTTTTGACGTGGCGTTGAGAGAAATCAAGGCAGGCTGTAAGCAATCGCATTGGATGTGGTATATTTTTCCGCAGTTAAAATCATTGGGTTACAGCCACAATGCGATTTTCTACGGACTTGAAAATACCGAAGAAGCAAGAGAATTCTATAATGACGCTTATCTCGGCGAGAATCTCAGAGAAATCTGCCGTGCTCTTCTTGAATGCGAATCAAACGATGCCCTTGAGGTTCTCGGATATCCCGATAATCTCAAACTTTGTTCAAGTATGACTTTGTTTTATATCGCAACAGAGGATAAGCTTTTTGCAGATGTACTTAAAAAGTTTTACGGTGGTAAACAAGACGAATTAACATTGAATCAAATAAGATAAAAATATTAACATCTCCTCAAAACAACCCACGCCTCCTGTTACTATGTATTTACAAAGTAACGGGAGGTGATTTTTGTGAATCAATGGAAGGTTGTGTGCCTGATTAACAATGTGCATTCTGAGCCGATTGTTTCTGCAACGGGTGCTGCAGAAGCAGAAAAGCTTGTCAGAAGCATGTATGCAGGCCAGACTGTAAAAATAATGTATATCATCAAAGCTTGATATGCACCAAAAACAACCCATACCTCCTGTTACAATGTGTTTACAAAGTATCGGATTTGATTAAGATGTTAGAGTAAATTGACAAAATGATATTTTGGGGCTACAGTTTAATTATTATATTCTAAATTTAAAGGAGATAATTAATTATGTCAAATGTATTTGTTTTTAGAATTGCTAACAATGTTGATTTCGTTAAAAATGAAATCAAGCAAGGACGCCTTCGTCAGGGTTGGGGTGATTCAACATCGAATTTAACAGGAGTAACTCCGGATGAGTGGGTTAAATCAAGATGCGAGACCAATCCTTTCGACGGTGATTTTAAGTACTATTCATCCAAATACAGAAATCTTGTCAAAATGCTTGAAATTAAATCAGGCGATATTCTTATAATTCCCAAAACACCCGATTACACAAAATTCACAATCTGCAGAGCATTGGGCGAATACACTTTCTGCAAGCCTTTCGGCTATAACAAAGACGATTATTATCACACTATACCCGTTGACACGGATTCGATCCGAGAATTCAGCTATCATGCAAACGAGAAATGCAAAATAATCCACGCAAAGCTCCGTGCATACCAGTCACCAATAAACAGAGTATGGTCAGAAAATGTTATCGAAGCAGCAGGAAGCATTGTTTCAGCTTGTTCTGATATCTGCGAACAGACAACAGAAAACATAGTTAAAGAAATCAAAGACGATATTTTTAAAACCTCTGCCATAAGCAGATTCAGAAATCTCGGAAACAGAGAAAATGAAAAAATAGTTAAACTGATATTTGAAAATATGGGTTATGAATTCATCGATTCAAACAGTTATGACAAAGAAGGCGGCGATGCCGACCTAATTTTTGCAGATAACTCTTTTGGTGAACTTATGGATGCAGGGCTGAACAGCTCTGAAATTTCAGGCAAAGTTTTTGTTCAGGTAAAAATCAAAGTCGGTACGGATTACAATGATATTGAAGGCGTTAAGCAATTAATTAAGCGTGCCAATGACGAAAATGCAGCAATAAAAATACTTATCTCAACCGCAGATAAATTTACTCAAGAATGCAAAGATTTGGCTAATAGAAACAACATTTTGCTGATTGACGGCAATGGATTTCTAAAACTCGTATTTAAATACGTAGATTAATAACATCTACCTAAAACAACCCACACCTCCTGTTACAATGTGTTTACAAAGTTACGGGAGGTGATTTTTGTGAACCAGTGGAAGGTTGTGTGCCTAATTAACAATGTACACTCTGAGCCGATAGTTTCTGCAACAGGTGCTGCGGAAGCAGAAAAGCTCGTCAGAAGCATGTATGCAGGGCAGAGTGTGAAAATACTGTACATTATCAAAGCATAACATGCACTAAAAACAACCCACACCTCCTGTTACAATGTGTTTACAAAGTAACAGGAGGTATCTTTATGTTGGCGGAAAATAAAACCGTAATTGAAGGGTCGGTTATCTTCATTAACCGATATAAACACAAGGTTTTTGTTCGCTGTGAAATCAAAGAATTAATTGAAATTCTCGCGCTGCCATATCTGCCTGAAACGGAATTTTCGATAGAGTTTCCGTTTTATGAGCAAATTGAATTCAATTTTTCTAACGGACATACCTGCATTCGTGCTTTGACTGAAAACAACAGAGTGCTTCATACGGTAGACATTACGAACAAACCTGCGCTCCTGACAAAAAGCAGCTTTGCAAAAGCTTTTTGGAAATCTGCAATGCTTCGGCAGAATATAAGTGAATCATTCAGCCGGATTACAAATTCAACATTCCCTTTTTCAGATGCAGAAGTGACTCTTGAAAATCTCGTTTTCTTTACCCGTTTTGCAGGATTCGATGCGATGTTTTACTATTCAATTCCGTATGAAAAAGAAACGATGAAAATCGATGAAAGTTTTACTAATCTCGACAGATTGAAAACACCGCAGAAAGCGATTGAATATGTTTCGTCTTTTTCGTTTGCCAAAAGCAAGTCTGTGCGACGAATGGTTTACCTTAACCAGGGTCTTTTATTCTATCTGCCGGAATGTGAAATGCTTTTTAATGCAATTAATAATATCGACATTTTCAGAAAAATAATTAAATGCAATCTGAGCTTCGTTATTTTGGAAAACCTTCATCAGTTTCCGTTAATGATCAATTTTATTATTGATTATTGCAGACTGGGTTACGCAGTAAATCTGGCAAACAAAATTTGCAATAGTCCATGGGATTTTCTCAGAAACTATGCGGTTTATTATTGCTCGCTAAGTGATTTTGGCAAAGCAAATGAACAGAAAAAATGGCCGACAAATACTTCGCTTATAGGCGTAGACTATTCTTTACCGATGGCAAAGATAATTACGGAAAAATCCGATTGCAAAATCGGCAAATTTTCTTTCCGATGCTTACGCAATACTGGCGAATGCTTCAATGCAGGTAAGGATTTGGATAATTGCCTGACCGAGTGGCAGAGCCAGGATAACGCTGTTGTTACTGTCAGCATTAACGAAAATATGGCAGCTGCGATTGAATTGGAATCCGGCAGAGTCCGACAAGCCTATATATACAGAAACTGCTCCATAAATGAGATGCCAGGATTGACTGAATCAATACGGAAGTGGTCGCAGATAAACAATATGGCTTTCAATCCATATGATTTTATTGATTAAAACTGAAACTTATCAGAAATAACTATTCCACTAAAGGAAGATGCACTTCAGCAAAAGTTTTTTCGCATCTTTGAATCTCTCAGTGTTTTTATCGTCTATTGACAGAAGACCGTGATGAGACTGTCAGAGGATGTGTACCGATTTGCTTATTTTTCAATCAATCCCCTGTTTTTTTATGAGTTTTTAAGCAAAATTTGCGCGTTTTTGCCGTCGGCGGG
The DNA here is from genome assembly GCA_045537435.1 of Acutalibacteraceae bacterium. Classification (GTDB taxonomy): domain Bacteria; phylum Bacillota; class Clostridia; order Oscillospirales; family Acutalibacteraceae; genus CAG-488. The sequence continues at coordinate 21,720 of JAZSPL010000075.1, forward strand.
ACGTCGGCGAAAGGGGTTTTAATGCCCAAATTCGTTGATTCTACTGGGTTTGTCGGAGTGTTTTTAACGCTTCAAATCCCGCCACTCCGACCATAAAAACAAAGTCAGGAAACACTAGGTGTTCCCTGGCTTTTTTCTTTGTTCTGTATGGGTTTGTGGAGTTGCGTAAAATTGTCTATGTTCCAGGATTGACGGTTCGCCCTATGACATCAAAGAAGAACTTCTTTACCCTTTTGTGCGGACTCGTAAATTGCACACAGGATTTTTATCATATCAACGCCTTGAGACGGCTTAAAAACAGGCTCTGCACCTTCAGTAATAACGTCAATGAAATTGCAGATATTTTTCTTGTGGCCGTTTGTATCAATCTTGCCTCTCGGAGTAATATCAAGAAGCTGTCCCTCGTCCTCTGTGAAGAATTCAACCTCGTTATCGTCCCATCTGAGACCTGCCCTTGTTCCTCGGAGCTCAACGTAACGTGTTTCTGACTTGATATTTGATGCCCAGCTGAATTCAATCTGAAGTACGGCACCGTTATCAAAGCGGATCATACCCATTGCGAGGTCTTCAACGTCAAAAGTGCCCTGATCTTTTGCATCGCCGAATTTTGAATTTTCGGAGTCGCTTGTGGTGCTGTCAGCAAATTTAGTGTAAGTATTTGCACTTACTGCAACGGGAGTAGGATTGCCCATGAGCCACACTGCAAGGTCAATCATATGAACGCCAAGATCAATAAGCGGACCGCCACCTGACTGAGCCTTTGTTGTAAACCAGCCGCCTTTTCCCGGTATACCTCTGCGTCTCTGCCAACCGCAACGTCCGCAATAGATTTCGCCCATTTTTCCTTCGTCAATAAACTTCTTTGCATACTGCGATGCTGTGACAAAACGGTTGTTTCTTATAACCATAAGCACCTTACCGGCTTCATCTGCGGCATTTTTCATTTTGACAACCTCTGTAACATCAACAGCATCCGGCTTTTCGCACAATACGTGCTTACCTGCTTTGAATGCATCAACCGCGATTATGGAATGAAGGTAATTCGGTGTGCAGATATCTACGGCATCTATGCTCTCATCTTTGAGAAGCTCCTTGTAGTCAGTATATACTGCTGCTTCGGGATAGTATTTATCTCTGAGTGCAATTGCTCTTTCTTCAATAATATCGCAAAAAGCTGCAACCTCTACCCTATCGTCTTCATAATAATTATTGATGTGAGATCCGCGGCAGATACCACCGTTACCGATAAGTCCGATTCTTAATTTTGACATGTTTTTTCCTCCTGTGGCAATAAAATCAGGTAAAACAATACCTGCCTTTATTATATCAAAGAGGAATAAAAAGTAAATATACTACTTGTAATAAATTAAATTAAGTTATTCGAAAAAGAACACTCCGCACAGACTTGAACAGCAGTTTCAGGCAAAGCCAATATTTATTAATTGAATTATAACAAAAAAATACGTTTATCAGCATTGATTTGTGCATTTCGATATATTATAATACAATTAACAGTTTAAATTAGGAGATGAGTAAATTGAAAACCTGGCAAAAGGCAACTTTTATAATTGTACTAGTCGCATTCATCATCGCATCCGTTACCATCTCGTTTGTATCGATGGCAAGAGCACCGTTTGAATATGAATATCACACGGCACCTGAAAGCGAATACTCCGTTGAAGGATGGGTGCTTTTCGGCTTTAACGGAAATAATTCAACCAAAGAGGTACATATTGACTATGTTCGTGATGAAAATGGCAATAATCCCGATACCTCAAAGCCTGTTTCGGCAGTCGGCAAATTTACAATTAACACTGACGAATATGTTGAAATCATTTACATCGGCAAAGATGTTGAGTACATAGATGAAACCTCGTTCTTCTACTGCAAAGAACTCAAATCA
>JAZSPL010000032.1:0-3806 GCA_045537435.1 Acutalibacteraceae bacterium
TAAATGTTTAATTTAACAACAAAACCTGTATCAGCAGGAGAACTGATGAAGAAAGAAAAGAAACCGATTAACTTTGTGGTAGAGAAGTTTATCTCGCAAGGCGTTCATTTTCTTGCGGGGCACCCTAAGTCGGGTAAGTCGTGGCTCTCGCTTTGGCTTGCGTTATGTGTTTCAAACGGCAATAACCTGTGGGGATTTAAGACAAACAAGAGCAAGGTTCTTTATTTCTGTTTGGAGGACACGGAAAATCGTATTCAGGACAGACTCGAAGGTATGCCCGGATGCGACACAGACAATCTTTTGTTTATGTATGATGCACCAAATATGGACAACGGATTCGATGTTTTCCTGAAGAAAATTGTCAAAGAGGAACCTGAAATCAAGCTCGTTATCGTTGATACTTTTCAGTTAATAAGAGGAGAACAGTTCGCCGGAAACGCGTATGCTTGTGAGTATGCAGAGATGAATTATCTGAAAAAACTTGCAAAGGAACTGGACATTACTATCATACTTGTTCATCACTTAAGAAAGATGCATGACAGCAGTCCTCAGAATATGATTTCGGGTTCAACTGCTCTTGCCGGCGGAGCCGATACAACTTTTGTTTTGTATACTTTCCCAAAGAGAAAAGGATACGGAATCTTATATTGTAAAGGACGCGATACTGACATTCGTGAAATCGAATTGCGATTTGGGTTTGGCACTCATATCTGGGAAAAAATTTCTGATTCTGTTGAAGACAGTGATGGCATGAAAATGGTTGAAATTATAACCAAGTTATTAGATGAGTCAGGACCATTTTCAGGAACGGCAACCGAGCTTTGTAAACTCATAAAAGAGGTATGTGACGTGGAGTTCACTGCTCCGATTCTCGGTAAAAAGCTGACGGACAACAAAGAATTCTTAAAAGACTTCAAAATCAATTATGAATCCGTGCGTGATATGTATCAAAGGACGCAGAAACTTTGGTTCGATCCCGACAGAATTAAAAAAGATTCTGCCGAAGAAAATTCAGATACCGAATCAAATTCTGAAACTGAATTTGATGATAAAACTGCGGAAGTTGATGAAGATAATACCGCTGTGAATTTCGAAACAGATGCCGAAGCTGATAAAGAATTCATTCCGTTTAAGATGAAGATACAGATGTGATATGTGCCATATAATCCGTCATAGCTGTCATACTGTCATAGAACTGTTTCGGGAAAGGAGTTGATGACTGTATCCGAATTGTAACAATCTTTTTAGAGGGGGTGAAAATCAAGGTTTTTTAAGTGGCTATACATTTTGGGTTTTTGTTTCCCTCTCCTTAGGAGAGGCTAGCAGAGCGCCTGGCTATACGCTGTCGCTGAAGCGACTGCTGCCATGCGCAATCGCACCGCTAAAGCGGTGCGAAATCGGGCGGAAGCCCGGACCCACTTCGCAAAAATTGATAGCCGAAATGAAGAATTTATTACATATAGAATTAACAGAAAGAGGTGAAATGAAATGCGTAGGAAACCGCTATCAATTGCTTTCCGAGTCACCGAAGAACAGCATAAAATGATTAACGAGAAAGCAAAGAATTCAAATCTTTCAAAGACTGATTTTATAGTCAAATGTTGTTTTGACAAAGAGATTATCATCGTGAATGATGTGCGGGAACTTATGAAAGAATTGCTTTCAGTGGGCAACAACTTAACTCAGCTGACAACAAGGGCAAAATTGATGAATCTGGAGGTCGTAGATTTGAAACCAACTTATATGAAATTGGTTGAAATCTATACCGTCCTTACCGAACTAATGAATAGGGTGAAAAACTGATGGCGACAGTTTGTACTCCTAAAATTAAACGAGCTCAGTCTGCAAAATCTATGGGATTTTGTTTGCGGTATGTAATGGATCGTAAGAAGACTGAGATGTCAAACGGTAAGGCTTTAGTATCGGGCGTAAGATGTCAGCCTGAACTTGCATATCAGCAGTTTATGTTGACAAAAGCTTTGGCAGGAAAAAACGAAGGAAGAATGTACTATCATTATGTTCAAAGCTTCAAGCCTGACGAAAATTTAAGCCCTGAGCAAGCCCATAAAATTGCTCTTGAGCTGGCTGATTATTTTCAAGGTTTTGAAGTGGTCGTATCAACTCATATGGATAGAGCTCACCTGCACTCTCACCTGATTATTACCAGTGTGAATCCTGATACAGGTAAGAAGCTCCATCTTGATGATAAATCAATTTTCAGAATCAGAGATTACTCGGACGGACTATGTTTAAAGCATGGACTGTCGGTTCTGAAAAAAAGCCAACCATATAACAAAGTCAAGTATATGTCTCGCGGAGAATACCGCGCAGGTCTTCGTGGCGGGACAATAAAAGGTGACTTGATGCGAACCATCAACGAAGCAATGAGAAATTGCAATTCTAAGGATGAGTTCAAGAAATTCATGGAGGAAAGAGATTACGAAGTCAAGTGGACTGACGAACGAACAAATATAACATATACTTGTCCTGACGGAAAAAAATACCGTGATGACAACCTTCATGATGAACGGTTTTTGAAAGAAAATATGCAACTCGAATTTGACTACCGACAGACAAATGTCAAGGAGAAAGATACGGGTTGGGAATTTACACATAGACAAGAAGAGCGTACCATTAATAATATAAGCGAGGCAGGTCCAATACTTTTAAATCTCGCAAAAAGCGTTTCCAAAATGACCGAAGACAATAAAGATGATGAAGACCTACAAGGTTTCATGACTCTGACGGCTGTCGGTGTCGTAGTCGCAATCGAACTTGCAAAACGCCTTATGGAAATTCCTGAGGCTGAACTGAACTATGATAAGATACAAGCCACTGTCGAGGAACATAAGATGATGCAAGACGAGATGGATGCTGAAATCGAAGACGAAATTGATGACGGAATGGACGACAAAGTCGTTGATGAAAACGATGAAATCGTCGCAGAGGAAAGCGATGAAAAAGTCGCAGAAGAAAACGATAAAGACGTCGAGGAAGAAGTCGATGAAGAATTCGATGAAGATGAGTATGAAGACCAAGGCTTCGAAGGAATGTCAATGTGGTAATGGAGGTGAATTTGAATTGACATTCAAGGATATGCAGATGATGTTTCCTGAATATCCTGATGCACTTGATGCAAAGCAAGTGTGCGAGATGCTCGGCACATCTACAAAGACTCTTTACAAGATGATAGACGAAGGACATATCACGCCTGTAAAGGTTGGCAGAAAGTATGTATTTGCCAAGGTAAAAATTGTTGAATTTTTATTAGGCAAATAGCTGGATATATTAAAAGAACTGTGGTATAGTGTGTTGCTGACAAGCGGTACACTATACCACGAAAGGAGAGATAATATGATAAAAGTAACAGGTAGTATACAAACAAAAAACGGTATGCTGTATGCACTCTTAAACTACAAGGACGAAAACGGCAAACGAAAGGTCAAGTGGATATCAACAGGACTTGCTGAAAAGGACAACAAGCGAAAGGCACAAAGAATGCTTCCCGAAATCATACTGAAGTTCCAAGAAGAGCTTGAATCACAAAATGAAAAGGGTTCGGACAAGCAGGACTTCATACAGTTTCTGTATGACTACTTAAAAATCGCAAGGCATAATGTAACGCAAACCACCTATATGCATTACAAAAGGATGGTTGACGGACGAATTAAAGCATTTTTCGAACCGCTGAAATTAAAGATTGACGAAGTGACGGCAACCCATATAAACAAATTATGTGAAAGCATAATATTAGACGGATGTAAGACAAACACTGCAATCAGATACAGGGGACTCATTATGGTAGC
>JAZSPL010000035.1:0-3636 GCA_045537435.1 Acutalibacteraceae bacterium
CGATTCACGAATCGACCGTTAAAATAGAATAAATTTGAACGGGACGTCGAGGACGTCGTCCCCTACGCAGTTGCCTGAATCGTGTTCGTAGGGGCGCGCATTGCGCGTCCGTTAAATTAAGCAGAATTTCCGCGGACGACCGATGATCGCCCCTACGATGTTAATTGAACATTTTGCTCCACAAACCCGAATTTTACAATATAACCGCAAAAACCACACGAAAGATGTGATTATAATTAAAATTTTCGTCCCATCATATTTCAAAAAGTTCAAGTGTATTGCAAGCAAGTGTCCCGACACGTGTTGCGCGGGATGGGAAGCTGACCTGGACAATGAGATAATTGAAAAATATAAAACCGTCGGCGGTGAGCTCGGAAAAAAAATAAAAAACAGTCTTGCAAAAGACGAAACTGACTGTAACATTTTCGCCCTGTGTGCAAACGGCAGATGTCCTTTTCTTAATGACTGCAACCTCTGCGACATTCAGGCTGCTTACGGTGAAGAATACTTAAGCAAAACCTGCGCTATGTTTCCGCGTTTCTACGATGACCTCGGCAAAATCCGTGAAATGGGTATCGGCTTCGGCTGTCCCGAGGCGGCAAGAATTATGCTTGAGGATGATGAACCGTTTTCGCTTGAATTCTATGAAGAATGTGTTGACGAGATTGAAGATATCGACGAGGATTTTCTTTCTGAAATAATCGCTCTGAGGGCGGAGATTTTTGCAATTCTTGAAGATGAAGAACTCAGCTTCAAGAAGAAAATCGAATATATTTTTGATAGTGTGACCGCATTCCAAAAAGAGCTTGACGGAGAAGATTTCATCGATGAAATTCAGCACCGCGATTTTGATAATTGCATAGAAATTCTTGAAAATATGGAATACATAAAAACCGAACGGAAGGATTTTGTTTCTTCCCTCAAAGGCAAAAAGCTTTCCAAAAACGCCCTGAGTCTTTACAGAAGTGATTTTGAAAAGCTGATGAAATATTATGTTCTCAGATATTTCCTTTCTTTGGGCTACGATTATGACGTTGTTACACCCATAAAATACGGTGTGTTTGCCTGCATTGTAATCAGCAGGATTTATGCATATTTCGGAACACCCGATTTTGAAACGAGAGTTAAAATTATGTACAGCTATTCAAAAGAGGTTGAGTATTCGGATGTTAACACTAACCTGCTTGATAATGCGATGTACTCGGATTTCGGAGCGCAGGATTTGATTAATATGATATAAATTAAACCACGGATTTCTCCGTGGTTTTCGTTTTTATAACATTATTCTTCCGCCGATTTCCATTATGAAATCTTCATTTTTTATGATTGAAATAAGCTCGGCTTCGTCTTTGGGTAAAACCTTTGTTCTCGTTGCGGAAATGCCTTCGAAATTCGGATGGTGGTAGTCCGAACCAACCGTCATTATCTTTCCGTGCTCTGCGGCATAAAGAGAAGCAACCGCTACCCTGCCGTTGTGATTCTGATGAACGTTGTAAGCCTCCATTGCATCAACAAGAGTCGGATCTATTCTCATCATATTGTTTCTGAAAGGATGTGCCTGAATGAGGAGCGAATTTTCTTTTTTATATCCTTTCACAAAAGTTTCAAGGTCGGTATTCAGCCAATCAAAAATCTCCGGAAGCTCATCCGTGTCATAGCCGAAGAAAAGATAATCGTTATCGCTTTCTTTATAGAATCTCAGCTCTGCGCCCGTATATACTTTGATACCGAGCTTTTCGCCCGTTTCGTGCGCGATGTAAAGATCCTTTTTAAATTTTTCAATAGCTTTTTCCTTTGATTCGGAATGCTCCGTATCAGAAATGAAATGATTAGTTAACGCAATTCCGTCATAGCCCGCTTCCTTGAAAACGCGGACAAGCTCATCTGCAGGAACTTCGGAGCAACCGCTTGCCGGTGAAGAATGGGCATGAAGCTCCAGTATGTAAGGATAAAGATTTTTGAATTCTTCCGTAACTTTTTTCGGACTTAACATAAATATCACTCATTTCTTCTCTAATGCATTGTACATTTTTTCGTAAACCATTTCGCTGATTTCGCTTGTTTTGAGATTTGCGATATCCTCGTACGGAATGACATCGACGATATTGAACCTTATCTCCGTTCTTCTGCGGAAACGGTTTTTGTCGATTTTTCTTGTGTTGTTGACAACAGCGACGACAATCGGTACTTTTGCTTTTTTTGCGATTTTAAATGAACCGTTTCTGAAAGGAAGCAAGCCCTCACCTGTTTTATTTACCCAGCCTTCGGGGTAAATTCCCATTGCGCAGACTCCGTCCGTTATGTTTTTCACGGCAGCATTGATAGCTTTTACAGCCTCGCGGTTATTTTCACGGTCAAGACCGATACAACCCGATTTGCGGATGTACTTTCCGCCGAATTTTATTTTGAGATTCTCTTTCTTTGAAATAAAGGCAAGATTCTTTTTGCGAAGCGTCCAGAGTGCAACCATCGGGTCATAGCTTGAAATATGGTTTCCAACGAAGAGGAATTTGCCGTCATCAGGCACCTTTTCAACACCCGTTGCTTTTATCTTAACCCCTGTAAGCTGAAAATATAGCTTTAATGAATAAAGAAGCAGGAATCTGTATGAATTATGTATATCCGTGACGTCTTTCTCGTCTGCCGTGAAAGAATAGGCAATAATAAAAAGCAAGTGCAGTCCGCAGAGAATTGCGAGAATCACAACGTGCATCGGTATAACAGCCACCCATGTCCAGACAGAGGAAAGCGGCATTAAATTATAGACAATAAGAAAGTCAATCAATGCGGCGATTGACCAATAAAGCTGAAGCATAACCAAATTTCTCCATAAAATTTTTGTCGGAAAACATTATATCCGATGCGTTTGAAAAATTCAACACAAACGCATCGGATTTTTTAATTATTAGCGAAATTTCCAGTATAGAGCTGATAATATTTGCCCTGCTCTTCAATGAGCTTATCGTGATTTCCGCGTTCGATTATCCTGCCGTTTTCAAGCACCATAATAACATCGGAATTCTGAATTGTTGAAAGTCTGTGAGCAATAACAAAACTTGTTCTGTTTTCAGTAAGTTTGTCCATTGCTTTTTGAATAACTTCTTCAGTTCTTGTGTCAACGTTTGAAGTTGCTTCGTCCAAAATAAGCATAGGAGCATTTTGAATCATTGCCCTTGCAATTGTGAGAAGCTGCTTTTGTCCAACAGAAACACTTGTTTCGTCCGACAAAATCGTATCATAACCATTTGGAAGTGTTTTTATGAAATGCTCAAGACCACATGCTTTGCAAGCTACATTTAAAATTTCTTCACTAACATTTTCTTTGTTATAAACAAGATTTTCTCTAATTGTTCCACTAAATAATATAGGGTTTTGAGGAACAATACCTATTATACTTCTAAGTTCTTCAACTTTGAATTTTTTAACATTAATACCATTAACTAAAACAGAACCTTTTGTTGCATCGTAAAATCTAGGAATTAAATTGACAATACTACTTTTACCACTACCCGTTCCACCAATTATTCCTATGGTTTGTTTTGGTTCAGCAGTGATAGTTAAATTATTTACGGCATCTTTTAAATTACTATAAGAAAAACTTACATTTTGAAATTCAACTTTTCCAAAATTATCGTC
>JAZSPL010000029.1:0-119586 GCA_045537435.1 Acutalibacteraceae bacterium
ACGGGACGTCGAGGACGTCGTCCCCTACGCAGTTGCCTGAATCGTGTTCGTAGGGGCGCGCATTGCGCGTCCGTTAAATTAAGCAGAATTTCCGCGGACGACCGATGGTCGCCCCTACGATGTTAATTGAACATTTTGCTCGACAAACCCGAATTTGTCGCATCATCCTATAATGCAGAACAACCTCCGCAGCTCTCGCTGTGGAGGTTAATTCTATACGTAATACTCATATCAACACACAGAACACCGTTCCCTGTGACTTTGAGCACTGTCGCTCGGACTACTTCTTATTCTTTGATTTTTTCGATTTGTGTTTCGGTTTCTTTGTTCTTATTATTATCTGAAACACCATTGCAGACCAGATTGGCAAAAAAGCTATACTAAATATTAAAACACTGAGAAAGTAACATATAACGACTAAGCCTTTATATTCATCTGTCATTGTGTTTTCATCTAAATAAACTATGGTTCCATCAATAGATGTTATATGAATTCCTCGTTGATATAGTCCCAGTGAGGAAATAAATTTTTGACGAGAATACCTGAAAGTAGCTATATTACTATTTTCAAAGATTTTAAAGTTATTAACATATGCGGTTGGTATCTCTAATTTGTCCCCATTTTCTAATTCCACTATATAACGTTTGCTATATTCACGCGGTCCTTTCTTATAAACAGTATAACCGCCACAATACTCAGAAACGGTATCTTTATCCAAATCAGATAGCATTACTTGAAATTTGATTGCTTCAGAAAGTGAATATAATCCCATAAGGAAAAAAATAAAAAAGGTAAAATACGATTTAATTATTCTGATAATTTTTTTAGTTTTCATAGCATCAGTAATCCCACTTATAATGCCTTAAATTAGAATCCATAAATAAAGCACCAATATCGAGGGCGTGGATGAGGGTGCCGTCTTCCATGGGATAAACGGTCACGTCCTGTCCTTCGCCACCGAAGTTATCGATGAGCTTCCATTCATACATAATTCTGTCAAAACATTTTTTGACTTCACCTGTCGCGGGATTGATTGTATAAACAGCTCTTGTCATATCATTTGAGCCGACGTAGATAAGTCCGTTGTAAACTTCACCGCCCTGGGGTTTGCCAACCATTTCGGAAAGCTCCACGGTTTTAACATACTCAAACGTTTCAAGATCAAAGCAGTAAAGCTCTGTCGCTTCCTTGCTGTGTGAAGAATAGATAAGTCCGTTTTCCTTGTCGCAGGCAAGCCACGACATTCCTCTTGTCATAATGTCATTCGGCAGAACTTTGTACTTGCCTGTAAATTCAAGCGTTTCTGCATCGTAGACAGCAACAATCGGATATTCCCACACCTTGCTGTCCTCAAGCGGCGCGTAAATATAACCGTCGCAGTAGCTGATTCCGCCGATGTGCGCCGAGCCGTAATTCTCTTTAAACTCCTCGGGAATAGCTTCATAATTGTACGCAAGTACGGTCTGATTATCAAAAGCAATCTTGACGAGTGATGTCTTGCCGCTGAAATACCAGGCTTCGCCGTCGGTTGTTACGCCCTGACCGCGTTCAATCGTTTCAAGACCGAACACTTTTGAATTTGATTCATAGGGATAAATATCACCGTTGAAGCCTGCATTAATGCCGTTGCTCATTGTCATAAGCAAGGCAATAATTCCTGCGAATATTCTGTAAAAAGCACCTTTTACGATGTTATAAAAAACAAGCATTTCAAACTCCCCTTTTAACCGATAACAGAATCGCACCAGGCGGCGATATCAGCGTATACGTTAAATCTTTCGTCCTCATTGTGAATCTCGTGTCTGAGGCCATTGTAGAGCTTAATTGACACATTTTTGTGTCCTGTCTGCAAGAATTTGTCATACACAGTTTTTACACCCTTACCGTACATACCTACGGGATCTTCAGTTCCTGCGATCAGATACATCGGCAAATCTTTCGGTGTTGCGGTAAATGCATCGGGTGCGCTGATAAACTGAAGAATTTCAAAAAGGTTTTTATAGCCTGACAAGGTAAAGAGGAAACCGCAGTATTTGTCCTCAATATACTTGTCAATGTTTTCTTTGTTAACTGAAAGCCAGTCAAAAGCAGTTCTGCCCTCAAAGCGTTTGTTATATGCGCCGAAAGCAAGTCCGTTGATAAATTCACTCTTGAATTTCGGTCCTTTGATTTTTTCAATAAGAGATGCAACAAGGATACCTGCGCCTGCCGCGGGATTCGGACCTGCTGTACCGCAAAAGATCGCGCCTTCAATATCGGTCGCATATTTTGTTACATAATGACGTGCAACAAAAGAACCCATACTGTGACCCATAAGAATTACGGGCTTGTTGAATTCTTCCTTTGCCATAAGTGTAAGCTTATGTACGTCCTCAACGAAACCGATACCTGCTTTGTTCTTATCACCGTTGAAGTATCCGAGATCATCGTCGGAATTGATTGATCTGCCGTGTCCGACGTGGTCATTCATAATAAAAGCATAACCCTGCTCGCAGAGGTAGCCTGCCATTTCTTCGTATCTTTCGCCGTGTTCAGCCATACCGTGTGCAAGCTGAAAAACAGCTTTGATTTCGCCGTCTTCGGGTGCCCAGCTTCTTGCAAAGATATCGGCAACACCCGTTGCTGACGGATATGTATATTCTTTTCTTATAACTTTCATAGTAATAAACCTCCGGACATTATTATTTATTATATTATATCATCTGCAGAAAAATATTTATATAAATAAATTAAACAAATAGCGTTTTTTCTCTTTGTGCAAAACAACAAAACGGCCGCCGAAGCAGCCGTTTATCATTAATCGTTATTATTTACAAAAAGCTTATCGTTATCCGAGTAGATATCATAAGCGTTGTGAATTACGCTGATTTCAGCATCACCGTGGTCTCCGCCGTATTCACCGTCAAGTGTCCAGGGAATCTTATCTTCACAAGTAATTTTAACGTGCTTTGTCTTTGTGAAAACGATATGATCTCCGCTGTAGTCCTTTTTTATAACCTTGTTGAGAATTCCGAGGATATCGATGTTTCTCTTGAGTCCGTGAACGAGCAGGAGTTCAAACTCACCGTCGTTGAGCTTGATGTCGTCATACTTAAAGACACCTGCAACCGATGTTGTATTTGAAACAGCACCGAAATAAACGTTACCTTCAACAACACCGCCGTCGTATTCAACCTTCATGTAAGTCGGTTTGAAGCCGAAAAGCATCGGGAAAAGACGGACACCGACACCGTAAAGTACATATGCTTCGTGGCCGAAAAGGTTCTTCCACTTCTGCGGAGTTGCGTAAGAAAGGTCTGTCGCAGCACCGAATGAAGCGATATAGTTAAAGTGTCTGTTCTGGAAAAGACCTACGTCGTAGCCGTTAGTCTTGCCGTTGAGAATGAGGTCTGTTGCAGGACCTACACCGACGGGAATACCCAAAGTGCTTGCAAGGTCATTCGTTGAACCTGAGGGAATATAACCTACAGGGATCTTTTTATCGAGAGCCATAAGGCCGTTGATTGTTTCGTTGAGTGTACCGTCACCGCCGCAACAAAGTACAAGGTCAAAATCACTACCCTTTTCTTTTACGATAGCTGTCGCGTCTTCGGGACCTTTTGTTGTTTCAACAATGAACTCAAAATCAGCAGGAGAAAGTTTATTTATTATATCAACTGCGCTGACACGTTTACGGTCAACACCTGCACACGGGTTAATTATAAGTAAAACCTTTTTCTTTGCCAACTCATCACTTCCGTTTCTTTAAATATTGGTATGAGTATATCAAAACAAAAAAAATACGTCAATACACTTAACATAAATATTATGAAAAAGGAAAATTATAACAAAATTATTCAACGTTCAAATCAAAAATTTGGTATATTTCGGAGTAGTTCGTAACATAAAAATCAGCAACTTCCCTGATATGTTCGCGTTCATCTTCAGCAGAGTAGTCTTCAATCGCTACAACCTTGTACCCTGCTTTCTTGGCTGTATCAATAGCATATGCAGCATCTTCAAAGATAAACGTATTTTCGTCCGCGCCAAGAAAGTCACGTGCCATATTATATACATCAGGCTCATGCTTGCTTATACCAATCTCTCTTGTTGAAAAAACAGCTTCAAAATATTCGAGCAAACCGTTTCTCTCAAGTGCAGGCTCCATAAGATATCGGTCAGTTGCTGTTGCTACAACACAACGCACTCCGTTATCTCTTAAGGTCTGCAGAAATTCACGGACACCGTCTTTTGCCTTTGCAACATTTTCGTAATAATATTCAAGGATTTTCATTATATCTGCACGGATTTCTTCGGCAGTCATATCCAGCTCATAATTTTCAAGAAAATACTTAATTGCGTTGACATAACCGTATTTTCTGAAAATTCTGCTTTCCTTCGGCTCGATACCGCGCATCATAAGAAACGCACTGTCAAGCGTATCCCAGATATGCATGGAGTCCATAAGAGTACCGTCGGCATCAAAAATTGCATACTTTATTTTTTCCATAACTTTTTCCTTCTAAAAAACTGAGGCGGAACTTTCGTCCGCCTCGTTAAAATTTAAAAATTAATCAGATGTAGAGGAACCACTCAAGGATGCTTACAATGAAGTCAATAACATCCAACCAGAAGCCTTCAGCACCCCAAGTGTACATCCAGTCGATAAGCTTTTCGATCGGCCTTGTTGAAACGTGTTCAACGTCAAGTTCTTCTACGATTTCATTACCTGAAATGCTGAATGTGAACTCTTCGCTGAGAGCGCCGTCTGCATTAACAAATGTGCCTTCAGCAAAATGGAAATTATATGTTTCAGCGTGGTTGATGTCGTTATTAAAAGCAACAATTACAACGATTTTGCCGTCTGCGCCGAGAGAATAACCAAGCTCAGCCTGAGGAATAGTCTTGTAATTATCAAGCTTGCCGCCAAAGCCAACAGATACAGCAGTATCTGTACCGAAGTTTGCAATTCCGCCGCTAAGTTCGATTGCAATGTCTGAAACATAGTCGTCGTGCCAGTCGCCTTCAACACCGTAAAGCTTACCGTTAACAGCAAACGTTACTGTCTCCTCTGCACTTGCCATTACAGGCACAGCAAAGAGAACTGCCAATGAAAGGATTACTGCCAATACTTTAGAAAAAGTCTTTGTCATAATAACACCTCGTTTAAATTTTTATGGATTTTTAATCCCTTTATGATCTAATTTTACCATATTACAGCAATTTGTCAATAAACACTATCACTAAAATATCAGGTTGTAAGTTTGGCATAGTTAGCCATAAGCTTCTTTGTACCTGATTTATCAAAAGCAATTTCAAGCAAGGTATCGTTTCCGACAGCCTGAGCAGAAAGAACCACTCCCGTACCGAAAACCTTGTGTTTAACCGTATCGCCAACCTTGAACGATGCCGATGAGGTTGACGCAGACTGAGCAGGTTTCGAGAAGGATGATTGACCTGAGAAGCCTCGTTTGATTGGTCTTCCGCTTGTGAAGTCTTCGCCGAAATCCTTATACGGTTCACTTTCGGCACTTCTCTTGAACGAGCTGTAGGAAGTGACACCTGTCTTTTCTGTAAGATCTGACGGAATTTCGTTAAGGAATCTCGACGGAGGATTATGTGAAGTTGAGCCAAAAATAAGTCTTGTTCTTGTGTTGGTAAGATAAAGCTTTTCTTTCGCTCTTGTGATACCGACATAAGCAAGTCTGCGTTCTTCTTCCATATCCTCGGGATTGTAAATCGACTGCGAGCCAGGGAAAATACCGTCTTCCATACCGATAATGAAAACCTCGGGAAATTCCAGACCCTTCGCTGAATGCATAGTCATCATAACAACGGCATCGACATCCGCATTATAGTTATCAATATCTGTCATAAGTGCAATTTCTTCAAGGAAGCCGTTGAGAGTCGGATCCTCAGACTCTTCCTCATAACGCATAAGGTTTGCCTTAAGCTCGTTAAGGTTTTCTTTTCTGTCCTGAGCTGTATCCTTATCTTCGTTAAGCGAGATATAATATCCTGTTTTATTAAGTACGAGTTCAAGAAGCTGTGACGGCTTGAGTTCCTGAGCTTCTTCGGTAATCTCATTAATCATCTGGGTGAAAGAATTAAGCTTCTGTGCGGCTCTGCTGAGAGCAGGATATTCCGAAGCGTTGGATATAACTTCATACATACTCACTCCGAGACCTGCAGCAATCTCTGAAGCATTATTGAGAGTTGTATCGCCGATTCCTCTTTTGGGTTCGTTGATAATACGGCGAAGACGCACATTATCAGCCGGATTGTTAACAACGGTAAGGTATGCAAGAGCATCCTTGATTTCTTTTCGTTCGTAGAAGCGAAGACCGCCGATAATACGGTAAGGTACACCTGCACGGACAAAGGCATTTTCAATAAGGCTTGACTGCGCATTCATTCTGTAAAGAACTGCGTGGTCTCCCATTTTTCTGCCGTTTGCAACATTTTTCATAACTGTGTCTGCAACAAAACGTGCCTCTTCTCTTTCGTCATAGGAAGTGTTGACAACAATTCGGTCACCCATACCGTTATCTGTCCAGAGGTTTTTACCTTTTCTCTGCTGATTGTTTGCAATAACAGCATTTGCGGCATCAAGAATCGTCTGAGTTGATCGGTAGTTCTGCTCAAGGCGGATAACCTTTGCTTCAGGATATCTCTCTTCAAAGCTCAGAATGTTTTCAATTGTTGCGCCTCTGAACTTATAAATACTTTGGTCATCATCACCGACTACGCATATATTTCTGTACTTGTCGGCAAGAAGGCTTGTCAGCACATACTGCGCGTGGTTGGTATCCTGATACTCGTCAACAAGGATGTACTTGAACTTGTTCTGATAATAATTTCTTACTTCCTCGTTGTTTTCAAGAAGCTCAACTGTCTTGAAAATAATATCGTCAAAGTCAAGGGCATCCGCAGTTTTAAGAAGCTTCTGATAGCATTCATAAGCTCTGCCGATAGTTTTAAGTCTGACATCTGAGCCGGCCTGTTCAATAAACTCCTGAGGTGTTATCAATCTGTCCTTCGCTTTGCTGATTTCCTTGAGAATCATTTTATGCGAAAGCATTTTATCATTGATTTCAAGAAGGCGCTGAACCTCCTTCATAACACGCTTTGAGTCATCAGTATCGTAGATTGTAAAATGATTTGTATAGCCGAGCAAATCACCGTGACGGCGCAGAATACGCGAGCAGGCAGAGTGAAATGTGCTTGCCCATATATCGTTTGCCGCATCACCGAGAAGCTTTGCAAGACGTGCCTTAAGCTCGTTTGCCGCTTTATTTGTGAAAGTGATAGCAAGAATTTCCCACGGCTGAGGTGCATCGACTGTCAGAAGGTCATATACATCAAAAAGATCAACCATAGGATCGCTCAGGTATTCTTTCATTATGGCAACGTCCGTCTGAGTCGGCTCAAAATCGCACTTATCAGAATTATAGGCATTGCCGTACTTTATCATATTTGCAATTCGGTTTACAAGAACCGTAGTTTTTCCGCTGCCTGCACCTGCAAGAAGCAGCAAGGGGCCTCTTACTGTATAAATAGCCTCTTGCTGCTTGTCGTTCATTTTTGAAAAATCTTTTGCAATTATACGGCGGCGAAGTTCTAAAAATTCGTCTCTAAGCATAATTTATGTCCTTTTAGATTGAAATAACCTTAGCCATCTCATAGAGATCCATATCGATGTGCTTCTTCATATTGAGAGCCTCAAAGATATCAAGATCAACCACCTGATCCTTCTGCATAGCAACAACTCTGTTGCCGATACCGTTCATAAGAAGCTTAACTGCATGGTAACCCATACGGCTTGCATTTACGCGGTCACGTACTGTCGGTGAACCGCCGCGCTGAACGTGTGCAAGCACCATAGCTCTTGATTCAACACCTGTTTCAGCTTCGATAGCCTTTGCAAGCTCGTCAACAGAGATTATTCCGTCAGCAGGAATACCCTCAGCAACAATAACAAGGAAGTGAGTTTTACCTGTCTTCTGTGTACGGCGGATTCTGTCGAAAACGTCACGCTTGAGGTCAAACTCAACCTCAGGAATGAGGATAGCTGTAGCGCCGACTGCAATACCTGCATTAAGTGCAAGGTAGCCTGCACGTCTGCCCATTACCTCGATAACTGAGCAACGGTCGTGAGAAGCTGATGTGTCACGGATACGGTCAACCATTTCCATAATTGTGTTCATGCATGTATCGTAACCGATTGTATAGTCACAGCAAGCTATATCGTTATCGATTGTACCGGGAACACCTACGCACGGAATGCCTCTTTCTGAAAGGTCACGTGCACCTCTGAATGAGCCGTCACCGCCGATAACAACGATGCCTTCGATGCCATATGCATTACACATTTCGATAGCTCTGCTCATACCCTCTTCAGTTGCAAACTCCTTGCTTCTTGCTGAACGAAGGAATGTACCGCCCTTATGGATAATATCGCAGACCGAACGGATCTCCATAGGCTTGAGGTCACCCTCCATAAGACCCTGGAAACCGCGGTTGATTGCATAAACCTTAATATTATTTTCACAAGCTGTACGAACAACTGCACGAACTGCAGCATTCATACCCGGTGCGTCACCGCCACTTGTCAATACGCCGATAGTCTTCATTTCAAACTTCCTCCTAACAGTTAAGTTGGCGACAGTCGAACCCTGTACGCCTAAAATTTAAATCTTTCGGTATATCAAGCCGTTTTATCGTCTTGATATACGCCCGTATGTCGGCAACTCAAAACACCATGCTATACCAAAATCTTTACAATTTTAGGTGCGTAGCAGTTTTGTAAGACAAAATTTTTGTTCTTACAAAGAAAGTCTTGAACAATATTGTCGTATTTCAAAAGGCTTTTCTTCAGTCAGGGTGAAAATTTATCTTCCAAAACCGTGCAGTGTTAGACTGTCGCCAACTTAAATTAATAACATAACATTCCGTATAATACACCAGAATGAAAAAAATGTCAATTAAAATAGTATTTTTTACCTGAACACAACGTTTTCTTCACCAAGAACCCTCCTAAGTTCATCAAGAAGCGGTTCATTTACGTCAACAAAACGTTCAAAAGGCATATTTCTGTATTCCTTCTTATCCGCAAAGTAATAATAAAGCGGTGTTCTTCCCTCAAAGATTGCCAGGAGCTTTTCAGCCTGAAGCTGTTCGGGACAGCCTTCCGACGGAAATCTTAAGAACAATCCGATTCTTTTCTTTTTTGCTGTCTGCTCCTGAGTTGCTTCAGCAGGTTTTACAGGCTGTGCCTGCTCCTTCTGCGCATTTTCAGGAGTAGATATAAACTCACAGATAAGCTTTGGCGGTTCATCGTCACGTACATCAAGTCTGCCTTTTATAACCACCACATTACCCTCAGCGATAAGCGGTGAATTCTGGATAAGAGTTTTCGGAAAAACAATTACTTCAATTGATCCTGTTATATCCTCAAGGTCAACGAATGCCATTGTTGTATCGCTCTTTGTGACCTTCTTCTTGACGTGGGTAATAATGCCCATAGCCTTGACTCTTTCACCGTCTTTATAGGTTGCGTTATCGCTGTCTGACATATTCAGGTCAGAAACCTTTGCACAGTGAAGTTTTGCCGCCATATCAGTATATTCAGACATCGGATGTCCTGAGAGATAAAGTCCCGTTGTTTCTTTTTCCATACTGAGAAGCTCATATAACGGAAACTCATCGTAATACCTGAGCTCAGGTTCACCATGGTTGGAAAGGTCGCCTCCCATATCAAAAAGACCGAGCTGACCTTCAACATTGCGTTTTTTCTTATTATCAAGCTCATCTATGATTTCATTCATTCCCATCAGCATCTGACGGCGGTTTGCACCGAGAGAATCGAGAGCACCGCAGCGGATAAGGCTTTCAACAGCACGTTTATTGAAGTCCGCACCGTGCATTCTTGAACAGAAATCATAGAACGATGTGAATTTACCGAGTCTTCTTTCAGCGATAATGTTTTTAATAAAGTTTCTGCCGAGATTCTTGATTGCAAGAAGTCCGAAACGGATATTGCCGTCGCTGACAGTAAAGCCTTCAAGGCTTTCGTTGACGTGCGGCGGAAGCACCTTTATACCAAGATTATTACATTCGTTGGTATACTCGGAAACCTTTGCTGAGTTATCAAGTACGCTTGAAAGAAGCGCCGCCATAAACTCGCACGGATAATGGCACTTGAGATATGCCGTCTGATACGAAACATAGGCATAGGCTGCCGCATGAGATTTATTGAAAGCATAGGATGCGAACGAGGACATATCATCAAAGATATCGTTTGCTACTTCAGCAGGTATTCCCCTCTTTACACAGCCTTCACATTCTACCGTACCGTCTTCGCGGACCATACCGTAGATGAAATTCTGTCTTTCCTTTTCCATTACATCGTGCTTTTTCTTTGACATCGCACGGCGTACGATATCAGCACGGCCGTAGGAATAGCCTGCAAGAGAACGGAAAATCTGCATTACCTGCTCCTGATAAACCATACAGCCGTTTGTAACTTCAAGGATATCACGGAGCTTTTCTGTTTTATAAACCGTATCTTCCGGATGATGGCGGTTGTTAATATAAGTGTCAATCGAATCCATCGGGCCGGGTCTGTAAAGAGAAATAACGGCTATGAGGTCTTCAATATTGACGGGTTTGAGCCCGACAAGTACTGATTTCATACCTGCGGATTCGAACTGGAACACGCCCTCCGTCTGGCCTTTCGACATCATTTTGAAAGTATCTTCATCTGAAGTGCTTACTTTGTAAATATCAAAGTCTTTGTTTTTAAGACGGATCATCTTCTCAGCATCGCTGATAACCGTTAAGGTACGAAGACCGAGGAAGTCCATTTTAAGAAGTCCGAGTTCTTCAAGGGTAGTCATTGTATACTGAGTTACGGGTGAATTGTCGTTAAGAGCCAAAGGAACATAGCTTGCAACGGGATCGCGTGTAATAACAACACCTGCCGCGTGAGTTGAAGAATGACGCGGCATACCCTCAACCTTCATTGAAGTATCAATGAGTTCCTTTATCTGCTCATCCGATTCGTAAAGTTCTTTAAATTCAGGTGATTTTTTAAGAGCCTTCTGAATTGTTATATTGAGCTCTCTGGGGACTTGCTTTGAAACATTGTCAACAACGTTATACGGGATTCCCATTGCACGTCCGACATCACGGATAGCTGCCCTTGCGGCAAGTGTTCCAAAAGTTACAATCTGTGCAACATGGTCTGCGCCGTACTTGTTGATAACATAATCGATTACTTCTTCTCGTCTTTCATAACAGAAGTCAACATCGAAGTCGGGCATACTTACTCGCTCCGGGTTGAGGAAACGTTCGAAAAGGAGACTGTATTTCATCGGGTCAATTCCCGTAATACCGATACAGTAAGCCGCAAGGCTGCCTGCACCCGAGCCTCTGCCGGGGCCGACGGGAATACCCTTGTTCTTTGCGTATCTTATAAAATCGTGGACTATAAGGAAATAGTCAACATAGCCCATTTTATTGATTACGTCAAGCTCATAATCGAGCCTTTCGTAATACTCCTGAGGAGGATTTTCTCCGTAATTGCGGAGCATTCCCTCATAACACTGCTCTTTGAACCATCCAAAATGGTCTTTTCCGTCAGGAACTTCAAAGTGCGGTAATTTAGTGTTGCCGAATTCAAAGTCAAAATTGCACATATCTGCAATTTTCTGTGTATTTTCTATCGCCTGCGGAACGTGAGAAAACAGCTCTGACATTTCCTCTTCGGACTTGAGATAAAACTCGTCCGTCTGAAATTCAAGGGAATTTTCCTGACCAATCGTGGTATTGGTTGCAACACATATGAGAACCTGCTGTATTTTACTGTCCTCGCGGTTGACATAGTGTGTGTCGTTGGTTGCAACGAGAGGAATACCTGTTTCATTTGAAAGCTTGATAAGCAAGGGCTCAATCTGTTTCTGCTCACTGATTCCGTGATTCTGCATTTCAAGGTAGAAGTTGCCTTCGCCAAAAACAGAGTTATACCAAAGTGCTGTTTCCTTTGCTTTTTCAAAATTTCCGGCAGTCAGCGCTCTCGGTATTTCACCTGCAAGACAGGCTGAAAGAGCAACAAGACCTTCGCTGTGCTTTTCAAGAAGCTCCTTGTCTATTCTTGGCTTCGTGTAGAAACCTTCTGTCCACGCCTTTGAAACCATCGCAATGAGATTCTGGTATCCCGTTGCATTTTTACAAAGCAGAACAAGGTGATATCTCTCACTGTCGAGCGCGTGAACTTTATCAAATCGTGTTCTTGATGCAACATAGCATTCACAGCCTATAATCGGCTTGATACCCTTTGCTTTGGCTTTTTTATAAAAATCCACAGCGCCGTACATAACGCCGTGGTCCGTAATCGCTATTGAGGTCTGACCAAGCTCTATCGCTCTGTCAAGAACATTATCAAGGCGGCACGCACCGTCAAGCAGACTGTATTCGGTATGAAGATGTAAATGAGTAAAACCGGACATTGCGCCGCCTCCTTTTATATTTTTATCTGTATTTTTCTGCAATACTTATAAGTTTTGCAAGTCGGTGGTTAACACCTGACCTTGAAATCGGGACACTCAATGAAGCTCCCAATTCCTTGAGTGACATATCGGGATTTTCTTTTCTTAAAACCGCAAGCTCTTTGAGCTCATCCGTAAGAGAATCAAGACCCTGCTTTTTTTCGATTATTTCAATTGCTTCAACCTGCGCAAGTCCTGCTTCAATCGCACGGCTCATATTGGCAGATTCAAAGTTCATTTTCCGGTTAATTTTATTTCGGACATCCTTCTGTACCTTGATTCCCATAAGCTGAAGGCTTGAGTTCGGTGCCCCCATCATCGTCAGAAGGTCTTCAATATCCTCACTGCCTTTAATGTATATAACATGAGAATATTTTCGCAATATGTATTTCGCACTTAGGCTGAAATCCGTCAGGATTTTAAGAAGATCGCCGCTGAGCTTATTGTGCTGAACAACAAATTCAAGATGATATCCCTTGTTAGGATCAGAAAGTGAGCCGCAGGACAGAAACGCTCCGCACAAAAAAGCAAAATAGCAATCATCGTCCTCAAAATTTCCGTGATTTATTCTTAACGAAATTTCATTCGCTGAGTGATCAAAAAATTCAAGCAAAGCTTTTCTGTAATCAGCTGTTGTAATTTTCAGCACCCATTTTCCGCTTTTTAGGTTCGAAACAACAGGCTTGATTCCGGTCAGCTCGGTTATTACCGAAGCAAAAGAATCAATTACGCATTTGTAATCAGAAGCACAGGAAACCGAACGTACGCTGAAGCTTTTTCCAAAAAGTAAAAACCCGTAAGCATATGCACGTTTCTGTGCCGCAGAGAAACGGTCAATTTCAGATAATTCAGTTTTTACATCTGCGGTAAATGACATAATCTCACCTGTTATTTTTCGATATCTCTGTGTTTTATGGAAACTGAATAACCAAGACCTGCAAGACCGTCTTTAACCTGTTCTGCAAAGCATACGGAACGGTGTCTTCCACCCGTACAGCCGATCGCGATTATCAGCTGGCTCTTACCCTCCTGCATATAAAGAGGAACAGAATACTGAATAAGGTCGTTGATTTTCTTAAGCAATATCTTTGACTGTTCAAATTTCATTACGAAATCACAAACTTCTTTTTCAAGTCCGGTATGATATTTGAGTTCGGGAATATAGAAAGGATTCGGCAGACAGCGGACATCAAAAACAAGGTCAGCATCCGTAGGAATTCCGTATTTGAATCCGAAAGACATACAGGAAATTTTAATTGCTGATTCGGGATTTTCAAGAAAAAGATCGATGACCCTCTGCTTACACTCTGAAACGGTCGACTTTGATGTATCAATAGTATAGTCTGCAATTGCACGGATGTCGCGAAGTATCTCACGCTCATATGCAAGGCAAGCAGACAATGAGCCCTCGCACTTTTCAAGCAAGGGATGCTTTCTCCTCGTCTGATTATAACGGCTGATAATAACATCATCTGCAGCATCGACAAAGAGAATCTTATATTCATAGTTCATCTTGCTAAGTGCTTCGAATGTCTTTTTGAAATCCTTGAGATAATTTTCACCGACACGGATATCCGTTACTGTTGCGACCTTTGGATTCGTTTCATGTGAGGTATGAATAAACTGTGCGATTGTAGGAATAAGCGCAGGCGGCATATTGTCCGCACAAAAATAGCCTAAATCCTCAAGCGCATCGGTAACGGCAGATTTTCCTGAGCCTGACATTCCTGTTACAATTAAAAGTTCCATTTTCACTTCCCCTTTAGGGTGGCGGTAATAATCCGAACCGTGTTTTTTATCGGATAATTTCCGCCATTTCTTTGTTAAAATACTCGCCAATCCGCAACGTGTTTCAAGACGATAAAACGGCTTGATACGCCGAAAGGTTTAAATTTTAGGCGTACAGTGTTCGGCTGTCGCCAACTTAGGGTTAAATTTCTTCTATAAGTCTGACCTCGGGTTCAATAACAACATCCTTCTTTTCGAGGACAGTTTTCTGAACGAGTTCAATGAGCTTCATAACGTCATCTGAAGTTGCACCGCCTTTATTGATAATAAATCCGGCATGCTTTTCGCTGACCTGTGCACCGCCGACGGATGCACCTTTAAGTCCACATTCATCGATAAGTGCTGCAGCAAAATAGCCGACAGGTCTTTTGAACGTGCTTCCAGCACTCGGAAATTCAAGCGGTTGCTTATCCTTTCTTCGCTGAAGAAGCTCCTGCATTTTTGCTTTGATTGCAGTCTTGTCGCCCTTTTCAAGCTTCAAAACAAGCTTTGTGATGATATATCCATTATGCTCATAGGCACTTGTGCGGTACGAAAGTCCGAGTTCATCACCGCTGAGCTGACCAGAATTTCCGTCAGAATCAATGTGAGTACACGAAACAAGAACATCCTTCATTTCGCCGTCATAGGCACCTGCATTCATATAGGCCGCACCGCCTGCACTGCCGGGAATTCCAAATGCAAATTCAAGCCCCGTAAGCTCCTTTTCAAGAGCAAAGTTGCAGACTTTTGAAAGTGTAACACCCGCGTCACATTCGATAACACCGTCGCCTAAATAGCGTATTCCGGCATTACCGCGACACATATTGATAACCACCGTATTAAGACCTTTATCGGAAATGAGCATATTACTGCCGTTGCCGATAATCATAGGCTTTACGCCTTCGGCTTTACACGCTTTGATAACTTCGGCGAGGCTTTCGTCTGATGAAGGTGTTACCATAAGCCGTGCATTTCCGCCGATTTTAAACGTCGTATAATCACACATAGGAACATCCCACTCAGCCTTACAGCCGAGGGATGTTGCCAATTCATATACTTTATCGAAATTCATAAAATGACCTCGTAATATTATTCAGCGAGTGCAGCACCGATGATACCTGCATCGTTTCCGAGAACAGCCTTACAGATCTTAGTCTGCTTCCAAGCGTATTTTGTATAGCACTCTTTTCTTACAAACTCTCTGATCGGTTCAAGAAGATTATCGCCTTCATTGCTGATACCTCCACCGATACAGATTACATCAGGCTGGAAGATATTTACAATATTGGTTACACCGATTGCAACATACTTGATGTACTGATCAACAACCTGCTTTGCAGCCTCGTCGCCCTCGTACATAGCACTGAAGGCTGTTCTGCCGCTTGCATTGTCAATGTTACCGTCGCAGAGTGCCCACATTTTGCTGTCAGGACATTCAAGCATCTTAGCCTTAGTCTGAGAAATAAGTGCTGTTGCAGAAGCATAACGCTCCCAGCAGCCCTTTCTGCCGCAGTTGCACTGCTCACCGTCAACAACGATTGTTGTGTGACCCATTTCACCCGCAGCATCGTTTGTACCGCCAAGAACCTTACCGCCGATGATGATACCGCTGCCTACACCTGTACCGAGAGTAACAGCCACAAGATTCTTAACACCGTTACCTGCACCTGCATATGCTTCACCGAGTGCAGCAGCATTTGCATCGTTTTCAAATACGCAAGCCTTGCCGATTCTTTCTTCAAGAAGCTTGTTTGCAGGCACGTTATTGAAATCAAGGTTGTTTGAAAATTCAATCAAGCCCTTTTCTTTGTTTACTGAGCCGGGTGTACCGACACCGACAAAAGAAATATCATCCATTGTAAGACCTGCATCTTCAACAGCCATACGGATTGCCTTTGCAATATCATCAAAAATCTCTTCGGCAGGACGTGGTGCATTTGTCTTCACCTTGCCTCTGCCGATAATTTTATAGTTTTCGTCAACTACGCCTACAGCGATATTTGTACCGCCAAGATCAACACCAATTCTGTACATTATAAATTCCTCCAAAATTAAAAATTATGCCAAATTTCAAGTTCGTCTTCCTCAGGCACGATATCATCAGTCATGCCGAGATTGTGAAGAAGCTGTCTTGCAGCGTTATAGCCCATCTTTTTCTGGCGGTTGTTCATCGCTGCCGCCTCAATGATGATTGAAATATTTCGACCCGGAGTAACGGGAACAACCGAAATCGGAACGCTGACACCGAGAATATCCATTGTTTCGCTGTCAAGTCCGAGTCGGTCATAGCTCTTTTCAGGATTCCACTGTTCAAGCTGAATAACCATATCAATCTTATCCGAAACCTTAACCGAGCCGACACCGAAAAGTCGTCTTGCGTTAACAACACCGACGCCTCTGAGTTCAATGAAGTGGCGGATATTTTCCGGAGCAGAGCCGACAAGAGTTTTATGGGAAACCTGCCTTATTTCAACAGCATCGTCAGCGATAAGACGGTGACCTCTCTTAATAAGTTCAAGTGCGATCTCACTCTTACCCACACCGCTGTCACCAAGAATAAGAACACCTTCGCCGTAAACTTCAACAAAAACACCGTGACGTGTTATACGCGGTGCAAGTTCGGCACTCAGATACGAGATAAGACTTGACATACAGCTTGATGTACCGTCAGAAGTTCTTAAAAGCGGCACCCCGTATTTTTCTGCAAGTTCAAGGAATTCGGGTGCAAACTCCTGATTTCTTGTAATCACGACCGCAACAGGCTTTTTTGATAAAAGTCTTTTTATCTTTCTGACTCTTTCATCATCCTTACTGCTGTGAAGGTACTCAACCTCAGTTATTCCGAGGAACTGTATTCTTTCGGATGCAAAGTACTTTGTAAAGCCCGTAAGAAGCAATCCCGGACGGTTAACGTCAGGTGAAGTTACCATAATTTCTGAAAGATCTTTCGGCGTATAAACCGTTTCAAGACCGTGCATTTTTGCGATTTTCGAAAGAGAAATAGAATATTTTGCTGACAAATTCTTCCCTCCAGACATAAAAAGGCATTATCTTTTATATATACTGTTCAATTATACTATAATTCTTTTTCAGTTCCAATAGTTTTTTACAAAAAAATAGAAAAATTTAGTAAAAAAAACAGCCCTGTTCGGGCTGTTTCACTGATATCAAACTGTTGTGTTGAAAATTGTTTCCGATATTGTCATTATCAATGAATGAAAATCAAACCAAACCTCATTTGAAAAAACGAGAAGAAAAAGAATAATAAAAAAAGAAAGTGCAGGAATAATAAACCGCATTACTCTGAATTTTGAAAGAAGCATACAAACAACAACTATAAGCGAAATAACAAAAGAACCGACGACAATAATAAAAATTGCTTTATGCAAGGTTCTTACCTCGGCATAAGTCGCAAGTGTTGCACAAAGAATTGAGCTGAAAATCAGAAGAAGAATTGACAGAACTGTTACGCACATAACAGAAAGCGGCATAAACATTTTGGTGGCAGAGCTTTTGTATCTGTTCATTGAAGCTTCGTCAAAAACGAGTTCTTTTACCCTTTCAACATTAAAATTATTTCTTCTTTCCTTTGTTTCTTTCCTTTCAAACTTTGGACAGGCAATCTCGGGAGACGCGGTGTTATGACGGTAGAGCTTGCAGTAACCCTTGTCGCCGATATCCTCTGTATAGTGTTTGCAGTCAAGACAGGAGTTATTTCTACCCATCGTCTCACCTCTTTTCTGATTATTTAAGACACAGATCTATAAGTTCATTCACATCGGCTGTCGCAAGACATTCAACCGTATCAGAAGCACCGTAATAAATCTTTACTTCACCGTTATCCTCAAGTATCATTCCGCCCGGGAAGATAACATCCTGCCTGAATCCGTTTTCGTTCTCATACGGAAGATCGGCAACGATAAGCGGTTTATCGTAAATACCGATAACCTTTGAAGGATCTTCAAGATCAAGAAGAGCTATACCTGCAGTATATCGCTTCTGCCATCTGTCCTCCCAGCCGTTTTTACCTCTCGAATAATCAATATCTACTGCATGAAAAGTTGTAAGCCAACCTTTTTCAGTTCTTACGGGAGGTGCAGCAGGACCGATTTTATCATTTGCAAAAGGAACATCCTCAACGCCCATAACAAGCTCTGAATTACCCCAGAACTTAAGGTCAGGTGACTGAGAAAGCCAGATGTCAAATGTATCCTTGTGACTTCTTGAATAAACAGGCATCGGTCTTTCAAGCCTTGTAAACAAACCGTTTATTTTCTCCGGGAAAAGAACCATATTGCGGTTATCGGGCACAGAAAGATACTTGATATCAAAGTTTTCAAAATCTGTTGTAGAAGCTATTCCGGCACGAAGTCCGTGCTTCGTATCAGTTGCAAAGCAAACATAGCAGACACCGTCAATTACCGTAAGACGCGGATCATATGCACGTTCAACCTCATCATCCTGCATGGTAAAACAAGGTTTATCCGACACTTCCCAGTTGACTCCGTCATTTGAAAATGCAAGACCGATATTTGTTCCGTAAAGCTTTTTGTTTTCTAAATCACCATAATCGTTTCTAAAAAGCATTACGTATCTGCCGTTATATTTTGCAACACCTGCATTAAAAATAAGTGTAGCCGGATAAGGAATATCCTTGTAAGTAAGAATCGGTTTTTCAAGTTTTTTAATTATCGAAGCTGAAGTAAAATCGGACATATTGTCACCTCTTATAATTTTCTGTAAAAAAATTATATCAAAATAGCTTTTCAAAGTCAAACAAAAAGCCCTCACGCGGACGCGAGGGCAAATCTTATCTTAGTTTGCGTTTGTATTTCAGTCTGTAGTTTTTGACGTAGTCTCTGCCGTATTTTGCAAGATACATAAGAAGAAAGTCGCTTTCCGTAAACGTGTGTGCCCACAAACGGTCGGCAGTATCTTCAAGATATTTCTTTTCGAAAGTATTTCTCTTTAACTTAACTTCTTCCATTGTCTGGGTTTCTGACTGATACTTGTACGAAATATGAAGCTGCCCGTTTTCGGTAAAATCATTGATACCGACAGACGTTGCCTCGTCTTTAAGAATTGCGTTCTTCTTAAGTGCAAAGTTTGACGGCGTACAGCTGTTTACAAGCTCATGGTCATAGATAACATCTATTGTAGACTGAAGCTCCTCGGGAGTTTCGGTCGGATAGCATAAAAGGAAGGTACAGAGATTCCAAAGGCCTGCGTCCCTTGAATCTGCAAGAATTTTCTTTCTGAAGCTCAGATCGATACCCTTATTGATAAGCTTCATAATACGTTCTGATTCCGCCTCGTAACCCCACATAAAGAACCTTGCGCCTGAATCATACAGGTTTTTCAGCACTTCAGGGGTGAAAGCTTTTTCAAGCCTTGCAAAAGAATAGAAATAAATCTCGAGATTTCTTCTCTTGATTTCCTTTGCAAATTCGTTATAGAACTTCGGCGGTACGGCTTCATCAACAAAAGTAAACAGTTTGCTGTTGTATTTCTTTGAAAGATATTCAACCTCGTCAACAGCTCTGATAACCGACTTCATATCAAATTTCTGCTGGCCTGTATAAAAATCGCAGAATGTACATTTGCCCCAATAACAACCCTTACCGAGTTGAACCGGAATAACCGTTTCCGGAGAAAGGTACTTTGAAAAATCATATGAATCAAAATCAGGATAGAAAACGCTGTCGAGCTTCAAAAGAGGAGCTCTTACGTTTGTGTGAACAACACCGTTTTCATCCGCATAAACAAGAGAATGAACGTCATTTATATCTCTTTTTCCTGCAATAAATTCAGCCAGTTCAACAATTGCCGTTTCGCCGTCGCCTATTGAAAGATAATCACAGTATTCCGAAAAAATCTGCGGTATTTTCTTGAGGTCAGGCTCAACTTTGAAAATATAATTTCCGCCGATTGCAATTTTTGCATTGGTATGTTTTTTCAGAAGCCTTGCAAGAGTGAGACCCGGCACAAGCTGACTGAGGTCCGTTATTGAAAGACTTATGAGTGAATATTCCGAAAATTCAAGTGTTTTTATTTTTTCTTCAAAGTATGGAAGGAACATATTGACATCGGCATTTTTACACTGATAGTCAACATCCTTGAAATCGTAGGTAAAAACAGAGTTTGCGATAAAATTATCGAGCATAATTCTTGACGGTGCATATGGGAGAGATGCAATATCAAGAGCTGAAAAGATTATATCTTTTGCTTTAAAAAGCTTTTCTGCATCGTAAAAAAGCTCCTTTGTTTTAAGAACCTTCATTGAATATTCAAGTTCTTCAACCGTATATTCAATAGTGCTGCCGTCAAACTTAAAATAATCCTCGATTATCTTTTTTCTGACCTTCGCAGTTTTGGTTCTTTTTGCATTTATATCGTCGCTGAATTCGGCAGACGGAATCATTGCCTTTTCGTCAGCAACAAAATTCTTTGCAGCGTTGAGGCATTTTCCCATATATTCTTTTGTCAAGATATCGTTGAAAAATTCAACATTGAAGTCATATGTTTCTGCCTGAAAACCAGCATTTTTAAGCTGGCCTGCAAGTAATGCACCTGCAAGATACGGGCTAACAGGATACCACTGCGGTACTGCTGCAAAAAGAAATTTCATCTGCCTTACTCCTTTGTAAGTCTGGACTTTTTAGTAAATCGGATTCTCAGTGCTGTTTTTAAATACAGGGCTGTCTGCTTTACTGAATTTTTGGACTTACCCTGCTGTCTGCCGTAGCACTCGACAGCAAACTCTTCAAATTCATATCCCCTGCGAAGAGGCACGAGCACCATTTCAAGAAGGAACGGGAAATTAAGCTCCTGCCAATCTGACTTATTATAAGCTTCTGTGGGCGCCGTCTGCACGGGACTTGTAAAATCGGTTAAATCAGCTGAATAAAGAACACGCAAAAAAAACTGTGAAAGCTTATTGACGATTTTACGCACTCCGTTGTACTCGTGAAAGCTCCCCTTTTTCAGCCACCTTGATGTTTTCGAAATGACATCGGGTTTTTCCTTTACCCTCCTTATCATTTCCGGGATACATTCAAGGCTTATAGCAAGGTCGGACGGAAGAAGCATAATGTGAGAAGATTCCGAAGCATCAAAACCGTCGCGGATGGCACCGCCGATATACGGACGTGTCTGCTCAAGTCCTCGCACTTTCTCGCCATACTTTTCTTCAAGAAAGGCAATTGCGTTGTTACAACCGTCGGATGCATTTTTTGACTTAACCATTAAAACCTTGCATAAATCGTCATAATCACAATTTTTCATTATGTAATCAACGGTCTTTTTCAAAGAGTCGGTTTCATCCGTTGTACCTATTATTATTGTTACTGAAGTGAATTTCATTAATTTATCACCTGAATTCGGGACAAATGCGTTTTTCTGAACGGTATGATGAAACATAATCACAGCCGTATTTTGAAAGATACAAAAGAAGATGATCAAAATCCGAGAACACTACTGCCCAAAGAGAATTTGCATTTTCATCAAGGAACGAGAACTGAAAATCGCGTCTTAAAGTACGTCTGTCCTGCTGAGAGACGCCGTCAACAACATCCTTGAAAACGGTATAGAATTCACCGTTTGAAGAATAGTCAACTATTCCGTTTTCGCCCGGCTTTTCTTTGAGAAGTGAATGCTTTTTCAGAGCAAAGTTAGAAAGTGTACAACTCGGAATTACATCTCTGTTATTTCTGATAACATCCATCGTCTGCCTGATTTCATCAAGGGTTTCCGTCGGATAACCGAAAATAAACAGACCGTTATTCCATATGCCTGCTTTTCTTGCATCCTTGAGAATATCAAGACGTTTTTCAACATCAATTCCCTTGTTCATCATTTCCATAATTCGAGGAGATTCACATTCATATCCCCACAGGAAAAGACGTGCGCCTGCACGGTAGAGATTTTCAAGGACTTCAGGGGTATACCCTGTTTCAAGCCTTGCAAAGGAATAGAAATTGATTTTAAGACCTGCTTCAACAATCGCCGTCGCAAGCAAATTATAAAACTTCGGCGGAATTGCTTCATCAACAAAGATAAACTTTGAAGCATGATATGTTTTTACATAGTGCTTGATTTCTTTGATAATTCTGCCGATGTGTTTCGGGCTGTAGCCCTGCTGACCATAGGCATAATCACAGAAATTGCACTTTCCCCAGTAACAGCCCTTTGAAAGCTGAATCGGAAATGTCGGGTCAGGAGTAAAATATTTTGACATATCGTAATCCGAAAAATCAGGATAAGCCAAATCGTCCATATCGATTTTTTCACAAGAGAATCCGGTTGAAACAACACAGCCTGATTCATCCATATGTACAATATTTGGTACTTCTTCAAGTGAAATCTCACCTTTAAGATAAGAGCAGAGTTTCAGCAAAGCAATTTCGCCGTCTCCGATAACAAGATAATCAAAGTAAGAAATAAAAATCTCGTCAAACTTCATCATATCCTCGTAAATCTGCGTTGCATAATTTCCGCCGAGGATAATTTTTGCATCAGTTTTTTCCTTGAGCATTGAAGCAAGCGTAAACACTGAAACAAGCTGACTGAGGTCTGTCATCGCGATTGTAACGATGCTGTAACCTTCTGCTTTGACTTTATCGGTGTATTTATCGAAATAGTCGTAGAACATATTGACGTTTCTGTCCTGTGACTGAATTTTGATATTACTCCAATCGAGATTTAGAAGCGGATTGGCAAAGTAATTGTCAAAATCGATCTCGTTGGGTGCGTAGGGCATCGAAACGAGTCTTAAAGCAAGGCGGATAATATGCTTTGCTTCCGTCAGCTTTTCCGGTATAAAAAACTCTTCCTTATCCCTTGTTACGTTGACTGCATTTTCAATGTTTTCAATGATACAGGGAATTTCTTCACCATGTTCCTCGTAGAACTTTTTTAGTGTAAGATACTTAAGGCAACGTGTTTTTTCGTCGTAACTGCCGTTTTTCTCAATCTGGCTGATATCGGTATTTTCATACTCAGCAGAAAGCTTTTCGAGCATCTGTCTTGCTTTCATATCACACTCAGTTGCCATATCTTTAGTGAGCAGGTAGTTAAAAAACTCAGCATTCAGGTCATATGACTTTGTGTCAAAGCCTGCTTTTTTGAGCTGACCTGCAAGCAGCGGCACTGCAAGGTACGGCGAAACCGGATACCATTGCGGTGGCTGAATCAGAAGTATATCTGACATCATTATTCCTCCGAATACGTGATAATCTCACGCGGGTTAACAAGAAGCGTTGCGCTGTAACGTTTGCCGAACCAGATTATTTCACGGGCATATTCCGCCCACGATGAAATTTCTTTGTGTGCCTTTATTTTAAGAGAACAATTCTTCTTCAAAAGGACAGGATCAGCATTTTCGTTCGCTGCTTCAAAATATTTATAGAAATTGTATTTTGAATTTATACATACTTCTCTGACATCGGGAAGCCTTACGAGCGTTTTCTGATAGTTAAAAAGTTCTTCAAAAAGCTCTTTTTCAATTTCAAACCTTTCAAGGAAAGGCTTTATTTCCTGCCAGAAAGTTTCGCTGTGATAAACCATTTCAAGGAAGGCACCCTCCTCAAAATACCAGCCCGTTGTGCCGAAAACATCACGATTATAAGTCCAGTCAGCTGTTTTTGTATCAGCTTTTCTTTCATAGAGAGAAACAAAGAATTCATTCAGGAAACCTTTGTTTTCTTTGTAAATATAATCAAAAAGACTGTTATAGAGGTCGTAGTAAGAAACACCTTTTTCAAGGTGAAGATAAATTGCAAAATAGCGGAGCAGACCAAGATGATGGAATGTCTGAAGAATAACAGAAAACATACAAGCCTTTACCCAATCGGATTTAGGCATTGATGCAGTTTCAGTAATAATATCAAAATACTCGGATACGCCGCTGAATTCGGGATTGTAGTGAATACCGAGTAAGGGAATTTTAGAAGTTTTAATACCGAATTTTTCACGGTACTCGGGATTTCCCATAGGAGCATTCGGATAAACCTGACATTCATAAACCGTCATTGAGTTATTCTGACCCGAGTCAAGAAGACGGCACATACCCTTACAGAAGCTTTCATAGGTTTCACCCGGCAGGCCGAGAATAAGCTCGGTGTAAGTCGGGATTCCTGCTTCGTCATATCTCGCATCAAGGGCAGAAAAATGTTCCAGTGTCAGATTCTTTCTACCGATATTTTCAAGTGTCTTCGCATCAAGCGACTGATAAGCGAGTGTAACACCCTTGTCAATGTGATTTTTATTAAGAAGATAACCTGCTTTAAAAACTGTTTCGTCGCTTTCTTTTGCATAGCAGGGTTTGAAAACATCGGGATAACCGTATTTTTTCTTCTCGGCAATAACATATTCGGCTATCTCGACATCTCTTTCCATTATGCCGAAATTGGCGTCTGCACAGTAGCAGTATTTAATCTTGTTTTTTGCTATCCATTCAATTTCATTTTTGATTTTTTCGATCGGGAAAGGTCGCAATTTTTTTGTGAAACACCATTCGCAGTACGTGCATCCGTAAGGACAGCCTCGGTTTGTTTCGAGGGTTGCGTGGAATTCTTTGTCAGGATTTTCTTTCATTATGTTATCAAAGATTCCGTCTGTATAGGGAGAAGGATAAGAGGAAAGGTCACAAGGATGTCTGAATTCTGTTGTAACATTCCCCTTTTCTGTTCGGAAAGAAAGGTTCGGCACATTATAAAGGCTGTCACTATTGATAAGAGCCTTAAGGAAAAGTGCCGTTGTTTCTTCGCCTTCATTGTGCATAAGGAAATCTATGAAATCATATTCATCGAGAAAACTGCTGCCGTGAGGTACACTGTGACCGCCGAAAATAATTTTAACGGACGGAAAGCGTTTTTTCAGCTCAACAGCAAGAGTTTTGTTATATTCAATATTCCAGGTAAAGCAGGAAAATGCAACGATTGAGGGATTATCAAAG
The DNA here is from genome assembly GCA_045537435.1 of Acutalibacteraceae bacterium. Classification (GTDB taxonomy): domain Bacteria; phylum Bacillota; class Clostridia; order Oscillospirales; family Acutalibacteraceae; genus CAG-488. The sequence goes on from JAZSPL010000029.1 coordinate 25,252, forward strand.
CGCTTTAAAACATCATCAATCTTTTCGCGCATTACGATAATATCGGGGATATCATAATGCTTCATAATCTCCTCGTCGCGTTTAAGATATGCCGCTATACATCCTACGGAATAAGGAAGGAATACGGGTGATGAATATGATACACCAATCTGTACAAGATAAAATTTTTCTTTCATCACACTATTCCCCTTTCTTTTAGATTTCTTTAACATCATCCTTATATGAAGACCAGCCCATTCTGCCGTACCAGATAACAAATTTGCCGAAATCTTTCCAATCGGCAACAAGGTTACTGTCGCGCATAACAAGGGTATGCGCTTTCTTTTGGAGAGGATGAATATTATTTACATAAACATCTTTAAGATAATTGTGAATATCATATTGAAGACTTACCGTTTTTTCCTCGCTGAACGGAGTGCGGATGATATTCTTCTGATAGTTGAGTAAATCTTCGAAGATGTCTTCGGGTATCTCATAAGTTTCGAGATACGGGACAATTTCTTCATAGAACTTATCAAGCTGAGAAATTGCATTGAGCACAACATACTCGTGATCGTCCCACACGATTTCACCGCACGGTTCAAACATAAGCTTTCTGTTTGTTATACCGAGAGAAAGCTCGTCTGCATGGCGCTTGATATCAAAATAAAGCTTTGAAATGAACAAATCGGGATTTCTTTCAAAATAGTCAAGAGCACCGTCGTAGAATTTTTCGTAAGGTACACCCATTTCGTTGTGAAGATAAATTCCGAATGCGCGGATAAGACCGTTACCATGGAGAGCCTTTGTCATATAGTAAAAAGCAGTTGCCCTCACCCACATTTCGCGGCTCATAGAATTTGTTTCAACAACAATATTGTTATATTCAGGCACACTGAATGCTTCGTTGTTGAAATGCGGACGGATGATTTCCGAACGCACCGTCTTAATACCGAACTTTTCCATATAGTCCTTCTGGCCCATTGTTGCATTAGGAAGAAGGATACAGCCGTAGACTTCAAAAACGAAGTGCTGTCCTATTTCAAAAAGCTTACCAACGCCTTCAATAAAGCTTTCATATGTTTCACCCGGCAGGCCGAGAATCAGCTCTGAATAGGTTTTCATATTTGCTTTGTTGTAGGTCGTGAGAAGATTTTTATAAAAATCAAGAGAAGTATTCTTTCTGCCGATGTTTTTAAGAACTTCGGACGACATACTCTGGAAAGAAAGGGTTGCGCCGATTCTGTCAAACTCGCAACGTTTGAACACCTTGACAATTTCAAAAACATTTTCAAAGTTGTTCTTTGCGTAGTTCATTCTCATTCTTTCGGGGTAGCCTGTTTCTTCTTTTACCCTTGCAAGTTCATTTGCAATTTCAAGGTCACGTTTGAACATACCGAAATTAGCATCAGCACCCCAGACGAAAGCAATCTTATGGTCTGACATCCAACGGATTTCCGCCCTTACTCTTTCAAGCGGAAACAGGCGTGTTTTAGCCTTAAGAAGACCCCAATCACAGTATGCACACTGATTTGGGCAACCGCGGCTTGTTTCAAGGATTGCATTGAATGTTATTTCAGGATGGTCTTCTACTATTTTATCAAACCAGCCCTCAAGATACGGTGACGGATAATCAAGAGTTTCCTGAAGTTTAGTCTGCGTTCTTGTAAACCCGTCGTCGGCATTTCTGAAGGAAATGTTACATACCTCATCAAAGCTTCTTTCTTCAGAATAAGCTTCGAGCAGATATTTTACAGTGTCCTCACCCTCGCCATGGCAAAGAATGTCAATATAATCATATTCCTCAAGCATTGAGAAATTATCGGGAATATCGTGTCCGCCGAAAACAATAAGGCAATCGGGATATTTTTCCTTAACAGCCTTTGCAAGAAGCTTGTTATACTCCGTGCTCCAACAATAGCTTGAAAAGCCAATGAACGATGGATTATCGAGTCTTTCAACAACCTCGTTCACATCTTCACGAAGAAAGATGAATTCTTTGAATTCGCAGTTATTCTTTACTATTTCGCTTTTGAATGCAGAGGCGGCAAGAATACCTGCCGTATACGGCAAGTAAGCATTCTGTGTTCCTGAGCTGGCTGAAACGTCAACCTGAACGAAGTAAATATTCTTCATCTGCACTACCTCCTGAATTACATAATGTATCAATGTATTATATCATTACAGGATATTGATGTCAAGAAAACTAATATGCAAAAAGGAGCTATTAAAAACTTTCGTTTTTTATAGCCCCTCTGCTTTTTATTTTTCACTTTCGAAAACAGGATACATTCTTCTGCATACTGAATTAATCTTTATAAAATAATCTACATCAATTGAATTAATTGTTTCTGCAGTTGTCCTGAAACGCCAGTTCTTTTCAGGTACACTCGGAATGTTCATTCTCGCATCACTGCCAAAACCGCACATATCCTGGAATGCAACAACGGCGGTATTTGAAGACGACTTCCATACAGCTTCAATCACCTTGCGGCAGCTTTTTGAATGATATCCGCCGTCGCCCCAGTTGTCACCCTCAAAGCCTATGTAATCAAGTGCAAAACGTCTCTGACGTTCATCAGCTTCCCACAACCAGCCGAGAATTGTGTTATTATCGTGTGTGCCGACGTAATTCACGGAATTCACACCCGAATTATGAGGCAGATGTGAGGAATCACCGTCAGGGTCAAAGCCGAACTGAACAACCTTCATTCCCGGAAAAGAGGTATCTTCAAGGAGCTTGACAACATCCTCACCAAAAATTCCGAGATCTTCAGCGATAATCGGAGCATCGGGATATTTTTCAAAAACTTTGTTGAAGAAATCCATACGTGGACCTATTGCCCAGCTTCCGTTTTTCGCCGTTTCACTTTCGGCAGGAATTTCCCAATAGCTTGCAAACGCTCTGAAATGGTCAATACGTACAACATCGTATGTATTCAAAGCCGCACCGAGACGTGAAAGCCACCACCCATATCCGTCAGCCTTCATTTTATCCCAATCGTAAAGCGGATTGCCCCAGAGCTGTCCGTCCTCTGAAAAATAATCGGGCGGTACACCTGCAACCTTGCTCGGCTTAAGAGTTTTTTCGTCAATCTTGAACTGACTGAGGTTTGCCCACACGTCAACGCTGTCCATCGCAACGTAAATCGGCATATCACCTATTACGGCTATACCCTTTTCATTTGCATAAGACTTAACTTCATTCCACTGTTTAAAGAAAACATACTGAACGAAACGCCAGAAGGCAGACTGCTCTTCGAAATCATACCTGTGGTGTTTGATAAACTCATCATAACGGGCATAATTATCTGCCCATTCCCACCAAGGCTTCTTTCCGTTCGCTTCTTTAATTGACATAAAAAGAGAAAAATCGACAACCCACGGATTTTCTTTCTCAAACTCTTTTACAGCTGATGCTGTTTCGGCATCAATATGCATAAAAGCTTTTTTGAGAAGCGACATCCTTTTCTCTGCCGCAAATTCATAGTCAGCGGTATACGGCGTACCGTGATAGATGTTATCATTTACATCACTCTCGGTAACAAAACCGTCATTCATAAGCTTCACAGGGTCAATGAACATAAAATTTCCTGCAAAGGCTGAAGACGAACAGTATGGTGAATTTGCATCATCCACAGGATTAAAAGGAAGCACCTGCCAATAGCCGAAATCCATTTCTTTAATTTTGTCAATGAACGAAAGGCAGTTTTTATCAAAAACGCCTATGCCGTAATCTGACGGAATTGATGAAACGTGCATAAGCACACCTGCTCCGCGTTTGTTTAACATAAAATCATTCCTTTAATACAAAGCCATTTATTTAAGTAAAAACACTCCGAATTAACGGAGTGTTTTTATTATCTGAGTTTCAAATTAATACTTGAAGTTTTCGTACTTAACGTGTGAAACACCTGTTGCATCAGCAGCCATACCCAAAAGCTTTGAGAGAGTTACTGTCTGGTTCCACTCAACAACAAGGCTTACAATATTGCCTGTCTTTGCGTTAACAGTTGCTGTAACTGTTGCATTTGAGTAGCTTTCCTTAACTTCAGCGCCTGCGAATGTACCGCCGATTGCACTGTAGATAACAGAACCTGTCTTGTGGTCGTATTCACTTCTGTCTCTGTCACCGACACAGATACCTGACTTATCAAGAGCTGTTGTCGGAGCTGTTGTCGGGTTTGACTTGTTTGCACTGCTTGAGCCGTTCTTGAGCTTAAGAGTGATAACATAGTTATCGCCTGCAACCTTACATGTTGCTGAAGTAACGTCAGAAGCTGTGAGCTTACTTGCGTTGAGCAATGCTTCGTCGCCCCACTTACCTTTTTCAACCTTAGCTGTATACTTGTTCTCTGCGCCGATGCCCATGAACTGGTATACAAGGCTCTTCATTGCTTCAAGACCTGCAGAACCTTCCATCTTAGCGTTATCTGTAACTCTTGATTTATCATAACCAACCTTAGCCTTTACAGCCTTGTCGATTACGCTGTTGTAGTAATTGAGTGTTTCAACTCCGTCCTTCGGCTGAGCTGAACCGCTGTTCTGTGCTGCATCACTCGGTTTTGCTGAATCGTCCGGTTTTGCTGCATCGTCTGCAGAACTGTCTGTTGAGGTGTCAGCTGCTGTATCGTCTGACGGTGTCTGTGCATCAACGCTTGAATCGCTGTCCAATGATGAGTCTCCGTCCATAAGGCCTGCCTGCTGATCAAGGCCGAGTTCTTCACCTGCACCTGAGCCTGCGTTTGCTGCTGCATTTTCAGCAATTTCAATTTTAGCATCTGCATATTTTGTAATGCCGCTTGAGATTGTGCTTGTTACAAGGAAAACACAAACGATAACAGCAATTGCTGCCACAAGAGTTTTCTTAACCATAGTATCTGCTCCTTTCAAAAGCATATCATAGTAATTTGATTATACATTCATTCCTGAAAAATGTAAATAGTCTCCGATTAAAAATTTGTACAAATTTGTCATTATATAAGTACTTTTGAGAGAAAATCCTTGCTTCTTTCCGTTTTGGGATTGACAAAGAATTCCTCGGGTGTACCTTCTTCAAGTATTCTGCCTTCATCCATAAAGAGAATTCTTGTTCCTACCTCTTTTGCAAACCCCATTTCGTGGGTAACAACAACCATTGTCATACCCTGCTCAGCAAGGTCTTTCATAAGATCAAGAACTTCACCGACCATTTCAGGGTCAAGAGCCGAGGTAGGCTCGTCGAAGAGGATAACATCAGGATCCATTGCAAGAGAACGGATAATAGCAACCCTCTGCTTCTGACCGCCCGAAAGGCTTGAAGGATACGCATCAGCCTTGTCTTCAAGACCGATTCTCTTAAGAAGTTCAATTGCTTTTTCACGAGCCTGAGCTTTAATTTCCTGCACACTTGTGTTTACAGGTTCGGGTGTGCCTTTTTTAAGGTGAAGCTTTTTAAGAAGATTTGCTCTTTTCTGTTTCTTAAGCTTTTTGGCAGCAACGTGAACGGGAGCCATCATAATGTTTTCAATAACTGTCTTATTATTGAAAAGATTGAAGTGCTGGAACACCATACCCATTTTCTGACGGTGAACATTAATATCAACCTTAGGGTCTGCGATATTTTCACCGCCGAAGATTATGGAGCCGCTTGTCGGGTCCTCCATACAGTTAAGACAACGAAGAAATGTACTCTTACCGGAGCCTGAGGGGCCGATAATAACAACCTTTTCACCCTTTTTGATTGTGGTGTTGATGTTTTTGAGTACTTGATTATCGCCAAAAGATTTACACAAATTAACGACCTCTATCACTCTTACTCAGCCTCCTTTCCATAATCCTGATAAGCACTGTAATAAGACAAACTATCACAATGTAGATAATTGCCATTGCAAGATACGGCACCATAAATTCATATGTACCTGAACCGATGCTCTGGAAAGCAAGGTATAAATCTTTCGCACCAACAAAAGAAACAACCGAAGTTTCCTTTACAAGTGCAATAAATTCGTTACCCATCGTCGGCAGGATATTCTTAACCGCCTGGGGAATAACAATTTTCATCATTGTTGTGCCGTAGCTGAGACCTACACTGCGTCCGCCTTCCATTTGTCCGGGGTCAACACTGAGGATACCGCCTCGCATAATTTCAGAGATATACGCACCACTGTTAAGACCGAAAACAGTAATTGCAACCAATACCGAAGACATCTTGAGTCCCAATAACGGAAGCATAACATAATAGAATACAAGAAGCTGAACAACCATGGGAGTACCTCTGAAAAGTCCCACATAGAAGCTGCAGAATTTATCCAATGCTCTGACTGTTGCCTTGTATTTCGGCATAACACGCACCGTAGCTATAAGAGTACCGATTACGATACCGATCAGAAGTCCTGCGACGGCTATAATCATTGTGTTCTGCAAACCTGTGAGAACCTCTTTGTAGCCGCCTTTATTCAAAAGAATGTCAAGGAACTTCTCGACTTTAAAAATAAATCCGTTCATATACTTTTTCCTTTAACATCAACAATGCCTTACATCATATGAAGTAAGGCACCGTTTTATTGGTTTTAAATTTTATCAGCCAACAGCGTTGAAGTTTTCAACGATACGTTCTGCAGGGTCAGCATCGATGATAACATAATCAATGTTACCGTTGAGAAGGTCCTGAACAGCGAGAGCGCCATTATCGTAACCCTTCGGCTGAGCCTTAAGTCCTGCGAAGCCCCACTCTTCATCACCAACAACGTAGAAGTTACCTGTTGTACCGTTCTGGTAACCAACCGTCTTTGTGCCGTCCGCATTGATGATTTCGTCAACATCTGCAGCTGTCTGGCATGCATCAAATGTTGTGTCATCAGCCTTAACGATAAGCTTCTGATATGCGTTGTAGTAAGAATCAGTGAAGTTTACAGATTCCTTTCTTGTTTCGTTGATTGTAAGGCCTGCCATTGCGATATCACACTTATGTTCACCAACTGAAAGACAAACTGAGTCAAACTTCATGTTGTTGATAACGAGTTCCATGCCAAGCTCCTCAGCAAGAAGTGCTGCGATTTCCATATCGATACCGTAGTATGAGTCACCTTCCATATACTCAAAAGGAGCAAATGCTGCGTTTGTTGCAACAACGAGCTGATCCTTTGAAGGATCTTCTACAGCTGACTTAACTGCTGTGGGTTCACCGTCACCAAAATACTTGTTACAGATTTCGTCGAATGTGCCGTCTTTCATAATTTTAGCGATGAAAGCGTTAACATCTGCAAGAAGTTCAGGCTGATCCTTATCAACACCGAAAGCATACTGCTCTTCTGTAAGGTTGATGTCAATAATTTTTACTTTTGCTGCTGATTCAGCAGGATTGCCGCCGCAAGCTGCAAGTGAGAACACCATAAGTGCAGCAAGAACAAGTGCTAAAAACTTTTTCATAATAAACTCCTCCAATAGTTTTATTTACTGCTTAAATATACCACCAAATAAGATTCATGTCAACAAAAACTGAATAATTATTCACTGCGTCTGATTTTGAAAACAACTTTGAGCACGTTTTCGCTCTTTTCGTGAAGGACGTTCGGCTTATGTGCATCCTCTTCGAAAAGAATTACGCACTGCTCACCGCCGAGGAGTGTGTATCCCATTGACTCGCCTTTATAAAAAGCAATGTCGCCGCCTTTTGAAAATTCCTCAGAAACCATTGTGAGAGTTTTTGTATCTGCCCATTGAATTTCTTCCTTGCCTTCGAGGACAATCTGAAGATCAATATACTTTTTATGATTTTCAAAAACTCTGTCACCGTCAGGCTCGGTATCATAACGGCTTACTGCCGCAAAAAGGTCGTCGCCGTGAATATCATACCTGCCGGGTGCCATTTCTGTTTTGCGGAAACTGTTGAGAAAATCCACCATATCCTGTGCATAGGGAATCTCGCTGTATTTTGTGAGTTTGTCGATTGTTGTTACTATCATAATTAAACCTCCGTCCTTAATTGGTTCGTATTGACATTGCAAAGTCTTGCATAAAGTCCGTTGTTGTGAAGAAGCTCTTCGTGGCTTCCCTGCTCAGTTATTCTGCCTTCTTCAAGGACAATAATCTTATCCGCTTTCATAACAGTTGAAAGTCTGTGGGCGATAACGACAACCGTCCTTGTTTTTGAAAGTTCATCTATCGCCTGCTGAATAAGTGCCTCTGTTTCGTTGTCAACAGCAGATGTTGCCTCATCAAGAATGAGCACAGGCGAATCCTTCAAAATCGCTCTTGCGATTGCAATACGCTGTTTCTGTCCTCCCGAAAGACGCACACCTCTTTCACCGATGAGTGTATCGTATCCGTCAGGCATAAGCTTTACAAAATCATCAGCTCTCGCAATCCTTGCTGCCTCAAGCACCTGCTCATCCGTTGCGGCAGTATTACCGTAGGCTATATTTTCAAAAATTGTTCCGTTGAAAAGGAAAACATCCTGCAGAACAATTGAAAGATTTTTACGAAGCGACTTTACGGTAATATTTTTTATATCCTTGCCGTCAAGAAGAACACTTCCCTTTATAGGATCGTAGAAGCGTTCAAGCAGTGATACAATGGTCGATTTGCCAACACCCGTTGCACCGACAAATGCGATCATCTGTCCTGCTTTTACATTGAAAGAAACATCGTTGAGCACCGACTCTTTCTCGTTATAATAAAAGCTGACGTTTTTAAACTCAATGTTACCCTCTGCTCTGCCGATTTCAACGGCATTTTCGCTGTCCTTTACCTCCGGTTCGGTATCAAAAATTTCAAGCACCCTGAGTCCGCCCGCATAGGCATTCTGTGCATCCTCAACAATTCTTGCAAGTACGGCAAGCGGAGAATAGAAGAGGGAAAGATACATAAAGAAGCCGACAACATCCGCAACGTCAAGTTTGCCTTTAAGTGCAAGAGTACCGCCGATCCCCATTACAAGCACCGTGCCGATTGAGGTAAGAAACTCAATTGACGGGTGGAAAATTGCGGCTGAAAAGTTTGCGTTGATATTAACCTGACTGTAGTGACGGCAGAAATCTTTCATTCTGAGATATTCCGTCTTTTCCTTGCCGAAAGCCTGAATTTCCTTTATGCCCGAAATATTATCCTGCACCACGCTGTTGAGCTCAGCGAGCACCTGCTGATTTATCTTGAATTTCGGGAGCACCTTTTTTGAAAATTCAGTGCTGACAAAAATCAGGAAAGGTACGGGAATAAGAGCTATTGCCGCCAGAAGAGGATTGATATTAAAAATCATCACCGCAACAAGCATGATTATAAGCACATTCGACAGTAAATCAGGCAATGAGTGTGCGATAAGATTTTCAAGATTTCTCGTATCATTGATTATACGGCTCATCATCTCACCCGTCTGCTTATCGGTAAAGTATCCCATAGATAAAGTCTGCAGCTTCGAGTACACTTTGAGAGTGAGATCACCGACAAAATTCCACGCGGCGATATGTGCCTGCCACTTTGCAAAGAAAGAAAATACACCTTTGATTATGTAAGCAACAAGCAAAACCGTGGCATACATCGCCATTTTTTCAACCGTTGCACTGCCGTCGGTAAGTATACCTGTCATTTTACGTACCATTTCAGGTGTAACGAGGCTGATTGCCGAAACACCTATAAGCATCAGCACGGTAATTATTATAGGTCCTCTGAAAGGCTTAGCCATTATTAAAAACCGTTTTAATTCTTTCAATCAATCACTTCCTTGATCACTTAATTTTAACACAACCTATTATTTATTGCAAGAAAAACACTCACGGTTTTTCCGTGAGTGTCAAAATCAGTACATTTTTTCACGTTTCTTTTTACGTACAAAACGGTAGACAGAATAAACAACACATATTGTAGTGAATGAAACCAATCCGACGTAAATTGAAACATCATCATTGCCTTCAATCTTGAGGTTATCCCAGAGTGAAGTCATAAGAGTAAGCAAACCTTCTGGAAGGTTATGATAATACTGAGTTTTAGGCATATCCTCCGGGTCAGGATAAAGGATTTTTTCATCCTTAAGAGAATAGTCCGGATTTTCAACAACAGCTCTGTTGGGTGATGCATAACAGATATATTCCGCATTCGCAAGTGCAACTTCACCGCTTAAAAGGAAGTTAATATAAAGCTCTGCGCCCTCTTTATTCTGACATCCCTTAGGAATACACAAGGAGTCAACAAAGATATTTGTTCCCTCTTTCGGATAAACAAAAGCGAGATCGGGATTATTTTCATACATACTGAGGTAGTCTCCTGCATAGTAAGCGCACATAGCAGCTTCGCCGCTTTCCATCTTATTGTAAACGTCATCCATTACATAAGAGCTGACGAGAGGCTTCTGCTCCTTGAGCTTATCGTATGCTCTGTGCCAATCCTCAGAGCTTGTTGTGTTGAGGTCAATTCCAAGGTAGCACTGTGTGATTCCGAAAGCATCGCGCGGATTATTGAACATAAGAATCTGTCCCGCATACTTTTCATCCCACATAATGCCCCAGCTGTCGGGAGTTTCGGTCACCATTTTGGTATTATAGATCAGTCCGACCATACCGACATTGTAAGGAACGGTATACTCATTATCGGGGTCAAAATAAAGATTTCTATATTCATCAAGAATGTTCGTATAATTCGGGATGTTGCTGAAGTCGATTTTTTCGAGCATTTCTTCTTCAATCATTCGCTGAATCATATAATCAGACGGAATGATTATATCGTAGTTTGCTCCGCCACCTTTGATTTTGTTATACATATTCTCGTTTGAATCGTAGGTGGTGTAGTTAACTTTGATACCTGTCTGCTTTTCAAACTCTTTGTTAACATCCATCGTGTCTTCCGCACCGTCGGAAATATATTCACCCCAGTTGTAAACATTGATTTCCGTACCGCTGAGATGGCTGTAATCCTTTGCGGATACTACCGGCATGACAGGCACTGCAACAAGAAAAAACATCATTAATGCGCAAAGGCAGGAGAAAACTTTTTTCATCGTTTTGCTGCCCCCTTTTTGTTTGCACTCTTTGGTTCGTCATTCTTTGACTGGAACACATTTACAAGAATGAGAAGAACGAGAATCACGAGGAATATTATAGTTGACAAAGCATACATATCCGGAGTAACTCTTTTCTTTGTCATTGAAAAGATTCGGATCGGCAAAGTCTGAAATTTCGGTCCGCTGACGAAATAACTGATAATAAAATCGTCAAGTGAAAGCGTAAATGCCATTATGAAGCCCGCAACGATACCCGGACGGATTGACGGCAGAACAACCTTTAGAAAAGCCTGAAGCTTTGTACAGCCAAGGTCCTGCGCGGCTTCCGAAATGTGGACATCCGTCTGCCTGAGTTTCGGCATAATATTAAGTATAACATACGGCAGGCTGAACGTTACGTGTGCGATAAACAGCGTCCAAAAGCCGAGAATACCGTTAATTTTAAGCGCTGTTCCGATGAAAACGAAAAGCAGCATCATCGAAACACCTGTTACGATTTCAGGGTTCATCATTGGGATATTTGTTACTGAAAGAACACTTGTTTTCACAAAGCCCTTTTTCATTTTATTGATTCCCACTGCTGCAAGTGTACCGATGAAGGTTGACGCAACCGCAGTCATAACTGCAAGAATCAATGTATTGTAACAAGCCTTGATTGTTTCTTCATCCCTGAAAAGTTCAACGTACCATTTCGTTGAAAAACCACTCATAACACTTGTACTGTTTGACTCATTGAAAGAAAGAACAATGAGCATAATTATCGGCAGATACAAAAAGAGAAGTACAATGGCAAGGTAGATTTTTGAGGAAAGTGACATCTTCTTCATATCATCATACCTCCCGCTGCGCTCGCATCGTCATCGCTGAACTTATTCATAACAGCCATACAGATGAGAATTAGTACCATAAGAACAAGGGAAAGTGCAGCACCGAAATTAAAATTGTTTGAAACCTGGAACTGCATTTCAATAATATCACCGATAAGGGCAAAGCTTCCGCCGCCGAGCTTCTGAGAAATATAGAACGTACTGACAGACGGAACAAAAACCATTGTGATACCCGAAACAACGCCTGAAAGCGAAGAAGGGAAAACAACATCCCTGAACACTCTTATCTTGTTTGCGCCAAGGTCCTGCGCAGCTTCAATAAGGCTTCTGTCAAGCTTTGTCATAACAGTGTAAATCGGAAGAATCATATACGGCAGGAAGTTATAAACCATACCGAGGATTACCGCTGACGAAGTATTGATCATATGTAACGGTCCCAAACCGACTTTTTCAAGAATACCGTTGATTACACCGTTATCCTGAAGAAGTGTCATCCACGCATATGTTCTGAGAAGGAAGTTCATCCACATCGGCAGCATAACAAGCATAACCATTGTGCTCTGAACCTTAGCCTTTGACTGCGCAATAATATAGGCTAAGGGATACGCAATTATAAGGCAGATGATTGTTGCAACGATACCGTACCAGATCGAACGAAGGAAGGTTGTTGTATAGTCACCGAGTCTTGCGATGTTTTCAAAAGTGAACGCACCGTCAGAATTTGTGAAAGCATAGTAAACAACCATAATGAGAGGCACAACAATAAAAATTGCCGACCATATAATGTGCGGAGATGTGCAGAGTTTCTGAGCAAGAGAAGACTTTTTATTCATCGATTACTCCTCCTCAACAATATCTGAAAGATGCTCCAATTCGTCACTGAATGAGCTGTAGTCGCCGTACATACCCGAATACTTTGATTTCTTCATAATATGAATTGCGTCAGGCTCAATATCAAGACCGATTTTTTTGCCGACGGGTTCATAGTCCGTCGTCTGGATCATCCACTTGAAACCGCCGATATCGACGATAATTTCAAAATGAACACCCTTGAATGTTACAGAAGTTACTTCACCCGTAAGAATGCCCTTTTCAACAGGAACAATATCAACGTCTTCGGGACGTACAACAACGTCAACAGACTCGCCTGAACCGAAGCCTTTGTCAAGGCACTGGAACTGTGCGCCTGAGAAAGAGCACTTGAAGTCTTCAAGCATCTTACCGTCAAGGATATTACTTTCGCCGATAAAGTCAGCAACAAATGCATTCTTCGGCTCATTGTAAACGTCCTGCGGAGTACCGATCTGCTGAATCACACCGCCGTCCATAACAACAACGGTATCAGACATTGAAAGAGCTTCTTCCTGGTCATGAGTAACATATATGAAAGTGATACCAAGGCGCTGCTGGATGTTCTTGAGCTCAACCTGCATATCCTTACGGAGTTTGAGGTCAAGCGCACCCAAAGGCTCGTCAAGCAAAAGAACTCTCGGCTTAACTGCAAGAGCACGTGCAATTGCAACACGCTGCTGCTGACCGCCTGAAAGAGAATTGATATTTCTTCTTTCAAAGCCGCTTAAATTCACAAGCTTGAGCATCTCGGTTACCGTTTCTTTAATTTCCTGTTCCTTCATCTTTTTGATTCTTAAACCAAACGCAATATTTTCATAAACATTAAGATGAGGAAAAAGCGCATAACGCTGAAAAATGGTGTTCACCTGTCTTTTGTTGGGCGGAACATCATTTATTACCTTATCTTCGAATATAACTTCTCCGCTGTCGGGTTCAAGGAAACCGGCAATTATACGAAGTGTTGTGGTTTTACCGCAACCTGAAGGACCAAGAAGTGTAATGAACTCCTTGTCACGGATGTACATATTGAGGTTTTCGAGGATCTGTGCATCACCGAGCTTGACGGAGATATTTTTGAGATCAATAATAACGTTCTTTTTCAATTATGCAGCCCCTCTCTCACGAAAAGATTATTTGTTTTGTCTGAATAACCGCTTTCGCTTTAACGCAATAAAACAGCTATTATATTACTCTATAATATAGTGCAATAATCTGCAAATGTCAACATTTTTTTGCAAAAAATCGCTGCAAATCCGTGACTAATCAAGAGCATTTTATGGTATACTCTTCATTGCTCTGTTTTACTCATTTTTTCTCTGTTTTTCTCATTTTTCATTGTGGAGCAAAATTTTAAAGTGCCGTTATCAAAAGATAACAGCACTTTGTAAAACACATATTAAATTATTCTTTCCAGCCTTCGATGATTTCGTTGAGGCATTCGTCATAAATTGAATAGAACTTGTTTACGATTTCTTTGTCCTTATCGTTACCTCTTACACCCATAGCAAGAATACAATCTTCCTTGTATGTTATAGCTGAAAGAAGAACGAACGGCTTGTATTTAACAGCACCACTCATAAATCCGTAAATTGGCTCGTGACCGCAGAGTGATGTTGCAACCGGATCGATAAAACCGATATTACTCATTGCAAGATGAGGGTTTGCATAGCCGATTTTAACGGCAATCTCGCCGATGAAATGCGGTAATGTATAGCCAAAGTTGAGAAGAGGAAGACCGTACATACCCATAAACTTGTCCTTTTTGAACTCGTTTGTACTTTCAGATACAAGTTTAAGGGTTTCAAAAATATCCTTGCCGAGATGAGGAATACGGCACTGCATCCATGCGGTATGGTTTGTAAGACCTACACCTTCCATACTCTTGATATATCTTCGAAGGTCTATAGCTCCTGCGATTACAAGGCTGTCCGATTTATCAAAATTTGCAAGTCTGTACACACTCTCAAAATATGCCGCCATAAGCATATCATTAAGTGTATAACCGTTTTTCTTGCCAAGAATTTTAACATTTTTAAAAACATCCCTGTCAAGCGTATGCTTAGCCATAAAGGATTTATCCGTAGGCTCACTTTTTGATAACGGGAATTTATGGGGATCCTTTACAGACGGGTTACGGATAAGCCTACCCGCCGCCTTCCTGTCCTCTTCCGAAAGGTCACGATAGATCATCTTGTGTGATCTGGAGCCGACTCTGATGTCATCGGTGATTTTGCCTGTTTCAACAAACTCATTGTATGCCTGACAAAGCTTTGCAACAATGTACTTTGTATCGCCGCCGTCAAAACACATATGGTTTGAAACAAAACAGAACGCAGTCTTACCTTCGTAATAGAACAGACCTACACGGAACTGAAGCTTATCACCCGGATTTATTTCCTGCATAAGGAAAGCTTCGATTTCTGCATCCTTTTCAGCCTCTGTGATGTGTTTGATAGTGAAAACATCATCAATATTATACGGATTCACTCTCCAATAAGGTCTGACATAGTTATTGACAAATGATGAGTGAAGGACTGGAGCTTTCTCGTAAAGATTTGCAACAAACTTCTTGAGGATCTCAGCATCAAGCTCGAAATCATAATGCAACTCTACGTGGATAACTCTGTCATTATAAGTTCTGAAAAGATAATGAAGCTTATCCCACATTTCTGCCTGAATTCTCTGTGCCATAGGGGGTCATACCTCCTGATTAAATTTTACATATTACATTATTATTTTATCATAAACTACAATTAAAAAGCAAGACATAAAACCCGTTAGTGTCGGATAACTTCGTTCATTCGGGAGAATAATCTGACAAAATTTTCTCAATCTTCTGTTTATGAATATTACTGCCGAGTATATCTCCGTTTGCGCTGAAGCAGATTGCTTTTATATCGTTCGGGTCTTCGTCGTACGGACTTTTGGTTTCTTTGCTTAAATCAAAATATTCGCTTAAGTATACAAGTGCATTTCCGCTCGGGAAAACAACGTTTCCTTCCGCTGTTTCAATATTCATTGTATTGAAATCTTCAAGTAACTCTCTTGTTTTATTGTTATACGGATTTTCGTCCCGAGGACTTACCAACCAGGCAGGATGAACTTTGATTTCAACACCGTTTTCCTTAACTGCCTGTGCAAATATTTTTACATATTCAAGAGGTATTGTTTCCTGATGAAAAGCATCAACTGACAGCAAAATTTCATTGACACCGCTGTCGGCTAACTTTTTTGCAACAAGCCTTATCCTGTCAGAATCCTTGCTGAAATAACCGTTTGTTATAAGCTGTCTTTTCGGGATATTCATTTCACGAGCCGCTTTATGTATTTCAAATACGGTTTCGGGATAAAGCAAGGGTTCACCGCCGAAAGTCATCACGGATTTAATGTCGTACTCCCCTGCTGTTTTACGGACAGCGTCTGCGGCTATATACTTATCGATATTTTCAGAGCTTTTGTGTTCGCCCTGAGAACAATGCTTGCATTTACCCGTACAAGCCATAGTGACAACGAATTCTATTCGGTTTAAGTTTTTGAGATATTTATTCATTTAGTCACCTCAACACAAAACAAAACCTATGAGCAATCCGCCGACAAAGCCAGAGATATGTTCAAAAGCAGTCGCTTTACCGACAAGCATTCCGCCGATTGTATAAATTGCCAAAACTATCAATGCTATTGTCGGCACGGGAGAAAAGAAAACCGTTCCGTTTTTAACAGCAAGTATAGCAAATACTGCAATAAGACCGTAAATTCCCGTTGATGCACCTTCACCCTCGTGGAGCTTATAAACAAATGCCATATATAAGCCCGATATGAACGCAGAAACAATATAGCAAAGTGCGGTTTTTACTGTTCCGAGCTGAGATTCAACGGCATACCCGACAATGAGAGTTGCAATTATGTTTGAAATAATGTGCCATGTTCCGACGTGCAGAAGAGCAGACGACACAAGACGCCACACCTGTCCTTTTTTAATTTTCTTTTCGGACAGATGCAGAGCGTGGTTTATGTAACCTTTGTTATGTCCCGACCACAGCTTTTCTTTGAGTGTTACTGCTTCTGTTTTCGGGATTATTATGAAATTATCAAGGATATAAACCACAAAAATCAATGTACAAAAGGTTACTGTAAAAACAGGCATATTACGTCCTCCTAATATATTATCAAAACTTATAGTACATCTCCTGTGCTTTAGGGATAAAACCGAGTTTTTCATAGAGTTTAATTGCTCTGGGATTGTTCACAAGGACATCAAGATTTATAAAACTGCAATTATGTTCTTTTGCCCAGTCCTTTGCCGAATTCATAAGAGCTGTACCGAAGCCTTTATTTCTGTGAGTTTTCGTTACAATTACATCCATTATATAACAATATCTACCGGGAAGCATAAAGTCAAAATCAGGTCTTACCTTTGCCTGAAGCAGAATAAAACCAACAACTGTACCGTCGTTTTCGTAAACAAGAATATCCGAATCATCATCCGAAATCGTTTTTTCAAGAAAATCTATACTTTGGTCGCCCTCTTTTACGAAATCAGGAATCAGTTTTGACATTTCCCTGAATTGCTCACGATATAATTCTGCTATTGCAGGTATATCGTTATTAGTTGCTTTTCTAACCATATTGAATTACCCCAACTCTTTCTTGAAACATATAACACGGTTAGCTTCTTCGAATCCCATTGCCATATGAAAATTAAAACTATTGATGTTATCAAGTTCGCAGTCGCTTGCAAATTCTGAGCACCCCTTTTCTTTTGCCCATAATTCACATTTGTTCAACAGTTCTTTTGCATATCCTTTATGCTGATATTCGGGAACAATAAATATTCCTTCAAGATAACCGACGGGAGATGAGTGTGTACCCTCGACATAATCGTGGCGAAGCTGACATTGCGCAAAGCCAACGGGAATATCATCAACATATTTAACAAAGCATACCGCATCATTGTTGCTAACAATCTCAGCAAAATCTGCTTCAAGTTCCGACACGGTGTGATTACTCCACATTTGTATTGCTAATTCCGCTAATATCCTTGTGTCGTTTGGAGTTGCTTTTCTTATCATGGTTGCACCTCTTTTGTGTACCAACTCGGCACGGGATTCTGCATATTGTCATACCATTTGAGTACATCTTTTGCCTGATTGAGCATTGTCTGAATTTCACTGTCACCGAAAGGAATTGCCCAAGGGATCGATGAAAGCATATTGCTACTGATATAAAGTGCAAGGAGCTTCCAAAAATCCATTGGCACATCATCATCAAAATATCCGTTAACAATACCTGAAGAAAAAAGCGGAGCAGACTGAGCACACCACACAATGCGGTTAAATTCTTCCCACGGGTCACCAAAATCATAGCGGTCAAAATCTATAATTACGATTCTGCCGTTTTCAATCATCATATTTCCGATATGATAATCCCCGTGCTGATAAGATTGAGGTCTGTTTTTCAGTAAATGTCGGTTTGCTTCTATGTAATCAATGATATATTCTGCTCCGTCAAATTTAATGGGACAATCATTATACATCTGTATTTTTCTATCCATCTTTTCATTAAAACGGATTTCCCAATCGGGTTGGTCTGCAGGTGCAGGAATTGAATGAATTTTCTTTAAAATTCTGCCCACTTCAAGACCGAGAGCATACTGCTCGGCATCTGCAAGGTATGGGATAACTTCATTCGCGTCCTTGCCGTCAATCCAAGTCTGTAGTGTATAAACGCCCTCGTCACACTTGCCGAAATCAATGGGTTTACACATAGGAACGCCGAGATTTTCAACCTCTTTCTGCATAAGATACATATTCTCACGGTTTGCACTCTTTTCAAAAGGCGTAACACGCAAAAGATATTTCGTACCGTCAGCAGTTGTGACACAGTATTTCTTGTCACCCGACCAACCTTTGTTTATAGGTTCTTTTGTTATAAAATCAAGCATTGTAAATTCCTTTCAACCATTCAACAGACTGTTTCAATCCGTCAACTGTCTTCGTTTCCAGAACGACTCGGCAGTTTTGTTCGTTGGCAAGATTAATATATCTTTCAATATCCATTTCGCCTGTGCCGAGTGCGAGGTGATTTTTCTTGCCTTTTGCGTCATGGAGATGAACATGATACAGGTGTTCTTTATGTTCCATTATAAAATCTTCATCCGTACCGCCTATACCGTGATTGTGTCCCACGTCAAAAGTCAAAGCAAAAACATTACTTTCTAAAAGTAGTTCAATCGCTTCTTTTTGAAAAACCTCATAACCGTCACAGTTTTCAATGCAAATTTTTATATCGGAATCTCTGACAGCATTTTCACACATATCTCTGAAATCAATAATGCTTTTTATGTACTGTTTTTTATACTCCGAAAAAAGGAAAACCTTTCTGTCGGGCAAGGTGAAACAAACACCTCTTGCCATATGCATATTAATCACTTTAGAATCAAGCTGTTTTGCAATTTCAATAGTATCGGCAACTGTTTTTGTGTATGCCTCTGCAACGTAAGGGTTGAAATCGCTGACATTCAAATTTTCATCAAGGTGAATTGTGTAGTAAATGCCATATTTATCAGCAACCTTTTTAAAATAATCAACATCAATTTTCGTGAGCTGATACTGCGGCATATTCATATTAAGTTCGATGAAATCAAGTCCCAATTCCGAACACAGCTTTGCACATTCTTCAAGAATATCTGTTTCAATCAATGTGGGCATACCGTATTTTATTTGCAGCATTTGTTTACTCCTTAATCAAGATAGTTCTTTATTACGCCCCATGTCTCAACTAGCCTATCTACACTCCAACCGGCATTAGCAGGTGATGTTGAGGGCAAACAAACAGCCTCTCTGCCAATCGTATCACGAATGTACTTTTTATAATACTTTTCAGCTGTTTTCCCATTGACAAAAATTTGTTTAACATCTGCATTATCAAGTATCTCCGTAAGGTCATTTGCAACGACATTTTTGATAGAGCTGTCAGAACTCCCTGTGATATCACAAGAGGCAATAACATCCCATAGGGCAATATGATTTGAATGAAGAAAAGCACTTTTTTCTTCAATAGTTATAGGTGTGTCAGTGCACATAACTGTTGAAATTACCTTCCAGAATCTGTTCTGCGGATGTCCGTAGAAAAACATCTGCTCGCGGGATTTCACTGACGGAAAACTGCCAAGGATAAGCACTTTTGAGTTTTCGTCGTATAAAGGTGGGAATGGGTGTTGCAACATATCACATACTCCTCAAAAATTCATCAACCTGCCGCTTTGTTTTAAGAACAACGGTTTTGTTTCTATATTTCTTCGTAATTTCATTATAAAACGCTCGCCTTTCCCTGTTTCTGCATCCGAAAAGAATGAACTTCACAAACCACCAATTCATGTCATTTTTATACCCGTCTTTTCTTCGCAGTTTTGTGCGTTTCAACGCTCTGAAAAAACAAGTCAGGCGAGGAAGAAGCAAGAGAATAATTTCATCTGCACTTTCCAGCCTTTCATCTATCATCAGGTATGTATAATATCCGTCAATTATCCAATCAGGATTTTCCATAAAATCTTTGACCTTCGGTAACACAACCGTATCTTCAACAGGTTTCCATTCCTTATCCCATTTGATATCGTCAAGATGAAGAACCGGAATATTTTTCTTTTCTTTCAAACAGTCAGAAAGATATGTTTTACCGCTTCCTGCGTAGCCTAAAACTTCAAATTTCATTTTTCATATCCTCTTCATCAGTTTTAAATATTCTCCGTCTTCGTCCGCACCGTCGAACAGTACTTCGGTGAAGCCGTACTTTCTGTACAAATGAAGTGCATTGACATTGTCTTTATCAACCCCGATTGTCATTTCCGAAAAACCTGATTCTTTTGCCTTTTCTGTCAGGAATTCAAGAATTTCACTTCCGATACCGCGGTTACGGTATTCTTTTTTGACAATCATCCTTGAAACATAAACACGTTTGCCGGGTATTGTGTAATCAGGGTCACCTGTATCAAGAACCAACGCACCCTCGCCTATGAATTCACCGCCTATTTTATAGATAAAAACCTGACGGTTGCCGGACGCAATTTCTTCGCGCCACTTTTCTGCAAGGGGCTGAGATTTCATATTCCAGATATTTGAGCATTTGTGATAATCTTCAAGTGCAAGGGGTTCAATTGTGCAGTTTTTATGTTTATTAAACATCTTTATTTTCATACCACTCTTTTAATTTTTCAAGCTTTCCTTCGAAATGGTAAGACCGACCATTTTTATTAAGACCAGCATTCTTAAGTCCTAAATGTTCAAGAATTCCGATTGATTTTGTGTTGTGAATACTTGCGAAAGCATCAACAAATTCAATATTCTCATCTAACCTCGGAAGAAGAAAACCGTATAAACTTCTGAATATACCCTTACCCTGATGTTCGGGTTTAAGCTGAATTTCTTCCATTCTGAAAGTATCCGCATTAGTGAAATACTGAAAAAATCCGATTAATTTTCCTTTTTGTTTAATAAGAATTATCTGTCGTTCATCGCGTTCAAGACCTTCGCTGACGCTATCAGACCAACAAGCATAATCCTCTTCCCGCGTATTCCCTGTCGGTGCAATTTTTTCCATATTGTCGGCAAGGATATCGAAAATCTCCTTTGATGCTTGCATAAAGTTTGTTTTATCGAGGAACTCAAATGTTATTGAAGAAAGATTTCTGATATATTCATCTGCCTCTTTATGTGATTTGAAAATAACTATGTTTTTTTCGTGCTTGTATTTTTCAATCAATACATATATCTTCGGAAGAGTTGTTTCGGGAAATTCTCTTATAAAAGCTTCGAATTCAGGATCGAGCTCCGTTTCAAGCCAAGGCATATCGTAGCGGTCTTTACCGATTCTGTCTGTCGCACCCTGCAGGCAGACCTCCGTCGGCAAATCAAAAAGAAAGATCGTGTCACATTCCTGCATACGCATTTCTATTGTTCTCGAGTAATTGCCGTCGATTATCCATTCGGATGTGCTGAATACTTCCTTTATCCGTTCATCAAATTCTTCTCTCGGAATATGAGTTTTGTCGGGCTTGTGCCAGATAGCATCAAGGTGGTATAACGGTAAGCCCGTACATTCATTCAGTTTTACCGCAAAGGTCGTTTTCCCCGAACCGGGACAACCGATTATAATTGCTTTTTTCATTTTTGTTCACCTTGTTTAAGACACCATGATACAGGGTTATTTTCAATATATTGATATTTTGTATAAAAATCTTCTTCGTCTCTTATTACATGATCATAGTATAATTTTTGCCACAATGAAAAACCAACTTTCTTTGACACATAACCTTTCAGTTGATTTATAACGTTCGGAATCGTAGGGGCGCCCATCGGGCGTCCGCCTTCATTCGGTAAAATTGATAACAACAAATGAATATGGTCCGGCATAATAATATAGTTTTCAAGCTTAATTCCAAGATATTTTTTCTCAATATTGTTAACAGCCTCATAAACGATTTTTCCGCATTCTGTAAGCTCAACCAACGGACGCCCGATGGGCGCCCCTACGATGTGCGAAAGTTGAAAATTCTTATCTTTTACACAAACCGTTATAAAATAAGCTCCGCAAGACGAATAATCGTGACCCGGCAATCTGTTAGCTTTTCGTGTTGGTAATTTGGTATCATTCATAATTATACCTTCTTTGCTTTAATAATAAGAAAGTTTGGTTTTATGTACTCCTTAACGATTGTAGGAAGTTTTTCAACCGCCCAATCCTCAGGAGTAGGTTCACATACTTCTTCGATTACAAAACCTGCTTTTGTAAGAGCATTTATAACATTGCTGAATGTTCTGTGGTACTTTATAACACCGTCAACATACCAATGCACCTTTCTTTCACCGGGTTCATTGTAATTTGAAAAAGTATAAGATACTCTTTTACCTTTTAAGTTTTTGTTAAAATGACCATTACCGTCAATAGTAGAAGTAATAATGGGATGCTCCTGTGAAAATAACAGTTGACCACCATCGTTCAAAACAGAATGCATTTCTTTTGCAAACTCATCAAAATCTTTTATGTAATGAAATGCTAAAGAACTGTATATAAAATCAAAAGTCTTATTGAGTATTGCAATATCTGTCATACTCATATTCAAATATTCAATTTTTTCATCTGCCGATTCACTTTCGGCAACTTCAAGCATCTTTTCGGAAATATCAACACCAATAACACTTTTTGCTCCACGACGAACGAAATCAATACAGTTGTGACCGTATCCGCAACCTAAGTCAAGAACTGTTTTATCAGTTAAATCGGGCAGCATTTTTGCCATTGCAGGCTGTTCAAGTAAATCGTTATAGTTCACTTCATTATTCCGCAAAGCTCTGTAACCATTAAAAAATTCTTCGTTATCATAAATATTTTGATTGTCCATTCTATCACTTCCTGTTATAAAGAAAACTTTTCTTTTATCATCTTTGCAACAACATCGGGTGCTGATTCTGAATTATCGATTTTAATATAATTCGGAAATGTTATTTCGCCGTCATAGCTTTCCGTACGATATTTTTTGTCAGTTTCAAGCAAGTCGTTACGTGCAAAATCAAGATTGCGTTTTGAGGGTTTGTTTTCAAGACGGTTTTCGGTTGAATTTCTTTCAAGTCTTATTTCCTGTGAAGCAACAAGCTCAACATAATAAATTTCTGCCCCTTGCTCTTTGAATAAATCTGAAACATATTTTATGTAATCCCAATCGCCTTGGTGGTCGAATGCCCAAACATAGGTGAATATCATTCCGTAATTATCACTCTTTGAAAACTCTTCAAAGAAAACCTGACGTAATCTGTTTACCGTTTTGCCCTCGTAATATCCGAAAATCTCTATAACAGGCTCTATGGTCATATGATTATGAAACAGTTTAAGGTCTGTGATTTTTGCAAGCTCCTGACCGACAGTCATTTTACCGACTGCAAGACTTCCGAATATTATAACTAATTTCATAAAAATATCTTCTCCATTATTGCGCTTCCACCGTAATCCTCTATTACTTTAAATCCGTTTTTCTCGTACATTGCATACGATATGGGCGTATGCCTGAAAACATTCAGTACCATTTTCCCAAAACCTTTTTCACGAGCATCCTCCTGAAGCTTCACAAAAGCGCTTTTTCCGTAGCCTTTTCCCCGATACTCTTCTTTGATAACATTCTCCGTAACAAATGCGGCATTTTCTTCAAATGGACTTTTCTGATACCCGATAACACCGATTTTTTCACCGTTTTCATTTATAATGACATATAGATAGTTGTCAGCAGAATCTGCACCATCAGGAAAAATATCCTTAAATTCACTTTTTGCAGCTTTTCGGGCTTTAAATCTGAATTTTTCATCACCCGATTTAATCAGATGTTCCGCATAATTCTTTGCAGACCACTTTGCATAAACAGAAAATTCTTCATCATTCATTTTTCTGAAAGTAATCGGTTTTAATTCCTTGTTCATATTTTCATCTCCGTTATTATAAATATTTCTGCATATAAACAAGATTCTGATATATTCCGTCTTTTTGTTTAAAAAAATTAGGTTTTATCGAAACTGTTTCAAATCCTAATTTTTCGTAAAGTGCTTTTGCACGGTTGTTACCCTCAATAAATTCAAGGTCAACAATTTCTGTACCATCATGTTCTTCTGCCGCTTTTATCAGTTCTTTAAACATTGCTGAACCAACACCAATATTCCAATATTTTTTCTGAATAGCGATACCTACTGTTGCTCTATGAGATGTCTTGCTACCGGTATTAAAAGTGATGTCACAGTTGCCCGCAATCATACCGTCTATATAACAAGCAATAAACAGTGTATTATTACTTTCACGTACATTAAGAATGAATTTTTCTTCACTTTCTACGGTAACACTCTCCCAATCTTCAATTGTGCGAGAAAGAAACTCTGTTTCACCACTAGAAGTTTTAATACTGTTAAGTAACATTTCTGCATCTTCCGTTTCGGGAGTTTTAAGAACGGCTGTTGTGCCGTCTTTTAATATAATTTTCTTCTCTTCAAGTATCATTTCAATACCTCCTCCAAAAAAAATCAAGGCACCTCCGGATATACGGAGATGCCTGTAAGTTCAGAAAGATATTTTACATCAATCACAAACGGACAAAACGGCTCTCCGGAACATTGTGTTCACTGTCATTGTCATTTTGTCCACCTGCCTTTCAGTAATATATATCAGGATTATATCACCCGGATATTATAATGTCAATAAAAATCAACCAACAACCTTATATCCCTGTGCTTCGATGACGGATTTGATTTTGTCGTCTGAAAGCTCTGCATTGAGTGTTAGAACCGCCGTACCTTCAACGTGACTTGTTACTGCTGAATCAACCTCTGCAAGTTCCTCGAGAATTGACTTTACTCGTGCCTCACAGTGCGGACACATCATACCTTCAATTTTCACTGTTTTTTCCATAATCTTTTTCTCCTTTGTATTTTTTTGTTTTATTTTTCTGTCGTGCTTTGTGCTGTGAACCTTGAAAAGATTCAGCCTCAATGCATTCATAACAACACAAAAGCTTGATAAGCTCATAGCCGCCGCGCCGAACATCGGATTAAGCTGCCAGCCTGTCAGCGGAATCCACACACCTGCCGCGAGAGGAATCCCGATTATATTATAAATAAATGCCCAGAAAAGATTTTCTTTTATATTTCTGAAAGCTGCTCTGCTGAGCCTTATTGCCGCAGGAACATCCGTCAGTCTGCTTTTCATAAGCACAATATCCGCCGCATCGATTGCAACGTCAGTACCGGCACCGATCGCTATGCCGATATCAGCACGTGTAAGTGCTGGAGAATCGTTGATTCCGTCGCCGACCATTGCAACCTTTCCGTTTTTCTGCAATTTTCTGATTTCTTTTTCCTTTCCGTCAGGAAGTACTCCTGCAACAACCTCATCAATTCCGACTTCTTTAGCGATTGCTTTTGCAGTATTTTCATTGTCACCGGTAAGCATCACAACTTTGATTCCCATATTGTGAAGCTCGCGGATTGCCTGCGGACTTTCGGGTTTTATCACATCTGCAACGGCAATTATTCCGACAAACTTTCCGTTTTTAATAAACCACAGCGGTGTTTTGCCTTGCTTTGAAAGTTCATCTGCTTTCAACTTCATTTCAGTTTGAATATCGCAAAGTTTTTCAATAAATCTGAGATTTCCTGCGATAACCTTTTCGCCGTTGATTGTTCCTTCAATACCGCTGCCTGCACTTGCATTAAACGAGCTTACATCATAAGAACCGACATTTTCTTTTTCACCCTTTTTCACAATTGCCTGAGCCAACGGATGCTCGCTCTTTTTTTCAAGAGAATATGCGATTTTAACAAGCTCGTTTTCGCTGAACCCGGACGAAGGGATAACATCCGTCACTTCAGGACTTCCGAGAGTTACCGTGCCCGTTTTATCAAGCACAACCGTATTCACCTTTCCTGCCTCTTCAAGTGAAACTGCCGTTTTGAAAAGTATTCCGTTTTTAGCCCCGACTCCGTTTGCAACCATAATTGCAACGGGTGTTGCAAGGCCGAGAGCACAAGGACAACTGATTACAAGAACTGATATTGCACGGGCAAGAGAAAATCCGACCGACTGACCTGCGAGCAACCATACCGCAAAAGTAACAAGTGCAATTGCAATAACTACGGGAACAAAAAAGCCCGAAACCTTGTCTGCGATTTTTGCAACAGGAGCTTTTGTTGCAGATGCATCGCTTACCATTTCAATTATCTTAGCAAGAGCTGTATCTTCCCCGATTTTTGTAGCTTCGCAAACAAGATATCCAGAACGGTTAAGCGTACCCGCAGAAACGCTGTCACCGACTTTTTTATCAACGGGAATACTCTCGCCCGTAAGTGCAGATTCATCAACCGCACCCGAGCCTTCCGTTATAACTCCGTCTACAGGAACAGAGCTGCCCGGTTTCAGAACGAATATATCACCTTTTTTCAACTGAGATATTTCAACCTCTGATTCAATACCGTCTTTTAAAACAATCGCTGTTTCAGGTGCAAGATTTTTAAGTGCCTTCAGTGCATCTGTCGTCCTTCCCTTTGAACGGGATTCAAGGATTTTGCCGACAGTTATCAGTACT
This sequence comes from Acutalibacteraceae bacterium, assembly GCA_045537435.1. GTDB lineage: Bacteria > Bacillota > Clostridia > Oscillospirales > Acutalibacteraceae > CAG-488. The sequence goes on from JAZSPL010000029.1 coordinate 51,992, forward strand.
AATATCATCGCCGCAGATTCAAAATAGAACTCGTGCATGTACCCTGAAACTGCCTGAGCATTTCCGTCAAGCTGAGCCTGAGTCATCGCAAAAAGTACATACACGCTGTAAATAAATGATGCCGCTGAGCCGAGTGAAACGAGTGTATCCATATTGGGGGATTTTTTAATTACACCCTTTACGCCTGAAATAAAAAATCGCTGATTGATAACCATTACTGCGAGTGAAAGGAGTAACTGAATTATTCCTAAGGCGATATGATTGTTTTCAAGCACCGACGGTAACGGCAAGCCGAGCATTGTATGTCCCATTGAAACATACATAAGCGGAAGAAGAAAAGCGAGAGATGCCGTAAATATTTTTAAAAGCTTAGGTGTTTCGGTATCTTCAAGCGTCTGATTTTTGTTTTGTTCCGAATTTTTACCTTCTTCAAAAGCGTTGTAGCCCGCTTTTTCAACAGCTTTAATAATTTCATCAACTGTTGCCATACCTTCAACGCCCATTGAATTTGTAAGGAGATTGACCGTACAGGAATCAACACCCCGGACGGAGCTGACCGCCTTTTCAACTCTTGCACTGCAAGCGGCACAGGTCATACCCGTTACTCTGAATTTCTGCATAGAACCACCTCTATTTCATAAGCTTCTGTAAAGTTGCAACAAGCTCGTCAACAGTTTCATCCTTGCCGTTTCTGATATCATCGGCAACGCAGGTTTTGATGTGCTCAGAAAGAAGCTCTTTATTAAAGGCATTGAGAGCCGCATTGACAGCGGACACCTGAACGAGGATATCCGTGCAGTAGGCGCTGTTTTCAACCATTCCCTTTATGCCTCTGATCTGTCCTTCTATTCTGTTAAGCCTGTTGATAAGTTTTTTATGTTCTTCTGCTGTACGTTCTTTTATTTTACCCGAACAACAAATTTTATCCATATACTCACATCCTTTACATCACCATTATATACCCCTATGGGGTATTTGTCAAGTAAAAAAAGAGATGCCGAATGAACGACATCTCAATTAATTCAAGCAAGTTTTGTGAACATTGTAAGGATTCTCTTGACACAGAGCTCAAGGTCTGCTCTCGTAATACGTCCGTCCTCAATACCCTTCTTAAGGTCTTCGGGATAACCGCAGTGCATCTTCATATCGTTGCCTGCCTTGACTTCCTTGACAGGGTCATTCTTTACACCCCAGTCTGTTGTAACCATACCCTTGAAGCCCCATTCGTTGCGGAGAATTTCCGTAAGAAGCTCATAGCTTTCGGAGGTATGCTGACCGTTGATGAGGTTGTATGAAGACATAATCGTATACGGATCAGCTTCCTTAACGCAGATTTCAAAGCCTTTGAGATAAATCTCACGCAAAGCTCTTTCTGAAACACGTGAATCACAACCGAAACGGTTTGCTTCCTTGTTGTTACAAGCGAAGTGCTTGACGGAAACAGCAACCTTCTGCGACTGAATACCTCTTGTTGCCGCCGCAGCGCATTTACCTGCAAGCAACGGATCTTCTGAATAATATTCAAAGTTTCTGCCGCAAAGCGGATCACGGTGAATGTTCATTGCAGGTGTAAGCCAGATGCCGAGATTATTTTCTCTTACCTCAGCACCGCCTGCAGCACCTACTTCATAAATGAGGTCGGGATTCCATGAACAAGCAAGCAAGGTTGCGCAGGGCCATGCAGTTGTCGGGATACCTGTTTCAACATCAAGACGAAGACCTGCAGGTCCGTCTGCAGTTGCAACAGCAGGAACAGAAAGTCTCTTAAGACCGCCGAAACAGCCTGTGTTCGCAACACCTGTCGGAGCCTGACCGCCGACAAAATCCATAAGCTCTTCAAGAGTAAACTGAGCTACAAATTCGTCCATTGAAATTTCTTCGCCGACGAGGTCGAATTTAACCTCTTTTTCGGGAGCAACGGCACCTGTCGGCTTGTTCTTGCCGTAGTGATATTCTTCTTCACCTGTCGGCAACTCTTCAAATGTACCGTCAGCAAGCATTCTCTTCTTGAGTCTGAAAGGCTTGCACCAGCTGTCGAGCTGATCTGTTATATATGAATCTTCAACTGTATAGACGAAATCAGCCTTGTTTGCATCTCTGACGGATGTACCTATATAGAATTCATATTCACCCTTTTCAAGGACGTATGCCGAAGCGCCTACCTTGCCGAGGTCATCGAAGCTTGCCATATCCTCAACGTCAAAAGAAAGCATAAGCATTTCTTTTTCGCCGGGCTGAAGAAGCTTTGTTTTCTTAAATGCAGCAAGTTCCTTTGCAGGTTTGCCGAGAATGCCCTGAGGTGCGCTGTAATAAAGCTGGATAACCTCTTTACCTGCAGCCTTGCCCTCGTTCTTTACTTCAACAGCAGCGATAATCTTATCGTCATTTTCACAGACAACAGGATTTCCGATTACAAAATCAGAATAAGAAAGACCGAAGCCGAAAGGATATCTTACACATTCGGGAGAAATAGTTTCAAAATAACGGTAGCCGACGTAGATATCGTCAGTATAATCAAGGTGGTCAAAGCACTCCCAGAAATCATCCTTACAGGGATAGCAGTCGTACGATTTTGCGATTGTATCTGCAAGCTTACCTGAGGGGTTAACATCACCGCAGATGATGTCTGCAACAGCCATACCGCCTTCCATACCGCCCTGCCAGCCGAAGAGAACAGCCTGAACGTCGTCATTCTCTGCAAAATATTCACAGTCGATAACAGCACCTGAGTTGATAACGATTACAACCTTTTTGAAAAGCTCGCCTGCTTTGTCAATGAGGTCCTTTTCAATATCTGAGAGGTAGTAGTCACCGGGAATCGGTCTGCGGTCAACGCCCTCGGCTGAGAATCGGCTGAGAGTGATGATTGCTGTGTCTGCAAACTCTGCGGCCGATTCTATAAGCTCATCGGGCACAGCAGGTTCTTTAACGTGCATACTTGCGAATGTGTCATAAGTCATATCGTCGCGTTTTGTGCAGAATTCCATTGCATTAACGATGTCCCAGGTTGCATTAATCTGTGCCTGAGTCGGGATATTCACGCTTTCTCTTTCAACGTAATCTCTGTAAAAATCCACAATAGGCATATAAATTCCGACGTCTTTTGAAGAGAAGCCGTCGTAGATGTTGTGAATATACGGGCAGTTTACGTCACCGCTTCCGCCGCCGCCTTTTATGTATTCAATTGTTGCCTTACCGAAAAGGGCAACCTTCTCACCCTTTGCAAGAGGCAACGCATTATCTTCATTTTTAAGAAGCACCATACCCTCTGTTGCGGCACATCTTGAAAGCTCTGTGTGCTTCTTTGAAGCTGTAACACATCTTCCGTCCTCGCCGAGAGGTTTACAGGGCTGATATCTGAATCTTGCATATTTTTCCATATCCGAACCGTCCTTAATTGATATTTTGGATAACATTGTAATTATATACTGTAACCAAACATACAGTCAAGCGAATGACCAAATATTTAAAGTAAAATTTTTTATTTGTTTTTCGGGAAAATAATGATATAATGAGAAGTGAAAAGAGGGTGATAATTATGTTTACAAAAATCATAGCAATACTTCTTGCAATTTTTCAGTTCTGTACTTTACCCGTCACAGGACTTTTCGGGAGGCATCAGATTGTGATTGATAAGACAAAGAAATATCAGACCTTTGAAGAATTCGGAACAAGCTCTTGCTGGTGGGCTCAGACCATCGACGATGACGAAATGGCACGAGAAATCGCAAAGAAGCTTTACAGCGAAGAGGAAGGCCTCGGGCTGAAAATCTTCCGTTACAACGTCGGCGGCGGCGAAGCCGACAACCCCGACTGCAGAATATGGGACACGTCACGAAGAACCGAAAGCTTTTACGTCCTTGACGAAGAAACAGGCGAATATGTCTACGACTTCACAAGGGATGCAAATGCAAGACGTGTTATGGATTATGCTGTTGAATACGGTGCTGAGAAAATCATACTTTTCTGCAACAGTCCTCATTTCTCAATGACGAAAAGCGGACACGCTTCGGGCGGACTCCAAGAATATTCATCAAATCTTCCTGAAGAGAACTATCAGGCGTTTGTCGATTATCTGCTGACAATCGCTGATTGGTTTGTCGCTCAAGGTTATCCTATCTACGCAATCTCCCCTATCAACGAGCCTCAGTGGTCCTGGGGAAGTCCCGATTGGGTGGGTCAGGAGGGTTGCCATTACGAGCCTGACGAAACAATAAAGCTCCTTGAGCTTTTCGCAACTGAGATGCAGAAACGCAACTCCCCTTATAAGCTCAGCGGTCCTGAAAACGGACAGATGAACTGGGGTTACTACGCTTACGTTGAAAAGTTCTTTGAAAGTGAAATTCTCAATGAATTCTGCGATACATACAGCGGACATTCCTACTGGATGGACGGTGCCGTTGAAGAAAAAGCCGAAGTCGGCAAGAAATTCAGAAAAGAATATCCCGACAAGAAATATGAAATGAGCGAGTGGTGCGAGCTTCCGCTTACAATCGACAGCACAACAATCGACAGCGGTCTTTATATGGCGCAGGTTATAGCTGACGACCTTAACCTTATGAATGCTGTTTCGTGGCAGAGCTGGACAGCGGTCAACGGTGACGGACTTCTTGACAGAACACCCGACGGCAAGCTTATCGAATACAACAGATACTATGCGTTCAAGCAATTTACGTCTTTCATCAAACCCGGTATGACAAGAGTGCGTATATTCGATATCCTTAAAAATAAAACAAATATGCGAACGGTTGCTTTCATCGGCGAAGAAAACGAAACGGTTATCGTCATCGTAAATCCCGACGGTGAAGAAAAGCTAAAAATCGGAGGAATACTCGGTGAGGCTGAAATTTATCTTACGGATGCAACTCACAACTGTGAAAAAATTTATGAAGGTAAGTTTGAAAAAAACATTGTTGTTCCCGAAAAGAGTATTATGACGATCTGTGTTAAGTAAATATCGAAAAAGGGGCTGTAAAAAAACAGCTCCTTTAATATTACATAATAAAGGAAATATCACGATAAATTCGGGTTTGTCGGGCAAAGGCGATGCCTTTGCAATGATATATCCGCGATGCGGATATGATGAATGATGTCGCTTCGCTAATGATGTGTTTGCATCGCAAACATTAAGGGTCTGCGACGCTGATTTTTAATGCCTGTCTCCAATCGTTCTCGTAGGGCGTGACGCTCGTCGACACGCCGTTAAATACAGCAGAATGTCGGCACGTCGCAAGCGTCGTGCCCTACTAAACAGATTCAGGCGTGTCTGTAGGGGAGCCGTTTCGGCTCCCGCGAATCCTGCACTTTGCGTGTGTTTAAACGGGACGTCGAGGACGTCGTCACCTACGCAGTTGTCAGAATCGTGTTCGTAGGGGCGCGCATTGCGCGTCCGTTGAATTACGCTGAAATTTCGCGGACGACCGATGGTCGCCCCTACGATATTAATTGAATATTCTACTCTATAAACCCGAATTTGCCAGTATGATTGGATGTCAATAAATATTCGCAACAACACAAGTTTCTTCGTCAGAGTGAGACGATTCAAAAAAATTGCTTTATAGTAAAACGAAGTCACAAATAAAGAAGGAGCTGTTTTTTTACAGCCCCAGTTTGTATAATATTTGATTTGGGTTTACCCATGGGGAGTGGTTACCCCATGGGATTTTGATTTTTAGAAGAACACACAACTCCGTCCCCTGTCTTTCCAGAAGAACCGTCCATCTGTGTTCCCGCTAACCGTCCCTTGTGTTTTTGTGTGTTTCTTGTTCCCTTGTGTTTTATTCAGTCGCTTTTTCGATTAAAATGTAACAATACCACTTCACAAAAAAACCCGAGAACAAAGAAATGATTATTCCTAAAGCTCCAAAGCATATTCCTAAAACTATTGCATCATTTAGTTGATTTTCTACAATACGAGAAATAACAATCCCTAAGCCTGCACCGAAAACAGAAAAATAGGTAATTCTTGAGTTAGCGAAATTCTTTTTTTTTGCAAGAACCATCCATAATTTTTTTACACTCCGATTTTATTATCAAGAATGCAATTAAGGGAACCGAAACAGCATAAAATAACAAAGGAAATAAAACACCTATTGTAGTTTGTGAAAAAAACACACAAGAAATATAACACAAATTTATAGACATAAATACCATTGCAACAGAAAAATTAAAAATTATGTTCTTCTGTGTTCGTGAAACTTTAGTTTTAAAGTATATCATAAACATAATACAAACAACGGATATTATAAATGCGACAATATATGAGATAACCGATGTAAAACCATATATAATTCCTAAAAAAGGGATTAATATATTGAATAAAGATGCATAATACACTACTTTTCCTTTTAACTCATAATTTTTGTGGGATAAATAAGCATTAATTTTGGAAATATCTATATTTTTTAATTCACCCATGATTTTATTTTCTCCCTTTGTTTTTTTAACAAGACATAAGGTGCACGGGGACGGTTCTGTGTCTTAGCTATAATTAAATACCAACACAGGAAACCGTCCCTTGTGCTATCTTGTCTTTTCTAATTTTTTTCGGTTATAAATCACCATAGGAACTAATACCAACAAATCAACAACCCCTGTTGTTCCAGCATAGTAAAAAAACAAATCATATCCTACTTTATTGTCATAACCACTTGAAACAAAAACAATCAAACATATAGCTGCAACCAGAAAGTACAGTAAAGAGACGAACAATTCAATGTAATAACACCTTAACATTTCATCTGATTTTACACCAAAAACTTTTTTTACTGTTTTGTTAACTTTTACAAATCTTTGAGGGTATGTCTTTTTTAAAGCTTCCGTTTTTTTTGCTTCATCTATCACAATCATCTTATGACCATAAAAAAAAGTAAGTGAAGATACTATAATTGCAAATGTCGCATATCTCATAGCTATGTCCTCCAGCTATTTCTTTAAATCAATCTTTTCACCATTGATATAAACTAAATAATCAAAATCATTACCGCTATAACAGTTAAAATAAGTTACATGATTTGAAAAATCATCATTATCTTCAACATATCTAAATTTATTTCCTTTTGAATCTGTTATTTCTGCTATCATATCTGTGAAATCGGTTGAAATTAGAATATATCTATCGTGAGTATTTTTAATACGGTAAACCAATATATTATAATTATCCTCTACCTTTACACATTCAACATCATAGGTTTTTATATTGCTGATCTTCCAACCCTTATTAGTTTTTTGTGCAATATAATTTGAATATCCGTGTTCACTTTCATATAAAACAAGACCAGAATTCTCTTCCTCAAAAAATCCGAAAATTTCAACTTGCTTTGTTGTAGAACAATAATTGAATGATTTTTCTAACGACGGAAAACTATAAATATAATTTTCAAAAGGTATATTCCATTGAGAAAAACATATCAAGGCGACAATAATAATAACTGCTTTAGAAAATTTTTTGTACTGTTTTATGCGACTCTTATTTATGATTAGTAAAACTAATCCTATTATTGCGAAAAATATAATCCATCTAATAAAATTATATAGCATAACTACTCCTTTATGTTACTGGAACTAAGTTAGGAACAGTATTAGGATACCCTTGCATATTACAGACATATTGTTTAGAATAGGCAAGGGTAAGACAAGGGACGGTTCTGTGTCTTAGCTATAATTAAATATAATTTTTCAGCTAAATCTTTATCCGCCCCCGTCAATCTGCAGAGTTATCTCAGCTTTGATTTTTATGACATTGCTTTTCTTGTTGCTCCGTACTTCACTTCAATCTCTTTCGGGAAAAGTCCGTTATCAAACTGCGGCAGCCAGTTATTACCCTTTTCAACACTGTCAAACGCGCCTTCGTCAGCGGCAACATCAATGTAAGCAACGCCCTTTAGTTCTTTGCCCTCTTTATAAACTGTTCCCCAGAAAGCGTGGTGACCAATGAACTTAACGCTTGACGGAACGTACATATAGCTGAGTGCCTGATTGTAGTTGAATGCATCAGTACCGATTGATTCAAGACCTTCGGGAAGTGAAAGATAAACATTTTCCGCCGAGAAATCAATCTTATCTGCACCGATTATCTGTTCACTTTCGCCTTTGTAGGTATAAATGTTTTCTGTAAGGGTTGATTCAAAGAAAGCGAGGTCACCGATTGTTTTAAGACCTTCAGGAAGATAGATATCTGACAAAGCATTGTAGTTGAGTGCAAGGTTGCCTATGGTTTCAACCGTTGACGGTATAACAATAGTCATATAATTTTTCTTGTACTCTTCATAGCCGTCATCGCCCGGCCACAAATCAACTTCAATTCCGTCCTGTTTTGCAAGATACAGGTCGTGATTTATCGGCAGGCAGACAAGTGTTTTCATATCCTTTGTATAAAGAACACCGTCAACGTCGCAATACACAGGATTCTTCTCGTCAACCTCGATACGTTCAAGCTTCCAACAGGAATAGAAAGATTTTGCATCAATTTCAGTAACCTGAGCACCGATGTTGATAACCTCTACTTTTTCATCACAGTTAAAGGCATATTCTTTAATCACCGTAACCGGCTTTGTTTCATCCTTTGAGAACACAACCTCTATCTCGTTGTTATCAAGAACTTTTTCTTCAACAATATCCGATACATAGTCAATATCAAGCTCTTTGATATTTCCCGTATTGCTGAACTGCATAAGCTTATATGTGTCGTCAGAAAGCACTTCATATTCAAACGTGTCATTCATAAGAGCAAGCACGCTGAAAATGAAGGACAAGGAAATAACAACTAAAACCGCAATAACAAGAAGAACCTTCTTGACTGTAAAATTCTTATAGGTTTTACCAATCATCGGAGCTGCAAGACCGTCGATTTTATAATCCCAGACCTGCTCATCAGGAATATTGAGATTTCCGATAACTGCTGTGGACTGGGCATTGTTTTTTACTTTTTTATTCTTTTTCATGTCAATCCACCTTTCCTGCTTCTGCCATTACAGGCACTTCTTCGTTCTGCATTGCTTTTTCTGCAACCTCTGCTCTTCGCTGAAGAACGTGCATAACCTTATCCTGCTTTGAAGAGTCATAATCCCAGAACAAGAACGGAATCGTCATAAGGAAATAACCGACGATTTCAATAATCAACGGAACGATGATGATATTGAATCTTGATGAATCAATGAAAAGAACGTCCCAGTTGCCGTTGAAGCCCGATGCAAGAAGAAGAATCGGAATTACAAGGCCTACAAAAGATGTGATCGGGCCTGTAAACCAGCTGAAGATACCTGCATAGCTGTAAACACCTGAATAATTCTCAAGACGTTCACCCGAGAGGTACATCTGATAGTCCGTGATTCGCACGTTCATATCGTGTGCCGCTGATTTCGGGACAGTACTTGTTGCTTCCATAAAGATAAGAATTACAACACAGATAGTACCGCAAAGCACAAGATTGTCGCCGAAGAAGCTCAGCGCAAGAGCAATTGCCGTATATCCGAGTGCTCTTGAAAGCTGATAGAAAATCATTATCTGCTTGTAAGAGAATCGTTTGATAAAATAAGGAGTGAAGAAATCGGGCGGAGTTCCCGCAAAGGAAACAAGTGCCACGATAAGGCTGTACGGCAGACCGCTGAGACGGAACGTATAAAGATAAAGAACCGTCGTGATAGCAAGCATACCGCTGCCGAGCGAGTCAAGAAGTCCGACAAGGGTATTTATCCAGAGGTACTTATTGCGAAGAACACCGAACATACCGTCCCAGAAGCTGATCTGAACCTTCTTTTCGATAGGCGGTTGCGGAATTCTTTCCTGAACACGTCCCGCAAAGAACATCGTCAGGGTTGCAAAAGTAATAAACATTATCGGAATAACGTATCTGAAAACGTTTATATCAGCCCATTCATAACGAAGCGCACCGATAATTACAGGGATGATGATTGCAATAATCGAATGGAAGAGGTGCGAAAGCTTGATAGGATAAGTTCTTACAAGGATTCTTTCTCTTGTATTGGGACTTATCGACTTTGTACAGGTTTCGAGATTGTTTGCAAAGCCGAAAACATTGTAACAGGCAAAAAGGAGGTTTGCCACCCATACTCTTGTTGACATATCCGCAATTTCATAAACAGGAAGCCAACCGATGAGGATAACCATTATACATTTCGGAAGATAATCGCTGTAAAGAGAATATTTGTATCTGCCGTATTTCGGAATAAGCTTCTTTCGCCAGAAAATATTTCTTGCGCCCGTCCATCCCGTATACATAAGATGAGTACCTATAACCTTGAAAAATGCCGTTGCACTCATACCGTTAAGGGTATTGAAGAACCTGACAAACGGACTGTTGATATCCATAAGCGTTACAGGATCCCACAGCAACAATGTGATACCGGCTATCAGGAACGCGAAATACGTTCCGTAAACTTTTCTTTCCGAGCGTTTCGGAAGAAAACCGAGGTTATCACTGACATACCACGAGATAAGAGAGCCGATGTAATTAAGCGGCATATTGATAAGAGCGATGATCGCATATGTAAGGTAAGGAAGCTCATAATGATGCATTATCAGGTAACATCCTACACCGAACGAGATGTACTCAAGCATCTTTGAACCCGCATAGTTACTGCCTACGGCAATAAAAATATCTTTATACTCTTTGTAAGGAACATAATTTCCTTCTTTCGGAGTGTTCCAATGTGTTCTGACTTCAGTGAAAAGTGACGTCACCTGGTCAAAAACTTTAGGTTTTCCACTCAAATGTATTCCTCCTTAAAAATGATATTTAATTATACCACAGTTTAAAAACGATAACAACAGCCACGAAGAAATATGCCATAAAGCACTAAAACAAACACGGGCAGTTGTATAATATGACTACGCTAATTCAACCGTTTTGCCTGTATCAATGATTCTTTTGAAATCAGGTCTTTCGTAAAGAGACTGATTCGGTGTATGGAAGGTAAGATAAAGTTCATCACCTGCTGAGAAAATCATACCGTGTCCGCCGTCGTCCTTGATAACAGGTTCAAGATGTTCAAAGTTTTCACTGAGCTCACCGTCATTAAAGCGTACAAGACATTCGCTGTACTGACCCTTGATGAATGTTGACCATATCATAAGAAGCTCGTCATCTTTGGTTCTGTAAAGGAACGGCCCGTCGGTTATAAAATGTTTACCCTCCTCAAATCCATCTGCCCATGAGGGTGAAGAAGCAGAGAAAAGAGTTGTGATTTCACCCTTCATTTTCTTAAGGTCTTCCGTAAGCTCTGCATAGCAGATTGTGCCGTCGAGAATCTGCACATGTTCGTGACAGAAAACAATGTAAGGTTTATTATCCTTGCTGACGTAAAGGGTTCCGTCAAGGCTCATCCATTCCTTCGGAGTAACTGCACCGTCGCTGTGCGGAACAAACGGTCCCATCGGAGAATCTGCAGAAAGAATATATGTACCGCGGTTATCGTTTTCCATTGTGAAGGTTATGAACATATAGTATTTACCGTTGTATTTGTGCACCTCGGGAGCCCAGTTGACATCACGGTTGAGTCCGTGCTTTTCGGAATCAAGCACTTCATACGGTTCGCTCCACTCTTCAAGGTCAGAAGAAATATAAACATCAACTCCACCTACTCTTGTGCCGAAATCCTTCGCTCTTGTGCCGTACAGATAGAACCTGCCGTCCTCAACGAGTACAAAAGGGTCTCTTATATTAATATCGCTTTTTTTCACAAAACCACTCACCTTTCATTTTTCAGTATATCATCACGCAAAGTTTTTTTCAATAAATCAAAATTTATAAAAAGCAATGAATAAAATTGTGGAAAATAATACAGATATATGTTATAATGAATCATCAAATTGTAAAGTGGTGATTTGTTTGTCAGAAAAATTCAACAAAACATATCTCGGAATTGAGCTTGGCTCAACAAGAATCAAGGCTGTTCTTCTCGGCGAAGATTATAAACCTCTCGCTTCGGGAAGCTACACCTGGGAAAACGAATACAAAAACGGCTACTGGACATATTCTATGGACGATGTATGGACAGGTCTTCGCAGCTGTTATGCTGACCTTAAGAAAAACGTGCAGGATCAGTACGGAATCACTATCCGCCGCGTTGACTCTATGGGTATTTCAGGTATGATGCACGGTTACCTCCCCTTTGACAAGGAAGGCAATCAGCTTGCAGAATTCAGAACATGGAGAAACACAACAACTGCTCAGGCGGCCGACGAGCTTACCGAGCTTTTCGGCTTCAACGTTCCTCAGCGTTGGAGTATTTCACACCTTCGCCAGGCTATCCTCAACGGTGAAGAACACGTTAAGGATATCGATATGATCACAACTCTCGCAGGTTATGTTCATTTCCGTCTTACGGGCGAAAGAGTTATGGGCGTCGGCGAAGCATCAGGTATGTTCCCCATTGATTCGGATACAATCGATTACGATGCAAAAATGATAGAAAAATTTGAAGAGCTTACAAAGGATTTCCCGTGGAATATCAAGGATATTCTTCCGAAGGTTCTTCCTGCGGGTGCAAGCGCAGGTACACTCAGCTTCTCAGGTGCTAAGCTCCTCGACGATGAGGGCGACCTTGAAGCAGGTATCCCGATGTGCGCTCCCGAAGGTGACGCAGGTACGGGTATGGTTGCTACTAATGCCGTTGCTGCGCGTACCGGTAATGTTTCTGCAGGTACATCAATTTTCTCAATGGTTGTTCTTGAGAAGATGCTTTCAAAGGTTTATACCGAAATTGATATGGTTACAACACCGTCAGGCAGACCCGTTGCGATGGTTCACTGCAACAACTGCACTTCAGATATGAACGCGTGGGTTAATATTTTCAAAGATACGCTCAGTCTTATGGGACACGAGGTTGATATGGGCGAGCTTTTCACAAAGCTTTACCTCAAGAGCCTTGAGGGTGATCCTGATTGCGGCGGTGTTACTGTCTACAACTATCTTTCAGGTGAGCCTATAACAGGCTTTGATGAAGGAAGACCGGTTATCGTAAGAAGCCATGAAAAGCCCTTCACACTTGCAAACTTCCTCAAAGCACATCTTTACTCAACACTCGCTTCACTTGCGGCAGGTATGGAAATTCTTGAGGACGAAAAAGTTGCTATTGACAGACTTATGGGTCACGGCGGACTTTTCAAAACTCCCGGTGTAGGACAGAAATATCTTGCAGCTGCAACAAACTCTGCAGTATGGGTTATGGAAACTGCCGGTGAAGGCGGACCTTACGGTATGGCACTTCTTGCGGCTTACCTCAAGAACAACGAAAAGGTTCTTGAAGACTTCCTTGCTGACGATGTTTTTGCTGATGCACCCGGCACAAAGCTTGAGCCGTTGACAGCAGATATCGCAGGTTTCAGAGATTATCTCAGACGTTTCCTTAAAGGACTTGACGTTGAAAAAGCTGCAATCGAAACTCTTTAATCGGAGGCATATATTATGAAAAATTATGAATTCTGGTTTGTTGTCGGCTCTCAGTTTCTTTACGGCCCCGAGGTGCTTGAAACTGTTGAAAAAAGAGCAAAGGAGATGGCGGAAGAACTCAGCAAGGTTCTCCCCTATCCTCTTGTTTACAAAGTCACTGCAAAAACAAACAAAGAAATCACAGACATCGTAAAAGAGGCAAATTACGACGATAACTGTTGCGGTATCATCACATGGTGCCACACATTCTCTCCAAGTAAGATGTGGATAAACGGTCTTGCAGCATTACAGAAGCCATATTGCCATTTTGCAACACAGTATAACCGTGAAATCCCCAACGATGAGATTGATATGGACTTTATGAATCTCAATCAGGCGGCACACGGCGACCGTGAGCACGGCTTTATTGCGGCAAGGCTCAGAATGCCGCGCAAGGTTATCGCAGGCTACTGGCAGGACGAAAAGGTACACAAGAAAATTGCTGACTGGATGAAAGCCGCTGTCGGTGTTTCAGTAAGTAAAAATATGAAGGTTATGCGCTTCGGCGACAACATGCGTGAGGTTGCTGTTACCGAAGGCGACAAGGTTGAGGTTCAGACAAAGCTCGGCTGGCAGGTTAACACATGGGCTGTCGGCGACCTTGTAAAAGAAATGAATAACGTAACAGAAGCTGAAATTGATGCTCTTGTTGATGTTTATAAATCAAAGTACGACATCGCAACCGACAATCTCAATGCAATCCGTTATCAGGCAAAAGAGGAAATTGCAATCAAGAAAATGATGGACAGCGAAGGCTGTATGGCATTTTCCAACACATTCCAGGACCTCTACGGTATGGAACAGCTTCCCGGCCTTGCATCACAGCACCTTATGTCACAGGGCTACGGCTACGGCGGTGAGGGAGACTGGAAGGTTTCCGCAATGACAGCAATTATGAAGGCTATGGGCAAAAACGGTAACGGTGCTTCTGCATTTATGGAAGATTATACATACCACCTTGCAGAAGGTCAGGAATACAGCCTCGGCGCACATATGCTTGAGGTTTGTCCCAGTCTTGCGGCAGATAAGCCGAGAATTGAAACACATCACCTCGGAATCGGTATGAACGAAAAAGACCCTGCCCGTCTTGTATTTGAAGGAAAAGCAGGAGATGCTATCGTTGTTTCACTCGTTGATATGGGCGGACGACTTCGCCTTATCTGTCAGGACATCGTTTGTGTGAAACCGATTATGCCTATGCCAAACCTCCCCGTAGCAAGAGTTATGTGGAGAGCTATGCCTGACCTTACTACAGGCGTTGAATGCTGGATTACTGCAGGCGGAGCACATCACACAGTGCTTTCTTACGACGTTTCTGCCGAGCAGATGAAGGACTGGGCAAGAATGATGGACATTGAATTTGTCCACATTACAAAAGAAACAAGCGTTGATTCTCTTGAAAAAGAGCTTTTCCTCAACGACCTTGCGTGGAAGCTTAAGTGAGGTAGCTATGTTAGATAAACTTAAAGAAATAGTTTGTAAAGCAAATCTTGAACTTCCGAAATATGGACTTGTCACTTTTACCTGGGGCAATGTTTCGGGTGTTGACCGCGAATCAGGTCTTATGGTTATAAAGCCGAGCGGAGTTGAATATGACAATATGACCGCTGAGGATATGGTGGTTGTTTCCCTTGAAACCGGTGAAAAGGTTGAGGGTAAATGGAAGCCTTCATCCGATACGGCAACTCACGTTGCTCTTTATAACGCTTTTCCCGAAATCGGAGGTATTGTTCATACTCATTCTCGCTGGGCAACATCCTTTGCGCAGGCAGGAAGAGGTATTCCCGCTTACGGCACAACACACGGTGATTACTTCTACGGTGAAATCCCCTGCACAAGGAAGATGACACCCGAAGAAATCGGCGGCGAATATGAAAAAGAAACAGGAAACGTGATTATCGAGACATTCAAAGGAATTGATGAAAACACAATACCTGCCGTACTTGTCAACAGTCACGGACCTTTTTCCTGGGGAACCGACCCTGAGAATGCCGTTCACAACGCAGTTGTTCTTGAAGAATTGGCTTTTATGGCACTGCAGACGGAAGCACTTAATCCGAGTGTAAAACCGATGCAGCAGGAGCTTCTTGATAAGCATTTCTTAAGAAAGCACGGTAAAAACGCTTACTACGGACAAGATAAATAAGCACAGAAAACGGAGCGTATCACTGAGATACGCTCCGTTAATTTTATCTTATGTAAACAGGTATATAAGAAAGAATCAATTTTATCAACGACTCAATTAAATTGAATATCATTTCAAGCAGATTTAATTCTTCAGTATCAGTTTCAACGTCGGATATTTCTTCATCAACATCAATTTCAGGTGACTGGTCGATAAGATCAATATACTCTGAAAAAGCAGAAGATGATTCAAAGCTTTCAGGCTTTGACTGGTCAACAGAAGAAAGGATAAGACCTGCTTCGTTAAGAAGAGCGACGTCACTTTCATCAATTATTCCGTCGTGGTTACAGTCGGCAGCCATAAACTCTGCGGCTGTAACATCTTCCTGAGTAAGCATTCCGTTTGCAAGGCAGGAAACAATCAACGAATCCTGACCGTCATACCAACCGTCACCGTTGACATCGCCGAAGATAACTACCGTATAATTTGTTGTGATGTTCTTCTGCTTAACGGCAACTATCGAACCCGTACCCATAACCTCATTTTTTGTCGGAGCTGCAGTGACTGAAAGGTACTTGAGATTGAAATAGCTCTTAATTCCATCGTCAGAAACGTTTGCGGTAAAGCCGTAAATAAACCCATCGTTAACAATTGCCGTTGTTGCTTTTGGTGATTCACGGTAAATGCTCTGACGGCATACCGAACAGGTTGATCTGTCCGTACCGGTTTGTGTAACCGTCGGCATTACATAATAAACCCAATCGCCGTAATCGTGTCCCGCTGCCGTTACCGTTTCACCCTGAGTCAGCACCTGACCGCAGTCAACACAGCAATGGTCACCCGTATAACCGTCTTTTTCACAAGTTGCACTTACTGCATTTTTAAGCGTTGTTTTACCGTGACCTGTCGGCTCTGCAAGGATTTCATAACAGAATCTGCATACCTCGGGTTCCGTACAGGTTGCACCGACTTCCGAGGAATGATAATGCTCGGGCTCAAAAACAGCGGTTACAACAATACTTGAAGTTACGTTTGATGTATCCGTATCCCAACCTATAAAATTATAATGGTTCTGCTCGTCAGACTCTCTCTGCGGTATTTTACTGCATGTGGTCGAAGTTCCGTATGGAATATAAACAGATTCAACAAGACTTCCGTCGTAATTTTTGAACTGAACCTGAAGCAGGATGTTTGAAAGACCCAGATCAATCTGATCGCAAAGGTAATCGACATAAGCCTGATCATTTGCTGTTACGCGGTCTGCTTCAAGGTCGGCAAAAAGACTTTCAACCGAACTCAACGCACCTTCAAGAACACGGCCCGATTCAAGATAATAATCGCCTGCATCAAGAACACTCTGAGCAAGCTCTCTCTTCTCTGAAAGTTCTGAAATATCAAGAGGAGTTACCGTTGAGAGATAGCAATAGATATATTCACCGCCTGCATCTGCATTAAGCTCCGCAAGTCTGTACGGCGAACCGAGAGTCGTTGCAACTTTATACTGCGATGTGCTTGAACTGCCGAAGCTGATTGCTTTTATCGGAGGTCCTGCATTTTCATCGTGGCAGGTGTAGGCATAAATATATTGTCCGCCCGCACCCTTATTCAGGTCAGTATCACCGACTCTTGTATAGATACATTTTTTGCCGTTGACGGTAACGTTGGTCGAACTCCATGATTCCGCCTCATCAGCAACATAGAATTTTATATCGCGCAAAGCTTTCAGCGGATCCGTCGTTGTTTTATAGCCCATATAAATATAGTTACCGCCTGCATCAGCATTAAGGTCTTTATCGATAAGTGTATAACCTCCGCTTGTCAGCAAATTTTTTGCAGACGATGCCGTAGCAGCGGCTGACACGCTGATTGAAGAAATATATTCATTGGTACTTGCTCCGCCGTAGTATTCAGATGTTTCCCAATTAAAATTGGTTTTCTTACCGTTCCATGATTCGTAGTAAGTTACGGTATGGGTTGAATATGTTGAAGTATCTCTTTCGTCAAGCTCGATAACGCCGTAGCCTCGGCAATTATCGTCACCGTAAGACTGGAAAGTTATACCCGGCATCTGCAAAAAACCGATACCCTTATACTTACCGTGGAATGCATTGGAATGGTCGTGACCCGTGACAACACCGAGGACGTCGCCTCTCTCATAAATCGCATCAAACTGACCGCCGTTGACAGCAGGCGGACACGGGAATTCACCAAGATAACCAGATGCATTTGAATTAAGATTCTGAGAATACTTCTTACCAAGGTATATCTTTGTTCCTGTCGAACTTTCCGTGAGTAGATTGTAGATTTCAGGCAAAGCGATGTGCTGGAACATAAGGGAGTTGACCTTATGACCAACCTGATTTTCGAGTGCAATACTCGTTTCCTTATACCACTGAATCTGATCTTCCCTTACGTGGTCATATCCGCCGTCACCGTACGTAAGTGAGTCTATCATCCAGAGGTTGAAAGCAATTTCACTGCCGTTCGAAGAATAAACAGGAATATTGCAGTTGCCGAAGCCGTTCAAGGAAGGTTTTGCATCGTATGTAAGACAGTAGCCCAATGAAGAATATACACTGTGCATAAAATCCTTCGAAAGGCCTCTTTCATCGTCGTGGTTACCGAAAGTATAGGCGTAGGGAATACCCCTGTCAATAAGTGGCTGAATTATTTTCTGTGCACCCGTCCTGAAGTTACTTTCAGTACCGACAACAATATTGTCGCCCGTAAAAACAACCATATCCGGTTTCTCATTGTCAAGTGCGTCACTCATCAGGTCAATCATCTTCTGATAAGGAGAATTATCGTCCTGACAGTCTGCAAAAACAAGGATTTTGAATTTACCGTCCGAGCCAAAGCGGAGTTTTCCGTCAAATGCTGCACCTGCAGGGGTATGCAAACTGAACGTGAGGATAAAAACAAGGGATAATACAAGCAATGATGAGATTAGTCTTTTAATTTTCATAATGCTCCACACCTCCGAAAATCATATTAACATAAAGTTTAAAATAGTTCAATATTTTTAAAAACAAAAACAAATTACAGGCGTAAACGCTGACAATGTGTTTCCGCCCGTAATTTTAAAATAAACGCAACTTTTTTAGTTTCCGTTATTATTTATATATTCTTCTGCAAAGTGTGCCGCGGTTGCTCCGTCTGAAACAGCCGTAACAACCTGACGCAAAGCTTTCGTTCTGACATCACCGACTACAAAAACTCCGTCGATATTTGTTTTTGTGGATTCGTCTGCGATTATATAGTCATGCCCATCCAGTGCAACTTTACCTTTGAAAAGTTCCGTGGCAGGTTTTCTGCCGATGCTTACAAACAATCCGTCACATTTGATATCTTCAACTTCCGACGTAATAAGGTTTTCGACCTTTATACCGCTTAATCTGTTATCGGCAATCAGCTCGTTCACCCTGCTGTCCCATATAAATTCAACATTTTCTGCCTTCTGAAGCGGCTCGTGGTAAATTTTTGTTGCCCTGAGTTCATTTCTTCTGTGGATTAAATAAACTTTCTTCGCAAGTCTTGAAAGATAAATTGCATCCTCAGCTGCTGAGTTACCGCCGCCGACAACCGCAACAACCTTGTCTTTATAAAATCTGCCGTCACAGTGAGCACAATAATGAACCCCTCTTCCGACAAGCTCCTGTTCCCTTTCAACGCCAAGTTCACGGGGATTCGCTCCCGTTGCAATTATAATCGCTTTGGATTTATACTCATCTGCCACACCTTTGACTGATTTAATTTTCCCGTCAAGACTGACTTCAATAACTTCGTCATATTCCGTCTTTGCTCCGAAGCGTTCAGCACCCTGTTGCATTTTAAATCCAAGGCTGATTCCGTCTATTCCCTCTTCGAAACCGGGATAATTATCTATAACATCCGTAAGTGTCAACTGACCGCCTACGGAAAATTTTTCAATTACAAGAGTGTCAAGCCCTGCTCTTGCTGAATAAAGTGCCGCTGAGTAGCCTGCAGGACCGCCACCGATTATTATTACGTCGTAAACATGACTCATATAAAAACCTCCTTGTCTTTTTCTGTTTATATTATGACAGTTATTTAATATTCTTTCTGTGACTCAATCACAAAGCTGCAGTTAATATTGACACTACCCAAAAACAACAGTATAATTTACTCATAAAAATCACGAGGTAAACTTATGAAAATCACTTGTCTTGTCGAAAACACATCCCAGAATAACAAACTTGAATGTGAACACGGTCTTTCGCTTTTTATTGAACATAACGGTCTTAAAATTCTTTTTGATATGGGGCAGACAGAGCTGTTTTGCGAAAACGCACAAAAGCTCGGAATCAACCTGCGTGATGTTGACTTCGCCGTGCTTTCTCACGGTCATTACGACCACGGCGGCGGACTGAAAAAGTTTCTTAAAGTCAATGAATCCGCACCGATTTATTTAAGCAGATATGCGTTCGAACCGCATTATAACGGTACAGAGAAATATATCGGTCTTGACGTTTCACTCAAAGACAATGAACGGCTGATTTTTACTGACGACGAATTTAAAATCGCCGATGGGATAACACTGTTTTCCTGCAATGGCAAAAATAAAAACCATTATCTCGGAAGCTGCGGACTTAATATGATTGAAAACGACATTCTTGTACCTGACGATTTCAGACACGAGCAATATCTGCTTATCGAAGAAAACGGTAAGAAAACCCTCATAAGCGGTTGCTCACATAAAGGTATTATGGACATAACGGAGTGGTTCAATCCTGATATTCTTATCGGCGGATTCCACTATTCAAAACTTGCTCTTGACGGTAAGCTTTCGGGATATGCAGAATTTCTTGACAGCTTTAAAACAAAATATTATACCTGCCACTGTACGGGAACAGAGCAGTTTAAATTTATGAAAAACTATATGGATAGACTCGAGTATCTGTCCTGCGGACAGTCAATTGAAATATAAAGAGGTGTAATTATGAACTACTGTGCTTTTGAAAAAGCCTTTTCAGACACTTTTGATTTCTGGAATCAGATTTCTGACAGCGACAAGAAAATCATATGTGAAAACACGCGCCTTGTATCCTTTCAAAAAGGTTCAACCGTACACGACGGCAACAGCTGTTCGGGTGTTTTTGTTATTAACTCAGGCAGTCTGAGAGTTTATGTGTTATCAGATGAAGGAAAGGAAATAACTCTTTACAGACTTCACAAGGGAGAGATGTGTATGCTTTCCGCCTCTTGTGTTTTACAGGCAATCACTTTTGATGTTGTTATTGACGCTGAAGAAGACTGTGAATGTATGGTGATTAACGGCGATATCTTTTCACAGTTATCCGATAAGATTCCCGAAATAAAAATATTCGCTTTGGAAACCGCTGTAGGAAGATTTTCCGATGTTATGTGGGTTTTACAGCAGATACTTTTTATGAGTATGGATAAGCGGCTCGCAATCTTTCTCTGGGACGAATCAATCCGACTGGGAACCGATAATATAGAATTGACCCACGAGCAAATCGCTAAATACATCGGATCTGCCCGTGAGGTCGTTTCAAGAGTTTTAAAGTATTTTTCCAACGAAGGTATTGTCGAAAACTCTCGCAAGGGAGTTAAAATTCTCGACAAAAAACGTCTTCGCGACTTAGGGTGGCGGTAATAATCCGAACCGTCATCCTAACTCTCTAAAAGTGCAAGAATCTGATTCTTAGGTCTTGCCCCTGACGATATGCTGACAACCTTCCCGTTTTCAATAACCGCCAGCGTCGGCACACTGTAAACATCAAAAGCCTGCGCAAGCTCGGGCTCATCGTCTATATTGATTTTACCTATCAGGTACTGCGGATTTTCTTGTGCAATTTGCTCTACCAGCGGTAAAACCATACGGCAGGGACCGCACCAATCTGCGTAGAAGTCAAGGAGAACTTTCTTTTCGCTTTTCAATATTTCTTCAAAGTTATTCTTATTTACAATTACAGCTGACATAAACTGCACATCCTTTCTTTTCTTTGTGGTTTTAGTATAACCGCTTTTTAAAAATAAATCTGTGACAAAGTCACAAATACAGCAAAACAAACAAAATGAGACCGAATTTTTTTACTTTAATCAAAGTTTAAAAATCCGGTCTTTTGTTGATTTTCAAACCGTAAATTGCTATACTGTGATTAATATGAATAAGGAGGCAAATGTATGCTTTATCCAAAAAATCAGGACAAAAAATTAAGCCTTGAGCTTTTCAAAAATCCTACATCTGAGTATCGCTGTACGCCTTTCTGGGCATGGAACTGCGACCTTAAGCTGGATGAACTTGAAAAAGAAATCGATTTTATGAAAGAAATGGGTATGGGCGGTTTCCATATGCACACTCGTGTAGGTCAGTCCACACCGTATCTTTCAGATGCATATATGGCAAACATCAAGGGTTGTACTGAAAAGGCCAAGAAAGAGAATATGCTCGCATGGCTTTATGACGAGGATAAATGGCCCTCAGGCTTTGCCGGCGGTCTTGTTACAAAGAAACCGGAAAACAGGGAAAAATACCTTCTCGGAACTTTCAATCCTTCAATAATTGAAGGAACTTTCCTTGCAAAGTACGACATTGAGCTTGACAACGAAGGTTTCCTTGTTTCATACACAAAACTCGGCGAAAACGAAAAGGCAACTAACAAAGAATGGTATGTTTCCCTTGAAACATCAAAATCAGACCCGTGGTTCAACCTTGAAACATACGTTGACACACTTTCAAAATCTGCGATTGATGATTTCATCAACACAACTCACGAAAGATATAAAGAGGTTGTCGGCGACGATTTCGGCACAACCGTTCCTGCGATTTTTACTGACGAGCCTCAGGTTTTCCACAAGAGCTGCATAAACCACTCACTTAAGGAAGAGAATGTCAAATTCCCCTTTACAACCGATTTCCCCGAAACATATAAAGCTACATACGGTGTTGATTTCTTTGACACACTTCCTGAGCTTGTATGGGAGAAAAAAGAAGGTTGTTGCCTTACAAGACACCGCTATCACGACCACGCAACAGAGAGATTTGCTGAAGCTTTCTGTGACAACGTCGGTTCATGGTGCAAAAACAACAATCTTCTCCTTACGGGTCATATGATGGAGGAACCTACACTTGAGAGTCAGACCTGTGCTATCGGCGAAGCAATGCGTGCATACCGTTCATTCGGTCTTCCGGGAATCGATATGCTCTGCGATTCAAGAGAATTCACAACCGCAAAACAGGCTGCAAGTGCTACCCATCAGTTCGGCTATCCCGGCGTTATGAGCGAGCTTTACGGCGTTACCAACTGGGACTTTGATTTCAGAGGTCACAAGCTTCAGGGTGACTGGCAGGCGGCACTTGGTGTAACGGTACGTGTTCCTCACCTTTACTGGGTATCGATGAAAGGTGAAGCAAAACGCGATTACCCTGCTTCAATCGGTCATCAGTCCGCATGGTATAAGGAGTATTCATACATTGAAGACCACTTTGCAAGAGTTAATACAATGCTCACAAGAGGTACTGCTGACATTAAAATCGGCGTAATCCATCCCATCGAATCTTATTGGCTCCACTACGGTCCGACAGACAAAACAAGTGTTATCCGCGACGAAATGGACGAAAGATTCAAGCAGATCACCGAATGGCTTCTTTACGGTACACTTGATTTTGATTACATCTGCGAATCCTTGCTCAAGGATCAGTTCGGCGGAGCAGCCAAGAGCTTCAAAGTCGGAAAAATGGATTATGATGTTATCGTTGTTCCTGCTTGTGAAACTCTTCGCAAGACAACTCTTGAAGCACTCGACGAATTTGCTTCAAACGGCGGTAAGGTAATCTTTATGGGTGAAATTCCGACAATGGTTGATGCCGTTGCTTCCGACGCACCGAAGGCACTTGCTGAAAAATGCGACTTAATCAGCTGGAGCAAAGCAAAGCTTTTCGAAGCTCTTGCGCCGTTCCGTACAGTCGATATCCGTGACAAGAGAGGTAATCCTTCGGACAACCTTATGTATGCTCTTCGTAATGACGGCGACGGTAAGAATCTTTTCATCTGTCATATCAGAGATACGCTCAGAACAGCTATTGACGAAGAAGAAAACTATACAGTAACAATCAAGGGTGAATTTAAGCCCGTTCTTATGGATTCACTCACAGGTGAAATTTCCGACTATCCTGCTGAATATTCAGACGGAAATACCATAATTAAATGGACTTGCTACTCACAGTCAAGCATACTTCTTCGCCTTGAACCCGGCAAAGCTGAATCTTCAGAAATCAAGACAGAAGAAAACGGAGAGCTTCAATATCTTGCAGACGATATTGAAGTCATCCTTGACGAGCCCAACGTATGCGTTCTTGATATGGCTGAATGGAAGATTGACGACGGCGAATGGCAGGAAAAAGAAGAAACGCTTCGTCTTTGCGTCAAGGCTAAAGAAACTCTTGGCTTCTCAACTGACTCTGTTCACGGTGTTCAGCCATGGGTTATGGGTGATGTTGAGGCAAAGAATACAATAACAGTAAAGGCTACATTCAACTCTGACGTTGAAGTTGAAGATGCAATGCTTGCACTTGAAGATTTTGATGATTGTGAAATTTTCTTCAACGGAAATAAAATTGAAAAGGTTTCTCAGGGTTATTATGTTGACTTTTCAATCACAAAAGTACACATCGGAAAAATCAACAAGGGCGAAAATACCGTTATTGTTACAAAGCCTTTTACCGTTGTTTCCAGCGTTGAAAACATGTTCATCCTCGGCAACTTTGGTGTTCAGGTTGCAGGCACAGCCGTTAAACTTACGGCACCAAACAATAAGATTCACTTTGGTGACTTAACAAGCCAGGGATTCCCCTTCTACGGCGGTGTTATGACATACAGATTTAAAATTAACGGTGGTAAGGATACAAAACTCTGCCTTGGACTTTTCACAGCACCGTGCGTCTGCGTTGAGCTTGACGGAAAGAGAGTTGCAAACCTTTCACTTTCACCGTACTCTGTTGATCTTGGCAAGCTTTCCGAAGGCGAGCATACACTTGATCTCGTTGTATCACTCAGCAGAATCAACACATTCGGCACACTTCATATGTGTGACGGTAAACGCCGTTGGTTCGGTCCTGACGGATGGTACACAGAGGACGAGGACTGGACATACGGTTATATGCTCAGACCGACAGGTCTTATAACCGCACCTCGTTTGTATAAAAAATAATATATAAAAATTACCGCCTGCTGAAAATCAGCAGGCGGTAAATCTTATTTTTTAAAGTTTTGAAAAACCGAAGTTGTTGATAAGTGCATCAATCTTCTGCTTCTGCTTACACAGCGGGCAATCGTGGAAAGAAACGGTAAAATACCCCGGAATATCGTTCGGGTCGAATACTGAATTTACGGGATAACCGCCGCACTCTTTCTTTGTTGCGAAAATTGAAGCAATACCGACGATGTCACCGCCGTAATACCTGATAGCTTCAATTGCTGAGTTAGCAGTGTAACCTGTTGCAACCGATACAGCAAGTATGAGGACGTGTTTACCCTGAATCATCGGAGCATAGTTATCTCTAAAAATAAGCTGAGAAGCACCTGTCATTTCAGGGGTAACAACATAAATCGTCTGGTGAGCATTGATATTCATAAAGTTGTTTTCGGTAAGCTCATCAGCAAGGCAGGTACCGATTACCTCTGTACCGTCAAGGCAAAGGATTGTGTCGATAATCTGAGTGCTATAGTTATAATTTCTGCAAAGCTCCTTCGCAACAGCTCTTGCCTCTGAAAGACGTGATTTCTGTGCAGCAACATCGATATAGTAGTTACTGTGAGAATGGTTAGAAGCAAAATGACCTTCCATTACACGAAGATGCAGATCATTACTTTTGGTTTTGATTTTAATTACGTTTTTTTCAGGCATCCTGAACACCTCTTTAAAGAATTGTACATAAGTTTATGTGTTATTATTTTACAACATATGCACAATAAATTCAATAGTATTTCAAAAAATTTTATCATAAATAAATAACTCAGAACATTATTTCTTTTGTAGAGAAACAGTATAAAACGACAAAAAACAAAACCGATATATTAATCTTTACAGAAAAATACATCGGTTTTATAAAAATTACTGATTGGTAATTCCTTTATAATCCTTTTTTACATTTTCGTAGCTTTCAAGATTTCCTATATCATACCTCTTGCCCGGCATTTCCATTGCATAAACGGAAGTCTGTGTACAAAGCCAGGCAATGTAGCTGCCAGGAGCATCAGTTCCGCATCCGCTTTCTATACCCTGCGGAACAAGTCGTGCATCCTCTTTTGTGTAATAATAAAAAGGAGGACAGCACCAATTTGTTGCAGGTGTCGGGGATTTTTCCGTCATACTCAGCACCTTGTCGTCATCATTAACTGTTACGACACCGCACTTCAGAAGCTTCTGAAACTCAGGCTCGTAGTAACGCATAATGCAAGATGCATTCTTTTCCTTTGCGTAGTGTATAAACTTCGTCAGGCTGAAATCAAGAACATTATCCCCTGCTATGACGAGCATGTCGTCATCGATATTCAGTCTATCTATCGCAAACTGAATATCCTTTACTGCACCGAGACGTGTTTCGTTTGTTGACGTACCGTCGTCCACAACTGTTACCTTCTGCGTCTTAGTCTTCGACCATTCATCGAAATGGCAAGCATACTTGTGGTTTGATATAACTATATACTCGTCCACCAAACCCGACTCATCAATATCATCAACAAGCCAATCAAGGATTGTCTTGTCACCCACTTCAAGAAGAGGTTTCGGAAAGTTTTCAGTTAAGGGATAAAGCCTTGTTGCGTAACCTGCAGCAAGAATAAGACATTTCATAAAAACACCTCATCATATAAGATGTATACCGTCTGCACTTTCGCAGATATGACATGAATACTTACCTTCAAGCTCCGGAAAAGCCTTAAGATACTCTGCCGTTACGATTTCTGCGATACTATCTTCATATGCAGGATCAATAAGCGCCATACAGCAACCCTTGAAGCCTGCTCCTGAGAACCGACCGCCGTAAATACCTTTTGTTCGGCTCATAATCTCATAAAGCTTTATCAATTCAGGCGAACCGGTTTCCCAATTTTCAATTGAAGATTTTCCGCTTTCAAATGAAAGTCTGCCGAATTCTTCAATATCTCCCCTGCGCCACGCTTCGGCACCTTTCTGCACACGTAAAAACTCTGTATACCAATGCTCTGCGCGCTTACGCCAATTATCGGGAAGCCTGTCCTTATACTTAAGATAAACTTCGTAGGGAACATCCCGAAGATTCGTTTCCTCAAATTTACCGTAATCCATTCCTGAAAAAGCTTTGAGGGCATATGCGGCACTCCGGCACTCGTCAACCCTCATATTGAAAGCTGAGCCTGTAAGACTTCTTTCAATACCGCTGAAGAAAACAGCAATCTTGTAAGGCTTCATATCCGGATGCTGCGGAATAAGCTCATAAGTGTCATTCTGCAAATCCATATATAACAGATTGTCTTTTCTGCAATAAATTTCACATGACTGATCAAGCTTGCCACAAGACACACCGACATATTTGTTTTCAGCTTCCTGTGAAATAGTTATAAGTTCAGGCGGTGTCAGCGTTATTCCGTTCATCGAGCAGAGTGCAGATAAAAATGTAATAATTACCGCGGCAGAAGACGATAATCCGCCAATCGGAAGTTCACCGTCAACAACTGCACAAAGTCCTCTGCGCAAAGGATAACGTTTATTCAAAGCAATAGTCGCTCCCCTGAGATGGTCAGCCCAGTCATTCTGCCTTTCCGCAGGAGTTGCCTGAACGTGCCACTGTGCACGTTTTTCAAACTGAAGAGATTGAATCTCAACAACACCGTTTTCCTTCGGTTCGTAAGCTATATGAACACCTTTATTGATTGCCATACCCGTAATTTTGCCAAGCTGATGGTCACTGTGAGCACCAATCGGACAGATTCTGTACGGAGTAAAAGCAACATTCTGAGGCGGCTTTTTATATATTTTTTCAAACAGTTCTGCTGCAACTGTCATAATTTTTCACCTTTATTTTCAAATCAAAATCAAAACTTTCTCCAGACCATTTTATCAACAACACCTGTGTATGATTGAATGATTTTAACAACCTTGGTACTTACATTTTCTTCCAAGTAATCAGGTACGGGAATTCCGTAATCACCGTTATCATTCATATCAACAGCAGTCGTTACTGCCTGAAGAAGACTCTTTTCATCGATACCTGCAAGAACAAAGCAAGCCTTATCAAGAGCTTCGGGACGCTCAGTAGACGTTCTTATACAAACAGCCGGGAACGGATGGCCTACGCTTGCAAAGAAGCTCGATTCTTCGGGAAGCGTACCGCTGTCCGAAACCACTGCATAAGCGTTCATCTGTAGCTTATTATAATCGTGGAAACCGAGTGGTTCATTCCTGATTACCCTCTTATCAAGCACAAAACCGCTTTTTTCAAGACGGTTACGGCTTCTCGGATGGCAGGAATAAAGAATCGGCATATCGTACTTTTCCGCAAGTTTGTTTATAGCGTTAAACAAACTGAGGAAATTTTTTTCTGTATCAATATTTTCTTCTCTGTGGGCAGAAAGTAAAATATATTTCTTAGGTTCAAGACCAAGACGTTCAAGCACGTCGCTCGACTCAATTTCAGTAAGATTCTGATGCAGTACCTCTGCCATCGGCGAACCTGTTACATAGGTGCGCTCCTTAGGAAGTCCGCACTCGTGAAGATATCTTCTTGCGTGTTCACTGTAAGCAAGGTTGACATCGGAAATTATATCAACTATACGGCGGTTTGTTTCCTCAGGCAGACATTCATCCTTACACCTGTTGCCTGCTTCCATATGGAAAATCGGAATATGAAGTCTTTTTGCCGCAATTGCTGAAAGGCAGGAATTTGTATCGCCGAGAATAAGAAGAGCATCAGGCTTTATTTCAGCCATAAGCTTATATGAACAGTTGATGATGTTTCCGACTGTTGCACCAAGGTCATCACCTACGGCGTCCATATATACTTCAGGGTCTGCAAGCTTAAGATCCCTGAAAAAGACTCCGTTGAGGTTGTAGTCATAATTCTGACCCGTATGTGCAAGGATAGTATCAAAATACTTACGGCATTTATTGATAACAGCAGCAAGACGGATAATCTCCGGTCTTGTACCAACAATGATAAGCAGCTTCAGCTTGCCGTTATTCTGAAAATTAACATCACTGTAGTCAAGTTTAATATCCATAGCTAATCCCTTTCGTCAAAGCTTATTATTCGACAATTTCAAAAAATGTATCCGGATGATTTGGGTCAAATTGTTCATTCGCCCACATCACCGTGACAAGATTTTCCGTTTCTGAAAGATTAATTATATTATGCGTATAACCCGGAAGCATATGAATCGCTTCGATTTTGTCACCGCTGACTTCAAAATTAAGAACTTCATCTGTACCGATTTTTCTTTCCTGAATAAGTCCGTGACCGCTGACAACAATGAAGAATTCCCACTTTGAATGGTGCCAATGCTGACCTTTCGTAATACCGGGTTTAGAAATATTAACGGAAAACTGACCGCATTTTTCAGTTTTAAGAAGTTCGGTAAAGCTTCCCCTGTCGTCCGTATTCATTTTCAGAGGAAACGAAACTTTTTCTTTAGGAAGATAGGATAAAAAGGTGCTATAAAGCTTCTTGGCAAAAGAGTTATCCGGGATTTCAGGCATAACCAATGTACTTGTCTGATTTTTGAAAGTTTCAAGCAAATCAACGATTTCACCGAGTGTTACATTATGGGTAACGGGAACAGCACAGTACTTTCCGTCGCTGCAAAGTACCGTTTCGATTCCGTCAAAAACACAGTGGTGTTCTTTGTTTTCAAGCGCATCAAGCATTTCAGCAACAAGATCGTCAATATAAAGCAGCTCAAGCTGAACGTTTCTGTCGCTCACTGTTATAGGAAGATCATTTGCAATATTGTTGCAGAAAGTTGCAACAGCACTGTTATAATTCGGTCTGCACCATTTACCGAATAGATTCGGAAAACGGTAAACATAAACCTTAACACCCGTTTCTTCGCCGTATGCAAAAAACAGTTCTTCCCCTGCTTTTTTGCTTCTCCCGTAATCAGTGTCATATCGACCGATACAGGTTGCCTGAATTGACGATGATATCATCACGGGACAAGGATTATTATATTTTTTAAGAGTATCAAGAAGTTCTGAGGCAAAGCCGAAATTACCTTGCATAAACTCTTCCGGGTTCTGCGGACGGTTTACTCCTGCAAGATTGAAAACGAAATCAGCTTTTGCACAGTATTCATCAAGCAAAGCTTTCTCTGTTTCAATATCAAACTCAAAAATCTCATCGATTTTAATTTCCGGACGTGTTCTGTCTTTACCGTCACGGATATTTTTAAGGCTTGCACAAAGATTTTTGCCCACAAAACCTTTTGCTCCCGTTACAAGTATATTCATACTCACTTCTTCTCCTTGGCAAGCTCAGCTTTAATATAATCAAGAGCTGCTATCTTTGCTTTTGTTTCTTCTACTGTAAGAAGATGCGTATTATTTGAATCAAATTCAGTAAGTACATTGCGCTGTGCATTGCCCTCACTGAAATATTTGTCATAGTTAAGTCCGCGATTATCACACGGCACTCTGTAAAAATCGCCCATATCGACTGCAACTGCACATTCTTCGTTTGTGAGAAGCGTTTCAAACATCTTTTCGCCGTGACGGATACCGATGATTTTAATATCATCTTTATTTCCTCCGAACAGCTCACATACAGCTTCCGCCTGAGTCTGAATTGTACAGGCAGGTGCTTTCTGAACAAAAATGTCGCCCGGCTCACCATTTTCAAATGCAAAAATAACAAGGTCAACAGCTTCTTCAAGTGACATTATAAAACGTGTCATGCGAGGATCTGTAAGCGTTATAGGGTTTCCGTTTCTTATCTGGTCAATCCACAAAGGAATAACTGAACCGCGAGAACACATAACGTTACCGTAACGCGTACAGCAGATTTTTGTTTTTGTCGTTGTGCGTGCTTTGGCGACAATAACCTTTTCCATCATTGCTTTTGATGTACCCATTGCATTTACAGGATAGGCGGCCTTGTCCGTTGAAAGACATACAACATTCTGCACTCCTGCTTCTATAGCTGCAATCAACACATTCTCAGTTCCGAGAACATTAGTTTTAACCGCCTCAATCGGGAAAAACTCACAAGACGGAACCTGTTTGAGTGCTGCAGCGTGGAAAATATAATCTACACCGTGCATGGCATTTTTAACAGAAGCAAGATCTCGTACATCACCGATATAAAATTTAATTTTATCTGCCACTTCAGGCATTTTCACCTGAAAGTCATGACGCATATCATCCTGCTTTTTTTCATCACGTGAAAAAATACGAATTTCTCCTATATCAGTATTAAGGAAACGGTTAAGCACAGCGTTACCGAATGAGCCTGTACCGCCTGTAATAAGTAAAGTTTTACCGGTAAAATTAGTCATATTATTTCTCCCATAGTAATTCTAAATTTTCCCACTACATATAATGCTTCTTACAAAATCGCCATTCTTTTGCAAATTATGGTTTACATTTGCAAGAGCCACGGCATTTTTAACATATTTTTCTCTGAATGCTTTATTTTCAATGCACTCAGTTAAAATCTTTTTAAGTTCTTCTTCATCTGATGCAATATGTGCCGCACTATGTTCATCAAAATACTGCACGAAAGGATAGTCTCGAATAGCATAAATAAGTGTAGGTATACCGCACGCAAGATAATCCGCAAGCTTTGTTGAAAATGCACATTGTAAATTTTTCACTCGTTCAGGATTTTCACAATGAATAAGCATTGAACAGTTTTTTGTCTCCTCCAACACTTGCGCATACGGTATTCTTCCGCCAAATTCTACGTTAGGGCACCCTGTTAACTGTTCTTCCGATTCCTTTTCCGGAAAAGTACCGAACAATTTCAGTTTAGCTGTCGGGTCAACTTTGTAAAGCACTTTTGCTAATGACAGCAATGCCGCCGGACGACCCACACCAAGATTGCCGCAGTACAACAAGGTGAACCGGTTTGGTTCTTTATATTCAGAACTGTAATCATCCATATTTGCAGCAGTATATATAGCCTGACTTCTTCCGTGATGTGGATATACAGCCTGATACTGTTTTTCCAAATATTCCGTAATATAGAAGCAGTAATCCACCTTCTTCATAAATTTTGAATAGGCTTTTTTTAACCGGGTCTTTAACAAGAAATGCCACACAGAATGTTTCTTAGCACTTGCATATAACACTTCTTTAAGAACATAGTTTTCACAGTTATACATATATAAAGGAATCCTGCGTTTTTTTGCAATTAATCTTGCAATGTCATACATAAACGGAGCATCACCTGCATATAACAAAACAGCCTGCGGTGAGAAATCATCTAAAAACTTTTCAAAATCAGAAGTCCACCATCTTTTGGTTGACCAGATTAAAGTACGAATATATTTATTTCTACAAGACTTTGTTATCTTTTTTGAAGAAAGTTCAGAAGACTTTTCAGCCTCAGTAATATCCGAAGGAATTATGTTACCCTTGATGCTTTTACTGAATGATGGCTTGATTACAGATTTAACTGCCATATTATCGGAAATATGATAATAGTGCTTGCAACAAGTAAAATCAGGTGTTCCGTTAATATAGAACTGTGCCAATTCTTCTGCTTCAAATTCGGACAAAAGATTTTTCAATGTTCGACCGTTAGATGAAGACTCGTTCATTGCAGAGTTGGCAATAATTAGTAAACGTGTTTTCATAAATTTCTCTCCGTTTTATTACTTGTTACAATATTCAATAAACAATATTTTTAAACATATTAACGTTTAACTTTATTAAACCATTTTTTCAGCATACTTATAAGATGCTTTCTATCTGTAGGGAAGCAAAGCAATATTCCGAAATACAATATACCACTGATAAGTACCTGAACAAACTGCCATATAATACCCGACGGGAAACAGCTTTGAATAATATAGGCAAAAACTCCCATTACAACAGCAGATAAGATTATCTCTTTTACTGAAGTAAACATTTTCAACGGTGAAATACGAAAAATGAATTTCATAAAAAACATATGTACAACAACTATCTGTAAATATGCAAAAGAGCGAACCCAGATAAGTGTGTCGAATCCCCTGCTTACGGAATAAAGACACACGGGAATTACAAACACCAGATGCAGAACCTGTGCAAAAAGGGAAATTTTGGGTTTTCCCTTGGCACGGTACACCTCTCTGCTGAAAGTTCCGAAAACACAAACAATCGATGTACACAATCCCCAGATTCCTACGAAATCTGCAGCTTCCATCCATTGCTCACCAAGCAAAACAGATGTAACAAGATTCCTGAAACAGAAAATTCCGACACCAAGCGGGACAACAAACATTGCAACATTTTTTTGAAATTTAAAGAACAACTCCTCAAATTTCTTTTGATCATCCTGGCATCTGGACAACGAAGAAAATAAAACAGAAGTTGTCGCACCTGTAATAATCGTCAATATGCTGGTAACAGTACTCTGCGAGTTTTTATAAAGTCCCGTATAATAATTTCCGAGAACATTGCTTATTATTAAAATATCTATATAACTGCTCGCCCACAAAGCAACTGATTCCAACAGCGTCCATATGCTGAACGATAGCATTTCTTTAAGCAATCTGAAACTATAAAAAAAGTTTGGCTTCCAGTCTGAAACAGATGTTAACAAAACTGCCTTTAAAATGCCTCCTGCCAAATTACCTATAATCAGCGACCAATGTTTTAAACCTAAAAGTGCAAGCGGAACTGTAACAATCAAAGGAAGTAATGAAACTGACAATCTTTTAATAAACAATATTTTATAATTCAGTTGTCTCTGAAACAGAGCTTCCTGTATACTGCTGAACGAAGTCAAGGGAAGTGACAACGCCGCCACAGTTAACGCTACTCCGTATCCGGAGTTTCCGAGCATATCTGAAATCGGGTTACGGAAAACTGCAATTACTTCCCAGGCAAACAAAGAAATACTGAGATTTGTCCAGAATGCGACAGATGCACCTTTATGTAATTCGTCATTGTCATTATATTTATGTTGCACAAGGTATTTTTGAAATCCTGCAGTCGAAAGCATATCAGCAAAGCTGACAATCATATTAATCGTTGCAATAATACCAAAAATCTCCGGAGCAAGAATTCGTGCAAGAATCATATTAGTAATAGGCACAATTAACTTTGCCGACAATTCAGCCGCAAACGACCATACAGTCGCTTTCCCGACAGATGTCTTCACATTTGTACTTTTTTCAGTCGGATTCATACAACACCGAATTCTCCTTTTATCGTTTCATCTTTTCTAAAATATCGTCAACGTGAAAAATCTTAGCATATTTCTGTACAATAAACAATCCTATTGATTTTATACTGTTTGGAGCATACTTATCAAGAACGTAGTTATACCCATTCTGAGTATATTCATCCCAAAATTTATCGTAATTTTTCGGCTTTTCTACACGTTTTCTTAACGCAGCCTGTTTAATATTTTTTTCATCAACAGGAACAAAAAAACACTGTTCTTTTATTTCGTCTATAATACTCTCACCAAGTTGAGTGTTAACAATTACAACAGATGTACCCTTATGATCAGTTATACCAACAAGCTTCGGTGCATCCCACATGTCTCCGATTGTTATATCTCCGTATCGCTCCCTGTTTGTATATTGGCACTCGAAACATGCCGGACGCATTCCTATCACAAAAAGTTTGAGTATTCTTTTAATGTCTGCGTTACAGAGCTTTTTGCCATCAGAAAACAAGACTTCATGAGTATGTTCATACCCGTATTTTTTACTGCGATACTGATACTCTTGTACTTTTTTATTCGTTATATTCTCAATACGCTTAATATGTTCTACTAAAAATCGTGGACTCGGTGTGCCATGGCATAACAAATCAACAATCACAAGATTTTCAGGATGCCCATTTAAGTATGAGCAAAGTCCTGCACACTGACAAGGAGTACCTGAAAACAAAACTTTCTTACCGCTGTTGATATCTTTCTTAATACTTTTAAAAACGTCGCCCAAGCTGCTTTGAACATATTTTGAACCGCGCATACGGTTGCGTTCTTCTGCACAATCTGCTGAAATGTGTTTTACATAAAACGTATCTTTATCAAAAACTGCACCGTAAACTGTACCGCCCTGATTTAATACCCAGTCAGAAATTGCAGTAAACGCACCACCCGATGAACTGTTAAAAACAACCTCCTTATCGCGGTGTTGCATAGCATAAGCCTGAAGGATTCTGTTATTACTTCCTTTTGGATTCTGAAAATCACAAATATTTTTGCAAGCATTGCAGGAAATACATTTTTCCGAATCAACAAAAGGATATTCAAAACCTTTCTCATTGCGTTTCATAACAATCGCATTTTTCGGACAGATATTAACACACGCGCTGCATCCGCAGCACTGTTCTTCAGCTTGATAAAGCATCGTTTCCATGACTTCTATATCCTCCGGTTACCGATTTATTGTACATAAAGTGTTCCCAATCTGATACTACAATTCCCCAAAAGGTCGCTGTCATTGTTACCTGTGTAAATGTTACAAAATAGTTTGAAAATAATGACATAAGTACAGAAATTACAATTGCAGCACCTGCAGCTTTGGCTCCGGGATATCCTGACTTTGTCATTTTCACACAAGCAACAACCATCTTGTAATATAAAAACACAAGTAGAAGAACCGCAAAAATGCCGTAGTTATACATAATTTCGAGGAAGTCATTGTGTGCGCCTGTTTTTCTTCCGTAAACAACCTGAATACCGTTCATACCGTGTCCGAAAAACAAATCAAAAAAATCTGAACTTTTGATTGCCTGCCACACACCCTCATAAATTTCGTCACGTCCGCTACCACCGTCGGAAGTAATTGTTTCCATTCTGTCAAGCAAAGTTAAATTGAACTTTGTCTCTAAAACGGCATATACAGCAAAAAACAGCACAACAACTACACCAATTTTAATTGCAACCTTTAAAAATGCATCAACGTTTTTCTTTTGAATACAATCAATCAGATAGTAAATAAAGACTGCACCCGCCAAACCAATAAAACCCGTACGCTTTCCCGCCATCATAAGACAAATCGCAAGCGGTACCATTTTAATATACATTGCTGTACTTTTATCAAACAACATTACCATCGGCAATGCACATAAAAGAAAATAAGCATCCGATTGATATATGTTAGTTTTGTTTAATGCTATTCTTGAATACATCAGATACAAAGTAAATGCTGCCAGAACAAAATACATCACATTAAAAACTTTGTACTCGTTCTTCGAAAAGCCTTTTGTCGTTGCATAGTAAAATGTAATTGCAACAGATGCAAAATAAAACAACATTGCATAACTAAATATAGTGTTTACCGAGAGTGCTCTTGGGTTAAAAATTGAGACAAATGCTATAAAAAAACTATATATAAAACCTTCACGAATAATTATCGGTAACGGAATACTCTTTTTAATGCAGCTCATTAACAGTAAAACAGCAAGTCCGACATAACTTATGTTAAGAACATTCCATATTCCGCCTGCTGAACCACCAGAATCATCCATAGAGTTTCGATACATTTTAAGAATTGTATATAAAAAAGAAACAATCAACCATATCGAAAGCACCTTATTGTGTGCCGTACGACCGGCTGTTTTCCCTGTACAATTAACGGCTAAAGGATATAACCGTTTATTACTTTCCTTTTTCATTTATATAATTCTCCAATTGCTTTAAGTATGTTAATCCTGCTTCTCTATTTTCTGCGATTACAGAATCAACTGAACTGTAATTAATATCATTCAACTGAGCAAATTGTGTGTCATCTTTTCGTACCAGACGATTTTCCAGCCCAAACATTTCACATAAAGCAACTGCACGTTCAGGTTTATAATCAATCAACGAGTAAAACTTTTTATTAAAAATAATTGAAAAAGCAGTCGCATGAAAAGATGTTGTAACTACAACCTCAGCATCCCGAATCAACTGTACAAACTCCTGTGGAGTTACATCAAACAGATATTTATCTGCTTTTAATTTTTTGTCAGCACGAGGCTGAATTGATACAACCTGCCAACCGGTTTCTCTTTTAAGCTTATCCACAAGCGGTTGAAACGCGTTGTGACGCAACATTCTGAAACACAGAATGTAAGGTCCTTTTATCCTTGATTCATGGGTAATTTTACTCCACTGTTCTCTGTCAGGAAGAAAAACAGGGTCGATATGCGTACTGCAAGATAAGCCTAATGTGTTTTCAATATACTCCGTACCCTGCTCTTCTCTTGAGGAAATGCAGTCAAACTCAGCAAGTCTTTTTCTCAGATACGCTATACTTTCTTCATCTTTTTCATATAAGCCTTTACTTGCTGCATAGCTTGCCCGTACCGTGTCAGGAGCTCCAAAATCAAGAAAACGGATTGGTACCAAAGCATTTCCGAGAGCAAATACCTGATCACTTCCCGTCAAATATATGTCGGCTTCAGGTGGATTTTTTTGTACTTCTTCAACTGAATGATAGGGTTTAGTCTGAACCAACAAATTATCGCGGAAATCAGTAAATCTTCCCGACAACCTCTTGTTTCTGTTAAAATATAAAAATTTCTGTGCATCCAACATAGCTCTTCTAATTTTAACTTTTAAATTCGAAGACTTTTTTGTCGCTGCACAAACATCAAGAATTTCATTATCGTAACCGAGTTCAAAAAGCGTTTGCTGAAGAGCATATGACTGCAAAACAGCACCATAATTATCTGCCTTTTGAGATGTAACGGTAACAATCTTCATAATCATACACTCCTTCAATATTTTATAAATTCTAATTTAATCTTTAACAATGTTGAACGGTTTCATTTCTTTATACCCTTTGCTTCCGGCTTTCATCCATTTCATTTTTTCTGAAAAATCCAAATCACTTCGTTTTGCAGTGCGTACCGCAAAATACAGCTTCCAGATGAAATCGGTTTTCGGGTGTGCCGCCTGATAAAAAGCACCTTTTCCATAATACATCTTTTCATCAAACCCGCTGAACCAGGTGGAATTTTCAAAATCAACCTTTCCGATGGTTTCCTTTGAAACATAAAAAACCAAACCTTTTTTTCTTGCATCCGTAAGCCACATACTGTCTTCACCGGATGGAAAAACACATCCTCCGCCAAAAAGTGTTGTAAACCATACATTAGCTTTACGGATTGAATCAAGCCTTACCGCAATTCGTACTCCGCCCCAAGGCATTTTACAGAAGCGGCTACACTTTTTTGTTTCGCTATACTTTATCTGTTTTCTGTCAGAATCTGTGTCAAGATGAAAGATAATAACATCCGCATCGGGGTGTGTATCAAATTCAGCAAGTACCTTTTCTTCAACATCATCGTTATATGTCACGTCATCATCAGCAAAAAGGCAGATTTCACCTTTTGCATAAGTCAGAGCAAGGTTGCGGTTAA
The DNA here is from genome assembly GCA_045537435.1 of Acutalibacteraceae bacterium. GTDB lineage: Bacteria > Bacillota > Clostridia > Oscillospirales > Acutalibacteraceae > CAG-488. The sequence continues at coordinate 90,097 of JAZSPL010000029.1, forward strand.
CCCCTACTCCCCTTGTATCAGTTGTAATCATACGGGCAAGATGACCGTCAAACGCCAACTCTTCAAATGATGTTCTATCTGCCTGGTTAGCGAAAACAACATCCGAATGTATGTTCATCTGTTCAATTTTCGAAAAATCCTTTTGGTGCATCGTAACACACAAAATTTCAAACCTTGACATTAAACATTCCTCAAATACTCTGTATAATTCTTCTCTGTATCAAATACGTATGCATGAACAGCAGCCTTGCGTTGTTCTTCACTCGGCAATTTTATATAATCACCGTAGCGGTACTCAAGATATTCTTTAATTTTTTCCGAACCTAAAAGCTCAGTATCTTCAAACCCGACATCTACGGGCTTTTCAAAAAACGTTTTGTCGAATAATCCGTTTCTGAATTTTGCAGGGGTTATCCAATAACAGTATTTGTAATTATCTTTTCTGTCATCGTATCTGTAAATATGACTATATGCGATCCTTGCCATAACCTTACAAGGCATAAACTTCAGCGATTTTAAAATAACTTCCTGCGACTTGGATTTTGGCTTCCAGTTTCTTTGTGACAAGCCGTAAAGCGTTACAAACTTCGACTCATAGTAAACCATTTTCTGAATTAATTTATTTTCAGGAACCTTGTGAAGAATCATAATATCAACATAGATACCGTGATGCATATCTTTACGTTCTTTGAAGCTTTCCTCAATAAAGGTCGTTCCGTTCATACGCACCTTGGCATATTCAAGATACTTCGAATCTGTCCTCCACTCCTGAAGGACAAACTGTTCACTCTTGGTGTTTTCAAAAACTGTTTTGAACTTTTTATATTGGTCAGGAGTCATAAATATATCCAGATCATCATCCCAAGGAATAAATCCGCCGTGACGTACGGCACCGAGAGCCGTTCCGCCCATTATAAAATAAACAATTCCGTTCTCACGGCACAGTTTATCTATAAACTTCATAGTTTCAAGAATTTTTTCCTGTACGCTACGCACGGATTGCTGACTCATAAATTCACTTCTTTTCGTTAAATTAAGCTTTCTTAGCAAGGTAATAATACTTACTCATTATCTTGTTAAAAAACGGAATTTTTATCAGAATCTTTGCAATGCACTTTAATGATTTGAAAATGATTGTTTTCAATGTATATACAACAATCGACTTTGTCCAACGGTGCGGATGAATGCTGACTATATTACCTTTAGCCTTATCAAGTGCATCCGACAAACATTCAAGATTTTTATACGGTATGTTCTTGTCATCGCTGTTAACGATGTCATTATTTATCGGGTCATAAATGAGTTTGAACATTCGACCCGCATCTGAAAAATACAGATAATCTGTCGGTATTTTCTCTTTGAAATTTACCATTATATCCGAAATTTCAGGATATAATTTACGAACTTTTTCATTCCTGAAAAAGTCACGGTTTGAGTGATATCCGTTTCTTTCAACTATGGGATTTCCGTGCTGACAAACAGTCAAAATATTAAAACCGTTTTCTTCAAATAACCTTTTGTTCTTTTCAAACTCTTCGGTAGCTTTTTCAAAGTCGCCTTTGCAAGCATCAAGGACATCATAGTGATACGATACTTCGTGTCCCATCTTTTGCATTTCAGAGAGCATTTTAATATTTCGCTCGTCTTCCAACAAATATGCCTGCACATAATACGAGCCTCTGTGTCCGTACTGCTTTTCTATTTGAGCAATTCTGTATGCATGTGAAACATCGGTTTCAACATCGTGTTTTAAAACAAGATAGTTCTTCGAATCAGATTTGACTTGGCAGGCAGGTATACTCTTAATACCTTTTTCTGTTAATGCAGAACAAAAATCTTCCCATTTTTTATAAACAAAAATCATTCGTTATTAAGCCTTTCACGCAAGATAGTTGAAGAAATACCGTCTGTGTGCGACAGATATACAACCGAACAACCTTCTGTCGCAAACTCCTCTTCATACTTGTTCCATGACGGTGTACCCTGCCAGTCAGAACCAACAAACACTGCATCAACATTGTATTTTTTTACAGCAGAAAGCTTGTCCATATCACTCTGCAACACCGCTTTATCTACATACCGTATAGCCTCAACAATTGCAACCCGGTCTTCTTCACAAATAATAGGCTTTTTATTTTTTCTCTTTATACAGAGTTCATCCGTAGTAACGCCGACAATAAGATACTCACACTGCTCTTTTGCACGTTTTATAATATTCAAGTGACCGATATGAAACATATCGTAAACACCCGTTGTGTATCCGATTTTATACTTCTTTTCAGCCATAACTTAAACCGACTTTCTGGCAAATTTTTTAAACACCCAACTGCGGACTTTGTTAGGCAACAGCACCTGAACAACCAGTCTTTCACCAACATTGACAAGGAATCTGTCAAACCCTATAACCTTGTTATCCAACATATATTTCTGCAATTTAGCTTCACTAAGGAAGTATTTTGTTCCACCTCGACGCTGATACATCTCTTTGCCGATACGGACATTAACAAGATAGTCCGGCAGATTAGCAAACTTTGCTCCGTCCAAAAATAAGCGAAGCCACAAATATGTATCCTCTTCGCAGTACCAATCAATGTATCCGCCAACACTGTCAACACGGCTCTTTTTGAACATAACCGTAACCTGATTCATCGGGCATCTTTTCTTCATATCTTCTTTTATAGATGCATCATCAGATTTAACAACACGCGCCTCAACAATGTTATCCGGTGCTCCGACAAATTCCGTAATATTACCGCCTACAATAGTAAGTTCAGGATCGCTTTCAAACAAAGCAAGTTGTTTTTCAAAGCGGTCCGCCGCACTGATATCATCCGCATCCATTAAAGCCACAAGTTCATTTGTACAGTGACTTAAGCCAACTCTGCGGGCTTCTCCGTGACCTTTGTTTTCAGGCAAACGTATAACTTTAAATATTGAGTTTTGTTCAAAATGGTTGATTACATTATCAAGCTCTTGCGGAACAGGACCGTCAACAACAAGAATTACTTCGTTGGGTTTTCTTGTCTGATTGAGAATACTGTCAACCGCGGTTTGGAACCATTCCGGGTTATCCTTGCCGTAAACACACATGGACACAGAAAATTTTGTATCAGGCATCATCATACCTCCAGGAGTTCTTTAGCTTCTTTCTGGCGGAGTGCATACTCTTCGGCTGTCACTTCACCTTTTTGGAGCAGATAGTCACCAAAATCAAGATCACTTGCAGTACCATCGCGTACCGTATCTGCTCTTTCAAAAACTTTAATTACTGTTTTAAGAACAATCTTTGCATCATTCAAAAAAGTTATTCCGTTTTCTATGTATTCAATATCATACTCAAACTTCTTTTCCCAGCTGATATTGTTTCGTCCGTTAACCTGAGCCCAACCGGTCAATCCGGGCATTACGCTGTGGCGTACTCTTTGTTTCGGAGTCATAAACACCATATCTCTGACAAGCTGAGGTCGCGGACCAACAATAGACATATCGCCTTTCAGAATATTACATAGCTCCGGAAGCTCGTCAAGCGACACGCTTCGGAGAAACTTGCCGTATTTATTCAATCTCTTATCGTCAGGTAACAGATTTCCGTTTTCATCTTTCTTGTTACTCATAGTCCTGAACTTAACAAGCTTAAAAATCTCTTCTTTACCCGTTTTTTTGTTAATTCTACCCGGTCTGGGTTGAGTAAAAAACGGATTTCCTCCCATTGCTATTGCACCTATTACTGTAAGTATAAGCAACAGAGGTGAAAACACTGCAAGAGCAATAAAAGACAAAATAAAATCTAATACCCTTTTAAAAAACTTTTCGTACATACCTAAAAACCTCAATCAAAGCAGCTTCTTACAATTTCAATAATTGCATTCTGCTCCTCTACTGTCATCTTGATATCACTTGGCAAACATAAGCCTCTTTCGAAAATATCCATACTTATATCAAAAACTCCGCCTTCGATATAAGCATTTGTTTTCGCTCTTAATGAACCGCTTTTTGTCACAAACTCGTGCATACGATACATCGGCTGCATATGCATCGGCTTCCAGAGAGGTCTGCCTTCTGCATTATAGCTTGCAAGTTTTTCAAGAATTTCCGTCGGGCAGGTTTTGCCTTTTTCCTTAACATAAAGTGCGTTTGAATCGTCTCTCACCTGACGGCACATATAATCCTTATCAATAATCATAGCTGAGAGCCAATAGTTCGGCTCTGTTTCGTCTGCTATAGGATTCATCTTCACCGGAAGATCCTTGAATCCTTCACAATAACGTTCGTAAAGTACTTTTTTACGTTCAATATGCTCTTCAAGATACTTGTACTGACCGCGGATAACACCTGCGACAACATTGCTCATACGGTAGTTATATCCGACCTCTTCGTGCTGATACCAAGGTGCATTTTCCCTCGCCTGGGTTGACCATTTGCTTGCCTTGTCTGCAACTTCCTTGTCATCAGTAAGAAGACAGCCACCCGCTGAACCCGTGATGATTTTATTGCCGTTGTAGCTGATTGCGGAATAATCACCGAAGGAACCGCACTGTCTGCCGACAACCGTTGCACCCATAGCCTCAGCAGCATCTTCAATAAGAAGTGCACCGTGCTTTTCGCAGATTTCTTTGATTTTATCGATTCTGCCCGGAAAGCCGTAAAGTTCAGCGTAAACAACTAATTTTACATCGGGATAAAGCTCAAAAGCTTTTTCAAGAGCAACCGGATCCATATTCCAGGAATCTTCCTCAGTATCAATAAAGACAGGAATACCACCTTCATATACAACCGGATTTAGCGTTGCCGCAAAAGTCATATCAGAGCAGAAAACACGTTTGTTTTCGAGTGCACCATGGCTGATTACAGGTCTGCCGTAGAGCCTTTCACCTGCAGCCTTAACGGTAAGATGAAGTGCTGCAGTACACGACGAAAGACCAACCGCATATTTCTTTTCAGCCTTCTCGGCCGCTATTCTCTCTACCTCATTGATGTTTGCACCAACCGTAGACATCCAGTTTGTTTCATAAGCCTCGGTCATATATTTAAGCTCTTCTCCGTGCATTGTCGGAGTCGCAAGCCATATTTTCTTACTGAATCTTTCCAAAATAATCTGCCCTCTTTTTTGTAAAGTTTCTTTATTTCAATCCTATTTTTTTAAACAGAGCACTGTCATAAGCCGTTTGTGTTTCTGATTTTTTGTCAAGGTTTCTGAGATAGGTTTCCTTGAAATCTTTCTTTTTTCCGAATAAAAGGGAAAAAATACGGCAAAGTTCGTACCACGGAGTGAGAATCGGATATTTTTCTAATACGGGATAATCTCTTTTCAGGTATCTGTACGAAACAAAAAGTCTTGAAAGCATATACCTGATTTTTCCGCCCGTTCGCAGGTTTGCAGAAGCTGTCCTTGTTTTTACTGAGCCGAAAGTTCCTCCTTCAAGGATGAACTTTTCCATCTGAAGAGTTGTTTCGTCGTGCAACTCGTCACCAAACCACACACGACTGAGTTTTCTTGCATTTTCTGCAAAATCTAAAAGTTTACCCTTTTGAAGGGTTTTGATTATTTCAGCGGTATCACCGCCGTATTTGTTATCTATAAGCATCAGGTCGATGAATGGACGCAAACCGCAGCCACCGATCCTGAAATGTTTTGCCATATGAAGAATGTGATAATAATAAAAAATATCATTGCTGAGGTTGTATCTGTATTTAAAACCTTCGCAGGGCTTTGCCGATTTCCATACATCATTAAGCACCTTTGAGTGCAGGGGTGATTTTTTGTTACCAAGTAATTTATAATGAAGCTCAATAAGAGTTCCGTTTGACGAAACAAAAACAATGTCGTGATTACTCTCGCCTTTTTTTGAATAACCGTTACTATTCAGAATGGCATCAGATGCTTTTTTCAGATCTTTTTCTTTGACAAGTATGTCCACATCACAGCTTGTGCGCATCCAAGATTGCGGATAGAGTTTGCGAATTTCAGCACCCTTAAGCGGAATATACTCAATGCCTTTTTCTTCGAACATATCACAAAGCTCGTTAAAAGATTTATCTTGTTTTTCTTGAGCATAAACAGCCTTATAAAACTCGTTCATAAACTGGCCTTGTTGAGGACAGTTTTCAAAGTATCCGTTGTTAGCCAAAGCCGAAGCAACAATGTGAGCAACATCGTGTTTATAAGACAAAATAAGCAATTCAACCAAAGTTTTCTCGTTTAGCGGAGCTTCATCAGATAAACAAAGCTCTTGTTGAAAAACTTCACTTTTTATGAGTTGCATTAAAGTTTCATTGATGTGCTCCATAGACTTACTCCGGTTGTTTTTTATTTCTGATCCTTCTTATTTTAAACCAAAGACGCATTAAAGGCGAACGGACAGGAAATAAAATCTGCCACAGGGTGTTGATTGTTTTCCAATAAAAAGAATCTGTACTTCTCTTTATGCTCTTTCGCTCAATTTCGGCAACAACCGCGACAACCTGTGAGATACCAATGTTTTCACATTCAGTCTGGGCATCGCCACAAATAAGCAATGACCCGTCAGAACAGATTTTTTTCGCTCTGTGAAGTACAAGAGAACCGTCGCGTCTTTTAAAAAGAAGAATACTGCCTTTTTTTAAATCTTTTTCCGTGTGTAATCTGAGATAAACAATATCACGCCTGCTGATAAGAAAAGGATTCATACTACTGCCCGAGATACAGAGAGATACGGTTGCACCTTCAGCAATCAAATTTTCAATTGAATCTGAAATCTCGCAGACCGAGAAGTTCAACTTTTCCATAATTCACCCAAAAATTTCATCGTGTGTCAATCTTACAGCTTCTTCGTCAGGTCTGCATTCAAGAAGAAATACAGGAACATTTTTTAAAAGCCTGTCGAAAGTATCAAGTGCTTTATTCAGGCAATCTTTATCCCAATGAGGTAAAAAGACGTGTGGCATAAGATATTCCATCGCTGTTTCTTTAAGCTTTGTTATACGGTTTTCGGCAGACTGCCTTAAAACAACAATTGCACTCAGGGGTGCTTTTCTGTTAAGACAATACTCCGATGAACCTTTCCACGGCAGACCGTAAGCGAAAAAAGTTCCGTCTGTTTCACGAACAAAAGCCTTATCACCGTTCACAATTTCTGCGCCAAGGAAATTTCCCCAAAGTTCAGCCTGAGTTGTCTTTCCTACTCCTGAATAACCCGTAAAAAGAATTCCTTTGCCTTTCAGGGTTACAAAAGAGGCATGAGTCAACAAAGCGTTGAAATCAGAAAATCTTGAACATAATGCCGCAAGCGGTAAAACAAAATCTCTGTCATAATCAGGAAGGTAATACGAAACAGCCTCGCTCCAATCATCATTGGCAAGAAGAATATCACCGTTTTTTCCTCTCAACAGATGTTCTGCGCACTCTCCTGTATACTGCACAGAATGACATTCCTGCATCCTGTCCACAAATCTTATTCTTATAACCGGTTCTTTTTCGCAGGACACAAAATCTTCTGCGAAATTACAGTTTTCTTTCTGCCACGCAACAGGCAGATCCGCAATTCGGATCATATGTTCTGTGAGCCGTTGAAGCAAAGGAAATAAGCTTCATATGCGCCCTGTTCCTTAACTTTAATCATAAGGTCATTGTAATAGTGAATAAAGTCTGTACCGGGAAGATCTTTTGATACAGCAACTTTGCCCGTGTACAAGTCGCGACAACCATCCATAATGTTTTGGAAGTGTATAACAGCCATACCTCCAACAAGGTCTGAGCCGGCTGACGCTGCGATACTTTCGTTAAGATTCAGTGCAATAAGCTTACTTTCGGGAGCTACATACTTTTTCTTCATAATTCTGTCTCCTTCTTTTTTATATCATATAACTGTTTAAGCTGTTTTGCTATATCACAAAAAGCTTTATCAATTTTTTCAGGGTGTCCGCTTTCAGCACAAAGTACAGCAGGACAACGCTGACAAAAGTCTTTCCATTCGCAATCCTGACATTCTTCAGGATTCTTTATTTTTTCAAGAATAGTATACAAGTTTTTGAAATCAGCATTTATATCACCTGAATAACTAACGCAAGGTTCATTCAAAAACGAACACAGCTGAAGTTTACCGTGCCATGTAATATAGACTGATTTACGGTAACTTGCGCACATAGAAAACGGAAATTCAGGGAAACGGTATTTACTTTTTTCAAGATCCTCTAAAGTATATTCATGTGAGAAATCTGCTATGCTCAACCTCGAGCTTTCTGCGGTATTCGTTGCACCTCTTGAAGATTTCACGACAGAAACCGTATGCTGAAGCGGCACTTTCTTTTCTCTTGCAAACTGATAAATCAGTTGAAGGTCATCGGCATTTTCTTTCACCATAGTTGCAGAAAGAGTAAGCGGCACCTTTGCTTCTTTAATAAGATCAATTGCTTTTGAAATACGGTCAAAACCGTCAGACACTCCGCACATTCTGCGATATGTTTCGTTACTCGCACCGTATACGGTTAATTGCATATTGTGCGGCATCCCGTAAAGTCGGAAATTTTCCATCGCGGTTTCATCGATCAGATAACCGTTGGAAAAAATCGTAATCCAGAAGCCCATCTTATTAAGACGGCTGTAAATTTCCCAAAAATGAGGGTGAGTAAAAACCTCACCGCCGGTAAGCAGAATTTTAAGGGTTCCCATTTCACGAAGTTTTTCAGCTATTTCAATCCATTCGTCTGCAGTAAGCATTGTACCCTGCAGTTCAGCCTGTTCCTTATCCAGCCGCACATAACACATCACGCATCTGAAATTGCAGAAGGGTGTAAGTTCAAATGTAACTGAGAAAGGAGCGCAATGTTCAACTGCCCATAAGTTGAGTTGAGCTAAAAAACCTTCGCCGAAGCTTTCGCATCCAAGCATTATTCCAACGCTCCCTGTTCTTTTAACGAATCAATAAAAATTTTAACGTCTTCGGTTGCAACAGCAACTTCAACCTCATAGTTTTTAGTAAGGATTTCTGTTAATTCTTCAATCGTTGCACCCTTTTCAAGAGCATTCCATAAAAGCTCGCCGCTTTCGCTCAAAGCAATCATTCCGTGCATCTCAGAAGTCTGTGCACCTACAGGAACAGCCATTACATATTCGCCTATTTTACGTATAATAAAGCCTTCCTTTACACGATACATAATACTTCCTCCCAAAAAACACTACACCTATCTTATTTTACTGATAAATTATAGCATTTTAACGGCATTAAATCAATATTATATTGTAAAAAATAATTGTAAAATTGAACAAATTGACAAAAAAACAAGGTACATCATTTTACACGATGTACCTTATAATCATTCATCTGTCTGCGTAAGATTTCCTTCTTCATCAACTCTGTAAACGCGGTTGCAATACTGCAGCATACTCGGTCTGTGAGTTGTTATAACACAAGTCCTGTTCGGGTAAGATTTCATAATATTGGCAAGAACTCTTTTCTCTGTTTCGGCATCAAGTGCACTCGTCGCCTCGTCCATAACGAGCACGGGAGAATGTTTAAGAATCGCCCTCGCAATTGAGATTCTCTGAATCTGTCCTTCAGAAAAATTGACGCCTTTTTCGTTTATAACAGTATGAATCCCCAACGGGAGTTTTTCAATAAATCCCCAGGCTTCAGCTGTTTTCAGAACATTAACCAATTCATCATCCGTAGCATCAGGATTAACCATACGGAGATTGTCGGCAATGCTTCCTGCAAATATCGCATTCTCCTGAGGAACATATGAGCAGAATCTGCGAGTACTTGCTGAAACTTCGGTCGTTCTTCCGTCCTCTACTGACATAGTCATTCTGCCCCGCTGAGGCTTGATGAGTCCCAAAATCAACCTCAAAATTGTCGTTTTCCCCTCACCTGAAGGACCGACAAGTGCAACTGTTTCTCCGGGATTTACACGGAACGAAATATCCTTTACTACGGGATTTTTACCGTCTTTATAAGAATATGTAAGATTATCGCAATTAAGATAAACGCCCTTATCATAAGCTGAAGATTCAAGTTCATCAACTTCGGCAGCATTGCCGGTATCCTCAATATCAAGCTCGGTGATTTCCATAACTCTTCCCGCAGCTGTTGCAATCGAAATTGAAGTCGGCAGAAGAGAAACAATAGAAGAAAACGATGAAGTCAGCTGTCCCGAGACCTGAAGAAACAAGGTCATTGTACCGTAAGTTATCGCACCCTGCCAAAGACGCCATACACCCCAACCGTAGCAAAGGTAAGAAACCGCAAGACCGATAACTGAAAGGCACATTGTCATAATTATTGAAAACTTACCGTGATCAAGGCGCATTTTTCTGTAAACAAAGAGATAATCCCTGAGCTGATCGACATAACGTTTAGTTACGCCGAACGCCTTAATTGTCTGAATATTCTGGATTGATTCGGAATAGAACGAAAGAATTTTTCCGTTCATTTCTCTGCTTTCTTTGTTATATTTACGCATCATTTTTGCAGAAATCCTTGAGGTTAAAGCAAGGAAAGGAGCACTCATAAACGCGAATAAAGCCATTACCGGATCGTAATATAAAACAACCGCAAGACAACCCACAAACTGTGTAACTCTTGTAAATACACTCGGAATAAATGAAATAATGCTGCTTGAAATCGCAGAAACGTCACCTTCAATTCTGTTCAGAAGGTCACCTGAATGGTATTTGCTTATGTCCTCCCAATCAGCATATACAACGTGCTCATATACATTACTGCGGATTTCATTGCTGATTTTAGAACCAATTACGGTTGCAACTCTTGAAGTCGCTGAAGTTACGAGAATCTGCAGAAGACCGAGACCGACTGCACAAACCGCACTTGAAACGATAGTCTTTTCATTGTGTGAAACAACAGAGTCAATAAGATATTTTGAAGCAACCGTTGAGCCGATTCCCATTAACGTGCCAAAAATTCCGATAACAATATACAGAAAAATCTGAAGGCGATAACCTGAAGCATGCCGAATAAGCCACTTCCATTCTTTAATCAAAGAACGGTACAGCGAGGCATATTCACCCGGCTTTTTCATAATTATCACCTCAAATCTTTATATTTTCTTATGTTTTATTTTTATTCTTGCCTGAGTAGCCGTATTTCGAAGAATAACCGTAATTATAAGAATATCCGTAACGGTATCTGTTGTAGTATCCGCCGTAACGGTAATATCCGCCGTATCCTCCAAAGCCGCCGGCTGCACCGTTAAGAATACATCCCAAGAACTCCGCATCAGTTTCAAGCATTGAGTTGATTCCGGCACGGATAGTTTTCTGAATTACTGCATCTTCTCTGATTACATATATAATTGAGTCTACCATCTGTGCAACAATCGTTGCATCTGAAATAATTCCGCAAGGCGGAGTATCAACCAACACCAAATCATATTCAGTTTTAAGACTTGCGATTTTTCTTTTCAGTTCATCTGTTCGAAGTATTTTCTGAATACTTTCTGCTTTCGGTTTAAATGTAAGTAAATAGAAACCAAGTGAATCAATAAAATCTATACGGTAATACTTATTATCTTCTACTTTCGTTTTAACGGTTTCATCACTACCCAGTAAGTGCTGAATTCCCGAATCACGCAAATCTGCATCCACCATCAAAACTTTCTTTTCGTTTTTCGCAAAAACAGATGCAAGGTTAACTGAAACCACCGTTTTTCCTTCAGAAGGCGCAGTACTCGTAATCATAATTGTATTTTTGTCTTCGTTTATCAACCCCTGAACAGAACCTCGAAGCAATCTCAATGACTCTATAAACTCATTTCCTACAAGAGGATTGGTCAGAATAATTCTTCGATCGATTTCTCTTCTGTACTTTTTGAATACAACCTGAGGTAAAACACCAAGACAGTGCTGATTGAGAACTGTACGAATATCTTCTTTTGTACGGATAGTTTTTCTCAGTACTGCATACATAACTATCCACAAAACGCCAAGAACCAAGCCAACAAGAGCAGCCTTGGCAACTGCAGAAACCCAAGCTCCGGAATTCGATGGTTTTTCAGCAACTTCGGGTTCATTGATCATTACCAATTTTGTTCTGCCTATTATGTAATCTGCAACAAATGAATAATTATCAATAACAGATATAAGTGTATCATACGTCAGCTGAGCATCTGTTCCTGTAGATGTGAGGGTAACCATATTGGTACCCTGAACACAAGTTGCTTTGACCGTCGCAGGCATACTTTCTACGCCAAGATCGTTACAGACCTTACTCTGAAGAATTTTGTTGCCAATTATATGCGGAAAAACTGTTTCCAACTGGTCAGCAGTTTCTCTGTCATAATAATAGGAATATGCCGCGATACCGTTATCACCGGTCAGTACTTTGTTTTCAGTGTGAACAGTAAACGTTGCAGTCGTTTTGTATGTAGGAACAAAATTCACATAACTCCTGTAAAACTGTATGCCTGACAGTAAAACAGCAAGAGCAAGTGCTACCCAACCGAATTTTTTAATTCCTCGTAACACATCGCTTATCAGAACACCTATTTCTATGGTCATTTCTTCTTTTTCGTTATCAATCATGTTGTTCATAATACCAGTCCTATTCGTTTCGGTTTAAGTTATCCAACGAATCTTTAGAAAAATCGACACTTTCCTGTTTAACTTCATCGGATATTAATTTACCGGTTTTGGAATAAGCATAATAATTGCTTTGTCCGTGATAACCGCGCTCGTCAGCACCCAACTGACCAAACAAAGTAAACGGTTTATACACATTATTAAGTATGCAACCTTCAATATTCCCGCCTGCTTCTGTGATATTAAGAATAACCTCATTAATATCCTCAACAGGTACGCAGTCTGTTCTGACAACAAGAATCGTAGCATCAGCCACTTCTGAAATTGTTATCGCATCAGCCGAAACAGAAATCGGCGACGTATCAATTATGACAAAATCAGCCTTTTGTGTTATTTGCGTCAACGCGCTCTCAATCACAAGGTTATTAGCAAGAATATCCGCACTTTCGTGTATTTTTTTATTGAATGCTATAGTAAGATTGCTTTTTCTGTATCTGTAAAATTTAAAGTTTGCAAGTTCAATATCTTTGGATAAAACATCAGAAAAATCTGTTTCGATTTCATCGTGAAAATCAAAAATTTTATGTATGGACGGTTTTCTGACATCCAAATCAAGAAGAACTACATTATAGCCTCTGTCAGATAATGCCAAAGCTATATTAGCGGCAACAGTTGATTTACCTTCATTTTCAGCTACACTTGAAATAACAAAAGATTTTTTATTCTGATTCTTATGTAAATATTCAAATTTCGTACAAAGCTTCTGGTAATCTTCAGTAAAACGTAAACTTGAATATGCATCGTTAATAAGTAATGCTCTTTTCTTTCTCTTTAATTTTTCTTTTTTGGAAAGATGTGATCGCTCATGCGACACTGTTCCAATAAGCTTTGAGTCGACTTTATCGGAAAAGCCTTTTTCCTCCTTTACTGTTCCGCGGAACAATGAGAACAACACCACTAACCCGCCTTCAAACAGCATAGCCAGAACTATAATCTGTTTTCTGTAAACCGTTAAGCGTGAATTTGACGGTGTCGTTGCCATCTTCGGTTCTGAAACCACATCTATAATCGAATCAGTAAACACAGCTTCAGTTACTTCAGGATAAACCTCAAGTATGGATGTCAATAATTTGAATGCCAATTCAGGTTCTTCTGCTCTTACTGCAACATTCAAGAGGTTTGTTGACTCAGTCAAACTTGTCGTAATTGTTCCCTCAAATGACTCTAATCCAAGATTTTCTGCAGCTAACTTTTTAAGTGAATTCTGTTTAAAAACTTCTTTGAAGATATTTGCCATTTCGGCGGAAGCAGTAAGGCTGCTGAATGCGCCCGTTGTACCGACTCTTGATCGGACAACTAAAACCGCTTTGCTGGTATAAGTAGGAGTATAAATACTTTTTTCAACAATCTGAATTCCCATAAGAGCGATAAGAGCAATCAGAATTATAGCCCAAAAGCTGCGCACAACATCTCTTACCAAGCTGTTCCATTCAAAATTAAATGTAATCCTTGAATTTTTATTTTTCACTCTTTATCACTCCTCTACAACAACCGTAAGGATTGAATGACCTTCGTAGCCTTCCTTGGTTGAAATATAATAATGAACATTATATGTTCCTTCTTCTTCCGGGTCAAAGTTTGTTGAAATCAATAACTGAATATTTTCAGGCTTCATCAGTACACCGTTTACCGTAACGTCACCGAGATAATCTTCGAATACCGGTGTTTCACCCTTTTTGACATAAATAAGGCTCTTCTTAAGCTGAATCTGCGGAGCCATTGTTTCATTACCCTCAACATGCACTGTTACATCAAGATAAATCGTTTCACCCTTGCTGTTTGAAACCTGCAGCGAAACAGTGAAAACACCGGCAGTATTTCTTATGTAGTCCGTTGTAACAATAGCAACTCTTTCACTGATATCTCCGTCAATACAGTCGCGTGCACCGACAGCTGCCCTGATATCCAGCGCCTCGTCCACGCTGTAAACCAAAGCACGTTTCATATAGAATTCAGGCTTTGTATAGTCCGTATATTTAAGCGTTCTGGTCTTTTTCACAACATGCTTGTCCGAGTCAGCAACGGCATACGTAACCGTGCAAACACCGGGCTCGATGAACTTTGAAACAGACTCAACAGTCACCCATTCCGTGATATCACCGTCCTTTGCATCATGGGCTGTAACACCCTGCAAAAGCATATCCTCTTTATCTTTTACGCTGAGTTCAATAACATCGCTTTCAATGGTAATCTCCGGAATAGTTGTGTCAGTTGTAATTTTTTCAATAACAGAAAAAACCACGAATGCAATCAACATCAGCACAAAAAGCACGAGTGTAAGTCTTCTGAGTAATCTGACCATAGTTCATCACCAAATTCCTTTTATTGATTATAAAACTGTAACACTGAAATTTTCAATTTAAGCAAAAAGCAACACTTCTGCTTATATTCAGTTAAGTATACCATAAGTTTCAATAAAACTCAACACCTAAATATTTTTTATAAAAATTAAAACGACCTCAGCGAGGCCGTTAATTATCTTGTTTTTCAGTCACATATTTTATATCTGCGCTAATTTCACCATTATGCTGAAGTTCTTTATCTTTATCTTCTTTTATCCGTTTAACAAAAATGATTTTTTTCAACACACCGAAAAACATATTGACCAACGTATGCCAAATTGCTCTGATAAAGCCCATTTTTTTACCAAGCCTGAAAAGCCTGAACTGGCTGTGTAACTTACGTTTCAGACCTCTGTGCGACAGTGAATTTTTCCTGATGCGGTACCGTGACAGATTTTTATCAAAAAGGAAGCAGTCACAATATCTGCAAACCTCGAGCCAGATGGCATAATCGTTACGGCTCAGCAAAGACGGTTCAACCTGTATCAAACCGACATGCTCACGGTCATAGATAACCGTCAGGCATCCAACATAGTCATATCTGTACATCTTTCGTTTATTTACCCTGCGCGGCCCTGTCACTTCCACGTTCAAAGGTTTGCCGGATTCGTCAATCTGAGAATACGGAGTATATGAAAAATGATAGTTATTTGAAACCATAAAATTCAACTGTTCCGTAAGCTTATCCGGAAGCCACAAATCGTCGCTGTCTAAAAATGCAATCCATCTTCCCTTTGCCATTCTCAGCGCTAAGTTTCTGCTGACTGCAGCTCCGCTGTTTTTCTCGTTTTGAAAGATTCTGATTCGATCATCATCAAATGCTCTGACTAATTCCAAAGAGTTATCCGAAGAACAGTCATCCACAAATAAAAGTTCCCAATTCTGATATGTCTGAGCTATTACGCTGCGAACGGTCTCTTCCAGATACTTGCTGCCATTATAGTTTGGCATAACAATTGAAACCAACCCATAGTTTGGCGTTTCGATTTCATTCAGTTGTGCGTAACAACATTTTTCCATTCCGTTCACTCAGAACTCCTTTATTTTATTCCTTCTTTTTTCAAGACAACAGCAACCGTCCGGAATACATTTTCCAGTTGAATCCCGACGTTTGATTACATAATTCCAAGTAATTATATCACTAAAAAAATCAATAATCAACCACTAAATTATACAATTTCGTTGCCGTTCTTTATACATACAAGCAAAAACTTCTCACATTCACCAAGACTGAATATGAGAAGTGCATTTTTAATTGAATATTACAAAAAACAGACTGCAAAAAATGCAATCTGTTTTCCCATTAATATTATTTTTCAGAATTTATGAAGCATACTGCGCTTATAAACAGCTTAATAACAACCGAAACCGTAAGAACCGTACTCAATATATTTGATATAACAATCAGTTTTCTGTCCGCCTCTGCCATTTTTAAAAATGTTTTTGCCGTAAGTGCGGAGTTATTTTTCATCTTTTTCCCTCCCGTTCGTCAGAAAAATTCCGTGAGCAATTGAAGGTATACTTTCGCCCTGAAACGGTGAAATTGAGGAAAGCAAGGCACCTGTTGCCACAACCAGCACTTTTCTGAGCTTACCGTTTTTCAGCTCATTCAGGATTTTTGTACACAAAACAGTACCGCAACAAGCACAACCGCTTCCGCCTGCATGTACATCCTGCTCTTCGAGGTTATATATCATCAGTCCTGCATCATTGTGTACAGCCCTGATATCAACCGCAAACTCTTTTTCAAGAAGCTCATATAGCAATTCACTTCCTACCTTGCCGAGATCACCAGTAAGAATTATATCGTAGTCCTCGGGTGTCGTATTTGTATCTTCAAGAAAATCCGCTATAGTCTGTGCCGCGGCAGGTGCCATCGCCGCACCCATATTGGCGGCATCCGTTACACCTTTATCAACAATACGGCCGATAATTGCTTTTTCGATTTTGGGATAAATCTCTGTTTTCTCATCACTGATAAGAGTCGAAGCCGCACCTGTGACCGTCCATTGAGCCGTCGGAGTACGTTGACCACCGTATTCAAGAGGCTGGCGGAATTGCTTTTCTGCTGAGCAGAAATGCGATGAAGTTGAGGAAATTGCCCTTTTGAAAACCCCTGAATTCACGCCTATGGCGGCATTAATCATAGCAAGCACAGATGTTGAGCAAGCACCGTAAACTCCGCTGAAAGGGATGTTATACCCTCTTATACCGAATCCTGTTCCACTGCATTGATTGAGAAGATCGCCTGCAAAAATGACATCAATATCTTCGTCTTTTACACTTGCTTTATCAATAAGGATTCCTATTGCCGTTTTATGAAATTCGCTCTCTGCCTGCTCCCAGGTATCCTTACCGTCGGTTGCATCATCGATTATCATATCGAAAAGATTTCCTAACGGACCTTCGCTCTCTTTTTTACCTGCTACAGCTGACCATTCAACCACACACGGCTTATTTTCAAATTCAATTACATATCTCCCCTGTCTCACGTCATCACCTTCTGCACAATGTAATATACAAGCCCGAATACTGTAGAAGCGAAAATACCGTAAGCGATAACGGGACCTGAAACCTTGAAAATATTTGCACCCGTGCCCATTACAAAGCCTTCACTCTTATGCTCAAGAGCCGGTGCAACAACTGAATTCGCAAAACCGGTTATCGGTACAACAGTCCCTGCACCCGCATATTTTGCAATCTTGTCAAAAATTCCGATACCCGTCAGAATTGCGGCTATGACAATAAGGGTTACGGAAACCATTGTTCGTGTTTCAACGGTATCCATTCCGAACATACCATATAGCTTAAACAGCACCTCACCGAAACAACAGATTGCTCCGCCGACACCGAACGCCCACAGGCAATTCTTCAACACCGGCGACGGCGGTGAAGCTTTTTTAACCATTTCATCGTATTTTTTATTTGAAATATCCATTTCATCAACTCGCTTTCAGTTTTATTATCTGCAAACAGACACACAAAATACAAAAAAACCAACCTCTTTCGAAGTTGGTTCTGAATTAAAACATCATATTTTCAATAAAAAGTTGTGAAAAATCATTTGTTGATGATAAATCCACATATTCTGAATTTTTCAATATTGAAGCCGTTTTATCCTTTCCGCAGGCATAATTAATTGTCCCGAGCAGACTGCTGTTATTGACAGCTTTGCATTTATTTTCAAAAGCTTTCGGAATAAGACCTGTTCTGACGGCATTTGAAATATTGATTTTCGCAGAAAAGCCGCCTGAAATATAAACTTTTTCAATATCGTTATGTGTGATTTTTTTATATTTCAAAAGCGTTTCAACCGCTGAAAAAACGGCTGATTTTGCAAGCTGATACTGTCTTACATCTGCCTGAGAAATTGAAACTCCGTCTGCAATTTCAAAAATTTCTTTCTCCATATACCCGGTTTCATCGATTTCATCATAAAGCAATTCGGCGATAACATCAACAAGTCCCGTACCGCAGATTCCTTTTGGAGAAACGTTACCGATTGTACGATAGCCGTCCGCTGAATACGCGCAGACAGCACCTTGAGATGCGCTCATTCCGCAGGAAATATTCGCGCCCTCGAAGCACGGACCTGCCGCTGCGGATGTGCAGACAACTTCATTTTCCGAAAAAAGTGCGATTTCTGCATTGGTACCGAGGTCAATGAGCATACTGCATTTCCCGTCTGTCGGGTATTCAACATAATTCAGTCCTGCAACAATATCTGCACCGACAAATGATGAAATGCAAGGAAGTGATTCTACCCTGCCGATACCTTCCAGACCGATTTCACCGCCGTCAGCCGTTTGCTTTTCAAGAAAAACAGGCGTATACGGAGCAACACCTATTGATGACGGGTCAACACCCCAAAACAGATGAAGCATCGTTGTATTTCCCGAAACGAAGAGAGGAATGTCTTTTGCGTAGTCGAAAGAATCAATCATAGAATTGATTTCATCTAATAGAATTTTATGAAGTGCAGTGTGTGATGATTTACGGCAATACTCTATTCTTGAAATAACATCCGCACCGTACATTTTCTGCGGATTAGTGCGTGTTATTGTATCAATTGCCGTTTTATTATCAAGTGAAACGAGTGCCAGTGCAAGTGTTGTTGTGCCGATATCAAGAGCAAAACACATATTTTCCGTTTCTGTCTTAACCGAACTGATTCCCGTTTCCGAAACAATTTCATTTTTCTCGGGCACAGTAACTTCAATATCCGAGGTTATGATATATTGACAGGAGAGTTCAGCTTTGCCGTCAACAAGTACGGTGCATTTTTTGCAAGTGCCTTTTCCTCCGCAAGGCCGGTCAACGTATATGCCGTTTTTTATAAGTACATCGGAAAGTTTTTCACCATTTTCGGCATACAGTATTTTATTTTTCAAAAATATTTCCGGCATAGTTCCCCTCCTTTGCGGTTAATAATCAAAAGTTCAATACAATAATTCTTTCAGTTTATCAAGGAATGCCTCTTCGCCCCAGGTATTGACTTTAAAAAACATCGCCTGGCTTCCGCCGGAAGTAATTGCCGAAAGATGAATGGGGCCGTTCCCGTTCTGAAACAAAGTAACATTCATACTTACGCGGTTTCCGCCTGCGTAGCTGTAACGTTCAAACACACGGACACTGCACTTTGCGTCGCCGTCGCAAAAATCGCTCGAATCTTCAAGTGAAGCTGATACATTACCGCCCAATATTCCGTTCTCGATTGTTTTTAATAACTGTTCAAAATCTCCGTTGATTACCTGCTCAAATTTTGCCATTGTTTTTCCTCCTTTGCAATTGTGTTTTACACTTAACAGACAGGACAGGAACCTTTCCCTGCTGATTTAATTCTATTATACCATAGTCATATAAAAAAACAACTCCGCTGATGCGGAGTTGTTAATAATTATCTGATACCGTAATTTTCGATAATGTAGTCCATATCCTTGTCGCCTCTGCCTGAAAGGTTGATAAGCACTGAACCGTGATCCATTATCTCTGCAAGCTTCATACCGTATGCAACAGCGTGTGAGCTTTCAATTGCGGGAATGATACCCTCAAGGCGTGAAAGCTTGAAGAATGCATCAATTGTTTCGTCATCATTGATAACATCATACTTGACTCTGCCGATTTCCTGAAGGAAAGCGTGTTCGGGGCCTGATGACGGATAGTCAAGTCCGCTTGCGACAGAATAAACCGGTGCCGGCTCACCGTTTTCGTCCTTAAGCATAATGCTGTTGAAGCCGTGCATAACGCCCTCTGTGCCGTACTTAAGGCTTGCTGCGTGGTCACCGAGCTTCTCGCCTCTGCCGAGAGGCTCAATGCCGTAGATATCAACAGGGTCATTGAGGAAGCCTGCAAAAAGACCTGCCGCATTACTGCCGCCACCCACACAAGCTACGATCGCGTTCGGAAGATGGCCTGTCATTTCGATAAACTGTTCTCTTGCTTCGATACCTACAACACTCTGGAAATCACGTACCATCATCGGGAACGGATGAGGTCCGAGAACTGAACCGATACAGTAAATAGCGTCGTTATATTCCTTGCTGTATGCAACAAAAGCCGCGACAACAGCTTCTTTAAGAGTCTGAAGTCCGTGTGTTACTTCAACAACATTTGCACCGAGAATTTTCATTCTTGCAACGTTCGGAGCCTGTTTTTTGATATCAACAGAGCCCATGTAAATGTCACATTCAAGTCCGAAATAAGCCGCCGCTGTTGCAAGAGCAACACCATGCTGACCTGCGCCCGTTTCAGCAATAACCTTTTTCTTGTCCATATATTTTGCAAGAAGAGCCTCACCCATACAGTGATTGAGCTTGTGAGCACCTGAGTGGTTAAGGTCTTCACGCTTTGCATAGAGCTGTACCTTTCCGCCGAGTGCATCTGAAAGACGTTCAAGATGAGTTACGGGAGTCGGTCTGCCCTGGAACTCCTTGCGTATTCTGCGAAGCTCTGCAATAAACTTTCTTGACTGACAGATTGAATAATAAGCTTCCGTTGTTTCAGCCATAGCTGTCTTGAGCTTATCGTCAACGAATACTCCGCCGTATTTTCCGAAATATCCGTTTTTATCGGGATAGTTATTAAAATAAGTATCAAAATCAATTCCGTTGAGTTTCATAAATTTTCCTCCTGTTTTCTGACAAAAACAAAACGTCCCTGACAGAATTACTTAATCTGTCAAGGACGAATAAAACTTATCCGCGGTGCCACCTTGTTTCACGGGTTACCGTGCACTTTCAGAATACTGACATATTCCTGCCAACTAACGTATGGCTGACGTTGCAGAATACTTTGCATTACGCATTTGACTGCACCCTCCGCGGTCCATTTGACGAAGTGTTTCTTACCTGATTTTCAGCATCGCAGGCTCTCTGTAAAGGCATCGTCGCCGTTATCTCCGCATCAACGGTTTAACTTTAAATTTTGGCTTATTATATCACCGTAGCTTCAAGTTGTCAATGGTTTGACGAAAACTTTCAGTTGTTAACTTCTTCCTGAAGGTATTTTTCGATACAGGACACGACAAGATTCCTTGCCGTATTAACGTTTCCGCTTACGGTACAGCCTGCAGCCCTCGGATGACCGCCGCCGCCGAGCATTGCACAGACCGCCGAAGCATCAACACCTTC
Source organism: Acutalibacteraceae bacterium (assembly GCA_045537435.1). GTDB lineage: Bacteria > Bacillota > Clostridia > Oscillospirales > Acutalibacteraceae > CAG-488. Next base: position 111,639 of record JAZSPL010000029.1, read on the forward strand.
GTGTGTTCTCATTGACACTTTGAATGTTCCGTCTGTTTTTTCACGCATTGTCACACCGACCGCAACGCCCTCAATCTGTCTGGGAATTGCGGCAATCGCATCAACTTCGCTCTCGTCCGAACCGCTTCTGCGGTACATATCCTGCGTGACAGTTATAAACGCACATTTACCGTCAAGATACATTTTCATCGACTCAAGAGCAAGACGCTCAAGCGCAACATAAGTTCTTGTTTTGGTTTCAAACATTATGACATTGATTTTACTGTGGTCGGCTCCTGATTCAATCATTTCAGCCGCCATACGCATGGTTCTCGGAGTAACGTTTGCATACCTGAAACAACCCGTATCTGTTGTAAGTCCCGTGAAAATGCAGTCTGCAATATTCTTGGTAATTTCAACACCGAGCGCCTTTATAACCTCGAGAATAATCTCACACGCTGCCGCTGCAGACGGGTCAAGAAGCGTCTTCTCTGCGTAAAGTCTGTTTGAGCCGTGATGATCAATACAAAGCTTTACCCTGCCGCCGAAGCGTGCTTCAAAATCTACACCGAGAAGCTTCGCATCCGCAACATCAACCGCAATGATGTTATCATATTCGATGTCTTCCTCACACAGGCTGCCCATATAGGAATACTTTTCAGATGCAGTGTCCCCGCAACGGACAACCGCGTTTTTGCCGCAGCTTTTCAATGCTTCGCAAAGCGCAAAGCCGCAACCGAGAGTGTCCCCATCGGGATGCGAATGTGTAAGAATCAGAAAATCATCGTTATTTTTAAGGAATTCTGCCGCTGTTTTCAGGTCAATAATCATAATCCCTCAGTCCCTCAATCAGTGATTACCCAAATCATCCATAATTTTAACAATATTCATACCGTGTTCAATGGAATCGTCCGCAATAAACACAAGCTCGGGTGTTTTCCGCAAATGCAGACGTTTTCCAACCTCACGGCGGACATATCCCGTTGCACTTTTAAGACCCTTGACAGCTTCTTTTGCCGTATCAAGACCTTCAAGTGCGCTGATGTAAACCTTTGCATAAGAAGCATCTGAGCTTACTTCAACGCGTACAACGGTAAGCATTTTATCCAGCACCCTCGGATCTTTAAGCTCACGGATAATTGCAATTATCTCGCGCTTGATATCCTCGGATACTCTGTCAATTCTGTATCCCGCCATAAATACCTCTTATCAATCTCTGTATTCTTCGATGATATATGCTTCGAAGATGTCGCCTTCCTTGATATCGCCGAACTTGTTAAGTCCGATACCGCATTCGTAGTTGGAAGCGACTTCCTTAACGTCATCCTTGAAACGGCGGAGTGATGAAATCTCGTCATCAGCAAGTACGATACCGTCACGGACAACACGGATTTTTGAATTTCTTGTGATTTTACCGTCAAGAACGTAACAACCTGCAATCTTACCTACAGAAGAGATGTTGATAACGTTTCTTACCTCACATCGACCCTGCTCAACCTCACGGAACTTCGGAGCAAGCATACCCTTGATGGCTGCCTGGATTTCCTCGATGCAGTCGTAGATGATACGGTACATTCTCATCTCAACACCGTCACGCTCTGCAAACTGAACAGCAACGGGATCTGGACGGACATTGAAGCCGACGATGATAGCGTTTGATGCGTTTGCGAGCATAACGTCTGACTCACTCGGAGCACCGACACCGTTATGGATAACGCGAACGCGTACTTCTTCGTTTGAAAGCTTTTCAAGACTCTGCTTGACAGCTTCTGCCGAACCCTGAACGTCAGCCTTGACGATGACGTTGAGATCCTTCATTTCGCCTTCCTTGAGTGAGTCAAAGAGGTTATCAAGAGTAACCTTCTGCATTGACTTGAACTGCTCTTCCTTAGCCTCGCTCTTTCTCTGCTCAACGAGTTCACGTGCAAGACGCTCGTCGCTTACTGCGTCAAAGATATCGCCTGCCTGCGGAACTTCAGCAAGACCTGTAATTTCAACAGGAACTGACGGACCTGCAACTTTAACCTTTTTACCCTTATCGTCTGTCATTACACGTACACGACCAACAGCTGTACCTGCAACGATGATATCACCTGAATTAAGTGTACCCTTCTGAACAAGAAGAGTTGCAACAGGACCGCGACCCTTATCAAGACGAGCTTCAATAACAATACCCTTTGCAGCTCTGTTCGGGTTAGCCTTAAGCTCCTGCATTTCAGCAACAAGAAGGATATTTTCAAGAAGAGTATCAATACCCATATGAGTTTTTGCAGAAACAGGTACACAGATAACGTCACCGCCCCACTCTTCGGGAACAAGGCTGTGCTCTGTAAGCTGCTGCATAATTCTGTCAGGGTTAACGTCCTGCTTATCCATCTTATTGATAGCAACAATAATCTGAACACCTGCAGCCTTTGCGTGGTTGATAGCTTCGATTGTCTGCGGCATGATACCGTCATCGGCAGCAACAACAAGAACTGCAATATCCGTAGCCTGAGCACCGCGAGCACGCATTGATGTGAAAGCTGCGTGACCCGGAGTGTCAAGGAATGTAATCTTCTGACCGTTGAGGTCAACTCTGTAAGCACCGATATGCTGAGTGATGCCGCCTGCTTCAGTTGTTGTAACAGATGTGTTTCTGATAGCGTCAAGAAGTGATGTTTTACCGTGGTCAACGTGACCCATTACGCAGACAACGGGATCACGGAGAACAAGATCTGCATCACTGTCTTCGCTGTCATCGATGATTCTGTCTTCGATTGTGACAACAACTTCTCTTTCAACCTTTGCACCGAGCTCAGTTGCAACGATTTCAGCTGTATCGTAATCGATAACCTCGTTTACGCTTGCCATCTGACCGAGCATAAAGAGCTTTTTGATAACTTCCGCAGCTGTCATATGAAGAAGCTCTGCAAGAGCACCGACTGTAATCTCTTCGGGAACCTGAATCTTAAGCTGAGGCTTCTTTGCTCTCTCTGCTGCGATTCTCTGAAGTCTTTCCTGCTCCGTTTCTCTTCTTGAAGAACGCATACCCTGCTTACGGTACTGCTGTGACTTCTGCTTGAGCTTCTGCTTGTTTACTGTTTTATCGTTCTGAACACCGCGGTTTGCGGGAGCAATATTCTCATAACGCTCGTTGTACTTTTCAAGGTCAACGTTGTTGGCTCTTGTATCAACTGTTCTTGCTTCACCCTTTGTTCTGCTCTGCGGCTTCGCATTGGGATCCTTTTCTTTTTTCTTCGGAGGATTGTTCTGCGGCTGCTGTGCCTTTTCGGGAGCCTTATTCTGCTTTGCAGGCTCAGCCTTCTTCTCCTTATTACCCTTTTCTGCAGGAACTTCAGAAGCTTTTTTCTCTTCCTTTTCCTCTTTCTTCGGCTCTTCTGTTTTTGCTTCCTTCTTCGGTTCATTTGCTGTTGCGAAGTAGGCATCAAAACTCTCAACGCTGTTTTCCTTGGTATAGACCTCAAAAATAACGTCAAGCTCGTTTTCTTCAAGAGCTGTCATAGACTTCTTCTGTCCGTCAAAGTATTTGCCTAAAAGCTCAAGCACACTTTTGCTCGACACATCGAAATCCTTAGCGACCTCGTGAACTCGGTATTTATTTATCATAAACCTCGCTCCTTTCCGGATTTGTTATCGTTAATTTTCGTGATTAGTGTTTTTGCAAAACCTTCATCGTCAACCGTAAAAACCGCAGCCTTGAAGCTTGTGGCATTTTTTATATCGAGCATCGAATAGCTGACATCGAAGATTTTCACACCTGCATTTTGTGCAAGTGAAGTAATTTCATCATTAAGCCTTTGTGAAGCATCACTGCAGATTATGCAAAGACTTGCACTTCCTGCCTTAAGAGCCAGCTTACACGCATCGTGACCTAGGCTGAGCTTTCCGGCTTTTCTGCAAAGACCTAAGAGACTGAGTGCTGAATCATTCATGATTTTTCAGCTCCTCTTCCATTTTATCGTAAATCTCATCGGGAATCTGCATCTGAAAAGATCTTTCGATTCTCTTTGATTTTCTTGCAATTTTAAGACACTGTGCATCGGGACAGATATAAGCTCCCCTGCCGTTGACACGTCCCGTAAGGTCCATAAGCACCTTGTCATCGGGAGTTTTGACAACGCGGACAAGCTCTTTCTTCGGCTTCATTTCGCCGCAGCCCGTACATTTGCGAAGAGGTATCTTTTTCTTCTGCATTTCTATTCCTCCTTATTAAAGGATGATAGAAGGTTCAATTTTTCCGCTTTCGGGTTTGATATCGATTTTCCAGCCTGTGAGCTTTGCTGCAAGGCGTGCATTCTGACCCTTGTTACCGATAGCAAGTGAAAGCTGGAGGTCAGGAACGATTACACGGCAAGCCTTTTCGCCGTTTTCGTCAACTGTTACTGACACAACATCTGCCGGAGCAAGAGCTGCGGCAACGAACTCTGCAGGGTTTTCACTGTACTTAACGATGTCTATTTTCTCACCGTAGAGCATATCAACGATCTTGCCGACACGTGCGCCGCGTGGACCTATACATGCGCCTACTGCATCAACATTTTCGTCTGCACTGTAAACAGCGATCTTTGTTCTTGAACCTGCCTCACGTGAAACCGACTTAATTTCAACTGTACCGTCGTAGATTTCAGGAACTTCTGATTCAAACAATCTCTTTACAAGGCCCGGATGTGTTCTTGAAATTGTAGCTTTCGGACCGCGTCTGCCCATTTCCTTTGCATCTGATACGCTTGCAATATAAACCTTGATAAGTGCGCCGGGAACGAGTGTTTCACCCGGAATCTGCTCACTCTTGAAGAGTGTTTCCTGAGCCTTGCCGATTTCAACAACTGCGTCGCCTGTTTCAGGATCGACACGTGAAACCTTTGCTGTAACGATTTCCTGATTGTGACTCTGGAATTCTTCACGGAGCTTGCCGTGTTCAGCTTCTCTGATACCCTGACGGATAACATGCTTACCCTTGTCAGCAGCGATACGGCTTACTTCCTTTGTTTCGAGCTCAATTTCGATTATATCGCCCACAAGAGCTGTTGCCTTGTACTTCTGAGCCTGCTCGAGTGTCATATCCTCATCGGGATCAACGATTTCAGAAACAACATTCTTTCTTACGAAAACGCGCATTGTTTCATCTTCGGGATTTAGCTCACAGAAAACGATATCCTTATTATTATAGTCACGCTTAACTGCTGTTACGAGAGCTCTCTGGATGCCTTCACAAAGTGTTTCCATCGGGATTCCTTTTTCTTTTTCAAGCATCTTGAGTGCCATAAAAAGTTCCTTGTTTACCATTATTCTACTCCTCCGAAATCATCAAGTTTAACATAAGATGTTTCTTTTTTATTAATCATGAGCTTTGTGCCGTCCTCCGACAGAAGCTCAAAGTTTCCGTTATCATAGCTTTCAAGGATACCCTTGAATTCTCTCTGTCCGTCAACGGGACGGATAAGCTTTACCATAATTTTTTCGCCGAGGCTTTTTTCAAAATGAGCATCACGCTTAAGGTCACGTTCAAGACCCGGTGAAGAAACCTCAAGACAATAGCTCTGCTCAATAGGATCCGCCTCGTCAAGCGGCTTATCAATCGCGTGGCTCATATCAACACAGTCGTCAATTGAAACTCCGCCTTCTTTATCAATGAAAATACGAAGGAACCAATCTGCACCTTCCTTTTCGAAGCGTACATCCCAGATTTCAAGACCGAGAGACTGAGCAATAGGCTCTGCAATTTCCCATACGGTGTTGACGGTATTACCGCCCTTGCCTTTTGAAGCCATACTATAACCTCCTTACTGTTCCATAACAACACAAAAGAGCGGGTTGCCCCACTCCTTTGTCAATACATTCTAAAGTTTACTGTAATATGATATCACATTATTTATGAAATATCAAGTGTTTTTTTGAAATTAAAGTTTATTCATCTTATTAAGCACAAGAACTGTTATAACAGCTACTACGATTGTAATAAACATAAGTGTGCCTGCGCCCATTGTCGGGTCTACAAAATAGAGGAATGCAACACCGGCAATAAGAGGAGTAATCATAATCTTCCAATGCTTGAGGATGTAGCCTGCAGCAAGTGAGCCGAAGAGAGCCGGAAGAACATAATCAAATGCAGGAGCAAGAGTACCTTCTGTAAGAACGCTGAGATACGGACCGAAAGCAAGAACACCGACTGCGATAACAACCGTTGTTACGATTGCAGAAACTGCAATTGCAATAGTTGTGATAACTTCGCCTTCTTCAGTATTTGCGCGTACCTTAGCCTGTTCCATAGCCTTAAGACCGCAGGGAAGCTTGAGGTTTGAGATGTTACCCGTAACAAAACTGAGATAAGCACCGCCGGGTCCGAGAAGAGGAACATACGTTATAACTTCAACAATAGCTGTAAGCCAATAAAGAGCCATAAGCTTCGGCATAATGCTGAGAAGAGCATTTGCTTCAGGCCACACATTCCAACGAAGACAAACCGCAACCGGGATACAAAGAAGAACGAGCAATGCCCCGATATTCCAGAGGATACCCCATCTGTGAACTCTGTCAAAATAATCTTTCTGGTTAATCATTGTCATTCCCTCCCTTTAACCTTTGATGTATTCAGCGCCGACTTCGAACCAACCGTGTGAAACAAGGCTCTCGGGAAGCACGTTTGTGAACAATACTGCCATACCCATAGCCGCAAACATTGCGATAGGCATTGCAAACGGCTCGAGCTTTGTGAGCTTGAACTTTTTGCATATGATATCAAGAATAAGCATAAAGACTATCGCACAGATAAGCACGATGATTGACATAAAGCCTGCAGAACCGCTTATCATTTTAACTTTTTCGATCTGTCCTGCTGCGTTTTCTGATGTTACAGTCTGAGTTGTTACGCTGTAAATTTCTCTTGAAACGAAAGCCATAACGATACCGATGAACGCTGCTGCAGAAATAGCATCGCCGAATTTTCGTGACTTTTCACTCTTGTTGACTGTTTCGCCAACCTTCTTCTGAAGCTTCTTGCAAAGGAAAGGAAGCAAAATCAACGGAGCAATACTGCCGAGTGTCATTGCCCATGTAATTGTTGCAAACTTCTGCGGATCCGTAACTGAATTGTTAAGAGTATCTCCCCAGAAATCAAGTGCAGACTGCGCTGCAGTTGTTTCATAAGCAAGGTTACCGATAACCGAAAGTCTGATCCAGGGAAGAACGATACCCAATGCATTTGCAAGAACGATAACCGTCGCAAGAATTGAAATTGCAGGAGCAATAGTAAACATTGCACTTGAAATCATTGTTGTTCTGAGCGTTTCCTTTTTAATTCCGAGCTCGCGGGCTCTCTTCAAAGACTTGACAAGGAAAAATACGGACTGTACAACCACAAAGCCGATAACAACCAAAGCAATTGCGTACATAAATCCGCCGTCTGTTTTGAAATCACCATTCATCTGGTTTTATCCCCCAATCACGTTTTAAACGTTTATAGAATGAAGTAATAATAACATAAACCTTTATATATCGTCAAGAGCAGATTAACACGAATGATACATATTTATTTTTTTGAACAAACATACAAAAATGTCATATTGGCCAAATTGTTTTTTATTCTAATTTGTAATTATTAACATTTTGTTCATATTTCCACAATCTTTTTGTCAATTCCCCGTGATATAAAAATCACAGAGATAATATCTCTATTTTCATTTTTATTTTCTCTTTCCCTTGAAAGCTCCGATGCTGCACACATCGGAGCTTTCCCCCTTTTTACGGGCAATTCTATAACTATAGCCATACATACGGCAGAGTCATATCTCTTGCCGTCAGTTTTTTACCAATCAGGGAAAGAGAACGACAAATTCGGGTTTGTAGAGCAAATTTTAAATTAACATCGTAGGGGCGACCATTGGTCGTCCGTAAAAACGTGATTGATTAAGCGGACGCGCAATGCGCGCCCCTACGAACCCTGTTTCAGTCAACTGCGTAGGGACGG
>JAZSPL010000071.1:0-11979 GCA_045537435.1 Acutalibacteraceae bacterium
CCGTCCCTACGCAGTTGACTGAAACAGGGTTCGTAGGGGCGCGCATTGCGCGTCCGCTTAATCAATCACGTTTTTACGGACGACCAATGGTCGCCCCTACGATGTTAATTTAAAATTTGCTCTACAAACCCGAATTTGTCGAGTTGATGTGTAGTTGACTATGCTCCGTAAAATAATCAAGCCATCGCAGACGGTTTATCTGCAATGGCTCTTATTGTTCTGTTAACTTATTTTATCCACTTTCTGACTCTCAACGGGATTCCCATTTCATCAGAAATTTTTTTGCAACGTTCAATTTCCTCTTCGGAAAGAACGTCAACTACCGTAAATTTAACGCTCGGTATATATTTTTTGCAATCCTCTGAAAATTTAAGAAGAGCAGGGTAGGCTTCCGGTCCGAACTTTGAACGGGTAACTCTATGATAGCTTTCAGCATCGGGAGCGTTGAGGCTTATAGAAATGCTGTCAACTATACCTTTAAGAAGATGGGCTGTCGGTTTGCCGTTTATAAGGTCAGAAAGTCCGTTTGAATTAAGACGGATTTTCAAAGAGTGTTTTTCTTTAAGATACTTTGCAGCTTCGATAAGATTGTCAAGTGCCTGCGTCGGCTCGCCGTAACCGCAGAAAACAACCTCGTTATACGGTGAAAAATCAAAATTATCAATCTCTGCCTTAATTTCCTCAATAGTGGGATCACCCTTCAGCCAGAGTGATTCAGCCGAACCGAGTCCGTCACCGTTACTCCTGATGCAGAAAATGCAACGACAGGGGCATTGGTTTGTTATATTCATATATGCACTGCCGGCATAAGTGTAAATAATATCTGCCATAGTTCAATCCTCCGTATCTGTTATATTCTATCCTTGATTTTTATTTTGTCAAGTGCAACTGCGAGAAAAACGAAAACAACCGCACTTCCGACAGCTTGCATTATATTTCCGGGAATACAGTAAAGTGCAGATGCCCAGGCTACCGAAGAAAACATGTATTCGCAAAAATGGCTGAACCCGTTTGTTGCGGAAAGGGAAACCAGAACAACTTCTGCTATATAATATCCAAAAGTTGTAATCAATGATGCAACAACCAAAGCGAGGATATTTCTTTTTGTAAGCAGCTTGTAACATTTGTTGCTGAAAGGCAGAACAAGCAATGCTTTGATAATAAATGTCGGTAACATATACATCGTATATCCGCCGATTGCATCGGCAAGCATACCGCCGATACCGGCACTTATCATTGCCAAAGGGGTGGGAAGGAATATTGCTGCAAGGTAAATCATAGAATCGCCGAGGTGCAGATATCCGTTGTGCATCGGTATTTTTATGTAAAAGGTTAAAACGGTTGTCATTGCAGCGAAGAGAGCTGCAAGTATAATTTGTTTTAAACGCGTTTGTGAACGGCTGTCTTTCATTTTTTTGACACCTTATTTCTGTTGAATTTTTTGAAATTATGTTATATACTATACTTGAATTTTGTCATTATGAAAATAGACAAAAACTATATTTTTAACAAGGACAGTTTTATGAAAGATTTGTTTTCTGATTACAAAGGGGAGCCTTTATATATACAATTGTATATGTATTATCGTGACCGAATAATTGATGGCTCTCTTTCACACGGGGAAAAGCTTCCGTCTATACGTAAGTGCTCGTTGGAATTCGGCATAAGTAAGATGACGGTAGAAAGTGCTTATATGCAGCTTGCGGCAGAAGGATATGTCTATCCTAAAAGTCAAAGCGGATTTTACGTTGCTGAAATTTCTGATTTTACACAATCTGAAAAGATTACTGACATTGAAGATGAAAAAGAAATTTCAATTCCCACAGAATTTGATTTTTCAGGCTCAACAGTAGATATTGAGTGTTTTGATTTCAAGCTTTGGCAGAAGTATGTAAAAAATGCTCTTCGTTGCGAGGAAAGACTTTTAAGCTACGGCGACCCTCAGGGCGAATATGACCTTCGTGAGGCTTTAAGTGAATACGCAACTCGTCAACGAGGAGTGCTCTGTACGCCCTCTCAAATTGTAATCGGTGCGAGTGTGCAGAACCTTATCCAGCTTTTGTGTTCATTAAGCAAAGGTTCCAGAACGGTAGTTTTTGAGGGAAAATCATTTTTGCAGGGTAGGGCAGTTTTTGAAGATTATGGTTTTGACGTAATTAACGGGAAAGAAAATTATATTGGTAATAATGTGGACTTCGTTTATGTTTCGCCGTCACACTACGGCGATCTCGGCGAGGTTATGAACATTTCTGAACGAATCAAACTGCTTAATTTTGCACGAAAATATAACAGTATTATCATTGAAGACGATTTTGACAGCGAATTCTGCTATTTTTCAAGACCAGTTTCATCAATGCAGGGACTTGATGGTGGCGAACGGGTTGCTTACATCGGCACAATGTCAAAACTGCTTCTGCCGTCTATCCGTATCAGTTTTATGGTTTTACCTAAGCATCTTGCTTATGCTTACCGTCAGAAAGGCAGTGTTTATAATCAGACAGCATCAAAAACTGAGCAAATCGCACTTGCAAGATATATCAAGGATCAACGGTTGGTTACTCAAATCAGAAAATCAAAGAAGCTTTATGAGCATAAGACTGCGCTTATGAAAAGCGCGATTGAAAGAGAACTGTGTCCTGAGAGGATATTCGTCAGCGAGTCAGGGTTTGTAGTATTTTTTGATGTGCTGAATAAAGAAAATGCTTTTTTGCTGAAAGAAAAATTCAGACGAAACGGAGTCGTTGTGAAATCACTTGAACAACTTTCACAAAATTCAGTGAGGATATTTGTTTCATCTGCCTCTGTACCCAAAAACGCGATTGAAAATTCGGTCAAAATGCTTAAACGTCTCTTAAATTAATATGAAATTTCATACCTTTTTTGGTAAAAATCTATTTACAAATTGTTTTTTATTTGATAATATTAGTATAAGCCAAAGTGTATTAGTGGGGCTTTATGTGAGCTATCGGGTCTCACTGGTCCACTTCCTGAGATACTTGGCAAATTATTGGAGGTGTTTTTAGATGAAACAATCTAAAAGACTATTGTGCGTATTGCTCTCAATGCTTATGATGCTTTCAGTGTTGACAGTTGGTGCAAGTGCGTACAAAACAAACTACGAAAGACCTACAGGGTATGACACTAACAATGCCCCGTACTTCTCAAACGACCAGTGTGCTTCTGCTATGCTTGACTACCTCGATGACGAGGTCTTTTCAGGCTTGGATGTTAATGAATCACTTTTAGGTATTGATATCCAAATTTACTCACTTGACTCTCTTTTTGACTCAGTTAACAATATCACATCAAGTGCACTCTATGGTATTGCTACCATCCTTAACCTCGGTGATATTGAGGAATGTGACTGGTCTATCCCTGAGAACGGAAACTTCCGTCGTCGTTCGACATCTATGAGCGACCTCGAGTTCTTCGGAAAGTTCCTTGAGTTCGTCAGCGTAAACTCCGACCCGCTTTATAAGCTCATCGGTAACGACCTTGACCTCGGACTTATCGGTAACTTTGTTGACCTTGGCGAAATGATCCCGATGCTTGATGACCTTCACGGTTTCCTTACATATACTATCTATAATCTTCTTATAGATCCCGAATTGCCTGAGGAAAACTACAACAAGGCAACCTCAAACCTTGACGGTATCGTCAACGATTTCCTTGCTAACCGTGCAATCAAGTTCATCTGTGACCTTCTTGCAGATGCAGAAACAGGCGAGAACGTTGTTGCAGACTTTATCGGTCTTGAAACAAACCCGGACGGTACTCTTAAGGATATGATGGGTCTTGTTCAGCTTTGTCCGTCACTTACTCATGACGAAGTTGATATCACAAAGGCATCAATCTACGATTTCACCAAGAACATATTCTTAGCTCTTATTGATGATATCGTTATTCCTTTCGCAGGTGAGCTCCTTATCGAACTTCTTGAAATCCCTGTTGATGACCCGACAGCAGAGGAAATGACATACGTTGATATGGTTATCAACCTCTTCGTTACATATGAAACAGTTGGTCTTCCTGAGGATGCATCAGCTGCTGAAGTTATGGAAGCATTCCTTACAATGGTAGGTTGTCCGAATCCGGCAGCTCCGAGTAACCTTGACAAGATCAACTATGGTCTTGAGTATGTTCTTAAGGAAGGTATCACAAGCTACGTTTACCTTCAGGACGACGATGTCGGCGGCAGGTACCTTACAGTTGCTCCTGACCTTATGAATCAGCTCGGTGACCTCCTCAAGGGTGTTCTTCCGATGCTCCCGTCTCTTATTTCAGACTTCCCGGTTCTTTCTGAAGAAGATACAGCAGCTCTTGAGCAGATGAACGACGAGCAGGTATTTGCATTCGCAGTTCAGATGATTCTTGAAGCATTTGTTGACGGTTTCTATTTCCCGCACAACTGTAACTCAATCAAGGAACTTGCAACATATACGCTCGTTAACCTTGCAGCTGAAGTTATTCCTTCTGTTGACTTCGAAGCTATGATCGAACGCGGCGAGCTCATTCCTGACTCAATGCAGTGTCTTGACGTTGCAGCAGCAGTTCTCAGATACTACATCGTTGGTCAGTTCGGTTACATTCCCGGTGATACTGAGCCTTCTTATCAGGCTCTCCTCAATAATCTTACTCCGACATTCGACGAGTTGTTGAACGGCGTCTTTGATCAGCTTCTCGGTAAGTATGCAGTTCTCTTTAATCTCTATCCGACACCAGCTCACAAGACAGAGGCTAATATGACTAGCCCGTGGTATAAGCTTTATATGACAGTTGGTCAGGTTCTTCCGCTTACAAACATCTTCTACGGTGTTGAAGACAGCCAGTACGGTATGGAAAACCTTTTCGTTGACAGCATTATCGGTAGCGTTCTTAACTTCGATATCAACGGTCTTCTCAGCATCATTGGTAGAAGAAGTGATTCAGAGCTTAACAAGCCTCTCAGCCAGGCACTTGTTAACCTTATCGCCCGTGTTCTTAACGGTCTTTTCCGTCTTCCTCACGAAAAGGATTCTGCAGATAAGCTTAACAACAACGCTTTCCAGCTTGACCTTATCGTTCCTTATGCATACACAACTCTTGATGAACTCCTCATTGAAAGAAATACAACTGATACAGGTGCTTCATATCCTGCAAGATATAACAGCAACGCTGCTCTTAACGGCACAGGCCTTCAGAGAACAGCTCGTATGCTTCTCCAGTATATCACTAATATCACAGGCCCCGGCACACTCGCAGGTGAGTCACTTGATATTCTTGCAACGCTTATCGGTATCATCGATCTTGATCAGTTTGATTTCATGAAGATTCATTATGAAGATAATTGCCCTCCGGGTACATCTTACACAATCAAGCAGCTCACTGATCTTTACAATGAATATAAGATTCCTGATAACGAAGGAATTAAGTATTACGAAGCTGATTATGAATACTTTACAGACGTTGACTATGAAATCTGGGCATTCAAAGATTATGAAGACGCACTTGACCGTGCTGAAGGCATAATCAATCAGTATAACGAGTCTGAAAACAATCCTGAGGCAGAGGCTCCGACACGTGCGGATATCACATATGCGTACTATGCACTCTACTACACAAAGCAGGACGTTCTCGACTATTATCCGACAACGGCTAATAACTATCAGCTCAACAAGATTTACCAGAAGGCACTCGCTGCAAACTATTCTAAGAATGATGCAGATGGCAACCAGCTCTATACAAACCGTTCATGGGATGAATACGAAAAGGCAATTGCTTTCGCAACAGCAGTTATGGATGAATATGCAGTTTACGAGAGAAACGGTACATTGGGTGACTATCCGCAGTCAAAGGTAAATATGGCTCGTGCTCAGCTCCGTGACGCAGTTTCAGGTCTTAAGGCTAACAAGGGTGACGCTGACTACTCAGAACTTGAGTTCCAGCTTAATCGTATTGATGACCTTGGTGACTCAACACTCTTCACAGATGAGTCAGTTCAGACTGTTGTTGATGCATTCGTAGATGCATTGATTTTCAACAGCGAAATCAAGTGGGATATCGACGGCCAGATTTATGTTGACAATAAGGCTAACACACTCCGCGATGCTATCGATAATCTTCAGCCTATCCCCGTAATTGAGTTCTATGATCCGTACTCACAGTTCAGTGATAATGAGTTCAAATATATCTTCGGTTTCGCTGAAGATTTCTACAATGCAATGGAAAGAGAAATGTGGGGCGATGACTTCTACTTCTACTTCTCAATGTATTTCGGCGCACCGACAGCAGGTGACACAATGCTCATCCAGCCGACAGAGGCAGGTTACGGTACAGGCTCTAAGATTCAGATCGCATCTGACCCGGACGGTGACGGTGAATACACTGTTGATACAGAGTACACAATGATCAGATTCGGTGATATCAGCGGTGACTGTTACGTTGACGGTCAGGACGCAGTTATCATGAGAGCTTATGCAGCTTCAATGCTTCGCGTTAAGGGTTATAACCACTATATCGGTTATGCAGGCGACATCGATTTCAGCGGTTCAATCAGTGTTGCAGACGCTAAGGAAGTTGAAAATGCAGGTCTTTACAAGACAACAATCAACCAGACTCCTGAACAGTACATAGGTAAAGAAAAACCGTTCAGAGATTTGATTCCTGTAGCTTTGGCAGCAGCAGAAGTATAATTAAACATATTCAGGCGGTACGTGAGTACCGCCTGTTTTCTTTTTGTAAACATAAATATTTGTTTGTATAACACTAATTGTTTGTGTAAAAGGCTGTTGTTTGTTGACTTGCAAAGTTTGATGTGTTAAAATAATTGTGTATAATTGTATCGTAGGGTACATATGCCTAAATTTGTTTGGTGGTGTTAAAAATGAAATCATGCAGAAAGGTTATAAGCTTATTAATCGCAATAACCCTCATTCTTTCATCCTTACCGATAACTCTCGGAATGACGGCTTCGGCGGCAGAACCGAGAGCAACGGATGCTTCACTGGTTCTTAAAAGACCGGTGGCTTCAGTCTATGTTACAGATGTAACGCGTGTCGCGTTTGATCGTTATTCTATGAAACAACCTTCGGGAAGCAATTCGGTTATCGTCAAGGCAACTCCGTCAGGTATGCCGGAACTGAACACGTCTTTCCCGGCAGTAGCTTATGCAGGTGAAACACCCGTTGCAACACAGATTGCCTTCACACCGGGTGTTGAGCTTCCTTCAGCTCCGACGATTTCTTGCAGTAATACTACCGTAACTCTCAGTAACTATTCTTATACTAACGGTACATATGTATGGAGTGTAACGGGCGGTACTGCAACAGCCGGCACAACACTTATTTTTACAATTACTTATACATATACGGACTACAATGCCGTAACAGGCAAAAATTATACAAGAACCTACAATTCTTACGGTGTTTCATACGTTGATGCAATTATTTCACCTGCAGGTGAGTATTCAACAAAGAGAACATATGAAGATTTCTGGGTTGGACAGAGTACGAAAAACCGTTCCTATGTTGCATCGTATGTCCTTGGTGCAAATACTTACGGTACACTCTATAACAACGGTGCAGGCGAAGGTAGTGTTAACTTTGAAAGCACTAACTCTGCACCTGGTTGGACAACTGCTTACGGCATGATGCACACGTCAGACGGGCACAGCGCATCACGTGACTATAACATTGCATACCATGCTGACGAAAACAGACCTATTTCATACGTTTATTTTGACCGTAGTATTCATTCAACACTTTCAGACCTAAACCTCCGTGTCGTAACCGCAAACCTTGATCAAGCATCAAATTCAAACGAAAGAGTTACCGTTTCAATTCGTAATTATTTTGTCAGCTACGGTGTAGTTAATACATATGATGATGAAAGTGACGACAGCACACTGACAAACAATACCTTTGCAGCAAACGAAATCGGCCTTACAGGCTACAGCGGATCAATTACCGGTCCCGGAGCAACGTTTATTCAGTATTTTACGGGTTCAGGACCGAGCAGTGCAGTCGGAACATATGATTACACCTTCACAAATAAATATCAGACAGCTGCAGATTGGAACGAAGTTTTTATCGGCCATTCACACAGCTTGCGAATCATCACGACGGATAAGGGTGCATTACGTACCTTTATCGAGCAGATTCAGGGTACTGACCCCACTGTTATGACAACTGATGTTCCTTTAGAAGATTTTAAGGGCTACAATCCGCAGGAATGGTACTATGCATCAGGTTGGGAAGCTTTCCTTAATGCATACAAGTCAGCTCTTTCCTGCCTCAAAAAACCTAACGCAACTCAGGATGAAATTAACACCACATACAATGCAGTTGTTGCCGCTTACAATGCTCTTGAAATGAGAAAGGCTGACTATTCAGTTGCTTCCGCATATCACGATCAGGCAATTGCAAAGGATAAAAATTTCTATACTTTGGCTTCATGGGCTAAGGTGCAGAATATCCTTGATGCTTATGTGGATAATTACAGTGCAATCTATCAGCCTGCACTTGACAAAGTAACGGCAGATCTTATTGCAGCACTTAACTCTCTTGAAGAAGCAACTGCAGATTACTCAGAATTCAATGCTCACCTTAAAACAATTAATACAATTATGTCCCGTTCCGTTGCTAATTATGGTATGCCTGCTTCAGAGGCGTATAACAACTGGAACAATCTTGTTCAGACACTTACAAAAGTCGGCTGTATATACGATGAGCTTGACGGATACATTGTTGCCGATCCTCTCCTCATAAGTGAGCAGGCAACGGTAAACGGCTATGTCCTTCAGCTTGAAAGAGCTATTAATCAGCTTTCGCTCAAGTCAGCAAATTATACCGAATCAGCAAAAGCGAAGACTGCATATAAGGCGGTAAACCTCACACAGCTTATTGAAGATTGTGCGGCAGAGCTTACGGAAGCATATAATGCTCTCGTAGCACTTGACGGCAGAGACTTGTCCTATCAAAGCCAGATCGATGCCGCAACAGCTCTTCTTAATGAAAAGCTTGAGAATCTCAGCTATAAACCTGCAGATATTTCGGCTGCATTACAGTTGATTGCCACAGCAAACAATATCGACAGATCTCAGTATGCCGATATGTCCGCTGTTGATAATGCCGTTGCAAACCTTGAATCAAAGCTTAACCTTGATATCAGGTATCAGAACGATATCAACAGAGCTGTTTCTGCTCTTCAGTCAGCAATCGACAGCCTTAACAAAAATGCTGCAGATTATACCGTCGTAGAAGATGCAATTGCGCTGGTTCAGGAACGTGAAGATCTTATCAGAGATACATATGCGGATACATACGGATTCACGGTTGAAACGTTTTATTCTAACTGGTCAGCTGTAACAAATGCAGTTAATGCAGTTGTATACGGTCTTGATTTCACTCAGCAGGCAACCGTTAACGGCTACGCAACGGCAATTACCAACGCACTCAATTCTCTTACTGAAAATACGGCAGATTATACTGAGGTAAGAAGTGTTTACGATGAAGCCTACGAACTTGTTACATCGGGTTCAGCTCTTTACACCGAAGCAAGTCTTGACAGACTTACGCAGGCATATACTTCAGTTGTTTTCAACCGACCGATCAGTCAGCAGGCTGAGGTTGACGCATATGTTGTTTCAATCAACGAAGCAATCGAAGATCTTGAATATCTTCCTGCTGATTACACTCAGGTAAACAAACAGCTTGCACTCGCACAGGAAAAGATTAACCTCAACAATGAGTTTGAAGCTACTCACAACGGACACCCGTATTATACAGCGGAAACAATCTCAAACCTTGAAACAGTAGTTGCATCAGTTGATACAACTCTTGATATCAGATATCAGAAAACAGTAGACGGTTATGTTACCGCTGTTTCAAGTGCAATCACAGCCCTTCAGGTAGGTCCTGCCGATTACACTCAGGTTGATGAAGCACTTGCAAGAGTTCCGTCAGACCTGTCGGTTTACACGACACTTTCTGTTGCAACACTTAACGCAACAATTAAAAATATCAACCGTACATATACTGCAGATAAGCAGGCTACGGTTGACAGATATGTAACTTCAATCAATAATGCAGTTAATAACCTCAAGTTCAAAGCTGCTGATTATACTTCCGTAAATGCTGCTGTTCAGGAGGCAAATACGGAGATCGCAAGCGGCCTTTACACAGATGACAGCGTTGCAGAGCTTCAGGCGGTACTTGATTCTGTAGATTACACACTTACAGCAGACAAGCAGGCTCAGGTTGAAGCTTACGCAACAATGATTTACGATGCAATCGGTAATCTTGAACGTAAACCTCCTGAACTTGATGAGCTTAAGGCGGCAATCAGTGCTGCAGAGGCTGAAATTGCAAAGGGTATCTACACAGATGAAACCGTCAATGCACTTCTCACTCCCGTCAGAACAGCAAAGACAGAAATCAACAATGCAAGTCCGAATCTCTACAACCAGGCTTATGTAGATATGCTGGTTACGCTTATAACAGATTTGACAGCGACGCTCGAAAAGAAACCCGCTGACTACACAGCAGTCACCGAAGCGATCACCGCGGCGAATGAAAAAATCGCAACAGGTTGGTACACAGACAACTCGGTAGCGCTCCTTCAGGCGGAAATCGACAAGGTTGTGTATGGTCTTGATATTACAAAGCAGGATGAAGTCAATGCTTATGCACAGGCAATCGTTGAGGCAACAGGAAACCTTGTGATGAAACTTGCAGACTATACAATGGTTCATCTTGCTGTTGAGTATGCAGAGAGTGAGATTGCAAGGGAAGTTTATACAGACGAAAGCGTTGCAAAGCTTCGTGAGTTGCTTGATTCGATTGATTACACTCTCACAATCGACAGACAGGATGAGCTTCAGCCGATTGAAGAAAGCGTTTATATCGCTGTTGAAAATCTCGAATATAAAAAACCTGATTATACTGCACTCGCAGAAGCGATTACAGCTGCCCGCGCTGAGATTGAAAAGGGGATTTATACGGACGAAAGTGTCGATGAGCTTGAAGATGTTATTGAAGAGGCACTTAACCTGGTTGAAGTTGACGATCTCACAATTGAGCACCAGGGCATTATTGATGCTATGACAGCGTCTGTTATAGCAAAAACTCAGGCACTTGGAATTAAGCCTGCTGACTATACAGCGGTCACCGAAGCAATCACCGCGGCGAATGAAAAAATCGCAACAGGTTGGTACACAGATGACTCAGTAGAGCTCCTTCAGGCGGAAATCGACAAAGTTGTATATGACCTCGACATTACAGAGCATGATCGAGTAATTCTTTTTGCGAATAATATAGTTAATCTTACCAATGAATTGAAGTTAAAATTGGCAGATTACACAGAACTTCAAAAAATCCTGGATTTACTTGACAATTCAAGCTCAGAGATTTATACTAATGTATATACAAACTTTAATGAGGTAATGTCCCTAATAGTATCCTACAGAGAGGAAACCGTATCTCAGAATATGAACCTGACTGTTGATAAGCAGGCTCAGGTTAACGAGATGACAGCAACTCTTCAAGGTTATATCGACTCGCTCGTGCCGGCTCAGACAGAGCGTTTTGAAATCATAGGCGGCGCATCGGTTGTTAAGCAGGGTGGAGTAAATTACATCGTAGGCTTGCAGCCGAGCCTTACAAAGGCAAAGTTCCAGAATACATATATTGATTACGAAAACGTAAAAGTTGAAATCAACATGACAACAGCACGTTACCTCGGCACAGGCTCAACAGTAACAGTTAAGTCTGAGTCAACAGGCGAAGTAATCGACGAGTATGTAATCGTAATCTACGGTGATGTAGACGGAACAGCAACAATCAACGGTAGAGACGCAGTAGAAGTTTCTAACTCAGTAACAGGTGTTACAGAGTCACTTACAGGTGCGGCAAAGCTTGCAGCAAACGTTGAAGGAACAAGAGCAACAATCAACGCAAAGGATGCTACAGTAATCCGATCAGTTGCAGGCGGTACAATGACAAT
>JAZSPL010000069.1:0-6081 GCA_045537435.1 Acutalibacteraceae bacterium
AAGTCGGAGGCCAAGCGGTCTTAGGAAGACAACAATGGGCACCAACTCCTTGGCTCACAGAACGACATGGCTACGATCCGACTTAATGAACATAAGAAGATATGTACCACACATCAGCTTTTTCGGTGCAGGAATGCCGTCGCTCTTCTTAACAAATCTCGGCAGATGCTCCTTTCCCGTGGGCATACGGAGAAAGAAGATAAACAGAAGCACAAGAGCCACCACCATTGCATAGCGGAAGGCGGAGAACGGGATAGACACGATTTCATTCTGAACCAAAGCGATCAGGAATACCGCTATACCGTAGCCGAAGGTCAGATACTTGACGCTGCTTTTCTCGGAAAAGCAGTTGACCACAAGGAAGGTCTCAAAGCCGATCATCAGGCAGCAGCAGAAGATCTGCAGGTAAATGTTAAAGCGCAGAGCATCCTCCGGCAGAGGTAGGAAGAAAGCGATAGCTGAAAGAAGCGCAACGCCCGTGGCAATGCGCTGAGTATACACGATGATCTTCGGCAAAAAGATCATCGTAAGGATACTGAGTATGTAACAAATCGCTGTCAGCGTGGTGCCGTAATCTATGTTGATGTCGATTGGAATTTTCCCATCCATTGCCGAGGACGGCTCAAGGAAATAATAGATAAATCCCATCTGCCAAAAGCTGAACATAGAGAAGCAGACGAGCCTCCACAGAGGAATCTCTAGCCTCTTTTTCTGGTTTTCTATGAGAATCGGGTTGTTCATAAACCGCTCCTTTCTTAACTGCAAAAAATCATCGCCGAAGCGTAAAAATTTTTAAATTCTTTAAAAAACTTACCTAAATAGGTGGTTTTTCCCTAAAACCCCCCCAACGGGGGGTGCAAAACGGACAAAAAAATCAATATAATCAAATCATAACAGTATATTTATTTATATAGAATTATAGACTATTTTTTTCTCTTTTTCAAGAAGATGTTAGAAACACTACCCAAACGGGTAGCACGCGTGTCAAATCCTCCCATATCGGGCAGGTTACATCTCCGGTTAAACAAAGTATAATTATCATTGAAGAGGTGGAGTTATGGGCATACTGAATTATTTCAATTACATTGCGTTGGCAGAAGACGAGCATAAGCGGCTGCTTGAAATTTATCCCGAGCTGGAAAACCTGTCGAAACGTGAGCTTGAGGTTTTCGCTCAGCTTCTTACCGACAAAACACAGGCACAGATAGCGGAAGAATTATACATTACCCATTCATCGGTTCATTTTCACTGCAAAAATATTTACAAAAAGCTTGGCATTTCCAGCCGAAAACAATTACTGATTAAGTACAAAGATTTATAAAGCAATTCAGACGAAAGGATGATAATTGTGAAGAAGTTAAACAAATTTTTAGCAACTGTTCTGGCAGTCGTAATGGTGCTGACCGCCGCACCTCTCAGCGGCTTCATCGGCATTGAGTTGCCGAACCTTTTCAGCCTGCTTGCGAGTGCTGAAACTGTTTCGGGCACAATTGGTACGGAAGGTGCAATAAGCTGGAGCTATGACACCGAAACCCGTGAGCTTGTTATCAGCGGAACGGGTGCTATGACTGATTACTCCGCCGCAAGTGAAACTCCGTGGTACTCTTACGCGGGATTTATCAAGTCCGTTGTTATTGAAGAGGGTATCACCACCGTGGCTGATTATGCTTTCAAAAGTACTGCTTTAACGGAAGTTGTGCTTCCCTACAGTCTCACTGAAGTCAGCAGTACCGCATTTGGAGATTGTTACTCACTCACAACCGTAACCTTTACGGGCACGCAGGAGGAATGGGACGCTCTTGACGTTCAGTTCCCCGACTCAACCCCCGAGGTTATCTGTGCAGGCAAGAAGGGCACTGCCGGCAGCGGTACCACATGGCGCTTTAACGGCGTAACGGGTGAGTTCACAGTCAGCGGTACAGGTACTATGTCCTATTATACCACATCAAACCCTGCTCCTTGGGCTGATTTTCGTGATGAAATTGTGACGGTTACAATCGAAGAAGGTGTTAAAAATGTCAGCAGTACGTCATTTTACAGATGTACCTCTCTCAAATACGTTAACTTACCTGATACCGTTACTACTATCGGTGGCTGCGCATTCGAAAAAACGTCAATCGAAAGTATAGTTCTTCCCGACAGCGTTACACATATAGACAACGCGGCATTCCGTGGCTGTAAATTGCTTGAAAATGTAAAGCTTTCTGCTAATCTCAGAACCATTGAACTGTTTGCGTTTGACGATTGCGAATCACTTACAAGTCTGACGATTCCCGCAAGCGTCACAAGTATTGTTTGCAGTTTCAAGAGTTGTTCTTCGCTGACAGAGATTATAGTTGAAGAAGGCAACACGAATTACGTTTCTGATGAGTACGGTGTTCTTTATACTGCATCTTTTGCTGCACTTAAATCTTATCCGGTAGCATCGGTTAGGGAAAGCTATACCGTTAATGAGGCAACTGAGACAATTGCTAAAAATGCTTTTTCATACAATGAGAATCTCAAAACCGTAATTCTTCCCGAAGGTGTTGAAAAAATCCAAGGCGATGCATTTTACAGCTGTAAAATGCTTGAAACTGTCGTAATTCCCACAACTGTTACAACAATCGGAACAGATACAGATGCGTTTGGCAATTGCACTTCGCTTAAAAACGTAACTTATAACGGCTCGGAGCACGACTGGATGCTCATTTACGATAATGAACTGAAAAACCTTGACGGGGTTACTTATAACTTCCTCAGTCAGGCTGAAAACGGCGGACATCCCTACGAGCTGATAACCGATATTGAGCCCACCGAGACACAGCACGGCGAGAAGGCTTACTCCTGCTCCTGCGGTCACTCTTACTCGGAGCTTCTGCATAACTATATCGTTGACCCCAATATGCCCGAAGTACCGCCCACCTGCGGCTCTAACGGCAAACGCTATTATATCTGTACCGTCTGCGGCGATGAAGACGCAGAAATGCTCGAAAAAACGGGTGAACACAAGCATGTAATGAACAGAATTACAAAAATGCCTACCGCAACCACACGCGGTGTAAAAGAGGGCAGCTGTATTTACTGCGGTAGCGTCAAGGGCGAAAGAATAGAGTCAACGGGCTTTGAATGGAACGAGAGTATGATAATCGACTTCCTCACCTACACGGTTACGGGTCTTAACCCGGGTATGACTTCCTTTGACGAAATTACAAGCATTGTTAAAATTAATCATGCGTGGACTTATGAAATGCCCTATTCAAGGCTCGGAACAGGCTCAAAAGCCATACTTATGAACGAAAATGAACCCGTTCAGGAATACACCGTTCTCATTTACGGTGACATCAACGGCGACGGCTTCTACGACGGTCAGGATGCAGTTATAGCCTCCTGCCTTGCGAACGGAATGCTGACGAAAGAGGATGTCGGTGAGCTTGCCTTCCGCGCGGCTGACTGCAACCACGATGAAATTATTGATGATCAGGATGTGTGGATTCTTAACGAGGCAGGCGCAATCCTTGTCGAGCTCAACCAGTCAGGCGAGCGCCAGGAGGAAATGTATACCTCATCAGCTTATGCGGAATACGTTGAGCTTATTGACCAGACTCCCGAAACAGAGGAACTCCCCGAGGAGGATGTAATTGAAATTCCCGAGAAAGAGCCCCTGAGTCTTATTGAATTTATAATCAGCTTAATTAAAAACTTCTTTGAGACTATCTTTTCGTTCGTAATGTAATTATTAAATTATTCATAATAAAGGAGGCAAGACAATGGGATTTTTAGAAAGAGCAATCAGACGCGGCGTCAGTGATGCCGTAAGTAAGGCGGTGGGCAACGCAGTAAGACAAGCTGTTGAACCCACAGTGACGGATTTTGCAAACAAAACCGCACAGCATTTTGACAATGCGGCGCAGAATCACACACAGCAATCATCACATCCGACAAGCGGTTTAGAGGGCGCATTCTCAAACCTTGAACGTGCAGCGCAAAGCTACGCTACAAAAATGAGCGAAAACCTCAAGGTCTGCCCCAACTGCAACAAAGCGACGGATGCAGAAAAAACCTATTGCCCCGAATGCGGAAGCAAGCTGCCCGAAACAACTGTGGCACAGAGTGCAGTCTGCCCTAATTGTAATAAGCAGAACTCAATCGGCACAAAATTCTGTGAGGACTGCGGAACAAAGCTGCCTGCCGCTATTCAGCAAGAAGAGGCGGCTAAGGCAAACGACGATGCCGTTATGCTCGAATGGGACGAAAAAATGCCGCAATTCCCCAAGTGGAACTGTGGCGGCTGTAATTACGGAATTGAGTGCTACGAAGAAAATTATTTCTCTTTTTCAGCTGATTTCGGCGGTAACGATTATGCTGCACGTCAGGCTGTTGACAGCTACAGAAGATTTCTTGTGCAGAACGGCTTTCATCAGGCAGGGCAGTATCCGAATATCGCACATCTCTATAAAAGAATTGACGGCACGGTTTATCACGTTGACACGGAGCATTGCTTTGAGGGCGACCCCGACTGTCCGACAATAGGCTTTGACACAAGAGAACCGCTTGGCGGATATGATTATGTTAAACCCGAACCCAAAAAACAGGTAGGTCTGAAAGGATTGTTCGGTTTTTAACAAAACCGTTCACATAATATATTTTAAGGAGGTAAACACAGTGAAAAAGTTATTAGCTCTCCTGCTTGCGGCAGTATTGATTTTCAGCTTTGCTGCTTGCGGCGGAAAAGATGACCCCGAAAAAAACAAGGCGGACAATGATGAAAAAATTGATGCACAGGACGTTATCGACAAAGAGCTTGAAAAAGCCGAGGAATTTGAATCCTTCAGCGTGGAAGCTGTGGAACACTACCTCAAAAAGGCTGTTGACATCAAGCTTTCAGACATCGAGCCTGATTGGGAATGGAAGCTCAAAAACAACTATTCAGCGTATGCCGATGACCCTGCATCAGGTACAGGTCATGCAGTAATCACCTTCACCAAAGCAGAGGGTGAGATTACTGATGATGAATTTAATGCGTGGCACAAAAAGGTGTTTGATGCTACCGCAAAGGTATCACAGGATGGCCACAACATCAGAGGCTATGAGTTCGCAGGTGACGGAGAGGATGCTCTCGGCGAGGTAACGCTCGAAAAAGCACTTAAGGGCTGGCTTATGAAGGGCTGGGCATTTAGAAAGAATGATAAGATTTATGTTGTCTATATCAGTGATGAATATGACAAAGACAAGGATAGTGAGCTCGGCAAGCTGTTCTACTATACCGGCGCAAAGGTTGATATTGCAGTAGGTTTACAGAAGAGTATGAGTGACACTATGGATGAAGCGGAAAAATATATTTCCGAGAATGAAGATGAAATCAAGGAAGCCCTCAATGATTATTTGAATTAAACACACACTTTAATTTACTTAAGGAGGTAAGAATTTATGTTAACTTGTAAACAATGCGGCGCACAGGTAGAGGAAAATATGAAGCACTGCACATCCTGCGGCGCACCTATGGAAACACCTTCTCAGCAAAAGGAGCAGATTGATATTTCAGAAAAGCTGACTCAGCTCAACAACACGGCAGACACCACAGCGGAATACGACGCACAGGATATCGAGAAGAACAAAGTAATGGCGGTTCTCGCTTACATAATCTTCCTCATTCCTCTTCTTGCGGCGAAAGACTCAAAATTTGCACGCTTCCACACAAATCAGGGCTTGGTTCTTTTCATTGCCGCTGTTGTTTTGTCAATAATCGCTTCAATTCCCATTATCGGCTGGATTATCGCTCCGATTATTGCTCTTGCAGTCACGATCCTTGCAATCATCGGCATCATTAATGCCCTCGGCGGTAAAGCAAAAGAATTGCCGATAATCGGAAAATTCAAAATTCTGAAGTGATTTAAAAAGGTTATTTGACAAGTGTCATAACTAATCTCGCAGGCAACATTTTTCAATGTTGCCTGCTTTATCATTTATGTTTCTTTTTGGTTTTACCTCTCTGGCTGTACGGACTTTTCATATACCTTGATTTTTTGAGGATATTTATTTGTGTTACAAGCCCTCTTTCGTAAGCGAGTCGTAGTCAATACCGAGGGAACTGAGATACAT
>JAZSPL010000033.1:0-20795 GCA_045537435.1 Acutalibacteraceae bacterium
CTTAAGACAGAGCTCGGCAACAAGAAGATTGTTGTTGTTGCAGGCTTCCAGGGACTTAACAAGTACGAGGATGTTACAACACTCGGACGTGGCGGTTCAGACACAAGTGCGGTTGCAATTGCTGCAGCACTTCACGCTGACAAGTGTCAGATTTACACAGACGTTGACGGCGTTTATACAGCAGACCCGAGAAAGGTTAAGAACGCTAAGAGACTTCCTGAAATCACATACGATGAGATGCTCGAGCTTGCAACTCTCGGTGCACAGGTACTCAACAACCGTTCAGTAGAAATGGCTAAAAAATATAATGTGGAGCTTGAGGTTATTTCAAGCCTTAACCCGATTCCGGGCACAATGGTAAAGGAGACAGCTAAAATGGAAAAAATGTTAGTAAGAGGCGTAACTAAAGATACAGATGCTTCAAGAATTTCAATCAGCGGACTCAACGATGTTCCCGGTGTTGCATTCAAGATTTTCTCAAGCATGGCTGCAAAGAATATCAACGTTGATATCATTCTTCAGTCAGTTGGCCGCGACGGCACAAAGGACATCGCTTTCACAGTAAGCGAAGCTCACGCAGACGAAGCAATCGAAGCTATCAACAAGCTTCCGTTCATCGGCGATGCAAAGGTTGTACGTGACGATACAATCGCTAAGATTTCTGTTGTTGGTGCAGGTATGGAAACTCATCCGGGTACAGCTTCAACAATGTTCGAAGCTCTCTTCAATCAGGACATCAATATCCAGATGATTTCAACAAGCGAAATCAAAATTTCAGTTCTCATCGACCAGAAGGATGCAGACAAGGCTGTTGCCGCTGTTCACGAGGCTTTCTTCGGTAACGACTGATTATTACCGTTACCCTGTATTGAAAATACGGTGCTGTTTTGTTTTTACAAAACGGCACTTTTTTCTTGCATTTTTTCAATATTTTGGTTATTATATTATTGTGAAAATTTATGCAAATTTTGGAGGAATACTATGAGAACTGTAACAAAGATTAACGGGAACTGGGCATTCTCTCTTGAAGCAAAAGCTGTACCTGCAGACTATCCTTCCGATTGGAAGGTGCTTGACCTTCCGTACACATGGAACGGCGAAGACGGTCAGGACGGCGGTAACGATTATTACAGAGGTAAGGGCTATTTTGCAAAGGAGCTTTCAGCTGCGGATTTCGGCACAAACGATGTGCATTATCTTCAGTTTGACGGCGTAAATTCATCTGCAGAAATTTACTTCAACGGTAAGAAAATCGCAGAGCATCACGGCGGTTATTCAACCTTCCGTGTAAAGGTTGAGGATATAAAAGAAAAAAATCTCCTCGTTGTTGTTGCAGACAACACAGCGAACGACAGAGTGTATCCGCAGACAGCTGACTTCACTTTCTACGGTGGTATTTACCGTGACGTGAAGATTGTCAGCGTCGGCAAGAAGCACTTTGATCTTGATTATTACGGAGCTCCCGGAATTAAGGTTACTCCGAAAATCAAGGGCGCAGATGCTGAAATCGAAGTCGAAGCTTTTGTAAATGACGACGATAACTGCAAGATAAAATATGAAATCATTGCTGACGGCGAGGTTATCGCAACAAAGACAGAAGACGGCGATGACGAAGCAGAATTCGAAATCAAAAACGTTCATCTCTGGGACGGTCTTAAGAACCCGTATCTTTATACAGCAAAGGCAACTCTTATCGTAGACGGTGAGGAAGTTGACGAAGTTTCAACACGCTTCGGCTGCCGTTCATTCAGTATTGACCCCGAAAAGGGCTTCATCCTCAACGGCAGAGAATATCCTCTCCGCGGTGTATCACGTCATCAGGATAATCCCGAAATCGGTAACGCACTTCTTTATGAGCACCATAAGAGAGACGTTGACCTCATTGTTGAAATGGGCGCAAACACAATCCGTCTTGCTCACTATCAGCATTCACAGGATTTCTACGACCTTTGCGACGAAGCAGGTCTTGTTATCTGGGCTGAAATTCCGTATATTTCAAGACATATGGTAAACGGCTACGACAACACGATTTCACAGATGAAAGAGCTCGTTGCACAGAACTATAACCACCCGTCAATTGTTGTATGGGGTCTTTCAAACGAAATCACAATCGCAGGTGCAAATGACCCGACACTTATCAAGAATCATAAAGACCTTAATGAACTCTGCCACAAAATGGACAAAACGCGTCTTACAACAATTGCGGCAGTTTCAATGTGCGAGATTGATGCGGAATATATCCATATCAGTGACGTTGTTTCGTATAACCACTACTTCGGCTGGTACGGCGGTTCAACAGAAATGAACGGCCCGTGGTTTGATGAATTCCATAATAAGTATCCGAAGACACCTATCGGCCTGAGTGAATACGGTTGTGAAGCTCTTGACTGGCACACATCCGAGCCTGTTCAGGGTGACTACACTGAAGAATATCAGGCATACTACCACGAAGAACTTATCAAGCAGATTGCAGACAGACCGTATATGTGGGCAACTCACGTATGGAATATGTTTGACTTTGCCGCCGATGCACGTGCCGAGGGCGGCGAAAACGGTATGAACCACAAGGGTCTTGTAACTTTCGACAGACAGTATAAGAAAGACTCTTTCTATGCATATCAGGCATGGCTTTCAGACAAGCCGATGATTCACCTTTGCTCAAAGAGATACATCGACAGAGTTGAGGACAAAACAAAGGTTACTGTTTACTCAAACTGTGATGAAGTTGAACTCTTTGCAAACGGTGTCAGCGTTGGTAAGCAGAAGAAGGGCAAGTATCCGTTCTTCTACTTCGAGGTTGAAAACAAGGGAGAAACAACACTCGTTGCAAAAGCAGGTGACCTTGAAGACAGCGGAACAATCCGTAAGGTTGACGAGCCGAACGAAGCTTACATTATGAAAGAGGAAGGCTCCGTTATCAACTGGTTCGAAATCAACACTCCTGACGGACGTTACTCAATCAACGATACAATCGGTGACATTCTTTCAACAACAGGCGGCAAGATTGCGGCAGTTAAAATCGGTCTTAAGGTGAAAAAAGCACTCTCTTCGGGCAAGGATGGCAAGGCTGAGGTTGCAGGTTTTGACACTTCAGGAATTAAGATTAATAAGTCTATGCTCAAGGGTCTTTACGCTATGGCATCAGGCTTCACCGTTAAACGTGTGTTCTCAATGATCGGCGGCGGTAAGTTCACAAAAGAGCAGATTCTTGAAATCAACGCTATCCTTAATAAGGTTAAGAAAAAGAATAAGTAATTTTATAACACAAAAGCTCTCCGTAAAGGGGAGCTTTTTCTTTGCTGTCTTGACTTAGGTTTTGGCGGATGATATAATTTTTATATATGTTTTTCAGAGGTGATTTGATGAGATATATGGATGCATCACTTTCTCCTGAAGAGAGAGCAGAAGACCTGCTTTCACGAATGACTCTTGAGGAAAAAGTTGCTCAGCTTGACATTTTCAGAGGTGTTGAATTCACAACAAAGCCTCATAAAATACATAACTGCTCGCTTGATGACGATGCAGAGCCTGACTATGAAAAGCTCGAAAAACTTCTCGGCAATACGGGTATCGGCTTTATGCACGATGCTTACACAACACCGAAGGTTTTCAACAGATATCAGAAGCTTATAATGTCAAAAAGCCGTTTCGGCATCCCGTGTATTTTCACGGGCGAAGCTCTTCACGGAATAAGCTGGCCGGGTGCAATGGTTTTTCCCGTTCCTCTTTGCCTTGCAGCATCTTTTAACAGAGATATCGTCAACCGTACAGGTAAGGCAATCGGTGCGGAAACCCGTTCAATCGGTATTCACGAAATTCTTGCTCCGAACCTTGATGTTGCACGTGAGCCTCGTTGGGGTCGTGTTGAAGAAACCTTCGGCGAGGATACATATCTCTGTTCTGAAATGGGTTATCAGATTATCACGGGTGAGCAGAAGAATGGCGACTTCAGGCGTGACGATGCCGTACTTACCGAGCCGAAGCACTTTTGTGTTCACGGTATTGCGGAAAACGGTATCAACTGTGCAAATGCAAGAGCAGGCAAGCGTGAAATTGAGCAATGCTATCTTCCTGTTTTTGAAAAAGCAATTGTAAAAGCAGGAGCGAACAACGTAATGGCTTGTTACAATGCAATTGATGGTGAAGTTGTTATCAGCTCAAAGCATTACCTTACGGATGTTCTTCGCGGCAGATACGGTATGAAGGGCTACGTCCGCGCGGATTGGGGCGCAATTGAGCGTCTTGTTGAGGCTCACCGCACAGCCGCAAATCACGTTGATGCACTCCGTGATGTTATTAACGCAGGAATGGACGTACAGGGTTGTTGCACATATACCAACGAATTCCGTCAGAATACAATTGTCAACCACGTTAAAAAAGGTGAAATTCCGCAGGAGCGAGTTGACGAGGCTGCATACAGCGTGCTTCGCCTTAAATTTATGCTCGGTCTTTTCGAAAATCCGTATGCAGATGAGGAAAAATACAAGTCAGTTATCCGTTGCGACGAGCATAAGGCGTTGGCTTATGAATCTGCAAAGCAGGCGATGACTCTTATTGAAAATAACGGCATTCTTCCTTTGAAGGATGTTAAGAAAATTGCACTCGTCGGCCCGTCATCGGCAAGGCAGAGGATTGGCGGTTATTCTTCAATTCCTCTCGGATACGAGATTAAGTCGGTTTACGACGAGCTTAAAGAAGCTCTTGGTAACAATGTTGAGATTTATCAGAACTCAGGCTGCGGAATCCCTAAGGGTATTCAGGCAATTAAGGCGGAGGACGGACAGCACCACCTTGTTGAAGTCTGTGACGAAGAGGACGAAAGCGGAACAATTGAAGACGCGGTTGCTGCTGCAGAAAAGAGTGATGTTATCATCTTTGTCGGTGGCGACAACACATACACAAGCGGTGAAGGTCACGACCGTTCGGATTTACGTCTTCCGGGCAGACAGCGTGAGCTTATCCTTGAGCTTGCAAAAACAGGCAAACCGCTTATCATCGTTCTTGAAAACGGCAGAAGCATTGACCTTTCAGAGGAATGTGGGGTAGCTGATGCAATTCTTCTTGCATGGTTCGGCGGTGAGTTCGGCGCAAAGGCTATCGTTGATACGCTCCTCGGCAAGAACAATCCTGCGGGCAGACTTCCTGTTTCTTTCCCTGCGGATTCATTCAGGATTCCCTGTTATTACTCAAGACTTCCCAATCGCTTTGAAGATATGTTTGAGGGTGACCGTGCGGCACGCTATCCCTTTGGTATGGGTCTTTCGTACACAAAGTTTGAGTATTCCGACCTTGTGATTGAAAAGACGGGTAAGACGGACTTTAACGTTAAGGTGAACGTTAAAAATATCGGTGATGTTGACGGTGACGAGGTTGTTCAGCTTTATGTCAACGACGTTGTTTCGTCAGTTATGACACCGCTTAAGTTGCTTCAGGGATTCGAAAGAATTTCACTTAAAGCAGGCGAAATAAAGACAGTTGAGTTCAGACTGGATTTTGAATCGTTCAGACTTCTTAACATAGATTACGAATGGGTTGTTGAGGACGGCGACTTTGAAATTATGGTCGGTGCATCCTCAGAAGATATAAGACTTAAAGAAACTGTTAATATCACAAACAATTAAGGAGTGTTTTAAATGTATTTTGATTTTATTGATAAGGTTAAGTATGAAGGACCGAAGACTGAAAATCAGTTTGCCTTCAAGTTTTATGATGCTGACCGTGTAATTCTCGGCAAGCCGATGAAAGAACACCTTCCTTTTGCTATGGCTTGGTGGCACAACCTTGGAGCAAACGGTGTTGATATGTTCGGCAGAGGTACTGCAGACAAGTCTTTCGGTTCTGTTGAGGCTACAATGGAGCACGCAAAGGCAAAGGTTGATGCCGGCTTTGAATTTATGCAGAAGCTCGGTGTCGAGTATTTCTGCTTCCACGACGTTGACCTTGTACCCGAAGCAGAGGACATCAAGGAAACAAATCGCAGACTTGACGAAATCACAGACTACATCCTTGTTAAAATGCAGGAAACAGGCATCAAGTGCCTTTGGGGTACTGCAAATATGTTCTCAAATCCCCGCTTCATGAACGGTGCAGGCAGTACAAACAGTGCAGAAGTTTACTGTTTCGCAGCTGCACAGATTAAAAAGGCTCTCGAGCTTACTGTTAAGCTTGGCGGTAAGGGCTATGTTTTCTGGGGCGGACGTGAAGGTTATGAATCACTTCTTAACACAGACGTTAAGTTCGAGCAGGAAAACATCGCTCGTCTTATGAAAATGGCTGTTGAGTACGGTAGAAAAATCGGTTTCACAGGCGATTTCTTCATCGAGCCGAAGCCAAAGGAGCCGATGAAGCACCAGTACGATTTCGATGCTTCAACAGCAATCGGTTTCCTCCGTCAGTACGGACTTGACAAGGACTTCAAGATGAACATTGAAGCAAACCATGCAACACTTGCAGGTCATACCTTCCAGCACGAGCTTAGAATCAGCGCAATCAACGGTATGCTCGGTTCAATCGACGCTAACCAGGGCGACCTCCTCCTCGGCTGGGATACGGACGAATTCCCGTTCGACGTTTACGAAACAACAATGTGTATGTATGAAGTTCTCAGGGCAGGCGGTATGAAGAACGGTGGCTTTAACTTCGACGCTAAGAACCGTCGTCCGAGTAACACAAAGGAAGATATGGTTCACGCTTTCATTCTCGGTATGGACTCTTTTGCACTCGGTCTTATCAAGGCTGCAAAGCTTATCGAGGACGGCAGAATTGACAAGTTCATCGAAAAGAAATATTCAAGCTTTAATGAGGGCATCGGCAAGACAATCCTTGACGGCACGGCAACTCTTGAATCACTTGCTGAAAATGCAGAAAAGCTCGGTGCTTGTGAGGATCCGGGCTCAGGAAGACAGGAATATCTTGAATCAGTTGTAAATCAGATTTTCTTTGGTGAATAATTATGAAATATGTATTGGGAATTGACCTCGGCACATCCGCAACAAAGACTGTACTCTTTGACAAAAAGGGTAATGTTGTTGCATCCGCAAGCCGTGAATATCCGCTCTCTCAGCCTAAAAACGGTTGGGCTGAGCAGGAGCCGACAGACTGGTATAATGCAGGTATAGAAACAATCGCAGAGGTTGTTTCAACAAGCGGAATTGACAAGGACGATATTGTTTCTCTCGGAATTTCGGGACAGATGCACGGCCTTGTTATGCTTGATGAAAACTGCGAGGTGATCCGTCCGTCAATCATCTGGTGCGACCAGAGAACAGGCAAGGAATGTGACGAGCTGACAGAAAAGCTTACACGCGAAAAGCTTATTGAAATTACGGCAAACCCTGCATTGACGGGATTTACCGCTTCAAAAATCCTTTGGGTTAAAAATAACGAACCCGAAATTTTTGAAAAGTGCAGACACATCCTTTTGCCGAAGGACTATCTCCGCTTCAGACTTACAGGCGACTTCGCAACAGAGGTATCGGATGCATCGGGAATGCAGATTCTCGACGTACCGAACAGATGTTGGTCACAGGTTATGATTGATGCACTCGGCATCAAGGAAGAATACCTTCCGAAGGTTTACGAATCTCCCGAAGTTACGGGCAAAATCAATAAAGAAACCGCAGAAAAAACAGGTCTTTCGGAAAACACTCTCGTTGTCGGTGGTGCAGGCGACAATGCCGCTGCAGCTGTCGGCATGGGTGTTGTACGTGAGGGCAAGGCTTTTACGACTATCGGCACTTCGGGTGTTGTTTTTGCTCATACTGACGCTCCGATTATCGACAAGGGCGGCAGAGTGCACACATTCTGCTGTGCAGTACCCGGCAAGTGGCACGTTATGGGCGTTACTCAGGGTGCTGGACTTTCTCTTCAGTGGTTCAAAAAGCAATTCTGCCTTGAAGAAACAAACAAAGCCGAAGAGGAAAATTGTTCAGCTTACGATGTTATGACAGCAGAAGCGGATAAAATCCCCGTCGGCTGTGACAGACTTCTTTATCTCCCGTATCTTATGGGCGAAAGAACACCGCACCTTGACCCCGATTGCCGTGGTGTATTTTTCGGAATTTCGGCAATGCACACAAGAGCTCATTTCATCAGAGCTGTGCTTGAGGGTGTCAGCTATTCGCTTTATGACTGCGTCTGTGTGCTCAAGGAAATGAATATTACTCCCGCAGAAATGCTTGTCTGCGGAGGTGGCGGAAAGAGTGAGTTCTGGCGTCAGATGCTCTGCGATATCTTTGCCGTTCCTGTAAAGACTGCAGAGTCAAGTGAGGGCCCTGCTTTGGGTGTTGCCGTGCTCGCAGCTGTCGGTGCAGGAATCTACAAAAGCGTTGAAGAAGCCTGCGAAACAATGGTTCGTTACAACTCGGGCGTTTCTTCACCAGATAGTGAAAAGACAGCACAGTATATGAATTATCATAAAATATACACAAAACTTTACTCCGACCTTAAGGATACATACAAAGCTCTGGCTGAAGTTTAAAACAGATTATAAATTTTAAACTTGCGATATAATTAAGACAATAGAAGTCTCAAAGGATAATTTTATGTTTGATAACATTTTTCTCGCAGGTGCCGCACGTGAAGATACTACCCCCGAGCTTGGAACTTTTCTTTACGGCTACCGCCCTGATATAGCTTGTAAATTTGTTCACGACCCATTGCATATAACGGCACTTGCTGTCAGTCAGTGTGGCGAAACAGCGCTTCTTCTTACGGCAGAAATCGGCGATATACAGACTCAGCTTTGCAAAGAAATTGCAGGCGAAATTGCAAAGCATTGTAATATTGATGAAAGAAATATTTTAATCTCGTCAACTCACACTCATACCGCACCGAACCTTTCGGGCACAGTCGGTTGGGGCGATATTGATATGAATTACTACGAAAATATTTTTCTTCCGTCTGTACTCAAAGCGTCAAAGACAGCTTTGGAAAATCTTGTTCCTGCAGAAATTGCAGTCGGAGTTACCGAAAGCAAGGTTGGTATCAACCGACGTCAGCATTTTGAGGACGGTGTGATCGGCCTCGGACAGAATCCTCACGCTTGTTATGACCCGTTTATGACGGTTGTTTCAATCCGTTCAAAGGAAGATAAAAAAGGCATTCTCAATCTCATTCACTACGGTTGCCACGGCACGTCTGCAGGTCTTGCAGAAGCCGTGTCACGTGACTGGTCAGGAATTATGATTGACCGCCTTGAAAAAGAAACACAGACTTTAACTGCGTTCTGGAACGGTGCGATAGGAGATGTCGGTCCCCGTCTTACCAACGGAGAAACAACGGGTAATCTTTCATATACTGAGGAACTTGGCGGTGTTGCCGCTGCGGATGCAATTGTTGCTTACAAAAACAAGGGTGGTTACCATACGGGTGAGCTTGGAGTTTTCAAGGACGTTGTCCGCTTGCCGTATAAGGAAATGCCGACTCTTGAAGAGGTCGAAAAGAAGCTTGCAAGATTTGAAAATCCCGAAGAGCTAATTAACATCGACCGTCTTGAATACGAACATTATAAAGAAACAAAAGAATTTCTTGAAAACGGAAACGGCGAAATCCCCGAAGCGTTTTCATTTGAGCAGACAATTATTTCTCTCGGTGATGTTGTTTTTGTCCCGTTCCCGTACGAACATTTTTCCGAAATCTCGCTTCGATTGAGGGAATATTCACCGTATCCTTATACGTTGAGCCTTTCCTGCACGAACGGATATAACGTATATCTCCCGAGCGAGGATCAGCTCTGCCGAGGCGGATATGAGGTCGGCTGTTTTATGTACGGCAATTTTTTCCCTCTTGCAGACAATACGGATAACAACATCATAAGAGAAAACCTCAGAATTATAAGAGAAAATAAAGAGGTGTAAGCTATGTTCAGAATCGGTCAGGAAGAAATCGATGCAGTTGCACGTGCAATAAATTCAAAAGACTTTTTCAAATGCAACGGCAGCGGACAGGAAGTTTTTAATTTTGAAAACGAACTCAAAGAATATATGGGCGTTGAGCATTGCGTGCTTATGTCGTCAGGCTTCGGAGCTTTGACATCGGCTCTCATCGGCCTCGGTATCGGCCCGGGGGATGAGGTTATCGTCCCTGCATATACATATATCGCAACAGCTCTCGCAGTAACAGCTGTCGGCGCAATTCCCGTTATTGTTGAGGCTGACGAGGCTCTTACAATCGACGTTAAGGAAGTTGAAAAGAAAATCACAAAGGCAACTAAAGCTGTTATGCCCGTTCATATTCAGGGCTTTGCGTGCGATATGGATGCCCTTTGTGAAGTCGCTGAAAAATACGGCATCGCAATTGTAGAGGATGCTTGTCAGGCAGACGGCGGTACGTATAAGGGCAGATTCCTCGGTACAATCGGCGATGCAGGTGCATTCAGCTTTAACTATTATAAGGTTATAACGGCAGGTGAGGGCGGTGCTCTTGTTACAAACAACAAGAAGATTTTTGAGCGCGGACTTATCTATCACGATGCTTCAGCCGTTGCCTTCTTCGGCAATCAGCTTGACGGTAATTCTGAACCCGTCTTCGGCGGAACGGAATTCAGAGTTTCTGATATCACGGGCGCAATTATGCGCGAGCAGTTAAAGAAGCTTCCGTCAATTATTGAAGACCTCGGTAAAAACAGAAAGGCTCTTCAGGTTGCACTTGCAGAGGGTGCAACAGTAATTCCGTCACACGATGAAAAAGGGTGCCCGACGACACTCGCTCTCCGCTTTGATTCCGCAGAAAAGACAAACGAATTTGCAGAAAAGTGCGGTAAAAACGGACTTGCAATCGTAATTCCTATTAACACGGGCAAACACATTTATACAAACTGGACTCAGATTATGGAAAAACGCGGCGCACTTCACCCTGCAATGGATCCCTTCAAAATGAAAGAAAACGAAGGTTTGCAGATGGATTATACTATGGATATGTGTCCGAAAACGCTCGACTATCTCGCAAGAACAGCGTATATTTCAATCGACCCCGACTGGTCAGCAGATGATGTCGCAAGGATTGCAGAAATTATCAATAATGCCCTATAATATAAAAACGGTGGCGGATTTCCGTCACCGTTAATTTTTGAGATTTATTATTTAATTAAATCGTGTTCTTTGATAAAATCGACAACCTCGTCAACTGTTGTGAATGCGAGTGCAACGCTTGTGTCTGCGGCGCCGTAGTAAATTGCAATTTTTCCGCTTTCGCTGTCTGCAAGTGCAGCGCAGGGGAATACAACGTTCGGCACGTCACCAACACATTCGTAAAGCTCGTGCGGAGCAAGAAGGAAGCAGTCGGCTCTGTGAAGAACCTTCCAAGGCTCGTTTTTGTCAAGGATAGCAGCACCCATAGCGTATGTAAACCCGTTACAGCTTGTAAGAACACCATGGTAGAATGCGAGCCAACCGTCCTCAAGCTCAATAGGTGTCGGGCCTGCGCCAACCTTTGTCATTTCCCAATTTTTAACAGGGGACATCACAAAGCGGTGCTTACCCCAGTATGTAAGGTCCTTACTGTGACTGAGGAAAATATCGCCGTAAGGTGTGTGACCTCTGTCACAGGGACGGATAAGAAGAAGGTATTCATCGTTAATCTTTCTCGGGAAAAGCACTCCGTTTCTTGCAACAGGATAGCACGCATCCTCAAGCTGTGTCCACTCTTTGAAATCAGTTGTGTATGCAATGCCGATTGTTGTGCCGTGCGGTGTAAGGTTAACCCATGAAAGGAAGTATTTACCCTCGATTTCGCAAAGACGGGGATCGTAACCTCTGAAAATAACCTTTTCTTCAAGCTCCCAGTTGATTGCATCCTTGCTGTAGCCGACAACAAGAGTGTGGTCGCGGCAGATATCGTCTACTCTGAAAACACCTGCGAAGCCGTCGCCGTAGGGGACAACTGCAGAGTTGAAAATGCTGTTTGCACCGTAGAGGTTATCTCTTGTTATAACGGGATTTCCGTCATAACGCCAGACGGGATATTTATATCCTTCGGGCTTGTCCTGCCAGGGAATATTGGGTATTGCCTGTCCGATTATCTTTGCCATAATTTTTCCTCCGAAATATTGATAATTTTATTATACAACACGCTAAACCGGATTTCAACAGAATTGTTTTTGATGTTGCAAAAGATGTCGGATATTAGTATAATATTTCCATAAAAACACAAAGGTCGGTGTTGTTATGAATGAATTAAGCAGCTTGTTTCTGAATGTGAAGGACGGCGAAACGGTAACTCTTGAGAAGGGTAAGGTTTACCACGCATATCCCGAAGATTCGTTCGAAAAGAGGGGATATTTTTGCTCCAACACAGCTAAGAGGCACGAAAACCCCGAAGGTCTGAAATACTCTGCAATCTTTCTTGACGGAAAGAAGAATGTCACAATCGACGGCAACGGTGCTGAGATTATCATTCACGGCAAGATGACTCCGTTTATGTTCAACAAATGTGAAAATGTCACGATGAAAAATCTCACACTCGATTATTTCTGCCCGACGATGACAGAGTTTGAGGTTTTGTCAAACGAAGACGGAATCTGCGAGCTGAAAATCAATCCCGATTGCCGTTTCCGCGTGACGGACGGTGAACTTTTCTGGCGAGGCGAAGATAATTTTAGCGGTGAACCGTATTGGGAAAACCGTCCGCATGTGCAGGGAAGATACGTCAAGGTTTATAACCCTGAAACAAAACAGTGCAGGGATTTTGACCGCAACGACCTTGATTTTGAAAACGTTGAACAGCTTGGCGACAGAATTGTAAGAGTTACGCTTAAAAATAAAGATGCCGATTTTGTTCCGGGACATATTTTTCAGACACGGAATATTGTCCGCGACCAGACGGGCGGACTTTTTCAGCGATGCAAGAACCTTGTTTTTGAAAATTTACGTATAAAGTTTATGCACGGACTTGGTATGGTATCTCAGTTCTGCGAAAATGTCAGTTACATAAATTGCGACTTTACACCTGCAGAGGGCAGGACGGTTGCAAGTACGGCAGATTTCTTTCAGTTTTCAGGCTGCCGAGGAAAGCTTATAATTGATTCCTGCAAAGCGTTCGGCGCGCAGGATGATTATGTAAATGTTCACGGCACGCACCTCAGAATTGTTGAAGCTGACAAAGAAAAAAGAACAATAACCGTCCGCTTTATGCACGCGGAATCCTGGGGATTTCAGGCTTTTGAAACGGGTGACGAGCTTGAGTTTATCAAGTGGGATACACTTATTCCTTATGCCGAAACAAAAGTTGTTTCTTACGAAAAACTGAACGATACGGATATCATACTCACTCTTGACAGAGAATTACCGCAGATTGAAATTGAAAAAGACGTTGTTGAAAATGCTACGTGGACACCGAATCTTTATGTCAGAAACTGCGATTTCGGGCCTACCTGCGGAAGAGGTGTTCTCTGTACAACGAGAGGCGAGGTTATAATTGAAAACAATCATTTTCATAATCTCTGGGGGCCTGCACTTCTGCTTGAGGATGACTGCAATTTCTGGTTCGAATCGGGTTATACGAAGAGTATCACTTTCAGGAACAATCTTGTTGAAAACTGCGAGTACGCTGAAATGTGGCAGGGTGCTCCCGTAATCCGTTGCACACCTAAGGTTATGGATGAAAATTCAGAAGAGTTTGTTCATGCAAAGCTTGTTATCGAAAATAACACGTTCAAAGGTGCAAAAGAGAAAAAACACTTTATGTGGCTTGAGTATATCAAAGATGTTGAGGTTAAGAACAATGTTTTCGATGTACCGTATGAGTTTTATAAGAAATGTGTCGGCAATATCGCTGACGAAAACAATGTGATTGTATAAAGCAGGTGAAGTTATGAAAGAAAAATGGGTTCAGGTCTGGGGTCAGGCACATTCGGCTTTTTCGTTTTTCTATTATCCTTCGTGTAAAAGAACCTACAGATTGGTTGTTCAGTCTTATTTTTCGGGTAAAGGAATCCGCCTTGAGCTTTCGAATGAATGTGCGAAAAACGATGTTTATGTTGGTGCGATGACCGTTGCGGTATGCGACGAAAACGGCAATTTCAAATCCGATTGTAAGAAGATAACCGTTGGAGGAAAGGAAAACTTCTGCATTAAAAAGGGTGAAGTTCTGAAAACGGATTCGGTTGATTTCGAAGTTGAAACGGATGAGTTTTTCTGTGTCAATGTCTACGTTGAAAAAGGCGCACTCAGAAGCGGAAATCTTATTCACGATGTCAAGCTTATAACCGTTAATGGTGATGTATCAAAAGAAAAGAATATCATTAACCAACCGCGAAAAAGAGATGCAGTTCGTGAGGTAGCTTCGAAAGTTCTCGGAATGTATTTTCACAAGCCGATTCCGCTGTTTCAGTCCGTTGAGCTTCTCAACGAAACGGGAGCTTCGGCAATAACTGTTTTTGGCGATTCAATCAGCCAGCAGGGATATTGGACAAACGCATTTTCAAAACGAATCCGCGATGAATACAAGGGAAGATATTCTGTTATAAACAAATCAATTATGGGTAACAGAGTCCGCTTTGACTTCAGCAAAAGATTCATCTGCAAAGGTCTTTTCGGCATCAGCGGTATCAACAGACTTGAACGGGATGTTCTCAGTTATCCTGACACGGAATATGTTGTTTTTGCTCTCGGCACAAACGATTTTCTTCAGCCGGGCACGATTACGACGCCCAAAAAAGAAAAAGCGACAGCACAGCAGGTTAGTGATGCTGTTGTTGCAATCGGAGAAAAGCTTAAAGAAAACTCAAAGAAGATGATTGTTTTTAACGTATTGCACTTCGGCAGCTGTGCCGATTCAAGAAAATATAAGATGAATGAAGTCCGCGAATATAATAAACTCATTGATAAAAACAAAGATAAATTTTATGCCGTCTATGACCAGGCAAGTCTTTGCGTGGACCCTGAAAAAACTGATTGCTCAAAGAAAGAGTATCTCGGCAAAGACAAGCTGCATCCAAATCTTGAGGGAGGACAGATTGTCGCAGACGGAGTAGATTTGGGACTGTTCAGATAAAATTAACCCCGAAGCTTTTGTAGCTTCGGGGCTTGCTGTTTGTTGAAGATTAGTTTTAAACTGTAGCGGTCAGTTCGTAATATCTTGCGCTGAGTTCTTCATAATGCTCGTAATACTTTGCCTGAGCAAGGAGTATTTCAGCATCCGTATAAGGCTTTATTGCACGAAGATAAACTGACTCTTTCTTCAGGAAAGCACGGAGTTCACTCTTCTGTCTGAGGCTGTCTGCAAATCCGTTTGTTTCACGGTTAATAATCTCTTCCTTAACTGCCTGATCGGGAGCGACAAGATTTTCTGCTCCGTATTTGCGGATAAGATATGCAGATTCCTTCTTAACACGTGCACGCTTGATTGCGTTTTCACGGATAGTCTTCTGAACAACCGTTTTATTCGGCAGACGTTTTGCTGCTTTCATTTCCTGCTTTGCATCCTCGTAGAGGTGAAGCTTGCCAAACGCAATATCTTTCTTTGCCTCGGAAAGAGTTATCGCAGCCGTATCGCCTGAGAATTTGTTAAGGTCCTCCATAATAATCGGAGCTCTTTCAATAGCAAGATTTCTTTCTTTAGCTTCCTGAAGTTCCTTTTTAGCTGTTTTGATAGCCTCGGCGCGCAATGCTTGTTCTTCGGGAGTTTTTTTCGGCATGCGTTTTGCAATTTTGAGTGCAGTCTTGTCAATAGCCGCCTTCTCTTTTCCGTGGAGTTCATTTGCCTGAAGAATAATCTCCATTGTTTCCTTAAGCTCTTCGTCATCAAGAAGACCGAGAGCGTGGTTTTCAAACATTGTGCGGATTTTAAGAACGCAGACATATGCCTTGTGCTTGTTTTCAGTAAGGTCGTAGAAAAGGAACGGAACAAGGTTAAGGAATGCACCGATAGCCGAAAGAATGATAAGCACTTCGAAAAGATTATCTCTCATAGTGTCATTATAAAGAACGGAATAGTCTTCCTGAAGTCCCATTTTTTCATACACGGTAGGGTAAACCATACCTGTAAAAAGACCGATTACCGTGCCTATCATACCGAGAGGGCCGAAAAGTCCGTCAACGCGAACTCCCGTTTTCCATTGATGATAGTCTCTCATATCTGCCTGAATATTGTGCTGAACAATATTCCAGAAAGTGTTTATAAATGTGTTGAAGTACCAAAGAACACAGATAACAATAATGTTTCTGTACGTAAAGTAAAGAATTATAAGAACAAATACGTTGATTGTGTTTGCTGTAATAAGCAGGTTCCTTTTACCCATCCATTTGATTGCCAAAGGAGCAAGAAGCATTGACCACAGTGCCGCATTGCTGATGAGAGTGTTCGCGATTCCGAGTATTTCATCGTGATCTGCACCGGGACCGTAAACAAACTGCCAGCTGAGGATTACACCGTAACCCGACTCGAGGAAAACAACCCAGGCCGCAGACTGAATAATCCAATAGTATTTATTCTTTGCAACCTCTCTGAGTGCATCAAGCATACGTACGGGCTCAGGCTTCTTCTTCGGAAGAATAAGTCTTTCTTTAACCTTGCGGAAGAATACAATGCTGAATGCAAGTCCGATAACCGTGAAGAACGGATATATGATTCTGTAAGTCCAGATGTTATCAAGACCCCAGGTAAGTCCTGCAATAAGAGGGATAAAAAGGTTCGAAATTGTCGGAGCAAGAGAGTACACAACCTGAGAAATACTCATAACGGTTGCTCTTTCCTGAGCGTCATGGCTGAAAATCTGTTGGAAATATGTATAACTTTCGTTGTAGAAACAAAGGAAAATGTTGAGCAGGAAGAACATTACTTCAACAACAACTGCCTTTGTTATGTAGGTCATATTTTCATAAGGCAGCCATACAAAAATCATCGATATCAATGCAATCGGTACGGCAGTCATTCTGATAAACGGAAGAAATTTACCGCCTTTGAGATGGTGATTGTCATACAGCCAACTTCTGAAAATACCCAAAGGAATACCTACTACGTTTGCCACATTGAGCATAATCTGCAGATCTATCGGCTTGAGACCGATACAGGCACCGACAAGGAAATTTGAAGCATTAAGTGCGATTGTCGAAGCTAACAGTGTTACCCACTGAGTTCCGACACCTGCACCGCTGAGATATGCAACTTCTTTGTACGGAATAGATCTGCCCTTAGGCGGAACATTCCAATATGTTTTAGCAGTGCTATAAAGATTTTTTGCTTTCACTATGAAAGCGGGCTTTGCTTTTGCCATAAAACCACCCTTTAATTATTATAATACTATTCTAACAGATATTTTATCTTTTTACAATAACAAAAGCGACCTGAATTTTCAGGTCGCCGTGTTTGATAAATCAATTAATTCTCACATAACCGCTTTTTTCGATAAGCGTCTGTCCTTCCTCGGAAAGAAGCCAGTCGATAAGCACGGGGATGTTTTCGTTTTCGTTGTCTGCACGATAAATTGCATAAAACTGTGCAACAACGGGATAGCTCTTGTTGCGGATGTTTTCTGCGTTCGGATAAACACCGCCCAGCGAAAGCATCTTAACTTCTTCGTTACCGACGATGCCGTCCATATAGTATCTGAAGGAAAAGCCGATTGCACCGCCCGTGAAGGCGAGAGGGGATTTAGGTGCAATTTCACGTCCGCCCATAAAGTCATCCATCGCGGATTGGCTTCCGCTGCCCTGTATACGGGTGACGGGGTTTATCACTCTGTCAGCACCGCCGACGTCAGCCCAGTTTTTATATTTACCGCCGTAAATATCTCTGACCTGTTCAACGGTCAGGTTGTCAACGGGATTGTTCTTGTTGACGAAAAACACGAAAGCCTCGAGCCCGACAGGGACGTAGACAAGCTCAACGCCCTTCTCCTCGGCGTATTGCTTCTGTTCTGCCGAGGGTGCGGCACAGAAGAGAATATCCGTCGTTCCGTCGACGATTGCCTGATAACCGCGGACGGTGTTTTTATATTGCATTTTGCTGTCCTCGGTGAAGTTTTCACCGTAAAAATTATCGTCGGAAAATTTGCCACCCTCGTAGGTGACTGAGCCGACGGGGTAAACCGCATTGATAATTGAAGCGTATACGGGCACAAGGGCCGCCGCACCGTCAAGAACG
Source organism: Acutalibacteraceae bacterium (assembly GCA_045537435.1). GTDB lineage: Bacteria > Bacillota > Clostridia > Oscillospirales > Acutalibacteraceae > CAG-488. Next base: position 18,082 of record JAZSPL010000033.1, read on the forward strand.
GGCAGATTATCCGTCAGCTTAAGTGTAGAGTTAATCCTCGCTAAATCTGAATCATTTTCGTGCGGAAGATAACGGCTGACGTCAATCATTTTCGACTGCGACGTGCCGCTGAAATTGTTTGAAAGCCGAACCGTCAGCAACGAGTAAATGCCGAGGTTAAAGGATACAAACATAACAATGACTAAAAATACAGTTACAATTTGCTTGAATTTCTTCATATCACCACAGCTCCTTTGCGATGAAATAGATTATTGAGCAATGCTGATATGCGTAGATATCATATATAAGGTGTGCAACTGTCAGGACAAGGCAAACGGAAATAACTGCAATAAGAAATTTTATAAAAGTATGTTCCGACATCTCTCTTACCTCACATGTAGGCAATTCCGATAAAGAATAAACAAACAAATGCAATAATAATTGCAAACAATATGCCTGCGACGCAGGACGAAATTATCAGGTGCTTTTTGCGTGTTTTAATTTCCTCTTTGTTATATGTGTCGGGAAGCTGCTTGTTTTTCTTTTTTGCGGATTGGTAGCGGACAAGGCTGATAATGAAATAAATGATTGCGATTACAGGGACAGATAAAAAAGCAAAAACACTTAAATATGCCATAAGCTTACCTCCTTTTTGTTTCCATTATAGCATATATTTTTTTCAATAACAATGATACTTTTGTGAAAGTAAAAACAAAAGTGGCCCGGAAGTAAATCCAAGCCACTAAATATATCTTTATGTAATTAAATCAGAGCTTCATTGCGATGTCCCAAGCGCCCCAGATAACTGTTCTGAGGTTGCCGACCTTAGCAGCGTCACCAATAACGTGAACGTGCTTTGCTTTCGGAGCAAGGGGAGCAGGTCTGTAACCGACTGAAAGGATAACGTTGTCAGCAGGAACGTCAATCTTCTTGCCGTCCTTAGTTGCGATTGTAACGCCGTTATCACGGATTTCAGTTGTCTTTGTTTCAAGGTATACGGGAACCTTGTTTGTCTTGAAGAAGTCACGAAGGAAGCTTGTGTTTGCAAGAGCAACACCCGGAGTTGTGATAAGGTCATCCTGCATTTCAACGATAACAGGCTTCTTACCCTGGAGGTAAAGCTCGTATGCGATTTCACAGCCTGTAAGACCGCCACCGACAACAACAACGTTGTCACCGACTGTCTTTGTGCCGAGAAGGAAGTCAACAGCTTCAATAGCCTTGTCAGCACCGGGAACAGGAATCTTGTTTGCAACTGAACCTGTAGCAACGATAACTTCGTCAGCACCGAGAGAAGCGATGTCCTTAACTTCTGAATTCATATGAATCTTGATTGCATCGTAACGCTTAACCTCACGGTTGTACCATGCGATAAGGTCACGGTCCTTCTCCTTATATGACGGAGCAGCAGCAGCAATGAATACACCGCCGAGCTTGTCGCTCTTTTCGTAAAGGTCAACCTTATGACCGCGCTGTGCGCAGACGATAGCAGCTTCCATACCGCCGATACCGCCGCCGATAACAGCGATATTTTTCTTCACTGCAGCAGGCTCGATCTTGTATTTCTTGGACTGCATTACGCTGGGAACAAGTGCGCAGCGTGCCAGGCCTCTGGTGTCGCCAAAGCTCTGATCGTTGGCGTGGCCCTTGTAGCTGGAGAAATTGAAGCAGCCATTGTGGCAGCAGATACAAGGTCTGATGTCCTCCAGACGGTCCTCGATCAGCTTGGTGATCCACTCGCTGTCTGCCAGGAACTGGCGGGCAACGCCCAGACCGTCGATCTGACCTTCTGCAATGGCCTTGGCGCCTGCTTCGGGCTCCATACGGCCTGCGCAGACTACGGGGATATCCACGAACTGCTTGATGTGGGCAACGTCAGCCAGGTTGCAGTTCTGAGGCATGTACTGAGGGGGATGAGCCCAGTACCAGGAGTCATAGGTACCGTTGTCGCAGTTGAGCATGTCGTAGCCTGCATCCTGCAGATGCTTTACAGCCTTCTCACTCTCAGCCATGTCACGGCCGATCTCGGTGTACTCTTCGCCGGGAACAGCACCCACGCGGAAATCCTTCACCTTGGACTCTACGGAATAACGTAAAGATACGGGGAAATCCTTGCCGCAGGAAGCCTTGATGGCCTTAACGATGTCAGTTGCGAAACGATAACGGTTTTCAAAGGAGCCGCCGTACTGGTCGGTACGCTTGTTGGTGTATTTTAAGGTAAACTGATCCAGCAGATAGCCCTCATGTACCGCATGAACCTCTACGCCGTCAACGCCTGCTTCCATGCAGAGCTTCGCAGTCTTGGCGAAAGCGTCCACGATCTCCTCGATCTCCTTTACGGTGATGGCACGGCAGGTTACATCAGGTGCCCAACGCGCAGGCAGTTCACTGGGGCTGGCCAGCTGGTAGGAGGTGTCGATGATGGGCTTGGCAATGGTGCGCAGCACAGAATTGTTGTGGAGCAGGAGCACGTGATCGGTAATCGCCCAGGAGCGTCCCATACCTGCGGTCATCTGCACGAAGAGCTTGGCGCCGGTCTTGTGGGTCTCGTCCATAAATTCCTTCAATTCCTTGAACATCTTCTTGTTCTGCCACAGCCATCTGCCACCCAGGGTGTCCTTGATGGGTGCGATACCGGGAATGATCAGGCCTACATTATTCTTGGCACGCTCCAGGAAAAATTTCGCTGCCTCCTTGTCAAAATGGTTGGGCTCCATCCATCCAAAGAGGGAAGT
>JAZSPL010000081.1:0-3493 GCA_045537435.1 Acutalibacteraceae bacterium
GCTGTGAATTCTACAGTTGAACCGGGTGTGTAGAGTTCGTTAACGGGAGCAAGGTTTGCATGGTCAAACTCACCGTCGGGAGTTGCGTTTGAATAAACAAGAAGTGCTGATGAAACGATTCTTTCAACACCGTCTGAGGGGCTGTTTCTTACTGAAAGTGATGATTCACCTTCACGCTGTGAAATGATAGTTGCGGAACCGCCGCCGTCTACCTGGAGAGCTGTTACACAACCGAGAGAAAGCATCTGCTGAGCATTTTCTTCAAATGTCTGACCGCATGATGAGGGAGCCTGACGGCCGTCAGCTGTAACAAGGATAACCTTGCCGTCTGCAGTGAGACCGATTGATGTTCTGGGGAACTTGTCCTTGTTGTCTTTGATGTTGGGGTTGATAACACCATTCTGGACGAGCATAGTGCTGCCGCCGACAACTTCCTTTGCGTTTGCGGGAATTTCACCGCTTCCGATAACTGCTGTGCCGTCATCAAGAATTGCAAAATAAGAGCTGTTGCCGCCTGAGGTTGTTTTGTTGTATTCAACACCGTTCATAACAAGTGAACCGAGAGGAGCACCTGTCTGCATATTGAAGAAGTCGCAGTTGATACCGCCGACAACTTCAAAGTTGGGCTTGTCAAGCACAGTTTTGTGGTAGTTCTCTGCAGCTACAGCCTGGTCACGTACGGTCTGCATGCCCCAAGTGGGTGCGGGTGCAAGATCGTTCATGTAGTTCTTATAGCTGGCAATAAGGCCTACGTTAGGGTTGGACAAATCAATTTCAAGTGCATAAGCCTGAATCTGATTTGAACCGTCTTTGTCGTGAGTAATGATGTGAGATTCAGTGATGCCGGGAGCAACTGCGTAATCTGTCTTTGAGGTAAGCTTGGTGTTTTCACCGATGTTACCTGTGTCAACAGTGAGAGCTGTTGCTGTGAAGGACATCATAGGAGTCATTACTGAAAACAGCATTACCAATGAAAGAAGCAATGCGAGAGACGTTTTAATTCTCATTTTTGTTTTCATAATTGTCTATCCTTTCGTCTGATTGTTGTTACATCTCTATAGAGATATACAAAATGTATTATAACTTAATATTTTGCAAAAGTCAACATTAAATTGGTTTTGAAATTGTAAACTTTTGTTTATTTTGGCATAATAATTTGTTCTGAAATGCAAAACAGAGTCTGAAAAAGCGGATCAGACTCTGTTTTTTTGCCGTATTTTTATGCCATTTCCAATATTTCTTTAACGGAATCATAAGTTGCTTTGTCTGCGAAGAATTTGCCGTTAAAATTGTCGTTAAGACAAGCAGCATAAAGCACCATTTTTGCATTGTTGCTGCCCTGGACCTTTGAAAGCAGGTCTGTAAGCATTTCTTTCTTGGGAGGATTCACTTTAGCCTTGATTCCTCTCATTGTCACACGGAATTTTTCTGTCGGTGAAATTTCTGCAGTAATAACAAGTGTTCCGTTCTGCTTTGACTGCTCAAATGGTATCCTTTTGCCGTCGAGAGTGACGAAAATCTTTTCACTGTCCGTAATATCCTTAAAAGAAAGTGTATATCTGGGTTTTTCGGGAATAACCGACAGATCACCTTCTGCAGGATTTATTGTGAAGATCACGTCTTCATTTTCTTCCGTAACATCGAACTGAGTTTCAGCAAAAGCTCCGTTTTTGTAATTCATTGTCTCTCCGTCATCTTCGTAGAGTCTGAATTTTCCGTTTCCTCTGTAGATAAGAATCTCCATATCTTCAGGATTCTTCCAGTTGTTGGTTCTGTCGTCCGTTGCAAGAGGAATTATTGCACCTTCCTTTGCAAGTACGGGAATTGATGACAAATCACGGAACATTTTCAGCTTTTTGTTGCCGTTGTAAATTCTGCCGGTAAAGATATCCGTGTATCTGCCCTCGGGAAGCCATACTTCGGCAGAAGCTGTGAGTGTTTTTCTGCTGAGTTTTTCGGTTATGGGTGCTGCGATAAGCTCCGTGCCGAACATATACTCGTTGGGAACATTGTATGCATCATCGTTTTCGGGGTATTCGTAATACATAGGCTCCATAAGAGGTCTGCTGTCACGGTGAGTGAGCATATTCATCGTGTAGATATATGGTATAAGCCTGTGTCTTAAACGAAGATATTCCGTTGCATTTTTTTCGGTATCCTTGCTGAATTTCCAGGGTTCCTTGCCCAGAAATTCATTGCTTGTGGAATGAAGTCTGTTGATGGGACTGAATACGCCGAACTGAAGCCAACGGATATAGAGTTCATCGTCACGCTTGCCCATATGATGACCGCCGATGTCGTGGCTCCACCAGGAATAGCCGATATTTGATGCATTAGCCGTAAAGTAAGGCTGGAAATCAAGCGCAGACCATACGACAATAGTGTCACCCGAGAATCCGAGGGGGTATCTGTGGCTTCCGATGCCTGCATAACGGGAAAGAATAAGAGGTCTTTTTCCGTTTCGTGCTATATCAAGACTGTGGTAGTGGTTAAGCCACCAGAGCGGATCAAGTCCCTTGACCGGAGATTTTACCCCTTGTTGCCAGTCTATCCACCAGAAGTCAACGCCCTCTTCTTCGTATTTGTTGTGAATGAATTTAAAGTAGCCTTCCGTGAACTTTTTATCTGAAATATCAAATTCAATTGTTTTTTTGCTTTCGGGATCAATTCCCATAAACTCGGCGAACTCCTTGTACATATCCTCAAAGAATCTTACGCCGTCGCAAGGATGAAGATTAACCGTAACTTTGAAGTTGCTGTCCTGAAGTGTCTGAAGAAATTCTTTGTAATCGGGGAAAAGGTCAGTGTTCCAGCTGTAACCCGTCCAACCCGATGACTGGAATGTTGCCATAACGTTATTCTTGAAGCCGTCAACTTTCCGGCTCTTTTTTATGAACTCGCTTATTTCTTTTCCGAACTGCTTTTTGATGTCTACCCAATGCCAGTCCATATCTATTGTTGCAACCGTCACGGGAATTTCGCTGTCCGTGAATCTTTGCATCAGGTCGAGATACTCCTGCTGGGTGTATGCCTTGTAACGGCTCCACCAGTTGCCGAAAGCAAATCTCGGAATCAGGGGTGTCTATGCATACTGGCGTACACATCTCACAGCCTCCCACCTATCCTACACATCGAATATCCAAAATCAGCGCTAAGCTATAGTAAAGGTTCACGGGGTCTTTTCGTCCCGTTGCGGGTAGGCGGCATCTTCACCGCCACTACAATTTCACCGAGCTCACGGCTGAGACAGTGTCCAGATCGTTACACCATTCGTGCAGGTCGGAACTTACCCGACAAGGAATTTCGCTACCTTAGGACCGTTATAGTTACGGCCGCCGTTTACCGGGGCTTCAATTCAGAGCTTCACCCGAAGGCTGACTCCCCCTCTTAACCTTCCGGCACCGGGCAGGTGTCAGGCCATATTCGTCATCTTGCGATTTCGCATAGCCATGTGTTTTTGATAAACAGTCGCCTGGACCATTTCTCTGCGCCC
>JAZSPL010000034.1:0-3971 GCA_045537435.1 Acutalibacteraceae bacterium
CTTCCCGATTCTATTATTCTGCCGTTTTCAAGCATCAGAATTCTGTCAGCGTGACGTGTGGTAGAAAGTCTGTGAGAAATAAAGACAACCGTTCTGTCGTCACACTCACGGCTGATAGCCTTGTTCAGCTCATACTCCGAAACGGGGTCAAGATTTGCCGAAGGCTCGTCGAGAATTATGTACGGACAATCCTTATAAAAGGCTCTTGCGATTGCAATCTTCTGCTGTTCACCGCCCGAAAGCATAAGACCATCATCGTCAAACTCTCGAAGAAGGATTGTGTCTGCACCGTCTGGCAAATCTTTTGAAAAGCCTGCCTTTTGGAGTGCATCCATTACTCTTTCTTTGTCGTAATCCTTTTCAAGCGCAACATTTTCGCCGACAGTTGCACCAAAAATCTGAAAATCCTGGAACACTGCAGAGAATCTTGCTCTGTGTGAATCGACCGTAACATCACGGATATCCTTTCCGCCGATTTCAACCGAGCCTTCCGTCACGTCATAAAGACGCAGAAGAAGGTTTGTAAGTGTCGTCTTGCCTGCTCCGTTATAGCCGACGAGTGCGATTTTTTCGCCCGGTTCAATTCTGAAAGAAACATCCGAGAGGGCATTTTCTTCCTTGCCCTGATAACGGAAGGAAAGATTTTTAACCTCAATCGTTTCGGGTGCACCGCACTCCGCAACATCATTACCGTCGGGTACGTTAGTCTTCTCTGACATAAAAATTCTGTATTTTTCAATCATACCTGCTCTTTCGGTAAAATTACGCACACCGTAAACCGTAAGGAAGAGTATACCGCTTCCTATCTGTACGGCTCCGTTAAATGTGGCAACGAAATCACCCGCCGACATATTGCCCGTAACCAGTGTCTGATACCCGATATATAAAGTAAGCAGAACCATAAACCCGATAACCTGAATTACAGATTCCTGAACAAAGAATATACCGTCAATTTTCTTTACATACTTATTCTGGGTTTTAACGATATCGTCTGCACTCTCTTTGAATCTTTTATCAAGAAGAGGATAAAGACTGCCTGTACGGATTTCGCCTGCGTAATCGCGAAGATAGAAAAGTCTTGCGAAATAGTCACCTTTACGGTGTTTTTCCGTTACGGCTTTTCTTCTTTTCATCATCAGATCGCCTGTATACTTTCCGACCGGAATAAAGAACACAACCGAAAGAATAACAATCAGAAGGCATATGGGATCAATCGTAACCATAACGGCACTTATCGCGATAAAAGAAACAATTTCACCGATATAATGCTTGACATTTGTAAGCATATACTTGATATTTTCCGACGACATTTCAACCGCAAGAATAAAGTCGCTGTAATAACCCGGGTCATCGTATTTTTCCATATCAAGCTTTGCAGCCTTTTTGTAAAGCATAGACTGAATTCCGAGGTCAAGCTTTTCCCTTTCTCTGTGTGCAAAAAGCTCGAAGAATAGAGAATTCAGAATCTCGCTGAAAACAAGAACAAGAAGAATTACGGCGATACCTACAATCACATTTTTCATATCACCGCCGTTTGTAACTTCGTCGATGATATATTTAAGGCCAATAACAGAAACAAGCCTTCCCGGGAGAGAATTCAAAAGCTGTTGCAAAATTTCTCCTATAACAAGTCCCGGAGAAATCTTAAACATTATTCTGAGCATATACAGAATGTTTGATATTGTTCCGTGTTGATTTTTGTCTTTTTTCTTCATATCTCGTTCACGCTCCCCTCTGTCTGAGTGTAGCTTGAAGCCTGAAGAGTGAACATTTCGGAATATATTCCGTTCTTACTCATCAGCTCATCGTGAGTACCCTCTTCAGCGACCGTACCGTCACCGAAAACGTAGATTTTATCCGAAAGCACGGCACTTGAAAGCCTGTGAGAAATATAGATAACCGTTTTCTCCTGCGTTGCCGCAATAAGACTTTCGTACATTTTGTACTCAGCAATCGGGTCAAGTGCAGACGAAGGCTCATCAAGAATTGCAAGGTCAAACTCTCTTGCAAACATTCTCGCAGCTGCAATTTTCTGCTGTTCGCCGCCCGAAAGTCCCGTTCCTTTTTCGTCAAATTCTCGCGTAAGAACAGTTTCTTCCTTCTGCGGAAGTGCATTTACACAGTCATAAGCACCGCTGTTTTTAAGTGAATAAGTAATTTTTTCTTTATCATTTTCGCCGTCAACCTCACGGCAGATAATGTTTTCGCCGACACTAAGCGCAAAGACCTTGTAATCCTGAAAAACAGTTGCAAGTCTGTTACGGATTGATGCGATATCATACTCTCTGATATCTGTTCCGTTGTAGAGAATCGTTCCCTCATCAGGGTCATAAAAACGCAGAAGAAGCTTGACAAACGTCGTTTTACCTGCTCCGTTCTGTCCGACAACCGCAACGGTTTCGCCCTTGTTTATTTTCAGATTCACATTCATAAGTGAAGCTTTTTTCGCTGACGGGTAAGTGAATGAAACATTGCAAAATTCAAGAGTTTCAAGCTCGTCGGCTTCTTTGCTTCCTCCCGTCACAACAGACTCATATTCAAAAAATTCGCGTAAGTTTCCGAAATATTCCGCTTCTTTTCGGATTGAACCTATCGCTTCGCTCAGGTCGTTGAAAACATCCTTCAGGTTACTCATCGCCGTCATAATTACCGAAAAGTTTGATATTGAAAGATTGCGTTTTATTGCGAATCTGTACGCCGCATAAATATAGGTTATCACAACCGGAAGGCTCGTTCCGAAAAGACCTGACAGCACCTCTAAAAGAGCCATTTTCTTGCCGTATTTTTTAATGATTTCCCTGTTGTTCTCAACAGCTTTCTTGTACCTTGTATGCATAACTCCGAAGATTCCCGAAGTACGCATATCCTTTGCAAATTCACGCAGAAAAACCGTTCTTTTAACATAAGCTTTTGAGCGTTTATGCAAAGTCATTTCCTTATCTTTTTTTACTTCGATTTTACCTTTGATTGATTCAAAAATCACAACAAAAATCATTGAAAGCAGAATAAGAAGTATCCGCGCATCGATTGAAATTACATATGCAACAAGGAAAATACCTGTCAGACCGCCCGAAATCAGCATTGCGAAATAGTATCCGAAATCGCTGTAATGGTTGTCACTGATTATTTCCGTTGCTCGCTGATATTTGTCGTAAAACTCAGGATTTTCGAAGCAAGCCATATCCACCTCTACGGCTTTTCTGAAAATCTTACGGTTAAGGTTTTTGTAGCACACCTTCATAAGCTTTGAGCAAGCATAGTCAAAAAAGCAGTCCGTACCCTTGGCAAGAATTCCCGCGACCGCAAACATCGCGACGGCAAAGGCAAACTTTCCGAATGTTCCGCCGTTTTCGACTATATCGAGCAAAACCTTCAGGAACAGAATTTCCTGAACAAATCCCGTGAAAAACCAATATGCAATCATCGTCATAACCTGTGAAAATATCAGCAAAGGTGCACACGACGAAATAAGCTTTAAAGCATAAAATGTGTTTTGAAGGTTTTCAAACCGTTGTTTCTTTTTTGGTTTGTTTTTCTCCATTTTTCCTCCTCTCCCGTAGTTTTCTTTTTGCTGTTTCTGCCGTTATTACAGACAAAAAACCCGGAAACAAAACGTTTCCGGGTTCAACAAATCAATATGCCTGTTAAGCAGAAACAGACACAACTACCGGATAATCGTTCTTAATTTTCTTTACTGTTAATCTTGTCATTATGTCTGTCTCCTTTCTTTTAATTTAGCATTTACAATGCTTGTATAGGTTATCACATTCACTAAAATTTGTCAACAGGAACGTGAGATTTTTTGTTATTCAACTTCGGGTTTGTCGGGATCTTTGATTTCGCACAATCTATCTCTGTGCGCGTAGGGACCGGCCTCCCGGACGGTCCGCAGATTCTGCTGAGTTAACGGACGGTCGAGGACGCCCGTCCCTACGCAGTTGACTGAAACAGGGTTCGTAGGGGCGTGCATT
>JAZSPL010000036.1:0-96937 GCA_045537435.1 Acutalibacteraceae bacterium
GTTCACTTCCTTTTCAACGTTTAAGTTTAATACAAAAATTAAGGAAACACCGTGAATGTGTTTCCTTTTTTTATTACCCCGACAAATTCGGGTTTGTCGGCTTCTTTGATTTCGCACAATCTATCTCTGTGCGCGTAGGGACCGGCCTCCCGGACGGTCCGCAGATTCTGCTGAGTTAACGGACGGTCGAGGACGCCCGTCCCTACGCAGTTGACTGAAACAGGGTTCGTAGGGGCGCGCATTGCGCGTCCGTTGAATTACGCAGAAATTTTGCGGACGACCGATGGTCGCCCCTACGATGTAGATTGAATATTAATCCCGACAAACCCGAATTTGTTAACATCTATCACCTTATTATTTTTTACATTTGACTAAACGAGCATATTTATGTTATTATAAATTGAAGTATTGTGCAAATATGATTTAAAGGATGAGAAAAGTTGAGAAAAACTATTATCGAACCCAATGGTCGCAACTTCCAATATTGGAAAGACATCTGGCATTATCGGGAGCTCGCATACAACTTTGCAAAGAGAGATATAACCGTCCGCTATAAGCAAACGCGTATCGGTCTTGGTTGGGCTGTTATTTCCCCGATTATCAACGTTTTTGTCATGACGTTTATCTTCGGCAACCTTGCAGGCCTTGATTCTGACGGTTCCGCTCCTTACTACATAATGGTTTATGCAGGTACTATTCCATGGGGTCTTTTTTCAAAGGGTCTTACAACTGCCGCAAACACTTTTATCACCAACGCGGCGATTATGAAAAAGGTATATTTTCCGAGAATTATCTCCCCGATAGGTTCCGCAGTTGCCCATATAATCGACAGTGTGATTTCAATGGGTGTTCTTCTCGTTATGATGTTCATTCAGGGATATTATCCGTCAGTAAGATTTCTTCTTTTCCCGGTTTTCTTCCTCCTTTGCCTTATTTTAGGAACAGCACTCGGCCTTTTCCTTTCATCCTTCAATGTTAAATGGCGCGATCTTGCGCAGATTATTCCTTTTGCAATCTCAATCGGTCAGTATCTTACTCCCGTTGCATACTCTATCGATTCAATTCCCGAAAAATTAAGACTTTTGTATTCACTCAACCCTGCAACGGGTGTTATCAACGCGTTCAAATGGTGCATTATCAAGGATATGTCCTTCGACTGGACATCTTTCCTTATTGCTCTTGCGTGGATAGTTATACTCATTCCTCTGGGCTTGCATCTTTTCAGAAAAACTGAGCGCACATTCGTTGACATCGTCTGATCGGAGGAATTTTTATGAGCGAAAAACCTGTTGTTTTAAAGATAGAAAACGTCAAAAAACGCTATAAAATCAAACACCTCGGAAAAAAGCCTGAGGGTAAAGCGGCAAGAGTTAAGGCAGCCGTAAAATCTTTCATCAGACCGAATGCCAATAAAGAGGATTTTTGGGCACTCAAAGGCGTTACTTTCAACGTTGAGCAGGGTGAAAAAATCGGAATCATCGGCAAAAACGGTGCCGGTAAATCAACTCTTCTTAAAATTATTTCAAGAATTACGGAACCGACGGACGGCAGAATTGAAATGCTCGGCAAAATTTCATCAATGCTTGAAGTCGGTACAGGCTTTAACACTGAGCTTACGGGCCGCGAGAATGTTTACCTCAACGGTGCAATCCTTGGTATGACTAAGAGCGAAATTGATGAGAAATTTGATGAAATTCTCGAATTTTCTGAAGTTGGCAAATTCATCGATACTCCCGTAAAACGCTATTCAAGCGGTATGTTTGTCCGTCTTGCCTTTGCCGTTGCATCTCACCTTGAGCCTGATATTCTTCTCGTTGACGAGGTTCTTGCCGTTGGCGATACACGTTTCCAGAAGAAATGTATCGACAAAATGCTCGATATCGCCTCAAGCGGTAAAACTATTCTCTTCGTCAGCCATCAGATGAATACTATCCGTCAGCTCTGCGACAGAGTCGTCGTTCTTCGTGAAGGTGAGGTTATCTTTGACGGTGACGTTGAAGAAGGCATCCGCATTTACAACAGCGAAGCATACATGGAAAAACAGAATCATTACGATTTCACGGAGCTTCCGCGTCAGCCCGGATACAACCTTGAAAAAGCGGAAATTCTCTCGCTTGACATTTTGCAGAATGAATCCTGCATTTACAGCGCGGACGAACCGATCGAGCTGAAGCTCCGTATTAAAACAAAAGTCGAAAACATCGGCGATATGTCCTTCAGAATGCTTATCTGGCAGGCAGATGAGACTCCGATCGAAGTCTGTTTCACTGATACTTTCGCAAATATCAATAAAATCGGCGAATTTGACGTCGGAATTACGATAAATAAGCATAATTTAGGTCCCGGTCTCTATAAGGCAACTCTTGTTCTTTCAGGCGGCACGGCAAAATCAAACAGCGAAAATCTCGACTATATTTACCCTGCATTTGTTTTCGAAGTTCTTCACTCAAACGGAACTTCGCAGAGCTGGCCGAGACAGTGGGGTTGGTGCCATTTTGATGATGTTGACGTTAAATTATTAGGAGAATAATGATGAGATACGCTTTTTATTCACACGGCGGTTCGCAGAATCACGGCTGTGAAGCAATTGTCAGAACACTTTCTTCAATGATAAAAAAAGAAAAGCCCGAGTCTTTCATCAAGCTTTACACTTTCAAAAAAGATGAGGATGAACAGGCAGGCTTTTCTTTCATTGATGAAACGGAAGAATTTGATTATTCCGTTGTCCCTGAAAAAGTTTCTTTTTCTGATAAAATTAAAATTGCTCTCTATTCAAGACAATCGCAGAAAAAATCGGACGAATTTTACTATTCTATACCCTGCAGAAATCCTTCTCTCAAGAAAAATGACGTCTATATTTCCGTCGGCGGTGATAACTATTGCTACGGTGACGGCCACATTGCAAAAGCAATGAATTCAACTCTTCGTTCTTTAGGTAAAAAAACTGTTTTATGGGGATGCTCAATCGGCAGTGAAGATATGACACCCGATAAAATTGAAGATCTCAAAGGTTTTGACCTCGTTGTTGCAAGAGAAACCTTTTCTTACGATGCGCTTATTAAAAACGGAATTGACAAAAACACCGTTCTTTATCCCGATTCGGCTTTTTCGCTTCCCGTTGACGAGGAAATGAACAAAACTTTTGAAGTTAAAGAGCATACCGTCGGAATTAACGTCAGTAATTTTGTTTATCCCAAAGGTTGCGACGAAAATCATCCTTCAAAAAAAGCTGTTTTTTCTCTTATAAGATACATTCTTGATGAAACAGACCTAAATATTCTTCTCATTCCTCACGTTACAAGAGACAACAAAGCTGACTGCGAAACACTTGCGGAAATTTATGAAAAATTCAAGTGTGAAAGAATTGGTCTTGTTGGCGGAGAATACTCTGCAACGGAATATAAAAGCATTATTTCCCGTTGCGAAGCCTTTATCGGTGCTCGTACTCACGCAACGATTGCCGCATACAGCACCTGTGTTCCTACTCTCGTGCTTGGATACAGCATTAAATCAAAGGGAATTGCACATGATATTTTCGGCACTTATGACGGCTATGTAGTTCCCGTTGAGGAACTTAGTGACAGCGACCGTTTTATTGAAATTTTCAAGGGTTTCTATGCTAAAAACGGTGAAATGAGAAAATATCTTCAGAACTTTATGCCGGATTATATCAACAAAGCAGAAAATTCAATAAAAGAGCTTTTTAAAATATAAATTTGGCTGCAATATCTTAAAAAAATTTGCAAATTTACTTGATAAATAAAGCAAATTATAGTATAATAAATAAGATATTGCAGGCGATTTTTCGAAGCATTATTTCAGTCATGTGGTGTGTTGGTCCTGTGCGACGGGGTACCACGAACCATGTCAGGCGGGGAACCGAGCAGCATTAAGAGGTTAACACCGTGCGACACAGTACGGCCTGCGCACCATATGACTGAGATAATGCTTTTATTTTTTTATAAAGGGGTGATTTTTTGTACAGAGTTCTTTACCGTAAATGGCGTCCGCAGACCTTCGCAGATGTTGTCGGTCAGGAGCATATAACCTCTACCCTTGCCCACGAAGTCGAAATCGGCAAGGTTTCTCACGCTTACCTTTTTACTGGTTCAAGAGGTACGGGTAAAACCACCTGTGCAAAAATCCTCGCAAAGGCTGCAAACTGCCTTAATCCTGTTGACGGAAATCCATGCAACGAGTGCGCAGTCTGCAAAGGTCTTGATGACGGTACAATTCTTGACGTTATTGAAATTGACGCTGCAAGTAACAACGGTGTTGATAACATCCGTGAACTCCGTGACGAGGCAAACTATACACCCGTTCACACGAAATACCGTGTTTATATCATCGACGAAGTTCATATGCTTTCAATCGGTGCGTTCAATGCCCTTCTTAAAACTCTTGAAGAGCCGCCGCCGCATGTTAAGTTTATTCTGGCAACAACTGAAGTACACAAGCTTCCTGCAACAATTCTTTCACGTTGTCAGAGATTTGATTTTCACAGAATTACTCCCGAAAAAATCAAGTCGCGTATTATGCACGTAGCTGAAAATGAAAATATTTCAATCGAAGATGATGCAGCTCTTCTTATTGCAAGAATTGCTGACGGTGCGCTTCGTGATGCTCTTTCAATACTTGACAGATGCTCGGGAATTTCAACTCATGTTACTGCAAATGTTGTCAGTAACGCGGCAGGCCTTGCAGGTAAAGATTATCTTTTTGAGCTTGTTGATAACATCAATGCGAATAATCCTTCCGAGGTGCTTTCGCTCATTTCGAAGCTTCATAACAATTCCTGCGATATGGAAAGACTCTGCTCAGAGCTTATCAACCATTATCGCAACATTATGATTATTAAAACGGTTAAAAATCCGCAGCAGCTGATTGTTTGCACAGATATTGACCTTGAGCTTTACAAAAAGCAGGCAGAAGCAACCACACTTTTTAAGGTGCTTTCCTGCATCACGACACTTGAAGAGTGTGCAACACTTCTTAAAAACTCAACGAGCAAGCGTACACAGATGGAAATGTGCGCTGTAAAGCTTTGTATTCCCGACATTTCAAGCGATAATACGGCATTGATTGCACGAATTGAAAAGCTTGAGAGTGCAGTTAAAGATGGAAAAGTTATTTCTGCTCCGAAAACTGAGGTTGCAAAGCCTGAAATTAAAGAAGAGCCAAAACCCATTAAGGAGAAAAAGGAAGAAAATGAGCTTCCTCCGCCTCCCCCGCCGCCTGAAGCTCCTGCAGATGAAGCTTCTGCAGACGTTGATACTCTTTTTATGGGCTGGGGTGAAGTTCTTCAGAAGCTTGACGTCACAGACAAACCTTTACTCGGAATTTTAGGCAATTCTTCAGCTTATATCAGAGGCGAATTTTTACTCATCAAGTGCGATAATCCGATATTCTCGCAGTTTATCCGTCAGGGTAATCACGCGAACGCAATCAAAACTGCAGTTTTTGAGGTTACAGGCAAAAAATACCGACTTGGCATTTATAAAGGTGAAGAAACATCTGCAAAAGCGAACGACCCTCTTGCAGACCTTGTGAATAAAATAAATAATCTTTAATACGGTGACTTTATGAATATTGAAAAAAATCCTTCAATCAGCATAATCGTCCCCTCATTCAATGAAGAAAAAAATATACGCCGCTGTCTCGACAGTATTCTTAACCAGACATACAAAGATTTTGAAGTCATCTGCGTTGACGACAACAGCACAGATTCAACTTTTGAAATCATCAAAGAATATTCCGTTAAAGACAATCGAATAAAACCCTTTAAAAATCCCGGTAAGGGTGTTTCATCAGCAAGAAATTTCGGTATTGAAAATTCAAACGGTGTTTATCTTGGCTTTGTTGACTCAGATGATTTCATTCAGCCGCAGATGTATGAGTTTCTTTTGCGTGCAATTACTGAAAACGGATGCAAAGTTGCTGTTTGCCGCTACGAAAAGACATCGGAATTTATTGAAAAATCTTTTGAATATAATTGCCGCGAATGTAAGAGCGAAGAATTCATAAATTTTTACGATAAAGATTTTGTTGCAAAAAATGAACTTACTCTTACTTCTGCATGTATGAAGCTCATAAAAAAAGACCTGGCTCTTAAATGCGATAAATTCGGAAAATATAAAATCGGTGAAGATACAATTTTCTGTGCTGATTTATGGACTAAAGCCGGAAAAATTTTTCTCGTTGATTCCCCGCTTTATTGCTACTACACAAATCTTGAAAGTGTGAGCTATACCGAGATCTGGCACGAAAAATGGTTCGATCTTATTGAAACAAGATTTATAGCTTATGAAAAATTCAAAGATTTAAATAATTCTCTCACTTCTTCTTTTTATCTTGAAAGAGGAATGAAGCTTCTTTTATCTTATCGTTTCAATATAAAAGGAACTGAAAACGAAAATAAATTCCAAAAACCTATCAAAAACTATTTTAAAAAATACATTAAAATTTATTTGAAATGTGCAGACATTTCTTCAAAAAATAAATTATTTGTTTTTGTCTTCTATCTTTTTCCGTTCTTATATGAAATTTTCAGGAAAATGACAGACAATACTCTTTAATTAAGAAAGGATAATGAAATATGAAAGCAAGAATCCCTAACGCAGGCGGACAGGGCAATATGATGAAACAGATTCAGAAGATGCAGGAAGACATGCAGAGAATGCAGGAAGAGGTTGAAGCAAGTGAATTCACTTCTTCTGTCGGCGGCGGTGCAGTTGAGGTTACCGTTAACGGCTCACACGAGGTTCTCTCAATCAAAATGCAGCCTGAAGTTGTTGACCCTGAAGATATCGAAATGCTTGAAGACCTTCTTATTTCTGCACTCAATGAGAGCATCAAGAAGGCAAACGACGCAATGGAGCAGGGAATGGAAAAGGCTAAGGGCGGCCTTTCAATCCCGGGACTTTTCTGATGGCACGAAACGTAGTACCTCTTGCCAACCTTATTGAGCAGTTTGAACGTCTTCCCGGTATCGGACACAAAAGCGCGCAAAAGCTCGCTTTTCATATTCTAAGTATGACCGACGCGGAAGCGAAAAGATTTGCCGATACAATTATGTTGGCGCACGAAAAAATTCACCGTTGTTCAGTTTGTTGCGACCTTACCGATTCGGATGTTTGCAATATCTGCGTTGACGAAAAAAGAGATATTTCAACAATCTGTGTTGTCGAAAGCTCAAAAGACGTTATTGCAATTGAAAGAACACGCGAGTACAACGGCCTTTATCACGTCCTTCACGGTTCAATTTCCCCGATGAACGGTATCGGTCCCGATGAAATTACCATTAAAGAGCTTTTAAAAAGGCTCAATAACGACGACGTTCAGGAAATTATTATGGCAACAAACCCGACAGTTGAAGGCGAAGCAACTGCAATGTATATTTCAAGGCTTATTAAGCCTATGGGAATCAAGGTTTCTCGCCTTGCATACGGTGTTCCCGTCGGTGCTGACCTTGAATATGCGGACGAAGTAACTCTTACAAGAGCGCTTGAAGGAAGGCAGATTTTATAACACTACCAAAGTAAAGTTTCCACACTTTCTTTAACATTCTTTCCACAACCTTCCACACTTTCAACAGTGACTTTTATTTAACAAACCTTTCCACAAATTTTAAACATCTCCGATGTTAGAAATTTCAGCCGTAAAACATTGATACATAGGGCTTTAAAAAGTTTTCCACACTTTAAACAGCCCCTACTACTACTACTGTAATATAGATATAATATATTATTTATTAAAGAAAATTTCCTTAGCGGGAGGAATTAAAATGAAATTCGTTTGTGAAACATCTACACTCTCAACAGCATGCCAGAACGTTCAAAGAGCAGTTTCTGCAAAGTCAACAATACCCGGAACTGAAGGTATCCTTATCAAAGCTTCAAACAGCGAGCTTAACCTTACGGGTTATGACCTTGAAATCGGTATCAACACAACAATCTATGCAAAAGTTGAAGAGGCAGGTTCAATTGTTCTTAATGCAAAGGTGCTTTGCGAAATTTTGAGAAGAATTCCTAACCAGACTGTAACAATCGATTGTGACGAAAGAAACTTTGCAACTATCCGCAGCGGTGACATCAAATATGAAATTATGGGAATTTCTGCTGATGATTATCCCGAATTGCCGACAGTACAGGGTAGTTTTACAATTGACATAAACAGAAAAATGCTTTCAGAAATGGTAAAGCAGACTATTTTTGCTGTTGCTGTTACAGATGCAAAGGTTGTTTACACAGGTATCAAGTTTGAAATCGCTGACGGCGAAATCAAGCTTATTGCTGTTGACGGATTCAGAATGGCTATCCGCACCGAAAAAATTGATTACCACGGCGAAGATATTACTTTCATTGTTCCCGCAAAAACAATGTCAGAAATTTTCAAGCTTTCTGTTGAAGACAGTGATGACGAAGAAGGAATTGTTTCAATCGGTCTCGGCGGACGTCACATTATCTTTGAAGTAAACGGATACAGCATTATTTCAAGACTTCTCGAGGGTGAATTCCTTAATTATAAGTCAACAATTCCTCAGTCAGTTTCAACAACAGTTGAAGTTGATACAAGAAGCCTTATCGACAGTATCGAAAGAACTTCACTTATTATTACTGACAGAACAAAGAGCCTTATCAACTGCGTTTTTGATACTGATTTCATCAGAATTTCAAGTATTGCAGCTCTTGGTACAGCTAACGACAAGGTAAGTGCAGACGTTGACGGAAGCAGAGTTGAAATCGGCTTTAATAACCGTTATCTTCTCGATGCTCTCAAGGCTTGCAACACAGACAGAGTTAAGATTCTCCTTAACGGTGCCCTCTCCCCTATTCTTATTCTTCCGACTGAGGGCGAAAGCTTTATTTTCCTTGTTCTTCCTGTGAGGTTGAAGAAAAATGATTGATAAAAGAAGAATTAAATTAAAAATAAAAGAAAAACCCGTTGTTCAGAAAAGTATTCAGACAGAATTTATCCGTCTTGATTCATTTTTAAAGCTCTGTGATGCAGTTCAGTCGGGCGGACACGCTAAAATTGTTATCCAGGACGGCGAAATCAAGGTGAACAACGAAATCTGCACCCAGAGAGGAAAGAAGCTTCATCCGGGTGACAAGGTTGAATTTGAAAATACGGTATACGAGATAGTTTGATATGAATATTGAAAAGCATACAATCAGGAATTTCCGTAACATTGAGCATATCGAAATAGAACCCGTGAACGGAATCAACGTAATTTACGGCGAAAACGGTCACGGCAAGACTAATATTATCGAAAGCATCTGGCTCTTTACGGGATGCAACAGCTTCCGTACAAGAAAAAACACCGAGCTTATTAAAAAAGACACGGATTTTTCTGAAATTGATATGGATTTTTTTTCATATGAAAGACCGCAGACGGCAAAGCTTATAATTGACAGTCAGAAAGAAGCTTACCTTAACGGAATCAAACAAATCTCGCCGAGAAAATTTTTGGGAGAATTTCAGGCGGTGGTTTTTTCACCGTCTGTTCTTTCTGTTATAAAGGACGGCCCGTCCGAAAAGCGAAAGTTTCTTGATATCGCAAATTCGCTTGTGAGGCCGAATTACGCGGTTTTACTTTCAAAGTATAACAAAGCTGTCTTTCAGCGTAACGCGCTTTTAAAGCAAATCAGTCAATCCTCAAAAGGTGAAGATCTCCTCTTTGTCTTTGATGAGGAAATTGCACGTTACGGCGGTAAA
The DNA here is from genome assembly GCA_045537435.1 of Acutalibacteraceae bacterium. Lineage (GTDB taxonomy): Bacteria > Bacillota > Clostridia > Oscillospirales > Acutalibacteraceae > CAG-488. Next base: position 9,718 of record JAZSPL010000036.1, read on the forward strand.
ATTATTGAATACAGGCTGAATTATATTGAAGATCTGAAAGAATTTTCTTCCGATGTTTACCGTGAGATTTCATCTGACAGAGAGAAGATGGAAATTTCATATTTAAGTTCGTTAAAAGAATCAGGAAGCAATGCAAAAGAATGGTCGGAAATTCTTTATAACGAATGTGTGAAGAATCATAAAAAAGACATTTTCCGCCTTGCAACAAGCGTAGGTCCTCACAAGGATGACCTTAACATTTTCTTAAGCGGAATGGATGCGCGAAGCTATGGCTCACAGGGACAGCAACGCTCATGCGCCCTTTCTTTAAAGCTCAGTGAAGCTTCAATTTTAAGAAAATATTCCGGTGAACAGCCGATTGCTTTGCTTGACGATGTTATGAGTGAGCTTGACGGTAAAAGACAGAAATATCTTATAAAATATTTCGACGGATGGCAGGTTTTTGTCACCTGCTGCGACAGGTCACATTTAAGAAAAATAAAATCGGATAAAACATTTAAAATTGCAGACGGCAAAGTAAAAAAATAAAGCGGTGATATTATGTTTCTGCACCTCGGTCAGGATACGATTATTACAACTGAAGATATTATAGGGATTTTTGACCTTGATACATCAACGGTTATGAAATCAACAAGAGATTTTCTTTCAACGATGACAAAGGAAAAAAAAGTTATAACAGTCAGCTACGAGCTTCCGAAGTCTTTCGTTCTGACTTATGACAAAAAAACGAAAGAAAAGACAATGTATATCTCCCCTATTTCAAGCGTTACTTTGTTAAAACGAATTGAAAATGTAAATTATATAAAGGAGTAAAAAGATTGCAGACTTTTGCAATCTTTTTTATATGAATTTTGTTCTGTAAATTCGGGTTTGTAGAGTTGTTTTAAAATCGACATCGTAGGGGCGACCATCGGTCGTCCGCAAAAATGTGATTGATTTAACGGACGCGCAATGCGCGCCCCTACGAACCAAATCTCAAAATAACTACGTAGGGACGGGCGTCCTCGACCGTCCGTTAACTTAGCAGAATCTGCGGATGGTCCGGGAGGCCCATTCCTACGCACATAGAGATAAATTGTGCAAAATCATATATCCCGACAAACCTTAATTTATAGAAATAATAAAAAAAATTTTAAAAAGCAGTAATTCTCATCTGAAAGTTACTGCTTCATTTTTATAAACTTATTTAATAATATCTGTACCCATATATGGAACGAGGACTTCGGGAATTGTAACTGTGCCGTCTTCGTTCTGGAAGTTTTCAAGAATTGCTGCAACAGTTCTGCCGACTGCAACGCCTGAACCGTTAAGTGTATGAACAAGCTGTGCCTTTGCCTTCGGGTCTTTTTTGAATCTGATTGCTGCACGGCGTGCCTGGAAATCTTCAAAGTTTGAGCAGGAAGAAATCTCAACATATCTGCCGTATGAAGGCATCCATACTTCAATGTCATAAGTCTTTGCTGATGAGAAGCCAATATCACCTGTTGAAAGGCATACAACTCTGTGAGGAAGACCGAGAAGCTGAAGAACTCTTTCTGCATCGTTTGTAAGCTTTTCAAGTTCATCGTATGATGTTTCGGGATCAACAAACTTAACAAGCTCAACCTTATTAAACTGATGCTGACGGATAAGACCTCTTGTGTCACGTCCTGCCGAACCTGCTTCAGCGCGGAAGCAAGCTGAATATGCACAGTAAGAAATCGGAAGCTTACTGCCGTCGATGATATCATCTCTGAGCATATTTGTTACGGGAACCTCAGCTGTCGGAATAAGGAAGAAATCGTCAGTTGTCTTGAATGCGTCCTCTTCAAACTTAGGAAGCTGACCTGTACCTGTCATTGAAGCTCTGTTTACAAGATACGGAGGAAGAACCTCTGTGTATCCGTTTTCTGTGTGAGTATTAAGGAAGAAGCTGATAACAGCTCTTTCAAGTCGTGCACCGAGACCCTTATAAAAATGGAAACGAGTACCGGTTACCTTTGCAGCAGTTTCCGGGTCAAGGATTCCGAGGTCAGCACCGATGTCCCAATGAGCTTTCGGCTCAAAGTCAAAGCTTCTCGGCTCACCGTAGCGGCGGATTTCAACGTTTTCGCTGTCATCCTTGCCGAGAGGAACAGTTGAATTAGGAACGTTCGGAAATTCGTACATAATTGTCTTCTGCTTTTTGTCAAGCTCTGCAATTGCGGCATCGTTAGCCTTGACCTTTTCCTTGATTTCGTTCATACGAGCCATAATCTCGGAAATGTCGCCGCCTGCTTTTTTTATCTGCGGAATCTGCTTGCTTGCAGAGTTCTGCTCCTGCTTCATTGCATCTGTAATCTGCATAAGCTCGCGACGCTCAACGTCAATTGCGAGAACTTCGTCAACAAGTGCATCCATGTCTTTATTTCTCGACTTCATCGCTGCTTTGACAAGGTCGGGATTTTCTCTGATAAGTTTGATATCTAACATTTTTATCACTCCTGATAAATATTATTTTCCGTAATTTTCAAGCTGTAAAGCAAGGCTTTCAAGGTCATCCTTGTCAAAAAACTCAATTTCAAGAACGCCTGAGCCTTTCTTACCGTTTTCTTTGATTTTAACCTTTCTGCCAAGGTTATCAACGAGAGCGAGCTCAACCTCGCTGAAAAATTTATCTCTCTTCTTCTCTGTCTTCGGCTTTGCCGGAGCTTTTTTTGCTTCCTTAACAAGAGATTCGATCTGACGGACAGAAATATCTTCTTTGATAATAAGGTTTGCCGTCGCAATCATTTCTTCTTTTGTTGCAAAACCGAGCAAGGCTCTTGCATGGCCTGCAGAAATAAGATTATTTTTTACCATTTCCTGAATTTCTTCGGGGAGCTTAAGAAGACGAAGTGCGTTAGCGATAGCCGGACGGGATTTGCCGACCTTTTCTGCCGCCTCTTCCTGAGTAATCTTGAGCTCGTCCATCATATAGCTGTATCCGAGCGCTTCTTCAAGCGGATTCAGGTCTTCACGCTGAAGGTTTTCAATCATCGCAATTTCGATTGTTTCTTCATCCGTAAGCTCTTTGATTATAACGGGAACTTCCGTAAGACCTGCGATTCTTGCGGCTCTCCAACGTCTTTCACCTGCTACGAGCTGGTAACCGCCGTTTGTCATCGGACGGACAACGAGAGGCTGAAGCACACCGTGTTGTGAAATGCTGTCTGCAAGCTCAGACAAAGCCTTTTCGTCAAAAATCTTTCTCGGCTGGTCGTGGTTAGGTTCAATTTCCATTATCTTAAGCTTATTTGTTGAAGCATTGATTTCTTCAACGGAATTGTCAACAAAAAGAGATTCAAGTCCCCTGCCCAGACCGTTTCTTTTAACTGCCATTATTTTGCCTCCTTACCGTTTGATTTTAAAAACTCATCAGCAAGTGCATTATAAGCAGCTGCTCCTTTTGAATTCTTATCGTAATAAATAATAGGCAAACCGTGGCTCGGAGCTTCGGAAAGCTTCACGTTACGCGGAATTACCGTGTTATAGACCTTTCTCGGGAAAAATCTTTTAAGCTCATTCACAACCTGATGTGTAAGGTTAAGCCTTCCGTCAAACATTGTAAGAAGAACTCCTTCAATGTCTATAAGCGGATTATAAAGTCTTTTAACCTGACGGATTGTAGACATAAGCTGTGAAAGACCTTCAAGCGCATAATATTCGCACTGGATCGGCACAAGTACCGTATCTGCCGCACAAAGCGCGTTAAGGGTTATAAGACCGAGTGACGGCGGACAATCAAGGAAAATATAATCAAAACTGTCCTTAACGAGAGCAAGAGAATTCTTCAGCTTGGATTCTCTCCTTGTCATATCAACAAGCTCAAGCTCTGCACCTGCAAGGTTCATGCTTGACGGAAGCACCCAGAGATTGTCAAATTCCGTTTCAATCATAGCTTTTTCAACCTGCATTGAATTTATAAGCACATCGTATGAAGACTTTTCAAGCTCACGTTTATTAATTCCGAGACCGCTTGTTGCATTACCCTGAGGGTCAATATCAACAATAAGCACGTTATAACCCTTTGCCGCAACTGTTGCAGCAAGGTTTACTGTTGATGTCGTTTTGCCAACGCCACCTTTTTGATTAACAACTGCAATTGTTTTAGCCATATTTTTATACTTCTCCATAAAAAATTGTCAAAAACAATTATAGCACAAAGATTTATGAAATTAAAGTATAAATACATATATTTTTTAAAAAACATCAATGTTTCACGTGAAACATTATAAAAAAGAACAAGGTCTCCCCTGCTCTTACTGTGAATTTACCGGTTTGTCTATCTTAACCGTATATTCAATGTATGTATCTGTTTCGTTTTTGGTAGCTTTTGCGCTGATTCCGCTTTTGCGCATTGTTGTTACGGCATGGTTGAGAGTGTTTATAAATATCCGTATATCCTTAAAAACCATAACCTTTTTGCCTTTCTTGCCTTTATCCTGCGATTTGGTAAGTATCTCGCAGATAAGCTGTTCCGTTGCGCTTACCGTAAGTCCCTGCTCCGCAACCGTGTCCACAACCTGCTCCATAAGCTCTGCAGTCGGCAATCGAAGAAGCGCACGGGCATGTCGCTCCGTTAAACCGTAGATTGTGATGTTATAACGTATATCATCAGGCAACCGCAAAATACGAAGTTTGTTTGAAAGTGCAGACTGTGATTTACCGAGCTTACGTGAAACCTCTTCCTGCGAAAGACCGAAACCTTTGATAAGCCTTTCAATTGCCATAGCTTCTTCAAAAAAATGGAGGTTTTCTCTTTGAAGGTTTTCAATTACAGCAAGCAAAGCGGACTTTTCATCGTTGATATCAATCACAATTGACGGAATTGAAGAAAGACCCGCCATTTTACAAGCACGTAGTCTTCTTTCGCCTGAAATAAGCTCATATCTTCCGTTTTCTTTTTTTCTTACGGTAATCGGCTGTAAAAGTCCGTTATAATGGATGCTTTCCGCAAGCCCTTCTAAATCGTCCCAGTTAAAGTTTTTTCTCGGCTGATGCGGATTAGGCTGAATCATCCTTGCAGGGATAAGAACGACTTCATTGCTTCTTTTTAGTTTATTCTGGTTTTTAAGCATAAAAAACCTCCCTTTTGCTACCAGATATAATTTATCATCCAAAAGAGAGGTTGTCTATCATTTTTCATTTACAAAAAATGAGCCGTTTTTATTCAGTTTTACATTAAGCAAGAGGTTTTTTTGAAATCTGTGCCGAAGCACGTGGATATTTTGACGGAGTATGCGATATTTTCTTTGTAATAATTATGCATCTTTCTCCGCAATTTTCAATATCAAGGTGACAGACTTTCTGAACCTCGCCGCCGAGGAGCTTTATTGCGCCTTTTGCACTATCAAGCTCTTCGTCAGCCTTTGCAGCTTTCATAGGAGCAAATACACCGCCGACCTTAACGAAAGGCATACAATATTCGCTCAGCGTATTCATATTCGCAACAGCTCTTGCCGTAACAAGGTCGTATTTTTCGCGGTATTTATTGTCTTTGCCTGCAAGTTCGGCTCTTGAATGAAGAATCTCAGCTTCAAGTCCGATTTCATTAAGAACATCCGCAATAAAGTTAAGTCTCTTGTTTGTACCGTCCATAAGTGTAATTTTAGTATCAGGACGTGCAATAAGAAGCACAACGCCGGGAAATCCTGCGCCTGTACCGACGTCAATAACCTTTGCACCTTCTTTAAGGTCAACAACGGTCAGAAGGCTTAGCGAATCCACAAAATGCTTATAAAGCACCTCGTCAGGTTCCGTTATAGCTGTAAGGTTGAGTGTCTTGTTTGTTTCAATAAGCATCTCTGCATATGTATCAAGCCTTTGGAGTGCTGTTTCATCAAGTTGAATGCCGATTTTTGCAGATTCTTCTTTTAAAAGCTCTTTATTAATCATTTCGGCACTCCTTTTCAAGATAAATAAGCAAAACAGATATGTCTGACGGACTGACGCCTGAAATACGAGAAGCCTGACCGATATTGTGCGGTCTTATCTTTGAAAGCTTTTCTCTTGCTTCAAGGCGAAGACCGTGAATTGAGCTGTAATCAGTATCCTCGGGAAGCTTTTTAACCTCAAGACGGTGCATTTCGTCTACCTGAGCTTGCTGACGTTTGATATAACCTTCATATTTGATATCAATTTCAACCTGCTCAAAGATTTCACGGGGCAGGGGAGGACGGGCTGTATCAAAAGGCTCAAGTAAGTCATAATTGAGCTGAGGTCGCTTGAGAAGCTCCGAAAGGCGAACACCCGTGTTTAATGCAGATGTTTCACGTGAAACAAGAAGCTCGTTTACAGCCTCAGACGGTGAAATAACCGTTGATTGTACACGTTTTTTCTCAATATCAATAAGTTCAAGCTTTTTAAGGTATTTCTGATATCTTTCTTCGCTTATAAGTCCGATTTCATAGCCGATTGGCGTAAGACGGCGGTCTGCATTGTCCTGACGCAGAAGAAGTCTGTATTCCGAACGTGAAGTCATCATTCTGTACGGGTCAGAACAGCCTTTTGTTACAAGGTCATCAATAAGTGTGCCTATATATGAGCCTGAACGCTCCAAAATCAGTGGTTCTTTGCCCTGAATCTTATGTGCGGCGTTGATACCTGCAACAAGACCCTGTGCAGCGGCTTCTTCGTAACCTGAAGAGCCGTTGAACTGTCCTGCTCCGAAAAGACCGCTGAAATCGTTGAATTCAAGGCTTGCTTTGAGCGAGAGGGGATCAACACAGTCATATTCAATGGCATATGCCGTTCTCATTGTTTCAACGTTTTCAAGGCCGGGGATTGAGCGAAGAAATTTAAGCTGAACATCTTCGGGGAGGGAAGAGGAGAGACCCTGAAGGTACAATTCTTCCGTATTTTCACCGCAAGGCTCAATAAATATCTGATGTCGCTCTTTTTCTGCGAATCTGACTATCTTATCCTCAATGCTCGGGCAGTATCGTGGACCAACGCCGTCAATTTTGCCGCCGTAAAGAGGGGAGCGGTGCAGATTTTTCATAATTATATCTTTTGTTTCAAGATTTGTGTATGTAATATAGCAGGGGAGCTTGTTTTTAACTTCACAGTTACAGTCAAAAGAGAAGGGGACAACGTGTTCGTCGCCTTCCTGAATTTCTAATTTAGAAAAATCAACTGTTTTTCTGTTAACACGCGACGGTGTGCCTGTTTTGAAACGCCGTGTCGGTAAACCAAGCTCTTTGAGCGATTCTCCGAGCTTTTTGGCAGGGAACATACCGTCAGGACCGCTTTCATACGAAACATCGCCCACGTAAACCTTGCCTGCAAGGAAAGTACCCGTTGCAAGGATAACACAATCTGCCATGTATATCGCTTCAAGGTGGGTTTTAACCTGCCAGGTGCCGTCTTCAAGCTGTTTGAGGTCAACAATCTCTGCCTGGCGAAGGTCGATATTGTCCTGAAGCTCCATAACGTGCTTCATATAGTCAGAATAAAGTCTGCGGTCAATCTGTGCGCGAAGACTGTGGACTGCAGGACCTTTGCCGAGGTTAAGAATACGGCTCTGCAGGGTGTTAGCATCTGCCGCTTTACCCATTTCACCGCCGAGAGCATCAATTTCACGGACAAGATGTCCCTTTGATGTGCCGCCGATTGAGGGATTACAAGCCATATTTCCGACCCAGTCAAGGTTGATTGTAAAAACGCAGGTATCGCAACCAAGGCGCGCGGAAGCAAGTCCCGCTTCAATTCCCGCGTGACCTGCACCGATAACAATAACCTGATATTTTTTTGCGAAATACTCCATATTTACCTTACTTTCCGACGCAGAATTGTTTAAACACTTCGTCAACAACGGCTTCGCTTGCTTTCTGACCTGTCAATTCGAGCAGGGCGGCGATTGCACCGTCAATGCAGACACCGATTGCATCAAGTGTCAGACCGAAATCAATCGCTTCAAGCGCTTCATTAAGACTTGCCAATGCCGTTTCGCAACAGATTCGCTGTCTTTCGTTCGCAAGCATAGCCGCGGATGTATCAAAATCCTTTGTGCCGATGAGAGTTGCAACGGTTTCGCAAAGCTCGTCGTAGCCTTCGCCGTCTTTTGCGGAAATTGCAACGCATTTTCCAAGTCTATTTTCTATAATGGAAATATCAGCACGTTTTTCAAGGTCTGTTTTATTAATAATAGGTATAACCGTTCTGCCCTCGCAAAGCTCGATGAGCTCCATATCCTCTTCGCTGAGCTCCCTTGAAAGGTCAAAAACGGCAAAAATTACGGCTGAGCGTTCAAGTTTTTTACGGCTTCTGTCAACGCCGATTTTTTCAACCTCATCTCCCGTTTCGCGCATACCTGCCGTGTCCGAAAGGCGAAGGATGCAACCGTTAAGATTGACTGTTTCTTCAATAACATCACGTGTTGTACCCTCAACCGAAGTAACGATTGAACGGTCGTAACCCGTAAGAAGATTCATAAGAGTTGATTTGCCGACATTGGGCTTGCCGACGATAGCGGCATCAACGCCCGTTGTGACAGCCATACCGCTGTCGAAGCGTGAAAGAAGAATATTAATTTCTTTTTTAGCATTATCAACAGTGTTTCTTAAATTATTTTCGTCAATTTCCTCAATCTCGTCGTCAGGGTAGTCCACCCAGGCTGCCATATGAGCCGCGACGGAGAGGAGAGAGGAGTTAATTTCATTGATTTTTCTGCTGAGCGAGCCTTCAAGCAGATTATAAGCGGCATTTGCACCCTGTTCACCCTGAGCAGAGATGAGAGTCATAACACCTTCTGCCTTGGATAAATCCATTTTGCCGTTAAGAAAAGCACGTTTTGTGAATTCGCCGGGTGCGGCAGGGGAGGCACCGTTTTCAAAAACAAGGCGGAGAATCTTTTTCGTAAGGAAAATACCGCCGTGACAGTTGATTTCAACAACGTTTTCACCCGTATAACTGTGAGGAGCACGGAAGACGATGCAGATTGCCTCGTCAACTGCGTTTTCGCCGTCAAAGATTCTGCCGTAATGCGCTCTGTAACCCTCAGAGTCAGCGAGTGTCCTGCCCGAAAAAGCTTTGAAAATCTTGTCACAGATTTCAAAGGAATTTTCACCCGATATTCTTATAATTCCGACGCCGCCGGTACCCATCGGAGTGGATATGGCGGCGATAGTTTTCTTCTCTGTCATAAGAAAAATCCTTTATATAACAAGATTGGCGTTAATTCCTTCAAGTCGCTTTGCAATTCTGAAAAATGCGGCTTTAGCCTTTGAATTTTCAAGTGTCTGCATACCCGTAACGGAGCAGAAGGAAAGCTTTTTATCCTCAGGCACAACTCCAAGAAGCTGAAGAACGGTTGCATCAATCACTTCGTCAATGTTGAGGTAATGTCCCTGAGTTGTAAGGCGTTTATTGAATCGGTTTATGATAAGACGGACATTCTCCATACCCTTTGAGAAAAGGATATCTCCTGCGTAAAGACCGACGCGGACACAAACCTCGTCGGGAGTTGAAACGATGATACCCTCATCAGCGCAAGCCGCGGCAAGAAGGAAGCCTCCGCGGACACCTGCAGGGGAGTCGAAGAGAATGTAATCAAATTCGCTTTCGTATTTTTCTATCATTTCTTTTACGGCATCTTCCGTAAAGCTTTCATCAAATTCGGGCGGAGCAACAAGGAGCTTCGGACCGATTGTTGAGCGAAGTGCAACCGACGGCTCGCAGTGACCGTTTACAACATCGCCCCAATTGAAAATTCCCGTGTCATCAGCCGCAAGAATAAGGTCAAGACAACCCATACCGATATCAAAATCAATAACAAGGGTATTGAGTCCCATTTCACAAAGGGCAACAGCAATCCCGGCAGTGAGTGAAGATTTACCCACACCGCCTTTACCTGAAGCAAAAATTATCTTCTTAGCCATAATTTGTACCTCTTAAAATAACAGATTAAAACAACAGATTGGAGTCAACCGGACCTTCTGAATAAACATCTTCTTCGTTTTCATCCTCCGGAGTGTCGGGTGAATCGCCTGAAGTTTCGTTTCCGAAATAATAGTTGTAAATATCGCATCCGACGGGAGCGCAGCTGCTACCCGAACGCGCACCCTCAATTGCAACGGCAACTGAAAGCTCGGGATTATCGTACGGCGCAAAAGAAATATTAAATCCGTTTGTGTAAACGTTCTTTTTGCCGTTTATATTTTTTTCAACCTGAGATGTACCTGTTTTACAAGCTACGGCAACGTCGAGCTTACCGAAATTATTCATACAGGAACCGTTAGTAACAACAAGACGCATACCCTGATGAACAGTTTTAACATTTTTTTCTTCAAAACCTGTGTTGCAGACAACCTTCGGCTGTTTTTCAAGAACGGAAACCGCATTGTCTGAAGAAATAACGGACTTGACAAGGTGTGCTTCGTAACGTGTACCGCCGTTTGCTATTGTTGCTGTATAATTGCAAAGCTGAAGCGGAGTGAAAAGGTTACCTGCCTGTCCGATTGCGGACTGTAAAGAGAAACCGGGCATCCATGTCTGATTGATTGATGTACGGTAGCTCGGTGAGTCAAGAACACCTGTGTTTTCGCTGATTTCGATACCTGTTGGCTGACCGAGGCCGAGCATTTCACGGTACATATTCATCTTATCAATTCCGAGCATTTCGCCGCCGTAATAATAAAAGTATGAGTTGCAGGAGTCCTGAAGTGCAGTTCTTACGTTAATCGTACGGTTTGCGTGATTAATTTGGCAGACGAATCCGTGTCCGAGGAAATTATAGTTATAAGCACAGTATTTTGTTGATGAAGCGTCCGCAATACCTTCTTCAAGGCAGGCAATTGCCGTTGAAACCTTGGCTGTTGAGCCGGGAGCGTATGTGCTTAATGTTGCACGGTTGTAAAGCGGAACATTGCTGTTTTTAGCAAGTGATTCGTAGTCTTCAAAGTAAGTTGAAAGGTCATAAGTCGGATAGGAGGCGAGGGCAAGCACTTCGCCCGTGTTGCAGTCCATAACAACAACTGCACCGCCGCCTGCATTGGCTGTACCGACGGAATCACAGACTCTTTTAAGCGCGTCCTGTGCAACCTTCTGCAATTTTGCATCAATTGTGAGAACGATGTTGTCGCCGTTTTTGAGACCTTCAATGCTCGTTTCCTGAGTACCGTCAGAATTTGTTTTAACGGTCTTTACACCGTTTTTGCCCTTGAGATTTTCCTCAAAGACTTTCTCAATTCCGCTTTTGCCGACGATATCGTCCATCGCGTAGCCCTTTTCCTTAAGAACGGCATATTCTTCGGCATCAATTGCACCCGTAACACCAAGAATGTGCGGGGCAATAGTACCGTCAACGTATTCGCGGTAAGTGGAAATCTGAACGTCAACACCGCGGTAGGTTGAGCTGTTTTCCTTGATAATGGAAACAAGCTCGTCGCTTACGTCCTGTGCAAAGATGTAGGGGTTAGCTGTGTTGAAAACGTTTGCTTTCATATTGATGCAGACAGAAGCAATTTTGAGAATATCCTGCTTCGGAAAATCTGCGAGTGAATATCTTTCAATAATTTCGCTCATGCAGTCGTCTGCTGTTGCGTATTTGTTAAGGTGAAGCATATCGCGGCTCTTGAGCTTTGTAATATCCTTTTCTCTGTCCTCGATAAACTGATAATTTCCGTTTGAATCAAGAGTAATCGGAAGCTCATTTATCCACGGTTCACCCTTTTTTTCAAAAAGATTTACGAGTGAAAGAATGATTTCGTTGCGCTTTTCCTGCTCGCTGAAGGAAGGGAAGGAAGATGCATCAAAAATTATGTCGTTACCCTGGCGGTTGCCGACGAGTACAACGCCGTTGCGGTCAAGAATCTGTCCTCTTGTTGCTTTGACAACGGAAGTGGAATAAGACGAAGCGACTTTTGTTGCGTACTTATCGCCGTTTACAACCTGAATGTTGATAAGTCGGATGCCGAAAACAAGAAAAAGGCATACGAAGATTGTTATAAGGGCAATGTATCTGCCTTTTTTCTCTTCATGAGCCAATCTCATATTTTCAACTCCTTTTTATTTGAATTTTTTTGAAATCGCTCTTACAAGAATGTAGTAAAGCGGTGTAAGAAGAATAGTGTAAATCATTGATGGGAAAAAGTACCTGAAGTATGTATAAACGGGAGAGTCTGCGCCGTTGAAAGCGTAGTAAAGGAAGAAAACAAGCGCCGTATATACAAAAGAAGAAACAGAAACAAAAATTGTTGCGCAAAGAAGATTGTTTCTCATAAGATATGTTATCAACGCGCCCGAAAGAAAGCCGACGCAAGTGAAAAACAGGGAGTTGAGAATCATCGACTGTGCGCTGAATGCATCAAGCATTGCTCCAGCGGCAAGTCCGTAAAAAATTCCCGCAAATTCACGTTCAAACATCGAAATGCAGATGGTTGCAGGGATAAGGATAATCGCCCTTATCCCGAATGGCTCGGGGAAAAGACCGCCCGTATTCTGAAAGGTGAAGGTGAGAACGAGCAGCACCGCAAGAATTACACGGCGCACTACTGTTTTTGTTCCACCGATTTTGTCGATATATTCCATAGCCGCCGAAAATCTTCCTTTCTTTTTTATTCAGCCTCGGGGTCAACCGTAACAACGCCCTGACCGTCAAATTCCTTGATAACAAAAACTTCCGTAAGTGCGGAAAGGTCCAATGCCGAACGGACAGCCGCATGAGTTGAAATTCCGTCCGATGAGTTTTCAATCGAAACGATTGTGCCGACGATGAGGTCCTTCGGGTAAATACCGCCGCTGCCTGTTGTGCAGACAATTCCGTTGGGTGAAATTGCAGTATCCTTTTTAAGTCCGGGGATTTTAGCGTAAACTCTGTCTGCGCTGTCGCCCGTACCGGTTGAATATCCGACCTCACCCGTATAGGATTCGTAAATACTGATGTTCACATCGGGGTTAGCGATTGTTTTAACGGTACAAGTTGCGGGAGAAACGGAAACCACAACTCCGACAAGGTTTTTACCGTAGATTACAGGGTCATTGACGCTGATATCGTCAAGAGAACCCTTGTTGAGCGAGAATGATTCGTTCAGGTCGGTCGAGTCACGCGAAATAATCGTTGCGCTTTCAAAAATGAAATCGGGATTTTCCTCTTTAACTCCGAGGAAGTCCTCGTAAGTATCAAGCTTGTTTTTAGTTTCATTGTAATCAATGACTTCTTCCTGATATTTTTCAATCTGTTCCTTGAGATTTCTGTTTTCTTCGGCAAGAGTTGCAGAGGATTTGAAATTATCGTAGAAGTTTGAAAATTTATAACTCAGGTAGGAAGAAAATGACTGAAGCGGAGAAAGCACCGTGCTTGTCGCCGAAGAAAGGGGAGTATTGTTGCTGTGAGAAAGAGCTGCAATAACAGCGCCGAGAACAATTGCAACAATAACGCTTATGAATACTTTTAAAGCACTGCTCTGATAAAACTTACGCAAACCGCTTCACCTCCTGTTTAAATTTTAATTTCAATTAATGGTGCTTTTCAAGGCAGATGCCCGTACCCTCAACAACGCAGTCAAGGGGATTGTCTGAAATAGAAACGGGAATCTTGATTTCCTTTTCAATGAGTGAATCCAGACCGCGGAGCAATGCGCCGCCGCCTGTCAATGTGATACCGCTGTCGATGATGTCTGCAGAAAGCTCGGGCGGTGTGTTTTCAAGCGTTGTACGGATAGCATCAAGAAGATGGTTGATATTGCCCCTGAGCGCATTACGGATTTCCTCCGCAGTAACTTCAACGTCCTTCGGAAGACCGTCGACGAGGTTACGTCCCTTAACGCTCATTGCACCTTCGCCTTCGTATGGGAAAGCTGAACCGATCTGGATTTTGATATCCTCTGCAGTTCTTTCACCGATAAGAAGGCCGTGCTTCTTTCTTATGTAATTGATGATAGCTTCGTCGTAGCTGTCACCTGCAACCTTGACTGAACGTGAAGTAACGATGTCGCCCAATGCAACAACGGCAACTTCTGCCGTACCGCCGCCGATGTCAACAATCATTGAACCGCGCGGAGCGTCAACGGGAAGTCCTGCGCCCAAAGCAGCAGCCATAGGCTGTTCAATAAGGCTTACGTATCTTGCACCTGCGCTCTTTGCCGCGTCGTTAACGGCTCTGCGCTCAACTTCGGTAACGCCTGACGGAACGCAGATCATAACTCTTGTCTTGCTGAAGGGTGAAGCAGTGACAGCTCTGCGGATGAACTTGCGAAGCATTTCAGCCGTAGCGTCGAAGTCGGCAATAACACCGTTGCGAAGCGGACGGACAGCGCCGATTGAGCCCGGTGTACGTCCGATCATGTCCTTTGCCTGCGAGCCGACAGCAACTACGCGCACGGGAGTGTATCGCTGGTCAACCGCAACAACAGAAGGCTCGCGGATGATGATACCTTTACCTTTAACAAAAACGAGGGTGTTGGCTGTGCCTAAATCTATACCGATGTCCTGTGAAAACAACATATCAATATCTCCTAAAATTTATTTTGTTGTGGTATCTGAAGTTGATTCTTCAGAGGTTTCTTCTGTGGGTGCTTCGGTTGAAGGGATTTCCGGTCTTGTACCGCCGAGGTTCTTGAGCTCAAAGGCTTCTTCAATTTCAGCGATAAGCTCTGCCTCTGCGAAGCATTCGTTGTATCCGAAAGCTCTGATTTCAAAAAGAGCGAGACCCTGCTCAACAAGGTAGTAGTAGAAAGTTCCTTCACCGTGGTTTGACGTGTAGGAAATTACCCGTGCTTTAAGACCGAAGATTTCCGTTTCGTATTCCTTAAGGTTATCGAAACCGTCAATCTTTTCAACGTAACCGCGTGCAAGTCCTTTTTCCGTTGCATAAAGTGCATTCGGGTCTGCCATAATATCGTAACGGATCTTTACTTCGCAAAGCGGCTTGCCGTTGTCCTTGCAGACACCGTTGTGCTGCATTCCGAGGTAATCGTTAGCGCTGTAGTCCGACCATTTTCCGCCAAGCCTGAGCTTAATAAAAGCGTTTTCAATTTTCTTTCCGCTTTTGTTGGCAATTCTGTCAGGGAAGATATAGCTCTTTGTTGATTTAACACCGTTTGCGTCAGTTACTTTTTCAAAAAGATTGCCGTATTCGTCCTGAACGAACTCACCGTGTATGTCTGTAACGACAATATGTGTCTGACCCTGTTCGTCAACAATGGCATCTTTCTTACCGCGAGCGATAAAAAATACGATTATTGCAACAAGAATCAGCGCAGCAACGGCAAAAACGATTTTTGAGGCTGTGTCCCAACCCGGTTTCGCAGTCTTTTTATTTGATTTTTTTGAAGAAATATCTGAATTTTTTTTCACGAAAATCCGCCCACTTTACAATTTTATTCAGTATATTAGTATATCATCACACTGTCAAAAAGTCAATGCACAAACACATAAATATGGTTGACAGATGAAGAGTATTTTGGTAAAATATTTCTGCTGAATTTGTATCCGCCCCTTTAGTTAAATGGATATAATAAACCCCTCCTAATTGTTGGTTATGTCATTCACCTTTTTTAAAAAAGTGATCGTCACGAAGTTATTATAATATCAAAAAGTTCATAAAATTGGCATATGCCTCCTTAGTTCAATGGATAGAACGAGGTCCTCCTAAGACCTAAATATCGGTTCGATCCCGGTAGGGGGTGCCATTAAAAAGACCGAAAAACCCTTATTTATCAAGGCTTTTCGGTCTTTCTTTATTTTTATTCCGCGAAAGGTTAATTTGCAGTTTTTTGACCCGAAAAAACGTTAACAAACAATTTCAAGGTGACAGTCGCTGCTAACAAATGTTAGCAGGATTTTTTCTTTCTGCTAATATTTTTCGGGGTTTTGCTAACATAAAATTAAATCAAGCTCTGTTTTTGCTAACATAAAAGTTGATTGTTGTAGTGTTACCGTAGTCCACTGGGGTTAATTCTCTACTAATATAAAGATGAATGATATGAAGTGAACGCTTTTCTTTCAATATGTTTAATTTGATTTTGAGTTAACAAAATAGACTATGAATTGAATTTTTTAAAATAAAAAATTTCTAATGCGACTTTTTTTTTAGTAATTATTGTGTTAAAATATAATACGATGATAGGAGGGTAAATATATGTCAATTTCAAAAATTGATCCTACATTAACAATTGAAAAATTGATAACCGCGCCAGAAAGTCAATTTTTTGATAGAAAGAGTGCACGTCTTGCATCTAAAGACTTAGCACATCATTTATCTGCTTTTTCTAATGCTTCTGGCGGTTTAGTTGTTCTTGGAATTGAAAACGATGGTACTGTTACAGGAGTTTCTGATACACAAGTAAATACTTTTCGTCAATCTGCATTAGATTTTCTTCAAAATATACCAGAATATAAAGTTGAAGAGATTTTGTGCTCTTTAGATAACGGAGTAGATGTAAAAGTTTTATTATTTCATATATCTCCATCCTCAAATGAAATTATTAAACTTAAAAACGGCGAAGCTTATCTTCGAGTTGGAGATTCATCTCGAAAACTCAGCGCAGATCAATTAATGGCGCTGGAATACTCTAAAGGTATAAAAAGTTATGAATCAAGAATAGTGGAAGATGCTACTTTGGATGATTTAGATGAAGAACTGATTCAAAAATATGTAAACATTTTAAATCCGTCAGTTAGTTCTCCGGTAGATGTTTTAAAAAGTCGTGGATTAATAAAAGAAAAAAATGGTCAGTTCAAAATCACAGTTGCAGCTATTTTGTTGTTCGGTAAAGCTCCAACACAATTTCTTCCCGGTGCAAGAGTACGGTTTCTTCGTTATGATGGCGTAATTGCCGACGTGGGAGCTAATTTGAATCTTGTTAAAGACATAACTATCGAGAAACCGCTTCAATATCTTTTGGTTGAAGCACAAAAACTTCTTGAATCGCAAATGAGAGAATTCCAACAATTAAGCAGAGATGGTGTATTCAGAAAAATTCCTGAATACCCTGCTTTTGCATGGTTGGAAGGATTGGTTAATGCTGTTGCACATCGAGATTATTCTATACAAGGTGATTATATAAGAATTACAATGTTTGATGACAGAATAGAGTTTCTAAGTCCAGGAAAACTTCCGAGCATTGTTACTGTAGATAATATTCAGAATACACGATTTTCAAGAAATCCAATGATTGCCCGTGTCTTAAGTGATTTTGGTTGGGTTCGTGAGTTGAATGAAGGAGTAAAACGAATTTATACGGATATGGAACAGTTCTTTTTAGAACCTCCTATTTTTAGTGAACCTAACGGAAACACTGTGCAATTAGTCTTAAAAAACAATATTGCTGCAAGAGCAGTACGTAGAATTACTTCTCAAAAATTATTGTTCAGTAAACAATGGGGACAACTTGGAAATTTTGATAGAGAATTAGTCTATTACATTGCAAATATTGATAAATGTACGCCTCGAAGTCTTATTGAGATTACCAAAAAATCAAGACCGACCATTCTATCACATATAAAAATGTTGCTTGAAATGGGTGTGATTGATGAACACAGCACATCACCAAGAGATCCAACTAAATATTATACAATTAGGTGATAGGGTTACAAAACACTCTAAAACACTCTAAAATACTATAAAGTTTTTTAGAAAAAAGACATGTATAAGCAAAAAACTATATATAGTGTTTGAAGATATAATATATTCGCAATATAATATATATTGTAGTGTATTTAGACATTGCAAAATCCGTGTTTACGTAAAAATACTCTAAAATACTCTAAAATACTCTAAAAATTAAAAAGGTTTTTATAAAACCAATCTAAGTTATGTGTAATTAATTTGGAAAATATATAAAGAAAAAGCTTTGTAAATACCCGGTTGAATGACAATCGGGTATTTACATTGTCACAAACAAATAAAACGACAAACCGAACAATTTTGTGGTCACTTATGAATATAACGCAGATTTGCGAAACGGATAGGAATATAATAACAGGATAACTTCCACCTAAAAAACGCTGTTTGGCTAACATTTTGCTAACATAAGCAGGAAAATATGATATGCAGAGGTATCAAACAAGACCGTATTAACAGTAAAATATAGGAAAATATGGTACTTAATGGTACTAAAAGACCTCAGAAGGGAACAAAATAACAGTCGATTTCCTCCTAATTGTTGGTCATGTCATTCACCTTTTTTAAAAAAGTGATCGTCACGAAGTTATTATAATATCAAAAAGTTCATAAAATTGGCACATGCCTCCTTAGTTCAATGGATAGAACGAGGTCCTCCTAAGACCTAAATATCGGTTCGATCCCGGTAGGGGGTGCCATTTAAAAGACCGAAAAACCCTTATTTATCAAGGCTTTTCGGTCTTTCTTTATTTTTAATCTGCGAAAGGTTAATTTACAGATTTTTGACCAGAAAACAAGTTAACTAACAACTTCAAGGTGACAGTCGCTGCTAACAAATGTTAGCAGGATTTTTGCTTTTTGCTAACATTTTTCAGTGTTTTGCTAACATGAAATCATATCGGGTTCATTTTCTGCTAACATAAAAGTTGAATGTTGTAGTGTTATTGCATTCTTCTCTGATTGATTTTTGTTTAGTATACTT
Source organism: Acutalibacteraceae bacterium (assembly GCA_045537435.1). GTDB lineage: Bacteria > Bacillota > Clostridia > Oscillospirales > Acutalibacteraceae > CAG-488. Next base: position 28,263 of record JAZSPL010000036.1, read on the forward strand.
ATGCTCTACTAATTACATTTCATAATATCTAAAAAACAGCTAATTAAAAAACGATGATATTAGAGTCGTATTCTTAAAGGACAGTTTGGAAACAGATTGCGGTGTAGCCCATTAGGGCTACGCCGTTTTTTATTTCAAGTGGTTTTTAGCGGATTTTTATGTATTTCCCAAATAGCGTCAAGAATCTTTTGCTCTGTCGTTATATTTATGATTCGCGCTGCAGTAAATAAAAAATTAAGAGGGACATACTTTAATCTGTCATTACCTTTGATGCTGTTATGAGCATTAATTCGCTTAATCAAGGTGTTTACAAGTGAAGGTGTTATTTCTTTTAAGTCGGTACACTCACGAATTGCTTTTAAGAAAGCATCAAGGTTTTTCGTTATGTTTATCTCCTGAATTATTGTACTTACATTGTAACAATAAAAGAAAACAAACACCAATATGTCGATTTAGTACAACTCTATACGAAGGCAATTGTTACTTTTTAATTAAATATCTTGCGAATAACAAAAAATCCGCGTTCCTAATAAGAGGAACACGGATTTTTCTGTTTTTGTTGCTGCGTAGTGAAATTTACACCACCCAATATACTATTATTAAAGATAAGTTGTGGGGGTGTTCGTTTGTTATTAAAATGTTAAGACTACTACTTTTGAATTAATAACAAATACGTTTCTTGCAAATAATTTAAATGAAGTTCTTCGTTTGTTAACAAACCACATACAATAGATGTATACTCTATGGGCATTTTTCTTTCGTACCATTGAAGAGGCTTGTTAAAATAATTATTAATAAGATTTGTTACATTAATACCAAGCGATTCAAAACTATATGTCATTAAATTTGGATGTGCACACGCTTTCTCTTCTTTGCATTTGCATGGGTTACAGAGCCTACAACTTCCTGTGGATATGTATGTACCATGTTTTTGAGACATAAAACGCAAATATTTATCTGCACGAGATTTTAGCATAATATTTGCTGCTTTCACTCTTAGGTAAGGGTTATTAATATCTGAAAAACTGGATATTGGCATCCTAAAATAGAAAATATAAAGATATTTCCATTTTAGTGCAACTGAAGAGAAATCCGGAGAATACGGAGGACATGACCATTTTTTATTATAATTTTTGCAACCACTCTTGCATAAACATAAAAATTTCTCTTTGTCTTCGTATTCTATGCAACTTGTAGGTTCTGTTTTACAAATCTCAATTGTATAATCGACGGGTTCGGACGTTTTTCTTTGTGCTGTAGCGATAAAAGAAACCAGTTTCATTTTTATCTATTCAACAAGGGAATTGTAAAAATACCCTTGTTCCACTCATCTGCTTTATTTTTGTCAGCTTCTTTACCAGATGCATCAAAAATCTGACAATCACAACCAGCATACAAATTATCGAAAAACGTCTTTCCAAAACGCTTGTTTTTACTTAGCGTAGAACTGTATTTAATTTCTCCTTTTAATGTAGATGCACGATCTTTATCTATATTTAGAGTAACGCTAAACGAAATATCGTCAGTCGTTATAGATAGGTTTCTTTCAAATGAAAAATCTCGTGATGCCGTATCTTGCCCATCTCTAAATATCATGATATAGACCATCGCTTGTTCTCTAAAGCGAAGAAGTATGTTTTTGATCTTTTCATCTTCAGGAATAGTGATCTTTTCTGTGATTTTGCATTTATTTGTATCTTGAGTAGGATCTTCTGTAAACGATAGGAGTATGTCTTGAAGATTGTATTCTTGTCCAGAGTTAACATATAGTTGAGATATGTTTTTTCTACCCCATTCTTGTGTATCATCACAAATGCGCAATAAAAACGAGAACGATCCCATATACATTTGATATATATCATCGCATGTATGGGAAGCGATGGCACGAAGTATTTCTCTTCGAATATAAAACTGTCTACACTCCTCTTCATCAAAAGTGTAATCTTCGTTAATGTTGTAATCCGATTCAAGGAAATATGTTAGAAGCTTATAAATTATTAGTGTGCTTAGAATTCCGTGACTATTATGCTCGAGAGATTTTTGAAATTTAAAGTAATATTTCGATTGCAACCTAGCGACATATACATTCTTGTCTTCTGAAGTCGTTTCTCCTTTAATCAAATTTTTATTATTGCGACTTTCCATTTTTGAACTCATTAATCTCAATATAAAATCGTTCATATAGTTTTGTACACCATGAAATGAAAAATCAGCAGAAATATCTGGATTTGTAACAAAAGTTGACACCATATCTTGAGTTACATCTATAATGTTTTTGGCTTTTTGCAGGGGATATCCTAAATCGTGCGTTAAAGAAATTATAGTCCACATGCTTATTTTCTCTACCCTGTTAAGTTCTAAAGAAAAGGCTTTTTCGTGTATTGATAATCGTTCTAAATACTTTCCGCTGTTTTTAGTAAGTAATTCAATTCCTGAAAGCCATGTTCTTAGAACATGAACCACATGATCGCGATAATACTTATTTGTACCATAAAGAACTTTTTCGAACTCGGTATATTTCTTATAATACTTTTTCAACTCATCAAGACCATATGCTTTTGGAATTTTTTCCTCATTGCTTTCTTGAAAAGGTTCTCGACCATCGTAAAAGCGGAGGCACTTAATAGCTTTTTCTAAAAGCAAACCCCATAATAAATCTATTTCCGCCCTATGACGAAATATTTGATAATCATCATCTTCTTTTCGGATTAGCTTGCCCAATTGTTTTAATTTGTCGACTATTTCTTTGTCCATAGGATGCTCACAATGAAAATCTGAAAATAATTCAACGGCATCATCAGAAGTGCAAGCGTTAATGAGTTTCTTGTCTTGGTTAGTCATTGTTATTTCCCCTTTTTTTCTCAAGTTTCATTAAATATTGTCCCACGCAATTTTCACAGCTTTTCATATCTGAAAATTGTTTTTCTACATTTCTTACAAACTGTAAATATTTAGAATTCTTATATATATTCAACAAAGATGTTTCATAAATATTATCTGGTTTGATGCCTTTAAAACTGCTATTCATACTATAGTTTTTAAACACTTCGCAAGGAAACACTTCACCATCATATTTAATGTTCAGTTTCCCATTTGCGGCCTCACATTTATGACAAGAAGATGCTAAAGTTAGAGGAACACCAATACGAATAGGCACAGTCGATTGATTTTGCATTTTAAGAAGATGTGTTTTAAGTTTTTCATATTGTTCCGTAGTTAAACTGATAACATCTTTATTTTGAACAGCTCTTCCGTGTAATACAAGACGAAGAAAACTCAGTTTTGAAATATTCATTTTTTTACACAAAGATATTACAGCATCAATTTCTTCAATGTTTACTGCCATAGGAACAAAATGTGCTTCTGCACAGATACCTGCCTGTACAACATCAAAAACCGACTGTTTCATCTTTTCAAAACAATTCTTAGTGCACATGATCTTATCGTATGTGTCTTCAGTCCCAGCTTCAATATTAAAAATAAGCTTTGTTACTTTACCAGATATTTTTTTTATTAGTTCTTTGGGTAATGAAGATGTTGACCCGAATTCATCAAAAACGATACCACTCGTATAAACATAACAACTCAATTGACAAGAATGCACAAAGTCAATCATTTCTACTATTTCGTTGTGTAAAAAAGGTTCTCCACCAGAAAGACAAACTGTATTTGCTCCTAATTCTTTTGCATCTAACACAATTTCTTTGAATTTATTATAAGGCATTTTTTCGTTGCAATATTTATTAGAAGAAGAAGAACAATGCAAACAACAATTTGGACATTTTCGTGTGATTTCAATTGAAAGTTCTTTTAGCATAATTAATCCTCCTTTATTGTTTGGAATTTGTCAAATCATTGTTTTCTGTGGGATTTCTTTTTGTCCATGATATATCAATACCAATTATTTCTGCAATTTCGAGTATTTCACTATATTTAATAGTTCCACGTGATAACTTGTTAGAGATGTTTTGAACACTAGTTTGATCCGCGTTTGAACGACTTTCATTTATTTTTGTCACAACATTTGTAAGAGTCCAACCTTGTAATGCAATCATTCCTTTTACCTGATTACGTATGTGTGTTACATCCAAATCTAAAACATCTCCTTTATATATCAATACTTGTATTTTAGTTTATCATAGATTTTATAATTTGTCAACTATACAGTTTACTTTTACATAAAAAAATATAATTTTATTTACTATAGTGTATTATTAATCTTGTTAGTTTGATAAGTAAGTTGTGCTTTTTGATGCTAACAAAAAATAACCGTAACAGATTTTAGTCTCCGTGACGGTGCGTTAATTTGTGTTAACTTTTTTAATTTAGTTTGAGTAATGGCAGATAATGCGTTTCTTCCATTCTTTTTTCTTCCTGCCTTAAATTATAGTGTGATTTACATTTCCTTAATAGTTCGCCATTATTACTCATGTGGTCGACAATATCTTCTGTCGGCAAGTTCTGGTCTAAAAGCATATTACGAAACTCATTTATACCGTTGAGAAGTAAATTGCATTTAAAATCCGGCAGCTTAAATTTAACCTTTTTAGCCATAAATAGAACCTCCTGTTAATTGGTAGCTTTATTCTACCTTATGACAGGAGGTTAGTCGAATGTGTGGATTTGAATATAAAATCATAACCACCAGTTGAATTCAAGCGGTGGTTTGCATAAGCCCTATAAGAGCTGCCTACTGGCTTACCACGTTTTATTACTACTAAAGCGTTTTAATACCCCGGTAGAACCGAGGGTTGCGTATTTACTTAAGAAACAAAAGAAAGAGATAGGGATATTGTTTTTCATTGGCTAAATAAAATTTCTTACGGAATACTTTTTAAGGAACTGTCATTAAAATTTGATCGTAGTAACCCTGATAGCAAGCCTATATATACATCAGAAGATATGAAAGAGCGTAAAATGCAGTACACATTTCTAAAATCCATTATCAATGAAACAACATTTCATAATAAACCGTACAGCATTTTCGTTTTCAAGGTAAAAAATAATAAAGACAAATATTGGGCGTGGGAAAATCCATTTATACATACTTTTTATATGCAAATGAATGATATTGGTATTGTTGCCTGTTTGATGGACAATAATTTGAATGAACAATTTTTTTGCAATTCGACCAACAACGAAACCTACTTCAACAACATCTACATCCTGCACAATATTTAGAAGTATGTGCAAAAATTATATATAAAGCAAGTTTGCTGTATAAACAACCATTTTATTTTATGAGGTACGATGAAAAAGGTAATCCGGTGGATATTTTTCCTATTGAAATGTCGGGTGATTTGTTTGAAACTTGGAATTAAGAAGAATACGGAAACCTGTTTGGGGCACTATTACGGGAAAATAACTATGTTCTTGAGGTTGGTGATGCATATCGGGGGAGCGATTTGGTTTGCTCAATTTTATTTGACGAAAGCGGCAACTTTGTAGATAGGTCGTTATAAACCGAAATTAGACAAAACACGAAATGAACGAATCAGTTGGTTTGTTGTTGGTGTAAGTCAAGCTATAGAAGAAAATATTGAAAGAACATTACGATTAAAAAGTCGTGGTGTTTTATAAGAATAAACTCAAATTACAAAAACTATTAAAAGCAATAAAACCATTGGTTAAACCAATGGTTTTATTTTATATACAGATATTGAAAAGCTGTTCGTTTTACTAAAACGAGCGGCTTTTATGAATTTTTTGTGAACTTTTTAGAAAATGATGCCGAATTTGGTCTCTCCCAGTGCAAACATAATGAAGGGTATTTTTTTTCGACACCTTTCATGCACATTGAAAAGTGAACAAATCACTCATATAGGACGTTAGTTTTGATGATGAGCTACGGTAACAGGTACGCCTTGATTTTCGAAAAAGAAAAGAGCGAGAATCCCTGTACAGGTATCGGGTTGCAACCGATATGGCGATGACAGTCAAAATGATAATGATACTTCTCTACGGAGCTGGCGGAGAACCCGGCAGAGGTGAAATTCCTATGATGCAGTTTAGCAAACTGTACCCTATATGTTTCCCGTAAAGCAAAAGCTATGCAGGGGTGTCGTGGACAAATACTGCATTTAATATAAGACCGATTCGCCTTATCTGGGTTTCGGTCTGTACATAGCTGTTAAATAAAAAAACAGCTATCTTCAAAAAAGAAAGGAGTGAAAAAATGTTTATTCTCGATGGACTTTAGTAACAGAAAAAATCACACATAATCAAATTATAAAAAATGGAGGAAAAAGTAATGATTCACGCTTTGCTCGTACTGCCCGGTCTTTACAGTGCAGTATTTCTTCAGATAATCAGTGAAATCGTTTCTTTCTTTGTATTCTAATTTATGATGAACATAGAAAACGAGGAAAAGGTAGTCCAAGTCCCAATAAACCAAATCCGAGATTTTCCCGACCATCCATACAAGGTCAAAGACGATGAGAGCATGAACGAGCTCGTAGAGAGCGTTATGCAGAGAGGACTGATACAACCGATCATCATAAGACCAACGGAGGACGGAAAATACGAAATGGTATCCGGGCACAGACGAAAACGAGCTTTTGAAATTGCGGGAATTGAAAAAATACCTGCGAAAGTAAAAGAAATGACGAGGGATGAAGCAATTTTAGCAATGGTAGACTCAAATCTTCAAAGGGAAATTATCTTGCCCAGTGAAAAGGCATTTGCATATAAGATGCGACTTGAAGCTATGAACAGACAAGGAGAACGAACAGATTTAACTTGTTCCCCAGTGGGGAATAAGTTGAACGGAGTTAAGTCTGTTGATGTTTTTGCCGAAGAAACCGGTGACAGTAAAAATCAGATTTACAGATATATTCGTTTAACATATCTTATACCTGATTTACTTGAACTTGTTGATGAAGGTAGAATTGCAATGCGACCTGCGGTAGAGATATCGTACTTACCCGAAGAAGCACAGGAACAGTTATATGAAACCATTGACTATAATGATGCTACACCTTCGCACTATCAGGCCATCCGATTGAGAAAATTTCATAGTGATGGCAAATTAACATCAGAAGTTATAGAAGCGATAATGTCAGAGGAAAAGCCGAACCAAAAAGAAAAATCCCCATTCAGGGATAAACGTATTGTCGGATTAATTCCCAAGAACATACCGGTAGAGGGACAATGCGACTATGTGCTGAAAGCTCTCGATTTCTATAACCGTTACCAACAGAGGATAAGGAATAGCCGTGACAGGTGATTCTTTATCCTTTTTTATTTATGCAAAAGAAAGGAAAACCCAAAATGAACATTAAAGTTGAAATCAAGAAAATCCTCGAAGGTGATAAGCCGACAAAGGCTTATGCAAATATCGTTATCGATGATGCCATTGTAATTTGCGGTGTAAGAATTGTCGAAAACGAAAACGGCAGACACATGTCTATGCCTATGACAAGTTTCACAACAAAGCAGGGCGAGAATGTTACAAGACCTGTTTGCCGTCCCATTACTTCTCAGGCTCGAAATGAACTTGAAGAAGCTCTTTTTGCTGCATTTGAGCAGGAAATCAACAACATCAATGAAAATATTTAAAAATTTTGGAGGTAAAAAATATGTTTGATAAAACTAAATCATTTATTCAGAAGAAGGTTCAGAAGGCAAAGGAACGCCGTGCAGTCCGTGTTATTGAGAGGGCATATGCTATTGTCGAAAGTACAGTCGGTGAAGCTTATGTAGATACAGGCGTTAAGGTGCTTATCGCAGTTGTTCTCGGTGCGCTTGTTCTCACACTTCTTTATGCACTCTTCAACGACACAATTATGCCGAACGTGGTCTCAAAGGTTCAGGAACTTTTTAACTACGCCGGCTAACACAAGTTAATATCAACAATCACAAAGAGCATCTGAAAAACACAGATGCTCAATATTTTTATGAAAGAAAGAGGTAATTTTATGTTTAATAAGTTTAAGTCAAAGGTAAAGAATCTTGTAAGTAAGGCACAGAACAAGGTGCAGAATATTGTAAGCAAAGTCAAGCTTTTCTTTGCCACAGTTGAATCGATGCTCAATGTAAGATTTCGTGCAGTTCTCGGCGGTACAGCAGCAGAAGCTTATGTAGATACAGGCGTTAAGGTGCTTATCGCTGTTGTTCTTGGAGCACTTCTGCTCGCACTCCTTTATGCTCTCTTCAACGACACAATTATGCCGAATGTAAAGGCAAAGGTCATTGAGCTGTTCAATTATGCAGGTTAAAGGAGATAAACCATGATTAAGTTGATTCACTTTATTAAAACCTTTATCATCAGCATTATCTGTCTTGTACAGACTTTTTGCAAGAAAGTAATCAATAAGCTGTTCGGCAGATTCAGAACCGTGCTCGGTGCAAGTTCAGCGGAAGGCTATGTTGATACGGGTGTAAAGGTTCTTATCGCAGTTGTTCTCGGTACTTTGCTTCTCACACTTCTTTATTCACTGTTTAAGGACGTAATCGAGCCTGAAGTCGGAGACAGAGTATATAAGTTGTTTGAATACGCAGGTTAAATATAAATTTTATGGGCGGAGCAGGTAACTGTTTCGCCCATATTTGTGAGGACTGATAATATGACAAGATTTATACAACCAATTGGGCCGATAAGACCTATCTCCATTGAAAGATTAACAGAGCTGAATTACGAAGGCATTTTTCCAACTGTATTGAGGCTTGTTTGTGTTTTTCTTTTTTATCTTGCAATACACAGAATAACAAAGCTCATTGTAAGTAAAACTCCCGGTTTTCAGAAAGAAAACAAAAAAATCCCAATATTTCATTGTATCAGCATTATTCTTGTGTCAAGTATGCAAATTGCTTTCGGTTGGTCAATGGAGCTTGTTAAAGGAATTATCTTTATGCTGATTCTTCTTTATGCTTCGGTATCGGATATTCAGACACACGAAGTAAAAGATTTTGTTTCGGTTCTGATATTTGTTACAGGCTTTATAGGAGTAGTATCTTCAGCGGTTCCGAAGATGATTTTAAGCGGTCTTACAACAGGCGGAATGTTATTGATCTGTGCTGCGGTAAGCAAAAACAGACTTGGAGGTGCAGATGTTAAACTGTCTGCCGCTTGTTCCTTCCTGCTTGGATTTTCAAAAAGTATAGCCGGTCTTATTATCGGTCTTTTCCTTGCGATAATCTGCAATATATATTTCAATCACAAATCCAAGACAAAAGGTAAAGCGTTCCCACTCGTTCCGTATTTAAGCATTGGCTTTATGCTGATGTATTTCTGCTAAGGAGGTATAGGTATGAATAAGGATCCCGTTTCTCTCGTCAATTGGGAGAATATAGATGAGAACAAAGTAAAGCTCATATACTCAGACGGTAGAGAGCTTGTAGTATCAAGGGAAGATTTTGACAGAACCTTTATAACTTTTGTTACTTCACCTCCCGAAGTAATCGCACGGGATTTTTGTAACGAAGGAGTTGAAAACAAATGAAAAACAGAACAGTGATAGGCATTGTCTGTATTGTACTTGCGGTAGCGGTAACATTCCTTGTATCACCGCTTGTGAATAATATCTCTGACAAGAAAACAGAGGTAGTCCGCTTTGTAACCGATGTGTCTCACGGAACAGAGATTAAAGAAACAGATGTTGAACTTGTTAAAATCTCTGATTCAGCACTTCCCGAAAAGGTAATCAAAGACAAAAAAACAGTTGTCGGTAAGTATGCGACAGCAGATATTTTCAAAGGTGATTTTGCAACCGAAAGCAAAATAACAGATAACGCTAATACATCGAATGATGTATTGGCATCTCTCAAAGGCGATAAGGTCGCTATGAGTATTACAATAAACTCTTTTGCAGGAGGTCTTTCAGGTAAGCTCGAAAACGGTGACGTTGTAAGTATTTATGTAACCGATAAAGACGACAAAACCGAGGCCCCTGCAGCTCTAAAATATGTCAAGGTAATCACTACAACAACATCAGGCGGTATTGATGAAAACGATGTAGTGGAGAATGAAGACGGCAGTTTTGAGCTTCCTACAACAATAACGGTGCTTGTGTCTGTTGAACAGGCTAAAATCCTTGCTAATTACGAAGAAAGTGCAGTAATGCACGTTGCTCTTGTTTACAGAGGAGATGAAGCTACGGCAAACAAGTTTCTTAAAGCTCAGGATGATTTCTTTATAAAAAAGAATACAGGTGCAGGTGATAAGAATGGCTAAAATCATTGCTGTAATCGGTTCACCCGGTAGCGGAAAAACAACCGTTACACTCAAACTTGCACAGGAGCTTTACTGTGCAACATCAAGCGGAGGAGTAATATATATTTCACCTTCACTAAAGGTTCCTGCCTTGGGTGTACTTTTCCCGAACTATACACCCGACAGTCTTTTTTCTCTCGGTAATATGCTCAATAAGACAGATGTTTATGAAGAAGATATCCTTAATCATCTTGTAACCGTTAAAGCAATGCAGAATTTTGGTTGTCTCGGCTTCAAATCAGGTGAGAACAAGTTCAGTTATCCTGAACTGACAGACGATAAGGTGCAAAATCTTTTTGATGTGCTCAATAAAATGGCAGGTTATGTTTTTGTCGATTGCACAGATGAAGAAAGAGACCTCATTTCACAGTATGCTTTAGGCAGGGCAGATAGTGTAGTTATGGTACTTTCTCCCGACCTTAAAAGTATGGTGTATCTTGCATCCAATGAAATTGTCTTGGGAGACCATGCACACAGAGCTATAAGAGTTCTCAATGTTAATGAAAATGAATTGTTTTCACCCATTGACGATGTCAAAACCCATGTTAAAAACATCTCACACATTCTGCCGTTCAGTAAGCAGATAAGAAGTCAGCATCTCGACGGTTTGCTTTATGAAAGAGCAAAAGACAAGAAGTACCGCAAAGAAATATCAGATATCATTAATAAAATTATGTAAAAGAAAGGATGATCCTAATGAAAAAGGTTGTTAAACTTTTTGCAGCAGTAGCTGTTGCTACATCGTTGTCAACACTTATTGCTATGGTAATCAAGGAGAATTATTGTATCCCTGACAAAAAAGATACAGTAACTCCTGTAGAGACTGAAGAATCCGGCAATACGGGTAGCGAAAGAATTCAGAAGAGTTTGTTTGCTGTTGATAGTAAGCCTGAAAATTCCGAAATCGCGGAAGATGGTTGCGAAACGGTAAGCGGTGAAAATCCGTAAAAGAAAACTATTTGAACGGAGTTTAAATAATGCAAAAGAAAATTGATTTCGTAGAGCTGCTTTCAATGATTCAGGAACACATCTCTTCCCGTTATGCGGCGGCACTGTCTGATTCAAGCAAATTGCCCCAGCTTAGGAAATATATAGAAAACTATCTTATTGCCGGCGGCTATTATGTTGAAGGAATTTCACAGAGTCAATTGGTAGACAAACTCTATTCAGAAATGGCTGAATACTCCATTCTTACCAAGTATCTCGGCAGAGATAACATTGAAGAAATCAACATCAATGCCTGGAATGATATTGCCGTTACCTATACTTCAGGCAGGACAGTAAAAGTAAGAGAACATTTCAGTTCCGCATCCCATGCTGTTGATATTGTTAAGCGTTTGCTTCATCATTCAGGTATGATTATCGACAACTCTACTCCTATGTCACAGGGTCATTTGCCTAATAATACCCGTATTACGGCACTCAAAGAACCTATTGTTGACAATGAAGTGGGTGTCAGTGTTTCAATACGACTTTTGCATCCGTCAAGAGTTAATAATGAGCAGATTATATCCTCCGGCAATGCAACCGAAAAGATGATTGATTTTCTTTGTATGTGTATGCGTTACGGTGTATCTATGGTTGTAGCAGGTGCTACCAGCTCAGGTAAAACAACACTTCTTAATGCACTGCTTACCACAATTCCTGACGGTAAGCGAGTGTTCACCATTGAAACAGGTTCGAGAGAACTTTCCCTTGTCCGAAAGAAAAAGGGCAGAGTAGTAAATAATGTAGTCCATACTCTTTCCCGTCCTTCCGATAACCCTGCATTTGATATAACTCAGGAAGACCTTGTTGTAGCTTCTCTTCGATTTAATCCCGATATTGTATGTGTCGGTGAAATGCGAGATGTTGAATGTTATTCGGCAGTTGAAGCAAGCCTTACAGGTCATACGGTTGTATCAACAGTTCACGCATTTGCGGCTGATTCAGCACATATGCGAATCGCACTTCTTTGTCAGAAGCGTTTCCCCATCGATTTTAAAACTTCTCTTATGCAGGCAGGACAGGCATTCCCCATAGTTGTATATACACATAAACTTGAAAACAACGAAAGAAAGATAATGGACATTTCCGAGTGTGAGATACTTCCCAACGGTGATAGGATCTATCACACACTTTTCAGATTTAACATCACCAAAAATGAAATCGTAGACGGCAGATATGTTACGGAAGGCTATTTTGAACAGCCGGAAATAATGTCAGAAAGTCTTAAAAGAAAGCTCCTGCAGTTTGGCGTACCGCAGGAGGAATTAAAAAAGTTTTTAAAGAAGGGAGCGGATTATAAATGATACTCCCGATGATTGCTTCATTGTTCCTTATTATAGCAATCGTATGTTTTCTGAATCTGACACCGGAGCAGATTTCACAGGATATAAGTTCCGTTATATCAAAGAAACCTAATCTTCGTGACAGAGCAAGAGCACTCAGAGCCGGAAAGAACAGAAAGGGTCTTGGTGCAAAGCTTGAATATCTGCAATCAGCACTGGTATCTTGCGGTAAAGAAGGTAAATTCGCATTGGTATGTTCTTCTGCGTTAGTTCTCTTTGCTGTGGGTGCCGTTGTTGCAGTTCTTATTGATAATGTATTCCTTATCCCTGCTTTTTCGGTATCGTTTGCAATGATACCGTTCATCTATGTGCGTAATATTATCTCCATATATGAAAGGCAGACTAAGGAAGAGCTTGAAACCGCACTTTCTATTATTACCACATCGTATTCAAGAGACGGTAATATCATATCGGCTGTTCAGGAGAATTTACCGTATATCAAGCTACCGCTTAAAGAAAGCTTTACTGCTTTTGTCGGTGATGCTTTGGCAATATCTTCAAATGTTAAACAGGCGTTGTATAAACTTAAAGGCAAGGTAGATGATGAAATCTTCCGTGAATGGGTTGATACCCTTATACAGTGTCAGGATAATCAGGAGATGAAAGATACCCTGCAGCCGATTGTTTCAAAACTTACTGATGTACGTATCGTTAATAATGAACTTAACACAATGATGTCAGCAGTAAGGACTGAATACTACACAATGGTCGGTCTTGTAGTAGGTAACATCCCACTTCTTTATGTTCTTAATAAAGATTGGTTTCATACACTCATATTTGAAACACCCGGTAAGCTCGTACTCGGTGTGTGCGGTATTGTGATAGTTGTGACATATTTCTTTATGCTCAAGTTCACAAAACCCGTAGAATACAAAAGATAAGGAGGCGGTCTGATGATAATGAAAATATGTGTCGGTGTTCTTGTAGGAATCGGCTTGTTTATGATACTTGCAGATCGTTTCCGTATTCCGTATATGAGAACATCAAAGGCAGTAAATAACCTTGCAAAACAGCAAAAGGAGAAAACAAGCAGTATTGATGTATGGCTTTCATCCTTTGCTTCATTTATTGCAAGAAAACTCAGGCTTAATGAATACAAAAAAGGTCAGTTGGAGTCTGACTTGAGAACTGCACAGATGGATATTACACCTGAAATGTTTATGGCAAATGCTATTGTAAAATCACTCATTATCGGTGTATTCGCAATTCCTGTTCTCTTTATTTTTCCGATTCTTTCACCCGTGATTATATTCCTTGCTTTCATTCTGTACCGAATGAATATGAAGGGTATATCCAACCGCATCAAGAAAAAGAGAGCGAGAATAGAATATGAGCTCCCGAGATTTGTGTTCAAGATTGAAAAATCACTTATGCACAGTAAAGATGTTATTGAAATGATTGAGTCTTTTGCTAAAAATGCAGGACCCGAACTCAAACACGAGCTTGATATTACTGCTGCAGATATGCACTCGGGCAATACTGAGGTTGCAATTACAAGACTTGAAGCAAGAGTAGGTTCACCCCTTATGAGTGACGTCTGCAGAGGTCTTATCTCTATCAACAGAGGTGATGTCAATACTGCTTATTGGAATTCGCTTTCAATGAAATTTGCAGATTTTCAAAGACAACATTTAAAACTTGAAGCTGAGAAGATACCGAAGAAAGTCAAGAGACTTTCGATGTGTCTTCTTTTCTGTTTTATGCTTATTTATGTTGTAGTGATTCTTGTTCAGATAGTTTCATCTATCGGTGTTCTCTTTGGCTAACGGAGGTGGAAAATGAAAAAGATTATTACTTCAAAAAAAGGTGAAGGTTATATAGATGTTGTAGTCGGCATTTTCGCTATGATTATGGTCGTTGTCGTAGTTCTCAATATCTTTCAGTTTATGACTCTTAAACAGGATCTCGATGAAATATCCGGTCAGCTCATTGAAACAGCCACATTCAACGGTTGCTTCGACAGTGAGTTTGATGAAAGGGTCGAAGGGTTACAGGGACAGTTTTTTGATTTCAATGTGACAACGTATGCAGAGGAATATTTCAATGCCACCTACAAAAGAGTTCAGCTCGGAGATAAGATGGATGTTTATGTGTCTGTACAGACTTATGTGCAGGGACTCGGTATGTTCAGAATACCCGTAACCGTTACAAGTCATAGGTCAGGCATTTCGGAAAAATATTGGAAGTAGGTGTGGGAAATGAAGAAAATTAAATCAACTAAAGCAGAGGGATATATTGTTCCTTGTGTTTTTGTTTTAATATTCGCAATGATATTTGCAATGATTTTTACCTACTCAGCTTCCATATCCAAGGTAGAGATTATGAGAGAAAACACAAAGGTTGTTCTTGACAGCTTTGTGACTCAGAACTCAACCGAAATATATAACAGCATCAAACAGGGTAATGATTATACCGAGGTTATTGATGGGAATGAATTTCGTAATGAGCTTATCACATTTTGCACATTGGAATTAGATAACGGAATGTTATATAGTTATGATGCAGACGGACAAGAGCTGTTTCACATAACAAAACCTACTCTCAGCTTCCGAGAGGAAAACGAGCTTGAGCTAGTTGTAAATTACACGCTTTCAATCCCGATGTGGTTTGCAGGAAACGAGATCCCGGCTGTAAATATACCCTTAGAGGTAACATCTGTATTAACCGAAAAATTCTAAAGCGTAGGAGGAAACTAAAATGAAGAAACTCAAAAACAACAAAATGATATTTGCTCTTATCATCGGCATTGTTGCAATAGCAATCATTATTGCCGTAGCGGTGGGTAGAACATCGGGAGATGATGCGGAGCAGACAACAACTGTGCCTACAACCGAAACAGGTGAAAACATCGATGGTCTTATCATTGATGATAACATTATTTCGGAAACTGAAGACATAGAACTCACAACCGAAAAAGGCATTGAAGTTATTCAGCTCAAAGAACCTGAAACAACAAAACCGACATCACAGAAACCCTCACAGCAGCAGGTAAATAATATTAAACCTGCTGAACCTGTAAAGCCGGGGTCAAATCACGAGATAATCGGTAACGGCAACGACAGTGTTAAAGAATACAGTTGCGGTAAAAAGGGACATCATTGTGACAGCAAAGAAACTCATAATTTTATCGTACAGCTTGAAAACACGGGTTGCCCGCACTGCGGTTCTCATTCCTGTAAATCGTTTTACACTTATGACGAATGGGGAAATGCGTGTTATGACCCTACCAAATGCGAGAGGTATTCCGATAAGAATGACCCGGGTGAATACTGTCAGGAATGCGGTAAGAAGGTCGGAACGGGTTCAGGCAATACCTGTGTAAGATTTACAGTTGATACCAAGTGTCCCGGATGCGGTAAATCAGTAAAAGGCAAAACCTGTCATTCACATTAACAAATAATATTATGAAAGGCTCGGCTTAAAAGTTGGGCCTTTATTTTTTGAAAGGAAGATGATAGATATTAAAAAGGTAATTTCAATTCTTCTGATTGTCTGCACTTTTCTTTCTGTTATTCCCCGTTCTTCATGGGCATTGTCTTGGGACGGTGACTCAGCAGGAGGCAGTACAAGTGCGGTAAACGGAAGTAATACCGGATATGTTATACGCTCTACCAACGATTCTCAGTGTGTAGTAGGTTATCGTTTTTCTGTTGTTGATTCGGCAGGTAATATGAAGGTCACAAAGGTTATTGATGTTTACCGTAACACATCTAACGGTGACCTTGCCTATTCATCATCAGCAAAATTCTCAACAAAGTATAACAAAAAGCAGATTATAGCAAACAAGAATGCCAAGCTGACAACAACATATAATCAGAAGAACTGTTATAAAGAAACTGCAATGGATTTTTTAACAGTTCTTCCTAACCCGAGCGGTGTTGAAACTTGGCAGACATATGAAACGAATATAAATAAGGTTCTCTCAAAACTCGGTGTCGGCAGTGTAAGTAATATGAATTACGGTGATAAGGTTATAATTGAACCCTTGTTTGATGTTTGCCTTGCAGGTGAATATCAGGCGTTGACTGTATCCGAAATCGCATACTGCGGACGAAGTGTGTTGGGCGGTTCAAGTAATGGCGGAACGAGTAACGGAACGTCATCAACTTGGGGTTTCATTGCTAATTATACAAACCGAATATGGCCAAACAAGTTGTTTACTCCTGACGGACAGGGCTTATGGACATCAGCGAGTACAATCGGCAGCTCAACAAAGGCTACCTTTGATACCATTCTTTCCAAAGGCTACGGTGCAGGTATCGCATACAATCAGACAGACCCTTCGGCTTCATCCGAAATAACATATACAATCAAGTTTGACGGAAACGGTAACACGGGCGGTTCTACCGGTTCGATGACAATGATTTACGGTGTCGGCAAGAATCTTAATGCAAACGGATTTACAAGAACATCGTATGAGTTTTTGGGATGGAATACAAAGAAGGATGGTACCGGAACAGATTATGATGACCGACAGTATGTCAATAACCTGACGTCAACTGACGGTGCAGTAATCACGCTTTATGCTCAGTGGGAAAACTTTTTCAAACTTGAAGTACAGGAATGCGATGTTTACAGCGGTACGAAAAGTGATAAGACAACTTTGTTCGGAATAACAACGGGTAATGTCTTTGATGATTATGTGTATAAGACAGATTATCCGACAATAGGTGACACGGTATGGTATAACATCTATTTCCCTGCCGAAACAGAGAGTATACGGGCACGACAATATGTAAGGTATGCCGGCGGTTCATGGACAACAAGAGATGTAACACTCAGTAGTTCAAGCTCTTCTTCGCAGTGGTTTCCGGTTCAGTTTACGGGCAGTTATAAGACGATTACTGCGGGAACAAAATATTTTGAAATCCAAGCAAAAACAGACTGGATTGATGCTTCGGGTAATGTTCTTAAAAGCGGTACTGTTAAGACCTTCTATATCCCGATAAAACCCGTAGTTCACAGAACTCAGGTCAGTGCAACAGGATATGAAGGTAATGTTGTTGCATATAACGGAAGTGCAGGTTCAGGCGGTAAGCTGTATTCAGGACAGCGAATTAAGCTTTCATATAACTATACTGCCGATAACACATGGACAGCAAGTGAATATCTCAGAGGTTCAATGCACAATTATTCAGGTTCAAAGTGGACTCCGGTTTATACAATCAATGACGGATACGATGCTGCAAGAAATAAAGCAAGTATTTCAAAAACTTCTCCCGTCACAATCAACAGTGCGATAGGCAAATATGCGGTTCCGAAGAATTCACAGAACAAGTTAAGATTCAAGCTTCAGACTTGGTGGTCAAGTGATAAAACACATACCCTGGAAGAAACTTGGTATGATTTGCCCGTAGTAAAATCGGATGTGGCTATGACAAAGATAACGCTTCTTGATTCATCAACCAAGGCAACGCTTGACCCGAACAATCTTACTGTCGGACAGAGTGTTCTTGTAAGATACACCTATAAGAATAATACTGATGTTAAGGTCTATGTCGAAGGTTTCAGAAATGATAAAACAAAGCTGAACGGTGTTTATGCCATAGCCGCAAAGTCAACGATTGTAGTAGACGGATACACCTTTACAGTACCGAATACACGAACAGTAAGTATATGGGGCGGTGTGTATCTTGAAGGTATGGGTATATATAACACGGAATATGAATCGGATGGAACAAATAACGCTTCGACAGTTGTGTGCCAAGTAAAACATCCGCTGACTCTTGAACCTATTGCACAGAATGCCGATTACAGAGAAAATACCGAGGTTATTACAAGCTTCTGGCTTAAAAACAGTTATTCCGATAACTATACACCGACAGATGAAGTTTCAGTAAAGTTCTGTGTGTATAATGGTTCAACACTCATACACTCTTATACGAAAGCAAAAGTTGTTGTACCCGGCAATCTTCATAATCTGCTGTATTTCAAGTGGAAAGTTTCCACAGGACTGAACGGTGCAAATGTCAGAATCACAGGCGAAATCGTCGATGACGGTGTTTCATACAACAAGGTTTCTGCAACCTATTCGACAACACCGTATGTAAAGGTGATTACTCCCGACACACAGTTTGAAAAGAAAGCTCCTGCAGGATTTACAATTCCTGAGAATACAGGTGTTCAGGGAACAATATCAACTTGGTGGGAATACACTTATTCCGGCGGTAAGTATATTAAGACGGATTATTGTATCGGTCATATAAAAAATGCAATGACCATAACACCGTCGAATTTACAGACAGCGACCAAGAACGGCAGTGTATGGTATATGAATTCGGGTTACGGTATCAGGTTAGCTCTTGATAACGGTACTGATTCAGCGAAGGGCGGTTTCCCCGCAGCACCGAGTTCATCGTATACTCTTCCGCAGTATGCAGAATCATATTTTCCTGAATACGGTTATGCTGTGACAACGGGTACAGTTTCTACTCTGTCTCTTTCGGGCGGTAAATGGATATTCCCGAGTAACGGAAATTACGGCAATGTTCATTTCACTCCTCTGTGGTATCCTGACGGAAGCTATACCGTAAGGGCAAAACTCAGTGATTTATGGACACCTGCAGGTATGATACATCAGGAGTATAAGTCAAACACAATCAATATCCAATACTCTGCTTATGACGATTGGTATGTAGGCAGATAAATATGTTTAAGGGTGGCATTTTGTCACCCTTATGTTTTTATGAGGAGAATTACAGAATGATATGTAACTACAGTAATGTGTTAGCCACAAAACACGGTATCAATGCTGCTCTTATTGCAGGATATATCAACTACTGTCTTGAATCTTGCAGGTTTACAGTAGAAGAAAACGGTTGCCGTTGGGTAAGGCTTTCGCAGAAATCAATAACAGGTGTTTTTCCCTTTATGGGTGTTTTTGCAGTAAGACACGCCGTCAGAAAACTCAAAAACGCAGACATTGTTGTTGTAGAACAGCTAAAAAAGAAACGCTTTGACAGCACAAATCATTACACACTCACGGAATACGGCAGAACCGTAATAAAAGGAGATGGTGATATTGAATGATAAAAAGCGTATGGCGGGTGCTTATGAAGTAACCCATTCATTTGAAATCGGTAAGAAAGAAATCATAATCGGAAAAGATGAAAACGCATCTCCCGAAGAAAGGTTTGTCGTTGCTGATTACGAAAACAACGGAATCTTTGAGAGATATGTAAACGCACTTGTCGGCAATGACTTTGCCGAAATTGCAAAGATATTTGCAGAGAGAATCAAAAATGAAGCTGAACGTGTAATGGATGAAATCTCAAAAATTGAGGTTGATACTACACCTATTTATGCTGACGGATGTACCGTTATCAGTGCAGAAGATTCTATCAAAAACAAAGTTGTAGTAATCAGAGCCGATGTTTTTAAACCCGAATATCAGATTGCGACAATGCAGTTGCAGCTTTGTACGGGTGGTTTTGGCTGTGTGCCGCATTCAAGAGGTTCAGCCTGCTTCTGTACTAATCTTTACAGCGGTAAAGAGTCAAGATATGAACGCAAAGATATTCTCGGTGTTATTGAAAAAGACAAACTCCCTGATTGGGCAAAAGAAAGACTGGAGGCAGTTCAGAAGGAACGAGCCGCAAGAAGAAAGGAAAATGATGCAAGATGACAGATTTATTTATTAATCCCATTACAGAAGACCTTGAAAAATACACATTCAAACAGAGCAATCAGTTATATCAGCAGACAGGATGTATAGGTTATCTCCGTGCAGATCTCGGAGCGAGCGGAACTGAGTTCTTTTCAACATGGAATGATACCTGCACATTCTTTAAAACAGACGAGTTCAAGAAGGAATTTGATGACTTAATCAATGCCCTTCGTCTTGATGAAAAGTACGGCAGAATCCTTGGCGACAGAACCAAACTTGCTGAGTACTGTCGAAATAATGCAAAGCAGTACAGCGGTATGGATAATGAGTATTACGGAGTAACAATAAACACTGAAAATTACACATATATGTTAAGACTCAATCCGAAAATCGGTCAGTATAATCTTTACTGTTATTGCTTTGTAAAGCAGTATCTTGAAACACATCTTGTTGCTGCAAGCAGGGGCATAAGGTTCATAACACCTTCATATAAACCTGTGTTTACGATTCCGGACGGTGACAAAATAAGGATCATCCATTCTAATGGCGAAAAGTATGATAAGATCTGCAGATATATAGATGACTACCATACAGAGGTTGGTGACAGACTCTACCATATCTGCGAGTTTGCGGAGCTGATGAAGAATAACGGAAGCAAGGTCATTCCGCTTCGTTCATCACTTCCCGAAAGAGCATACAATGTACACCCTACTGACGGCAGTCTCATAATCATCACAAAGGGCGAATCCGGTTATACCGAAGCTAATAACGGTGAAAGAGATCCGGAAAAGAACAGAAAACTCGCTGACGGTCACAATTCCGAAATGGGTGTTACCAAAGCACAGGCAGAAGCAATGCTTGCAGGTTCTATGTTCGGTTGGCACATACAGGGAGCTGACCCTAAAAGCTATGATGAAAACGGTAAGTTAATTCAGCAGAATCATCATATGCGAGGTGAAGCACGATGAGATTCATCGTCAGCAATGAAGGTTAATGAAAGAAAATTAGGTTGTAAAAGATGCAGATTCAGGGACGGATATGTGTGTAATATCTGTTGGAAAAAGGTATACAAAGAATTTTACGAAAGAAAGGAGAAGGGCAATGCCAAAAAGAGCAAAAACGAGTAAGATACAATCCAAGTTTGAAATGATTGAAAAGCTTGCTTTGCATGGAATCACTACAGAAGAACAGATAAAAAACCTCACACCGACAGAGGCATTGAGTATGAAAGATATATCCTTTGATGATATTTCTCTCATTCATCAAATTCAGGAATGTGTGAAAGAAAACAAAATATTTTCCTTTCTTACCGCAGAAATAACCGACACTGTTGAGATTAAAAGCACAGAAAAGCCGCCGAGAAAGGCTAAATCAAACAGTGAGGTGAAACCTGATGGCGAGTAAATTACAGATTATCAACGCTATGTTCGATGATGAAGTGAGCAAGGTTACGGACAGTTATGATAGGTGGACATCATTTCTTAGAACTGCATCCAATAACTTTAAGTATAACTTCCACGAACAGATTTTGATTTACAGACAGAGACCTGATGCAACGGCCTGTGCAGAGATAGGTTTTTGGAATGATAAAATGAACCGTTGGGTCAATCGAGGTGCATCGGGTATTGCGTTGCTTGAATACTCAGGCAACCATCAGAGATTACGATATGTTTTTGATGTTTCGGACACGAATTCGTTTTACGGTTATGAGGTTCCTCGATGGGAAGTCAAAGAACGTTATCACAGTGAAATTGCTGAAGCTCTGACTAATGCTTTCGGTGATACAGCCGAGGGCGGTCTTGAAAGTGTAATTGACGATACTGCGAGAAATATGGCTGAAGATAATATTCTTGATTATCTTTCAACTGTTAATGACAGCAAATACGGCAGTTTCCTCGAAGAGCTTGATGAAGATAATATTTCGGTTGTTTTAAAGAACACTCTTGCTTCAAGTATCGGATATATGATGATGACAAGGTGTGGTATTAATGCAGATGAATTTTATGACCGTGAAGATTTTAAAGACCTGTTTAATTTCAACACTCCGTCAACAGTTATTGCAATGGGCGTAGCAGTAAGTGATATTGCGGAAATGGGTCTTCGTGAAATCGAGAGTACGGTAAAAAATATTCAGAAACTTGAGAAAAAACAAAATCGCACATTTGTCAATGTAATAGAAACCGAGTATGATGAGGGTGCAATAAACCAAACCGAAAGGAGAAATGAAAATGTCACAGATGAGTTACAGACAGGTAGGGGATTATCAGATTCCGAATCTGACATTGCCTCCCGAGGAGAACGTTACACTTGGGAAGTACGGTATGATGAGGAAGAAATTCCTGATGGAACACAGGAAGGTCTATTTCATTCAGCTGATAGCGAAGGGCGAACTGATGCGAACCGTCAAACAGACGGAAACCGAAGCTTTACAGATGACGGAGCAGCTGACCGGACAGCTGATGAAATCTTGGGGAGTGACGGAGGAACTCAAAGCATCGGATCCGATGAAGTGGGTAGGTTTGATGAACAACATCAGGATGACAGTCGAGGAAACAGTGCTGAAGGAACTGATTTACAGTTAAGCGGACACGACTTTGATGCCCGTTGGAACGGCGTCGAATATTTTCACCAAGACAAACAAAAAAGTGAGTTAATCAGATCGTTTTTAACTCCGCATACAGAAGAAATCACTATGTTCTATGAAAGTCATTCAGACAAACAGGAACGTAGCGATTTTATTAAGTCTTTCTTTAATTCGCAACCTTATGAAACAACACTTTCAAACGGTGTAAAAGCAGGTTTTGAAGCGTATTCCGATGCTATAAGATTATGGCGAGATGACGGAACCGAACTCCGTGAAGCTTGGTCAAAATGGTTTCAGATTGAGCGTTCTGTTTTCGGTATGATACTCATTGAAGAATGGACAGAGCCGCAGGGTTTGTTGTTACCCGGTGTGGAAACACAACTTGAATTCATCGGCACCAAAGTAAAGGATGCTGTTCTTCCGTTGCCGCAGGGTGCTATTGACTATGTGCTTGGCAGTGGCAGTGGTTTCAGTGAAGGTAAAATGCGTGTGTACCGACAGTTTACCGAAAGTCTTTCAAAAGAAGATAATATCAAGTTTTTGAAAAATGAATATGGTACAGGCGGCGGTACAAGTGTTATCCCCGGTACGGGTTATTGGGAAAACCACGATGCTAAAGGTATTGAAATATCTGACCATTACAGTGTGCCTGAAAGACGAACTCTCCTTAAATGGAACTATGTTGAAAAGCGAATTTCCGAACTCATAAGGCTCGACAGATACCTGAGTCCGAAAGAAAAGGAAATGTATCCTCAGTGGCTTGAAGAAAGAATTGCAAAGGAAGCAGCGTGGAAAAAGACAAATGAAATTCGTCAGATAATCCGTGATGCTCCCGAAAAGCAGGGTCCACCGAAGGAATACAGATTTGAATATAACCTCGGTGATACGGTGTATATCGGTGCAGATGAATATACTATTCTTTCACTTGAAGACCCTGTAATTCTTAATGACAGCCAATATCCGTTATTCAGCAAGGAGCTTTCTAAGGCTGATTTTGAACAAAAGATAAAAGAAAACCCTGCCAACAATCATCTGAGAATTGAGGTTGAGGTTGAAAGACCTGTTGTTGATGAACCCGAAACAGAGGTTGATGAAAGCAATAAGCCTGATTTCTTGTTTCAGTATGAGCAGATTAAAAAGGAAAACCCTGACGGTGTTCTTTTAATGCACGTCGGAGGCTTCTATTTTGCTTTCGGAAAAGATGCTGAAACTCTTTCAAAGCATACTATTTACGGAGCAACAGGAAAGAATCTTTACGGAAATGTATTTACTCCTTGTTGTGAGGTTCTTGACTTTAACCTCAGCTATTGTCAGAAAGAGCTTACCGATAACAATAACATTGGTATTGTTATTATGGAAGTTGATAAGGGTGTTGTTGACAGATACCCGGCACCAACGGTAGAGATATCCGAAACTTTGGATGCTGAATATACAGATGCTTTCTTTGTGAATGACGGCAGTAACAATGTTGAGTGGGTATATTACAATCCTGACGGCAATGACGGTAAAGGACAGTTTGTTAATAACCTTGTTTCTTATGAGGATATTTTAAAGGCAGCAGAGCTTCATTCCGATGAAAAAGAGTTCTTTGATTATCTCGGTTCTGTTGCCCACCAGACACTTTCCGATTACGGAACAAAAGAATACAAGGAAGATTATGAGTATTTCCATTCTGCTGTTGACCTGACTGACTGCACAAAGGAAACAATGCAGGCTCTTATTGATGAAGCAAAGATTATTGAAAGAGATGCTCCTGCGAATCCCGAAAACAGCCGTGACACCTATTGGGATGCTTACAACGATATAAAGCACGACAATCCTTCTTCTTTGGTGCTTTATCAGGTGGGAGATTTCTTTGAAGCATACGGAGAAGATGCGAAACAGATAGCACAGGCTCTTGATATTCACCTTACCGAAAGAACGGTTTACGGAAATACAAGAGTAGATATGTGCGGTGTTCCGAAACACAGACTTGAAACGTATCTTGATATGCTTACCGACAGAGGTTTTGATGTTGTTGTTTCTGCTTTTGAAAACGGAGAAAGAAAAACATTTTCCCTTATTTCCACTAACAAGGAAGACCCGGTTGAGTCCAGACCCGTAGGCAGAATTGATTATCTTCATACAGACGGCACAGTTCGTGAAAGTATCGAATACACAAGTGAATATCAGTTCATAAAGGATATTAAGGATGAGAATTATTACGGCACACCGATGTCAGTTGTTGCTTATGCAGATAATGACGCCAATACCGTTCCTCTTGATTTTATATCTGAACTTGACCCGCCGTTACAGAGCTTTCAGGTAGTCCGCAGTCCTTATCTTGAAAAATCCCTGTCTGAAAGACTTGTTGATTTTTATGAAAACTTCGATTTCTACGGGTTCAGAGATACTCTTGAAATCGGTGAATCAAAAGAAGATGCGGCAGATAAGCTTGCCCTTGATTTGCAGAACCCGCAGTCCATTGATGCTGCTATTGCAGAGTTGGAAGGTCTTGTTGCTGAAGCAGACCCCGAAGATAAAGAAACAGCACAGCAGTTAATAGCTGAACTGAAAGCAGAAAAAGATAAGCTTGCCGTTATTTCTGATGCAGAACTTATAGGCAAGGAGGTCATTATTGACGGTACCGCATTTGTTGTCGAAAAGATTGACCCTGTGTTCGGTCAGGTTTCAATGCGTGACACTTCTTCACTGTATCCGATTAACCGTGTGGAAAATATCAATGTTGTACGTGAGTATATAAATCAGCAGAACACACCGAGCTATTCCATAGAAAAGATTGATGAAATATCTGCCGAAGAAAGCGGACTCCCGTTTGATGTAACCATTCAGACGCTTCGCACAGAAGAACCTGCCTTAACTCCGCCTGTTTGGGAAGAAAAGAAAGAGAAGGTAACAACACTTCATCCTACTATTCCCGACAGTGAAAAACACAATTTCAGAATAACGGATGATAATTTAGGTGTTGGCGGTCCGAAAGAGAAATTCCGTAACAATATGGCTGCTATCAACCTTTTGCACGAGCTTGAATTTGAAAACCGTCTTGCAACTCCCGAAGAACAGGAAATACTTTCAAAGTATGTTGGCTTCGGTGGTCTTGCGGATGCTTTTGATGAAAGCAAAGCAAATTGGGCAGATGAATACAAGGAACTTATCGTTACACTTTCTCCCGAAGAATATGCCGCAGCAAGAGAAAGTACACTTACTGCTTTCTATACACCTCCTGTTGTTATCCGTGCTATGTATGAAGCACTCGGTAATATGGGATTCAGCGAAGGTAATATTCTTGAACCGTCTTGCGGTACGGGTAACTTTATCGGTATGCTTCCGGATGGTATGCAGAAGAGTAAATTCTTCGGTGTTGAGCTTGACAGCTTAACAGGTCGTATTGCACAGCAGTTGTATCAGAAATCCGGTATCACGGTGCAGGGTTATGAAAACGCATCACTCCCCGACAGTTTCTTTGATGTTGCCATAGGTAATGTGCCTTTCGGACAATTCAAAGTAATTGATAAAAAGTATGACAAGAATAATTGGCTCATACACGATTACTTTTTCGGAAAGACACTTGATAAGGTTCGTCCCGGTGGTGTAATTGCATTTATCACTTCATCAGGCACTATGGACAAGAGAAACTCAAATGTAAGAAAGTATATTGCACAAAGAGCCGAGCTTCTCGGCGCCATTCGTTTGCCTAATACCACATTCAAAGCAAATGCAGGTACCGAGGTAACATCCGATATTCTATTCTTGCAGAAAAGAGATACTCTTGTAAATGATGAACCCGATTGGGTACACCTTGACCGTGATGAGAATGGTAATGAATACAATAAGTATTTTATTGACCATCCTGAAATGGTACTCGGTGAAATGGTTATGGAGTCCTCACAGTTCGGTCATTCCTTGACTTGTAAACCGTATGAGGACAGAAATCTTTCTGACCTTTTAAATGAAGCGGTACAAAACATTCACGCAGAGATAACAGAGTTTGATATTTCGGAAATCGGTGAAGTTGAAGATAATTCAGTTCCCGCAGACCCGAATGTAAAAAACTTCAGTTTTACTGTTGTTGAGGATAAGATTTACTATCGTCAAAACAGCAGAATGAACCCTGTTGATGTTTCTGCAACTGCCGAAAGCAGAATTAAGGGTATGATTAAAATTCGTGATTGTGTTCGTGAGCTTATACGACTTCAGACGGACGATTATCCCGATTCTGCAATTCTTTCTGCACAGGAAAGATTAAACACCTTATATGATGATTTTACAAAGAAATACGGACTTCTCAATGCAAGAGCAAACAGATTAGCATTTGCTGATGACAGTTCATATTGTTTGCTTTGTTCACTTGAAATTATCGGTGAAAACGGTGAACTTAAACGCAAAGCGGATATGTTTACAAAGAGAACAATCAAACCTCATATTAAGGTAACATCTGTTTCAACTGCAAGTGAAGCACTCGCTGTTTCAATCGGTGAAAAAGCAAAGGTTGATATGGACTTTATGTGTGAGCTTACGGGTAAAACGGAACAGGAACTCTTTGAAGAACTCAAAGGTGTAATCTTTCTTAACCCGGAATACACAAATGAGTATAGCAACGACGAAAGGTATCTCCCTGCAGATGAATACTTGTCAGGCAATGTACGAAAGAAACTTGAACTTGCAAGAAGAACTGCAGAGCTTTACCCCGATGATTACAACATCAATGTGGAAATGCTTGAAAAGGTTCAGCCTAAAGATTTGACAGCAAGTGAAATTTCTGTTCGTTTGGGTGCAACTTGGCTCCCTCCTGAAGATGTTGAGAGATTTGTATATGAGATTTTACAGACACCTCGTTATGCTCAATGGAATATTAAAGTTAAATATACCGAGCTTACAGGTGAATGGACTATTGCAAACAAATCTTATGACCGTACTAATGTTGTTGCTAACAACACTTACGGTACAAGCAGAATCAACGGTTACAAGATTATTGAAGATACTCTCAATCTTAAAGATGTTCGTATTTTTGACTATGTGGAAGATGAACACGGCAATAAAAAGTCTGTTCTCAACAAAAAAGAAACTGCTATTGCTCAGGGTAAACAGGAAATGATAAAACAAGCCTTTCAGGATTGGATTTGGAAAGACCCGGAACGAAGAGAAAGACTTGTTAGAATTTATAACGATTTATTCAATTCAATGCGTGCTCGTGAGTATGACGGAAGTCATATCACATTTTCGGGTATGAACCCTGAAATATCTTTACGACCACATCAGATAAATGCAGTTGCCCGTATTATGTACGGTGGTAATTCCTTACTTGCTCATGTTGTTGGTGCAGGCAAGACCTTTGAAATTGTAGCTGCAGCACAGGAAAGCAAAAGGCTCGGACTCTGCAATAAATCACTTATTGTAGTTCCCAACCACCTTACTGAACAGTGGGCATCTGAGTATCTTCAGCTTTATCCGTCAGCAAATATTCTTGTAGCTACTAAAAAGGATTTTGAAACAAAGAACCGTAAAAAGTTCTGTGCTCGTATTGCTACGGGTGATTATGATGCTATTATCATAGGTCACTCACAGTTTGAGAAAATCCCTATAAGCATTGAAAGGCAGAGAGAAATGCTTCAGCGACAGATTGATGAAATCACTCTCGGTGTAGCACAAATCAAGTATGACAGAGGTGAGAAAATCACCGTTAAACAGCTTGAAAAAACGAAGAAGTCATTACAGACTAAACTTGATAAGCTCAATGACCAAAGCCGAAAAGACGATGTTGTTACCTTTGAGGAACTCGGTGTTGACAGACTCTTTGTGGACGAAGCTCATAATTTCAAAAACCTCTTTTTATATACAAAAATGAGGAATGTCGGTGGTATAGCTCAAACCGAGGCACAGAAGTCATCTGACCTTTATATGAAGTGCAGATACCTTGATGAAGTGACCGGAAACAAGGGTGTAATCTTTGCAACAGGTACTCCTGTTTCAAACTCAATGGTAGAGCTTTATACAATGCAGAGATACCTTCAGTATGAGGCTCTTGAAGATAAGCATTTGCAACATTTCGACTCTTGGGCATCAACCTTTGGTGAAACTGTTACGGCTATTGAGCTTGCTCCCGAAGGTACGGGATACAGGGCAAAAACACGATTTGCGAAGTTCTATAATCTCCCCGAACTTATGATGATGTTCAGACAAGTTGCAGATATACAGACGGCAGATATGTTAAATCTCCCTGTACCTAAAGCAAACTTTCATAATATTGCAGTTAAGCCGACAGAACACCAGAAGCAGATTGTTGAATCTCTTTCGGAACGAGCCGAGAAGGTAAGAAACAAAATGGTTGATTCAAGTGTTGATAATATGCTTCTCATTACAAATGACGGCAGAAAGTTAGCACTTGACCAAAGACTCTTCAATGAAATGTTACCCGATGACCCTGACAGCAAGGTTGCTGCTTGTGTTGATAATGTTTATGGCATTTGGGAGCGAACAACTCCGCAGAAATCAACACAGCTTATTTTCTGTGATTTATCCACTCCGCATAATGACGGTAAGTTAAATGTTTATGATGACATTAAAAAGAAACTTATTGCAAAGGGTGTCCCCGAAAGTGAGATTGCCTTTATTCATAACGCAGACAGTGAGGCAAAGAAAAAAGACCTTTTCGGAAAAGTCCGTTCAGGTCAGGTTCGTGTTCTTATAGGTTCAACTGCAAAAATGGGTGCCGGTACTAATGTTCAGCAGAAACTCATAGCCATTCACCATACGGATTGTCCGTGGAGGCCCGCTGACCTTCAGCAGCGTGAAGGTCGAATTGTACGACAAGGTAATGAAAACCCTGAAGTTGAGATTTACAGTTATGTAACAGAGCAGACCTTTGATGCATACCTTTATCAGCTCGTTGAGAATAAGCAAAAGTTTATAGGTCAGATTATGACTTCAAAATCGCCTGTGCGTTCAGCAGAAGATGTTGACGAGCAGGCGTTATCTTATGCCGAAATCAAAGCACTTGCAACGGGTAATCCGTATATCAAAGAAAAGATGGATTTGGATGTTGCCGTATCAAAACTCAAGCTTTTGAAACAGAACCATTTAAGTCAGAGATACAGTCTTGAGGACAGAATTATAAAGTTCTATCCGCAGCAGATAAAGCAAGGCGAAGAAAGAATTGCCGGGTACAATGCAGATATTCAAAGAGCAAAAGAAAACACCTTCCTTAATGCAGATAACTTTTTTCCGATGGTGGTTGAAGATGTTACCTATGATGAAAAGAAAGATGCAGGTTCAGCAATTTTGGTTGCTTGTAAGGCTATGACATCACCCGACCCGAAAGTAATCGGTTCATATCGTGGCTTTAATATGGAGCTGTCATTCAATTCCTTTGAGAAAGAATATGTATTAACTCTTGTAGGTTCACTCAGACATTCAGTGTCTCTCGGTGCTGATATTTACGGTAACATTACTCGTCTTGATAATCTTATATCTTCAATGCCTGACAAATTAAAGGCTTGCGAGGAAAGGCTTGCAGATACAAAGGTGCAGCTTGAAAATGCAAAAACTGAGGTTGAAAGACCGTTTCCGCAGGAAGAAGAACTCTCGCAGAAAATGGAGAGGTTGGCAGAGCTTAATGTACTTCTTGATATGGACCATACGGATAATGAGATTGTGGACGGGGAGATAGGTGAAGAAAAAAGTGATGTCAAAGAGAAAGTTGCTGTAAGATAAGCTTTCTGTATTTACTCTGCTTTTTTAGTCCTATATAATTTTTAATACCAATTTATATAGGAGATGTTGATATCCGTTATATATAGGAAGTCTTAGGTCATAGCTCCATTACTACAACTCGGATTTATACCCATGTAAGCTAAAATGCTCAGAAAAAGATCTTTACTAAAAAGCATCCGAGAAATAAGTTGAAAATTAAAATTGATATGTAAAAGTTAGCGGCAGTAATCTCAAACGATTACTGCCTTTTTTCAGGATAATCAGATATTATCTTTTTTATATATAAAATTCAAGCATTATAAAAATTGCAAGCAAAATGACTTAAAGGTCATTGTTTGCCTATTTTTTAATTGCTACATATCAGCAATACAAATTGATTTATCACAATAAAGGCTGAATTAAACTATAAATGATGAAATTATGCTTATCGCAGTAAACGACTATATATTTCCCTTGTATATGGTACAATTAAAAACCATAAATTTTTAATTATAAGTGAGAATGAAAAATGAAAAAAACACAGAAAAAACACAGAAAAACACAGAAAAAATACAGAAAACTATTGAATTTTCTAAATGGTTGCTCTATAATGGAAAAGCAATTAGATAAAGTTAAAGGAAATGTTGTTGGGTTGGAAACTGTTACGTCCTCAGAGCAACTCAAATTTTTTGCTTTTAACAACAAAGAAAAGTTCAAAAAAAAAGAAATTAAGGGCGTAGTAAAGGAACATACAAAAATTATGTGTAAAGCTGCAGAAGTTGGAAAAATTGTAATAAACAAGTGTATTGATTTAGGGTTGTTTATTGATGCGCAAAAGCTACAAAAATTATTAGTATTAATGCAAGTTGATTGCATTAGAAAAAGTAAAAAACCGTTGTTTAAGGAAGATATAAGAATATGGGATTGCGGAGTCGCAATAAAGGAAGTGGATGAAGAATTTAGGGGGCTCGGTGGTTCTTTTGCAACCAAACAGGAAGAGTATATTATTCTGCTTGAACAAGAGGAAAAGAGTGTTAATAAAATTCTTGAGCAATTTGGTAGACTTGATGCTATTGAATTGAATTTGTTGCCTGCAAATCAAAAAGTTATATCTTTAGCAGTAAAAGCAACTGCTTCATCTACACCTCATGTGAGTTATCAAATATTAATGGGGGCATTTTTGGAAGAATGACAGTATTAGATTTTATAACAAAATTAAGTAAAATAGAAGTTAAAATTGAGACTATAGCAGCTTTATATCATAGCTTTGCCTATGAATTTAAAGATAGTGATTTAAAATATGACAAAAATTATATTGAAACAATAATGAACAGCTTTTCGGATGAAGATTTTGCTTCATTTGGAACAAAACTTGGACGTTGCTTTTCAGATTGTCAGGATGAACGGAAAAATTTAGAATCTATACTTGACACACCATATGCAGAGAAAATAGTAAAAGTAGAAAAACTACTGCAAGACTTGATAACACTCTACTATGAGGTTGCTGATAAAAAATCCACTAAACAAGATAGCACATCGACTGCTGTTTTACAACATGAAGAATACTTAAAAGAAGTTAAATTAAAGTTGAAGGATTTAAATTCCTCTGTTGAAAATGCAAATAAATTGATCGATGACAAGATTTTTACACTTCTTATCAATACAGTTGCTATTCTTGGTATTTTTGTTGCTATTGCGTTCGCTGGATTTGGCGTAACATCAATCTTTTCTAACATTGATTTTGCTACAGCATTTGTTTCATCTGCGAGTTTAATAAAAACCGTTTTTTTATTGTTTTTAGTTGCAACACTATCGTATAATTTACTGTTTATTTTAATATATTTTATTTACAAACTTTCTCGTCCGTTAGTTATAAAAATAAAAAAAGACGATGAAGGCAATGAGTTACAGGAAACCTTTTCGAATACGATGAAGTTGTGTCCGTTCTTTTGGATTGATGGCATAATGTTTGTTGTGACAATAGCCTTGTTTGTATGGTGTCAATTTATATGATGTTCATCAATATTATACTTACCTCAAAAGGAACCTATAAAAAATATAGGTTCCTTTTTGTTACGTCTTTAGTTCTAAAGATAAAGAGGTTTCTAATTCAGCCTTTGCGATTGCTATGCAAAATGACAAAATTGTTTCAAATACAAACTTAAGCGAGCTGTTTTGGTACAGAATTAACATACTATCAATTACCTACATGTTGATGGTTTGCTAATATTGGTGTGAAATATTAGCAGAAATCGGAAGTTATTAGGAGTAACGACATTAACATAAAACAGTCGCCAAGCCTTGATTTATAAGGGATTACAGGGTTTTTGAGTGATTAAAAGTGAGTGCAAATATACCCCTCTGGGCGGTCTCTCAACAAATTGTTTCTTGCTTGGGAAAAAGTATGAAGGAGATCATACGAATGAGATAAGAATCTGTATTGAAAACAAATCTAATGAACTCATCAGAGTTGCAAGGATAAAAGTAGACAGGAGCAGTCGATAGAATGACATATTACTCTAAAAACATTATCGACAGAGCAAAGGAAATGGACGTGCTAACATATCTGAGAAATTATGAACCTTATGAACTGGTAAGAGTTTCACACGACGTATACTCTACAAAAACACATGATAGTTTAAAAATATCAAATGGTATGTGGATGTGGTGGTCAAGAGGTATGGGCGGAAAAAGTGCTGTTGATTATCTTGTAAAGGTACGTGGAATGACTTTCATAGAGGCAATTTCTTTGATTGCAAAAGATGAAAGCGCATTGAGCAAACCGTACAGAAAGCTGAAGTACAAAACTAAAAGAAAACTTATTCTTCCGCCGAGAGCTGATAATAATGATATTGCAGTTGAGTATTTAAAGAAAAGAGGAATCAACGAAGATGTCATTTCATATTTTATTGAAAAAGAAATGATATATCAGAGTTCACCGATGAACAATATTATGTTCGTTGGGTTCGATGAAAAAGGTGTTCCTAAATATGCAGGTATGAGAGGTACGGATGAATACAGATATATCAGTGATGCGTTCGGTAGTGACAAGAGTTTTCCTTTTCGGTTGGTAAATAAAAATAATACAAACATACATAT
Source organism: Acutalibacteraceae bacterium (assembly GCA_045537435.1). GTDB lineage: Bacteria > Bacillota > Clostridia > Oscillospirales > Acutalibacteraceae > CAG-488. The sequence continues at coordinate 61,781 of JAZSPL010000036.1, forward strand.
TTTTGAAGGTGCGATAGATTTATTATCCTATGCCACACTTATTTATGAACGAGGTTCTGATTTTAAAAGTCAGAACCTTTTTTCTTTATCCGGAGTTTATCAACCTTCCAAGAAAATGAATAATGTTCGGTTACCGAATTCGTTGAGCAAGTTTCTTGATGATAACCCGCAAATAAAAACAGTTTATCTGCATTTGGATAATGACACAACAGGTCGTAAAGCAGCAGAAGTAATAAGTGAATTACTGAAAGATAAATACACCGTTGAAACAGATTTTGTTTCGGTTGGTAAAGACGTTAATGATTACTTATGCTCTTTAAAAAATTTATCAAACAAAATAAGAAGGGAGGTTTGATGCAAATGAAAAAATTTGAAGTGACCATAACTGAAATCTTAACAAAGAAAGTTTCGGTTGAAGCTCAGAATCAGGAAGAAGCAGAACAGATTGTAACCGATGATTGGTACAGAGGTGAACATATTCTTGATGCTGATAACTTTACCGAAATTAACTTTGAAGCAAAGGAATGTGTACCTGAAAAGATAAAAGTTGTTTTGGTTGAACCCGGCAAGATTGCAAAAGTTCAGGAGATTGATTCTTCTCTTGAGAGTATGCAAAGCATTGTCGGAGGTGATATTGATGTTCGATGTTTATCTGACGGTCTAATTATTCATAACCGCGAAGGTAAACTTCTTTCTTTACCATTAAACAGAGGACTGTGTGATGGTGAAGGCAGAGTTAATGATATCGTTTTCGGAACATTTTTTATCTGTGACAGTAAAGAAGATGAGTTTACAAGTCTTTCTGATAAACAGATAACCGAACACTTAAAAAGGTTTAAGTACCCGGAAAAGTTTTTTAAGGTCGATGACCGTATAACTAAAGTCCCATATAACCCGATAAAAAAAGAACATGAAAGATAATGGAGGAATATATAATGAAAAGATTTAAAGCAGTCGTAATTCATTGCTTAGCCAATGTGGTTGAAGTAATTGCAAACTCAAAAGAGGAAGCTGAAGCAAAGATAAAAGATATTGACAATTCAACTGACGTAATTTCGCAGCTTGAAAACACGAAAATGTTTCCAGTATATAAAGTGTTTGAAGCTGACAGCGAGTCAGAGGACTGCGATACAGATGATGCTCAGACCGTTTCTGATGATGAAGAAGTCTGATTGATGAGCTGTATTGAGATGTCGGAAACAAAACGTAAGAGATATTATACTGGCGTCCAAATGAGAAGTTTTTACTAAGATTAACGATTGTAAGATGATTAAAACATATGGTTTACAAATTATGTATTGGAAAGAATTATATGAGTTTGAGAGTTAATAGTGAACTTTTATAAAATGATTGAAACATATTTATATAACAATATGGGAAAGCACGCAGTATTTTAAAACTGCGTGCTTATAACCATAAACACATATATTAGCATTTAAGAAAGCTTTGACATATAATAACGCAAAGAAAAATTTAATGTTAATTCCCAAGAATCGACAAAATATCTTCGGTACAGTTAATATCTGTTGACTTGAAATATGATGCTGTATCACGCAGTAAGGGATATTTTTGTTTGATCAATTTTTGGGTTTTTTTAATATCAATGGTTGTGATGATCACTATTCGATTATTACGTTTCACTGATTTTTCTAGTTCGTATTCCACATATACACTATCAAAAATAGATTCATCAAAAATTAGTACTGTAGCAACTGTGTTTTCGATTTTTTGATCTATCCAGTTAAAAACACCTTGCTTGCTTGTTTTGTTGTATGCTTCTTCTTCTTCGGTAGCAACATATTTTTGTGTTCCATTAATAATTTTTCGAAACTTATCTGCCAATTCGTGGCTACTATTATAATGGAAACTTAGAAAAACTTTTTTTAAGTCATATTCTTCTGATAAGATAACATTGTTGATCTGACTTAACAATTCTCTTTCTAATTTTTCTTGCTCCTGAATATTTTTATATTCAAGCAATTTTAAAATAGAATCAAGAATTTTTTCTTTATCTCTAATATTGCTTTTACCTAAGTTGTTCCAGTGTTGGAAGATATCATTGTTATAAAAAATTTTACGATTATTATTGGTATATTCCCACAGATACTTTGAAGTATTACCAGTACATCCAACAGGAAGCAGAGTAAGGTTTTCCTTTTCGGCAATTTTAAATTCTTGATAAACACCATCAGAATTTAATTCGGCTGGGCAAGAGTTTTTTTGGTAGGGTGTTTTTCCGAAAAGAGTGATTATGCATCCACAATTTGATATTAGTTCTTTTCGTAAAGCTTCAGCATCGTTTTCTATTGTAACTAAGGGATATATTTCTATTGTTTCATGTATTTTTTTAGCTTGATTTATTCTCATATTGCGACACGCTCCAACAAGCAAGTAGTTACCTATATTTTGTCCAAAACCCGTCACAATCTTGTATTTGTTTTCAATAAGTTTTTGTGCCAAATATTGTACGAACTCTGCTTGTTCCGAGTCCTTTGAGATCAGTCTTTTTGTTATGCTTCCCGATATAAAAACTCTTTTTTGATCCAGCTTAGATTTTATGTACTTTAAGCAAGTAGTTATTTGAGAAAAATCATCTATAAGAATTGTTTGAATTCCGTACCTCCTCATTTCTCTTATACGCAACTTTTGGAAATTAGCATCTTGTTTGAACTGTGCATAATTGCAATAATCTTTTTTATTTACACGACGCATAAAGCAGTAGTGGTTTTTTGGTGCGTTGTTGTCAAAAGTATGTTTTACAATGCTTAATATTCTTTCTAAATTGGGATCCGAGAAACTAAAACCTATAAATAGAAATGTATTCGTAATTAATTCTGTAAATAATGCTTTTGTAAAAACTTCTCTTTCTGAGTCATATGTTTCATAATCATTTTTGGTAATGATTGCATCGTCGGGATACCTTTTATCACCGTGCATTTTGTAAACTGTTATATCGTGTTGAGGAACATGATATTTGAATTGGTCTTTATTGATTTTTAAATCAACTATTTTTTCTATGGGTGATGCAGATAATGTATCTTCAATCAAAGAATCATAATTAGTTGTCCAATATGATTTTATAGGAAGTTTCCCCAACAAAGTAATAACTTCATTTTTTCGAGGTACTCGATTAAACTCATCGAAAATTAACTTGTTAATATCGTGTCTACCATATTCATTCTCATAAAATTGAGCTGCCAAAGCAAGATCCATATTTGCATTGATTTCTAGCTGTTCAATAACTGGTTTCATTAAACCTTTCCAATCTACAAATCCAGAATCAATTGATATTCCTGCTCCTGCGAAAATAGATAAATGTTCAGTTTCTAATTCTTCGGCCATTATATTTAAGTAGTTAATGTGTTCACGGTTTATAATATTTTTCATTTTGTCACCTTGATTATATTTTTACTACTAAATTATATTACAGCCCCTTGATTTTTGCAACAATTAATTGCTGCAAAACAAAATAAAAAGTTTTAAGTAGCAATTAAACGAAAATTTAGTTAATACAGTATTTGTGCGTGGCATCAGTCTTAACAAGCATTGGATATGAGTACTCACATCCGCTTGTTAAGGGATTTTTCACCCCTAACGCCCCAGAAAGGAGATGATTCCAATGGACACATTAGATTATGTTGCAGTTGCAGGCTTAGCTTTTATATCAAATATAACTGCAACAATCTTAATTGAAAAGTTAAAGAAGAAAGGCTTGATTGTATGCGAAACAGAGAGATACAGGTAAAAGTATATTTTAACAATCAAGAAAAGAAAAAACTTGATTTGCTTTGTAGGCAGACTGGGTTGAAACCATCCTTGGTTATACGCTATCTTGTTTTGGGTTATGAACCGCCTGAAGCACCGCATGTTAAATATGATGATTTGATTTATCAGTTAAGGTGTATCGGTAATAACATCAATCAGATTCTTCGCATTGCAAGAACGAACGGTATATTAAATCCTGCTGAGTTGGAAAAGCATTTGTCTGAGCTTAAAGATGTTGAACAGGAAATGCATGATGCTTTCAGGATAAACAGGAAAAATTAAAATGGCAATAGTATATATCATTCCTATTCGTACACATCTTGACAGAACACTTGCTTATGTCGGTAACAAAAATAAAACTGAAAACGAAAACTACGAAAAAATGTTTCTGAATTTGCATAGTGTACTTGATTACAGTATTAATGATTTAAAAACAGAAGAACAGTTTTATGTTACTCCGACTCAAAACCTGACATCAGTTGAAAACGCATTTCAGGAAATGATGCGAACAAAGAAACGTCATCGCAAGACGGACGGAATTCTCGGTTATCACATTATTCAATCGTTTGCACCCAATGAAGGAACACCGGATAAGATTCACGATTTGGGAATTGAATTTTTAAACAGAGCTTTAAACGGTTATGAAGGAGTCGTTGCAACACATCTTAATACAGACTGTTTGCATAATCATCTTGTAGTGAACTCTGTTCAAGCAAAATCAGGATTGAAGTTCAACGATTGTCTTGAAAGCTATTACCACCTTCGTGAAATTTCTGATGACCTTTGTCGCGAATACGGGTTGTCTGTTATTAACAATCCGAAAAAGCGTGGTCATAAAAGTTATGATTTATATATGGCAGAAAAAAACGGAGAGTGGACAAAGGATGCAATCATCAGAAGAGATATTGATGAATGTATTCTGACAACAACAAATCGAAAAGCATTTTTTATTGAAATGCAAAGACTCGGATACACTTTTAATTTCAATCGTAAGTATCCGACTATTTCACATCCGAACTTTGAAAGACCGAGAAGATTAAAAACTCTCGGAGAAGATTATACAATTGAAAGCATAGACAACAGAATAAAATCAAAATGGCAGAGATACAGAATAGATATTCCTCAACAAGATAATCTTGTTGGGGATTTTTTTGTTCCTCTTGTTGACCCGACTTATCAACAGATTTATGTTTCGTTTGTAACCGTTGTTCAGTATGTAAAGAAAAATCCTAGCAAGAACAGAGGTCTTGATAAATATCTCATTGATGAAATGCGAAAGCTCGATAAACTGATTGAACAACAAAATCTTTTGTGTGATAACAACATCAATACTTCTGAACAACTTTCAGAATACAGACAGTCTTGCGAAAAAGAACTTCAGGAATGTTATGAAGGAAGAAAACGACTTCGTAATATGTTAAAGGTTGCGGTTAGAAATAATGATGAAAAAGAAATAGCTGAAATCAAAAATTCAATTTCGTTGTTAAGTCAGAGGATGAATACTTTAAGAAAAGATATTCGTATCTGTGACAGAATACAAAACGATGAACCTAAAATCGAAAACAAGATAAATAAAATTATGAACGATAAAGAAAGAAGGGAGATGAGTACAGATGAACGCTTCAGGCGACGCAGCAGAACAAATCGTGAGGATGACACTACAGGGCGTTGAAGTTGCAGGTAAGATGTCAATGGACGGAGCAGAACGTCTTATTAAACTTATCCTTGCATCTCGTAAAGACACAACAAGAACAAAAGGCAGAGCTTCACTTAACACGATGCTTAAATCTCAGAAGCCTATTAAGGTTTTTGAAATCGATCAGAAGGATTTATATAAGTTTTGTAAAGAAGCAAAAAAGTACGGTGTTATGTATCACGTGCTTAAAGATAAATCTAATGAAAACAATAAGTGCGATATTATGATACGTGCTGAAGACTCACCAAAGGTAAACCGCATATTCCAAAGATTCAAACTCGGATATGTCGATAAAGCTGATGTTCGGAACAGTCTTGAAAGATCTAAGAACGGTAACAAACAACCGAAAGAAAAACAGCGACCGGAGAGGAGCATAGAGGATAAATTCATTGATGAGCTCTTTGAGAAACCTCAGCAGAAAGAAACTCCGCATATCGAAAACCCCACTATGGCGAAGGCGGGAAAATCCCGTCCGTCCGAGCCTACCTCCGGAATCAACGAAATCCGACGTTATACACGGGATGATGCTTCTTCCAGACCCTCAGTCAGAGCAGAGCTTAACAGGCTTAAGGAAGAGAAACAAAAGGCGGCAGTCGGAAAGACAACTCCGCAGAAATCAAAAACAACAAAAACGAAAGGAACTAAAAAACATGACAGAAGCAGATAATATTATCGGTAATGAACCGACAAATGAAACAGAACTTTATTCAAAAGAAGATTGGATAAAGCAGAAAAATGAAAACAGAGCATTAGCTTATGAAATGCTCGAAACAGCAACAGAAGAACTTAACAATCCCGATACCGTAATGGCGTATCTTGACGTTCAAAGCAGATTCGACAGATACTCGGTAAGCAATGCACTTCTGGTCGCATATCAGAACCCTGATGCAACAAGACTTTGCGATTCAAAGACGTGGCAGAAGAATCATGTGTTTATCAATAAGGGTGAAACAGGTATCGTTATCCTTGAACCCGGCAAGGAATATACAAGAGATGACGGCAAGAAGGTAATTCCGTATAACGCAAAGAAGGTCTTTGATATTTCACAGACCAATGCAAAACTGAGACCTCAGAGAACCAAAACACCCGATGTCCGTGTGGTAATAAAGGCCATGATTACCACATCTCCTGTTCCTGTTGAAATAAACAATGATCTTCCCGAAAACGTGAATGCTGTATATCAGCCCGAAAATAAAAAGATTCTTATCAGGCAGGGAATGAACGGCAATGAAATTGTCCGTGCACTCTCAAAAGAAATTGCATTTGCAAAACTTGATAAAGGTGATTTCAACAGAGAAAATCTTGAGTTTTCCGCACAGGCTATTTCATATATTGCAACATCAAGAGCAGGCTATGAGCCTGAACCTATTACCGGTGTAAGCGAAAAGTTCCTTTCTCTTGAAGCAAAAGAAAAGAGAACCGAGCTTTCTCAGGTAAGAGATCATGCCAATGCGATTGCAAACACAATTACCAAGGCACTTGAACCTAAGCACAGAGAACACAGTGACAGATAAGGCGGTGTTCAAATGAAGGATGAAAAAAGAATAATAACAGTTGATTCCTTTGAACACAATCTGTTGATTAACGGTTTCAATGAATTCAGAAACAGTTTACTTGAACAGGAACAACCTACGGAAGATGTTGACAAGCTTCTTTTGAAAATCATTGATGCTCCGCCTCTGAGAAGGAGGAGATTTGACCGTGCGGACAGATAAACTATCCAAAACAAATCTCATACTTTATTACTGCGGCCTAATCCCTGTTATATGGCTCGGACTGTTGGTTGCACCATATGTTGACGGCGGACTTGTAGATATCATTGAGAATCTGTCAGTTGCTTTCAGTAATCCTTTTAATATTTCTTTTTGTGAGGACAGCTTAAAAACTGTCCTCATTTTTATTGTCGGATATGCTTTGGGTATCGGTATATATATATCTAATGATAAGAATTACCGAAGAAGAGAAGAACACGGCTCGGCTAAATGGGGAAAGCCGGATACTATTAAAAAGAAATATATGGACAAGGACGTTACCGAAAATAAGGTTCTCACTCAGAATACTGCAATCGGTCTTGATGGCAGACAGCACAGAAGAAATCTTAATGTTTTGGTCTGCGGTGGTTCGGGTTCAGGTAAGACCCGATTTTATGCGAAGCCAAATATTATGCAGGCCAACACTTCTTTTATAGTTCTTGACCCGAAAGGTGAATTGCTTCGTGATACCGGCAATATGTTAGAAAAGCATGGCTATGATATTAAGGTGCTTGACCTTATTAATATGGATAAGAGTGATTGCTATAATCCGTTTGTATACATTAATAACGATAATGATATACAGCGACTTGTTACCAATCTGTTTAAGAATACTACTCCGAAAGGAAGTCAGAGCAATGACCCGTTCTGGGACCAAGCGGCAAGTATGCTGTTAAAAGCACTTATATCGTATCTTCATTATGAAGCACCGCCCGAAGAACAGAACTTCTCAATGGTTCTTGAACTTATCCGTGCAGGTGAAATACCTGATGAACAGATGGATACTATTATAACGAGTCAGCTTGATGATGTGTTCAACAAACTGGAAAATGATAACCCTGACCATATTGCGCTTAAGTATTACCGTTCATATCGCAGTGGCTCAGCGAAAACATTGAAATCAATTCAGATTACCTTGCTTGCAAGGCTTGAAAAGTTTAATCTTGATTCCCTTGCAAATATGACTTGTACAGACGAGCTTGAGCTTGACCAAATCGGAGAAAAGAAAACAGCAGTATTTGCACTGATTCCCGAAAATGATACAAGCTTTAATTTTATTGTCGGTATGCTCTACACACAGCTTTTCCAACAGTTATATTATCAAGCGGATTTCGTACACGGAGGCAGGCTTCCCGTTCACGTTCATTTCGTAATGGACGAGTTTGCTAATATTGCCTTGCCTGATGATTTTGATAAGCTACTTTCAACAATGCGTTCCCGTGAAATATCTGTTTCAATTATCATTCAGAATATGGCACAGCTTAAAGCATTGTTTGAAAAACAGTGGGAATCAATTGTAGGTAACTGTGATGAGTTTTTGTATCTTGGCGGTAATGAGCAATCAACACACGAATACGTTTCAAAACTGTTGGGTAAAGAAACGATTGATACAAACACTTACGGACAGTCAAGAGGCAGAAACGGTAGTTACTCAACTAACTATCAGATTGCAGGAAGAGAATTGCTTACTCCTGATGAAGTGCGAATGCTTGATAACAAGTACGCACTTCTTTTTATTCGCGGTGAAAGACCGGTGCAGGACTTAAAGTATGATATTTTAAAACACCCCAACGTCAAAGACACAACAGACGGAAAGGGTGAAAATTATGTTCACGGCTTTGATGATTACTCAAGCTTTGAACTTCTTTTTAAGAATCCCGAAGATATTGATACTAAAGATATAGAGGATTCAGATATTATCGTTTATTCAAATGAAGAAATAGAAGCATATTTATATGCTATGGAGGTACAAAATGGACAAGAAAACAATCAGTAAAACAAAGAAAATCCCGATGAAGGGTAACGTAAGAAAAGGTTTCAAGGGTTATGTGGGTATTATTCTTTGCCTTGTAATGCTTTTCACTTTCAGTGTAACAGCACTGGCAGCAGATGATCCTGTTGCAGTGGTAAACAATCTTTCGACATTCATATTCGGACTTATCAGAGCAATCGGTCTTATTATCCTCGGTTTCGGTATCGTGCAGGTCGGTCTTTCTCTTAAATCGCACGACCCATCACAGAGAGCTAACGGTTTCCTTACAGTAGCAGGTGGTATTATAATCACCTTTGCAAAGGAAATTCTTGACCTTATTGTCGGATAAGTACTTCTGCGGTGGGAAAAGTCTATTGTCAGTTGGTTCTAAACTGATTTAAAATTTGTTACACTCTTAATGAATTTTATTCACCAAGGGAAGGAAAGATTAATATGATTGATATGCCTTATAAGGCTGCAAGTTTCACAGGACACAGACCGCAATCTATAACATATCTGTGGGATGAAGATTCTGTTCAGAGTTTGAACTTGAGAAAAAGAATCAGATCTGCTGTGATATATTTAATTGAAACCTATGATGTCAGACACTTTATATCAGGTATGGCTATAGGTGTTGATATGATTGCTGCTGAAGTTGTACTTGAAGTAAAAAGTCAGTATTCTGACATTACTTTGGAATGTGCAATTCCCTGTGAGGTTCAACCCTTAAAGTGGAGTGATAAGTATAAGAGCAGATATTACCGTATTCTGGAGTTAGCTGATACAAAAACTATTATGCAAACAAACTATACTGCTGACTGTATGCACAAAAGAAATTGTTATATGGTTGATAAATCTGATTTTGTGATAGCGGTATGGAACGGTTCTCCTTCAGGAACCGGAAAAACGGTATTATATGCAAAAGAGCGTGATAAAAGGATAATTAAAATCAATCCATAAGATAAGAGTGTGCGAATAATCGCACACTCTTTGTTTTATGGAGTATTCGAATCCTGCGTTTGAATGTAAAAATGCAAATTTAACAGAAAAAGTGTTTATAAAAAGCCTTGAAAGTTTTTGCTTCTATATATATAAACAACCGAAATGCGAAAATGCAACACTTTTTTTAAAAAATTTTTTCAAAGGAGGTTTTTGATGGAAGATTCAAGTAATTGGGTAGTGCAAAATCTACAGAATGCACTTTCCACTTGGAACGATAAGTTAAGTGAAATATGGCTTCTCATCACTCAATCCCCCGAAGAATTCAAAGACGGTACAATATGGACTGTTATTACTAACATCCACGGAGCACTTCAAGCGATAGGCTATTCGCTTTTGGTGCTCTTTTTCGTTGTAGGCGTAATGAAAACCTGCGGCAGTTTTGCAGAAATGAAGCGACCCGAAATTGCCGTTAAGATGTTCATCCGCTTTATACTATCTAAAGCCGCCATTGACTATGGCCTTGAATTGATGATGGCTCTGTTTGATATTGTGCAGGGCATTGTTGCGAAGATTATGGCAACGTCAGGACTTGCATCTATTGAACAAACAGTGTTGCCCGACTCAATCATACAGTCAATAGAAGACAGCGGATTTTGGGAAAGCGTACCCTTGTGGGCAGTCACCCTTATAGGCAGTCTGTTCATAACGGTTCTTTCCTTCATTATGATTATGACGGTTTACGGACGTTTCTTCAGAATTTACCTATACACAGCTATTGCCCCGGTGCCTTTAGCCGCATTTGCAGGTGAATCTTCATCCTCAGTCGGTAAGAGTTTTATCAAATCTTATGCGGCAGTTTGTCTTGAAGGTGCAATTATTGTGCTTGGCTGTATAATCTTCTCGTTGTTTGCTGCTTCACCTCCGGTTGTTGATGAAACGGCAGAAGCGGTAAATCAGGTATGGAGTTATGTAGGTGAATTGATATTCAATATGATTGTACTCGTCGGAACAGTAAAAATGAGTGATAGAGTTGTTAAGGAAATGATGGGACTTTAATTGTGAAAGGAGATTCAGATGTTTGAACAGATATATAACATGCATTTGATTGACGGCGGTGTTGTGTCAATTAAAGAAGAACAGGATGCTTCAGGTGAAAGCTCTTTTATGAATGAATTTATGAGTTGTAAGTCTGAACACGTTTTCTGCATTGGTGATGAAATAAGCGGGTTTACCTATGTACCTAAAAGAAGCATAGTTTATGTGACAACAGGGGATGTGGATGAGGTGAACGACCTTGGAAGTTAAAATCAACAGAGAAATACGAGATTACAGTGAAGCTGTGTATTTCGGTCTTAATCTGAGACAGTTCATCTTTTCGATTCTTGCCTGCGGTGTTGCAGTAGGACTGTACTTTCTTTTAAAACCGTTCTTCAGCATTGAAACACTCAGTTGGGTGTGTATTGTAGGTGCGGCTCCCTTTGCAGCACTCGGCTTCTTCAAATATCACGGAATGACAGCTGAAAAGGTTTTGTTCGCTTACCTTAAAAGTGAAATTCTTATGCCTAAAGAATTGAAGTTTATTGCAGTAAACTATTATGACAAAATGGAAGGGGAGAGTGACGATGTTCGACCTCATAGGCACAATAAAAAAGAAATCCGGACTCGATGAGTTGTTCGGGGACGGAATGTCAGTCCCGAAGTCCGTTCAGGATGTCATTAAAATTGATGCCGTGTATTCAGACGGTATCTTTTTGACAGGCAGGGACAGATATTCCAAAACATTCAGGTTTACCGATATAAATTATGCGGTATCAAGTAAGGAAGATAAAGAAGCAAACTTCCTGCGTTACAGTGAAATCCTGAACTCTCTTGAAAACGGTATTTCAAGTCAGATTACCATTATCAACAGGAAACTCAAAAAAGCAGAGCTTAAAGAAATTGCACTTCTTGAAAAGGCAAATGATGATAAGGATAAATACCGTAAAGAAATCAATGATATGCTCACAATGATAGCAAACGGAGCGAATGCTATTGTTCAGGACAAATATGTAACGCTCACAATTCAGAAAAAGACGGTTGAAGAAGCACGAAGTCACTTCAACCGTGTCGGTGCAGATTTGACTGCACACTTTTCAAGACTCGGTTCAAAGTGTACCGATCTTGATTTAACTGAAAGACTTCGCATCATTCACGATTTCTGCAGACCCAAAGAATCAGCAGACTATCACTTTGATTTAAGAGATACGATGCAGAAGGGACAGCATTTCAAAGACTATATCACACCTGACGGTTTTGAATTTAAGTCAGATTACTTCAAAATCGGTGACAGGTTCGGCAGAGTTCTGTTTATCCGTGATTATCCCTCATATATCAAAGACAGTGTTGTATGGGAACTCACCGATACAAACAGAAATATGATTTTTAACTTTGATATTATCCCGGTATCAACAGAAGAAGCTCAGAAATTCGGTGAAAAACAGGCACTCGGCATTGAAACCAATATCGCCAATTATCAGCGAAAGCAGAATGCCAACAACAACTATACGGCTGTTATCCCTTATGACCTTGAACAGCAGAGAAAGGAAGTCAGAGAATTCCTTGATGACCTTACAACCCGTGACCAAAAAATGTTCAAAGTAGTTATCACGGTTATGCATACAGCCGATACACTTGAAGAGCTCAACAACGATACAGAAGCAATTCAGGCAACAGGCAGAAAGCACATGTGCCAGCTCGGTGTTCTTAAGTATCAGCAGTTGGATGGCTTTAATGCAACACTACCGATAGGTATAAACAAGATTGAAGCAAGGCGTACTCTTACAACAGAAAGCCTTGCTGTTTTTATGCCCTTTAAAGTACAGGAGATTCAGCACGATGGCGGTGTATTCCAAGGTGTTAATGTTATCTCTAAAAATATGATTATCGTGAACCGTAAATTCTTGCTGAATGGTAACTGTTTCATTCTCGGTGTTTCAGGTTCAGGTAAGTCCTTTACTGCAAAGGAAGAAATGGTAAACCTTCTTCTTTCAACTGATGCAGATGTTATGATTATCGACCCTGAAAGAGAATACTCTGCTCTTGTTGAAGCTATGGGCGGACAGGTTATCGAGCTCTCAGCAAAGAGTAAAAATCATATCAACTGTCTTGATATAAACAAGGAATATGCAGACGGTGCAAGTCCTATTGCGTTTAAGGCTGAATTTGTACTTTCTCTCTTTGAACAGGTTATGGGCAAAGAGGGTATAGATGCTATTCAGAAATCTATTGTTGACCGTTGCCTTACAAATGTCTATTCAAGCTATATCAAGAGAGAATACACCGGAAAGGTACCTACACTTGTTGATCTTTGCAACAATCTGAGAAAGCAGCCTGAACCGGAAGCTCTTGAGCTTGCAACTGCTATGGAATTGTTTGCATCAGGTTCACACAGTACCTTTGCACAGAAAACAAATGTAAACATTGAAAACAGACTTATCTGTTATGATATTCTTGAACTCGGCAGTCAGTTAATGCCTATCGGTATGCTTGTAGTTCTTGACAGTATTCTTAACCGCATCACAAAGAACAGAGCTGAAGGCAGAGAAACGTATATTTTCATTGACGAGATATATCTTCTTTTCCAACACGAATATTCTGCGAACTTCCTTTTCACACTTTGGAAACGAGTTCGTAAGTATGGAGCCTATTGCACCGGTATAACGCAGAATGTTGACGACCTGTTACAGAGCCATACTGCACGAACAATGCTCGCAAACTCCGAGTTCATTATAATGCTCAATCAGGGCGGTACTGACAGAGAAGACCTTGCTAACCTTTTGCAGATTAGCGAAACACAGATGACTCACATTACAAATGTAGAAGTCGGTCATGGTCTTGTTAAGGTCGGTTCGGCCCTTGTTCCTTTTGAAAGAAAGTTCCCGAAGAATACGGAACTGTATAAACTTATGACCACTAAGGTCAGCGAATGTAACTATGTTTTGTGATTTTGAAAATTATAAATCCAGTTTTCTTTTTTGTAACATTGAAGTTTTGAAAAGCACAATTAACTACTTAGGTTTTTAATGTTGTATAGAAAATAATCAGATTAAATTTGCGAGGTATCAGTAGAAATTGTATCAAAACTACAATAGTTGAGATAAATTTTGAATGAGCTTATTGATATGAGTCAAACGTCTACCAAAACAAACTTTGATAGTGTTTTAGTGCATATTTAACAATGTTTTGCATATAATTTAGTTGTATGAAACATGCTATACCACTATATATTGTGCTTGGTTTAGCCTCGTATCCTTGAAAACTATAAAAATTTTACAAAAATACTTGACAAATTATAGCTTAAATGATAAAATAACCACGCGTGATATGTTAGTTATTGTACAGATTTTAACGATTTTTTTGTGATAAATAATTATAAAACCGATTGGACGAGTTGGATGTTAACACGTCTAATCAGTTGTGAGAGTTGCTGTTGTATAGCTTGATCGAAGTTGGATGATTGTAGTTTCAATATATAAGGCGGAAAGCCTTTATATATAGTGCTTAATGCTTACCACTTGATAAGTTTACTTTGTTGTGTGAGCAAGGATGCACGAAGCGAGTGCTACGGTCAAGTCTTTAGCGAGTTCTTCGGTCGTAGCCTCGGTTCCTTTGATTGTGATCAGAGAAATCATGCAAACTAATGTAACTATTAAGCAAGTATTATCCACAGGTGGTGGCTTACTTCTGTTACTAACAAATTTTAACTGGATGGTTAAGTGGTTGCATTCGCCTTTTTTATAATTGTTTTGGTCTTCGCTATTGTTAAGTAGTAAGAGCAAAACAATAAAAATTGTGAACGTTATAATTAAAGCGTTCATACTATGCCTCCCTTTTTTGTTTCATGTCTTATAATTGCCTTGTAACTTTAAAAAGGGTAAGCAAATCAGCACAGTTGGTTAGACTTTCCGCTTTGTTAATTTTATAACATTTTAAAGAAAAAATCAACCGGTTTAAAGAAAAATTATTTGTCGTTTATTTGTGTTTTTTGTGGATTAATTTAGAAATATCGTTATTTTATCGTTTTATATTTATATATATAGTGAAAAAATACTATAGTTTTACCAAGGTAATAAAACTATGGGCAAGAAATTTAGATTATTGTGCTAAAATAAAACGATTTTTTGTTTTTTTATAGGTAAATATATAAGCCTATCATATTTAATTTCTTAGATATTTTTGTTTGAGATTATATTTTAAAACATACGAGCGTACAGAAATGTACGCTCTATTTTTATGTCAAAATATTCTATAAACCATTATTTGATAGAATAGGAGGTGACTATGGGTAAAGGTATTAAGACTCGTGAAGTAGTCAAAAATATTAATGTTCACGATACTGCCGTGAATGTTGGTGACAGAATGAAAAACATTGGTGTCAAAACAAAAGACACCGTTAACGAAAACATCAATCAGGCTGATAATGTCACACCTGAACAGTATGCAACAGATAAAGTATCTGAAGCAATGCGAACAGGCAGTGAAAGTGTTGCTGTCGGCACAGAAAAAGCAATCCGCAAGGGTGCAAGTAAAGCGAAAGATAAAATCAAAGAGAAAAGAGCCGAGAAGAAAGCAGCAAAAGAAACGGAGAAAGAACCCGACAATCCCCCTGATGAAGAAGCTCCTGAAGGCGAAAAACCAAAAGGGGAGAGCGAATCTTCCCCGAAAGAGAAATCATCTGAAACCGGAAAACAGCAGAACAGTCAGAAAACCACTAAATCTAAAACAGACAAAGGCGATGCCAAAGTTGTTAAAGAAAAGCAAGATAAACCCGTAATCAAAGAAAAAACTCAGGCACCGCCTAAAACAAAGACACAGCCTGAAACAACAGTTGAGGAAATAAAGAAACCCCGACAAAGAAAACAAACCGCACCTAAAACTAAAGGTAAAGCCAATATTAAAAAGCTCGGTGCAGAAAAACAAACAGTTAAGACTGTCAATAACGAAGCTCGTAAGATAAAACAATCTCAGAGAAGTCTTAACAATACTGCCAAAGGCATTAAGAAAGCAGATAAAACTGCAAAAACAGCAAAGAGCGTAGCCAAGAAAACTGCGTCTGCGACAAAGAAAAGTGCAGAAACAGTAAGAAGAACAAAACAGGCTGCACAGGCAACTGCAAAAGCGACAGTTAAAACCGTTAAGGTTGTGACAAAGGTAGTTGTTGAAGCGGGTAAGGCGGTAGTTTCAGGTATTAAAAGCATAGGTGCGGCTATTGCGGCAGGCGGTGTTCCTGCTATTGTGATTGTAATTGTTATCTGCTTAATCGGTGCTATCGGTGGTACTTGTTTCGGCATCTTCCTTGCAAATGATGAAACAACAGGCACGAACAAAACAATGTCACAGGCTATATCAGAACTCACATCCGAACACTATGCAAACCTTACTGCTATGAAAGCATCCTACACTTATGATTTACTTGAAGTGAAAGGAAACACTTCGATAAATTGGAAGGATGTTCTTGCAGTATATGCAGTAAAAACAACCTCAGGCGACAATCCGCTTGAGGTTGTAACGTTAGATGATGCTAAAATGGAGCTTCTTCGTGAAATTATGAAGGATATGAACACTATGACGGGTGTTGTTACTCCTAAAGTTGTTGCGGAAACCACCGTTACAACAGATGAAAATGGTAATTCAATCAAAACAACAACCTATGTCACAAAGAAGGTTCTTACAGTATCAATTCTTCAGTTGAGTGTGGATGAAATCTCTGCTCTTTACAATTTCAATGACGAGCAAAAAGCATTGTTGGAGGAACTGATGAGTGATGAATATTCCGACTTGTGGGGAGATCTTCTCGGAGCAAGCGGACAGATTATTCAAAGCGGCAGTTCTTATGTCGGCACAGGTATGTTCACTTGGCCGTTTGAAAGCACTCAGACAATCACTTCTCGTTTCGGTACTCGTGTTGACCCGATTTCAGGTGAAGTAAAAACTCACGGTGGTACAGATATTGCAGCTCCGCTCGGTACGCCTATTCTTGCGGCGGCTGACGGAACGGTAGTAACTGCGACTTGGCATAATTCTTACGGATATTATGTCAAGATTAAACACGATAACACTTATTCAACTCTTTATGCTCATTGCTCTGCTCTTCATGTTTCTGCCGGACAGACAGTCAAGCAAGGGCAGGTAATTGCTGATTGCGGTTCAACAGGTTATTCCACGGGACCACATTGTCATTTTGAGGTTATTCAGAACGGTGTCAGAGTTGATGCGTTGAGGTTTTATAAGTAGATATCAGATGAATAAGTGCAGATAAAAATACTCTACCGTAGTTTGAACGAGAGGGATAGGTACTTCTCTGAGTGGTAAGATAAGGTTTAGGATGAGATAATCGCTAACCTAACGATATTGAGTTGCATTTTTGTTTGACATAATAATATTTTTCTTTCCATAAAAACATCCTGTTATTTGGTAGCTTAATTTTACCTAATAGCAGGAGGTTAGTCTAATGTGCAGATAAAATAATATTCAAACTTCAAATCACAACGTTTTTGCAGTAAACCGGAGCGTTTTTGCAGGATGCATTGCAGTAAACATCTTCACATAATATTGTATATGTATAGATATAAATACAATTATTTACAAAGCTATATTGCCAAAGACTAAATCAAGCACCCAAAATAAGCTGAATATTCATACGCAGCAATAAAAATCTCATACCGATTAAGAATAAGCTGCGGTTTCCGTAGCTTATTTTGCTTTAAATTACAAGGGAAGTGGTCAAAATGCAGATGTAATTGTGTTCTAAAAGCAAAAAGAAATATAAGGAGGATAAATTTATGAAAACAAAAATGTGGCTAAGAATTATATCTACAATTCTTTCAGTTATTTTGATTATTGAAATCCTTCCTATGTCAGTATTTGCACAAGAGTTAGAAAATCTTGAACCAAAAGCTACTGACACCGAAATCGAAGAAGAAGCAACAATAATCGGTGAGATTGAAAGTGAACGTACAGAAAACACAAAGCATTTTCGATTGTCCGACGGCTCATTTATTGCCGCTACATATTCCGAACCCGTTCACTACATGGTAGACGGAGAATGGGAAGAAATCGATAATACTCTTGTCGAGAAAACAATCGACGGTACAGATTATTACGTTAACGAAAAAGCTTCAAATAAAGTTGCCTTCTCTCAGGTCTTGTCTGATGAATCTGTCATAATTCAGGATGCAGACGGATATGAGATTTCATTAACACCGATAAACGATAAAGCCAATAAATCAAAAGGCAAGAAAAAAGATGTTGAGGATTTAACGTCTTCAAAGTTAATGAAAGAACAAGCAAAGGCTGATAAAAAAGCCGAGAAGATGGAAGCTAAAAACAAAAAGTCAGGTGTAAAATACAGCGACGTATACAACGATACTGATATTGAATACATCGTTACACCGTCAACTGTTAAAGAAAACATCGTTGTCAATAAAAAGACAGGTAAATATGTTTACGACTTCAATGCCGATTTCGGTAAGCTTGTCCCAAAAATGGAAACAGAAAGCGTTATTGGCTTGTATGACACAAGCAAGAAAGCAACTGAACCTGTAATTCTTGTTGAAGCACCGATAATGTACGATGCTGCAGGTGAAACATCCACAGATGTGTCTGTTTCATTCAAGCAGAACGGTGATAAATACATTGTAACTGTTACCGCAAGCAAGGAATGGATTAACGATAAATCCCGCGAATTCCCTGTGGTTATCGACCCGACCGTAAAGCTTGATGTCAGCCGTGCCGATATCAGCGATACGTATGTAGACACGTCAGAGCCTAATACTATGCATAAAAATGATTACTATTTATACGTTGGAAAAAACAGTTTAGGCAAAACAAGAACATATATCAAATACAATCTTCCTGATCTGCCTGATTGTAGTATAGTTACGGATGCGTTTCTTGTTTTACAGCAGGTTAGGGGCGATACCTACGAAAGCAAAGTGAATTATATCTATGCTTACGATTGCGGAACTAACACGTGGGAAAGCTCTTCTTTAACGTGGAATAATCAGCCCATGAACAAGACTGATTTGTCATCATACACGGTTTTGGATTATCAACAGTTTGTGTTGAATTCACAAGAAGGCCGTGCTGAAGGATATGTGTTTGATATAACAAAAGCTGCAAAGAACTGGTACGAAAACGGTATAAATAATGGTATTATGCTCGCGTCTGCAGATGAAAGCATAACGGCAAGAAGTCAGTTCTGCTCATCTGAATTTACCGATGATAGCGACTTCTTCCCATCTGTATATGTTGCATACGTCAACAACACAGGTGTCGAAGATTATTGGACATATAAAACTGTTGACTTGGATCGATCTGGTTCTGTTCTTGTAAGTGATTACAACGGTTCATTGACTTATGTACACAATGATGTTGCAACTTCAGGTAACAGAATGCCCGCAAGTGTGAGCCATGTATATTCAAATGACAGAACATATTTCGGCGGTTCATACGGAAATATGAAAATCGGTGTTGGTTTCCGCCTTGATATTTTGGAGAAGGTCGAAACAATTGCAAGCTCTTCGGCACTGTACACCGAGGGTTACAGATTGAAGTTTATTGATGGTGATGGTACCGTACACTACTTTAAAACAACATCAACAACGAATAAATTTAAACATGAGTTTAATGAAAAACTAACTATCCAAAAGCAAAGTAACAATACTTATGTAATGAGCGACGATAAAGGTAATCAGAAGAAATTTTCTTCCGGAGGTTATCTTTTAGAAATTATCGATTCAAATTCTAATAAAGTAACTATTACATACTCAAACAACAGAATAACAAAAGTTACCGACGGTGCAGGAAAGGTAATAACGTTCAGTTACACCGGTAATTATCTCACCGGAATTACTGACCCTGCAGGACGAACAACAACATTTAATTTTGCTTTTGACAGTAGCGGAAACAATACCGGATATCTCAGGAGTATCAGTTATCCCGACGGCAAATCTACAACATTCTATTTCGGTGCACCTGACGGAAGAATGTCCCAGATTATTGCGTATGATTCAAGTGACTTGCTTATCTCTGTTAAAAATGTTGTTTGTAAATCTAAGACTTTTTACAGGGTATCCTCGTTGACACGCAACAGTCAGGCAAATTCAAGCGGAAACAGAACGATTGAAAACAAACTGACATTCACTTACAACAACGGTGAAACTGTGGTAACTGACAATTACGGCAAGTCAAACTATATTTACTTTGACAATGCAGGCCGTACAGTAAATGTCAGAGACCACGAGTCAAACACAAGCTATGCAAAGTACAATTCAAGCGGCAACAAGACCAACACACTTGCACAGCAGTCGAATACATTTGCACCTATCAACAACCTTGCAAAGAATAACGGTGCTGAGTTTACTGATAACGGCGAATGGTATTCGCAGATGCCGAGCACTACCTCGGGCACTGTTGAAATCGCAACAGATCAAGCTTATGTTGGCTATAAGTCCTTTAAAGTTAACAGTACAGTCACGTCAGGCAGAGTTAATTACTGTCAGGCATTCACGGGTACACCGGGTACGACATACACTCTTTCAGCCTATGTCAAAATCCCTGAAGACTTGGGCGACGGCACCGGCGGTGTCGCACTTGCGTTCTGCTATAAGGATGTAAACGGTGCTTGGCAGACCGTCCACGGTGACTATATTACCTCGCAGCAGGAATGGCAACGTGAAAGCTTCACATTTACTCTTCCGTCCGATTCAATGGGCAATATGGGCATAATGCTTGCGTTCTTCAACCGTTCAGGAACAGCCTATTTTGACGGTGTTCAGCTTGAAGAAGGTTCAACGATGAACCGCCACAATCTTCTTGATAACAGCGGTTTTAACTATAACAATCTTCATTGGTCATACACTGCCGGCACATCTTCTGACACGGTAATTGCAAATGGTATCAACGGTAAAGGTGTACGCATTTACGGTTCTCCTTCTGCAAAGAAAAACATCTATCAGGATGTGCAGATAAACGGTAAATCAGGCGATACAGTCGTTTTCGGTGCATGGGCAAAAGCAAATGCAGCTGGACAGAGTAACAGCGTATCAAGCAGTACAACCTTTAAAGCAACATTAACTATTGCACACAAAGACGGCACAAAGGCTTATGCAACGGAGTTGT
Source organism: Acutalibacteraceae bacterium (assembly GCA_045537435.1). Taxonomy (GTDB): domain Bacteria; phylum Bacillota; class Clostridia; order Oscillospirales; family Acutalibacteraceae; genus CAG-488. The sequence continues at coordinate 82,848 of JAZSPL010000036.1, forward strand.
TCAATGTTGATGTTGATAAACCTCAATATATCTGTTCGGCGTACACGCTTACCAAAGACTGTGATTACATACGTTTTTATCTGACATATCACTACGATGTAAACTCTGTTATCTTTGACGATGCGTGCTTCTACCTTGATAATTACGGTTCAAACTACAAGTATGACGATGACGGCAAGCTCATATCGGTAGAGGACGGAACAGGACAAGGTATATCATATACCTATGACGGACCTGACCTTACAAAAATCAGTCAGAAGTTTGACGGAGAAGAAAAGGAAAGTTGCACATACACTTATGATGATAATCACAATCTCCTGACTGAAACAACAAAGGGCGGTATCGTCACAGAGTATAGTTATACCCACCCGTCGGGATCGGGTTCAACCTACGGTAACCCCACAAAGGTGACTGTTAAAAATTCGGACGGTACGTTGCAGTCAAGCTGTGAAATGACCTACACCTCTGACTTCAACTATCTTGTAAGTGTCAAGGATTCACGTGACGGAACAACTACCTATAACTACGACACAGTCAAAGGTCTGCTCAATTCCGTAACGGACGCCAACGGCAATACTACAACCTACACCTATGACCCTAACACGGATGCATTACTCTCTACAAGCGGTCAGACCTCATCAACTGCGAATCCTTTAACAAACAGCTATACCTACACGGATGACAGACTGACGTCTATCACTCACAACGGTTTCAGCTACGGCTTTAATTACGACAGCTTCGGCAGAGTAACGTCAACAACCGTCGCAGGACAGACGCTCATCAGCCACACCTACAACGCAAACGGAACTCTTAACAAGTCGACCTACGGAAACGGAGATTATGTAAATTATTCTTACGATTCTCTTGACCGTGTCATTTCAAACAGCTATAATGGAGTAAAGACTTTTGAGTATGACTACAACAAGGAAGGTCTTGTTGCGAGAGAAACCGACTACGGGAACAATATTGTAAAGAACTATGAATACGACTTTGCTCGCCGTCTTGTCGGCGAAACCTCGTCAAACGGATTGCGCTCAAGCTATACCTACGATGAACGTAACAATATCAAAAACCTCTACGTTACCAAGGGTGATGCAGTTCTAGCCAATAACGAATACACTTATAAGGAAGACGGACTGGTGGATTCGTTCACAATGCCGTTAATCGACAATTCCGTAGTTTCATATACTCACGATTCACTCAACAGAGTAACACAGGAACACATAGCCATGCCGATGGAAGGCTGGGGTGCTGTTGATACCGACTTCTTCGCTGAGTATACCTATGTTTCAAACGGTACAAATCAGACGGGTTTGGTATCAGAAATCCGTTATCATACTGTATATCAACAAGATCCTATTTATATCGATCCGTTCAGGTATGAATGGGAAGTTAAAGCATTAAGATACACTTATGATGCAAACGGTAACATTACAACCGTAAGCGAAGTTGAATACGACGATGACGGAACAGAGTTGAGTGTTAACCTCTTGCATACATACACTTATGACGGCTTGAATCAGCTCATCCGTCATGACGATGCAGAGGTAAACAAATCGTATCGTTACCAGTATGTAAACGGTGTTCTTCGATATACTTATGTTTATCCGTATTCAACCGGAACACTTGGTTCAGCAGAAGATCTTATAGCAAGATTTTGCATGGGTAATTGGTCAGACCAGATAACTCAGTTTGACGGTAAGTCAATCACCTATGACGAGATAGGAAACGTAATTTCATATGACGGCTTCACCTATGATTGGGAAAAAGGCAGACAGCTTTCGTCAATCACGGGTAACGGACTCAATATGAGCTTTGATTACAACAGCTCAGGCTTGAGAACTCAAAAGACGGTAAACGGTGAAACAAAGCAGTATTTCTACAGCGGAGATTTACTTGTCAGTGAGTATGACGGTGTTGAGTATATGAATTTCACCTACAGTCCGAACGGTGAACCTGTAGGATTTTCGTTCTTGTATGAAGAAGATAATGAACTTCTTGACTACTATATTTATCTCAAAAATCTTCAGGGTGACATCATTGGATTGATAGACTTCAACGGTGAAATCTACTGTACATATTCCTATGATGCATGGGGCAAACTCACAGGTGTTTATGATAAGAACGGCAACGAGATAACAAATCCCAATAGTCCTGCTTTGCGTAACCCACTTCGTTACCGTGGATATTACTACGATAATGAAACAGGCCTCTATTACCTTAATTCGAGGTATTATAACCCGGAGTGGGGTACGTTTATTAGTGCGGATGGGTATGTAAGCACAGGTGAGCAAATCGTTGCAAAAAATATGTATGCGTACTGTGGAAATAACCCAGTCAATAGAGTTGATCCTACAGGCTGTTTTTGGAAAGAAGTTCGAAATTTCTTTTCTAACGCATGGAATGGTGTTAAAAAATGGGCTAGAAATACTTTTGGTGCTGGAAGATCAACAACTTGTACAATTAATGAAACTGAAACACCAATTATTCCCTTTCCGTCTCCTATAACTTTAACAACAGGCTCTAAAACAACAACAATGGTATCCCAACACGGCAATTCATCTAAACCAATTTCTGTTTATGCAAATAAGGATACAGCGAATCCAATAAAATCATCTTCGGTCGGTATATATGTAAATGCAGAATCTTTTACTTTAGACTTTAGTCTAGCTTTGGATGATATAGGTATTTCAGGTTCTTGGACAACTGGTGATACAACGGAAAGTGGTGGAATAAAGTTAAATCTATCTAAATTGGAATTGGGTTTTGAGAAAAGTACAGCGGTTCAGTGGGACAATACAACTGAAACGGTCTATACTAATTGCAGCATTAATGGAGGCTCGATCATAGCTCTTTATATGCTGTATTCTATCGGAAGCACCAATACTTCACAGGTTCCGTCTCCGGTAAGACAATAATAAAAGGGGGAAGTAAATGCGAAGTATTATCATACTAATAGTCTGTTGTATATTTTTTTATTGCTCAATTAGATTAGTGAAAAAATCTCCAAAATTTAAGAAAAAAACTATTAATGCTTTTTTTGCGCTTATATCGGTATTTTTTTTAATCTTATTTAATATATTCCCGTTAGAAAATTACTTTTTAACATTTGCTTCGGTAAAAGAGGCTTATGAATTTGTCCATTTCGGTAAATCTAATATTGAAATAGTTGTAGAAGGTAATTATAGCGATTTTATTGTTGATAGAAAAAAAGACTCGGATATATATTTGATTATTCCTAAGACCGAAAATGGATGGAAAACAGGATTAGGTATAAATACCAAGAGGATTTTTCACAAAACTTCTCACGGAAAGATTGTTTATGTTTATCAATATAAAAATACAAATGATTTTTTTGTGACAGTTTTAGATTCTAATGGCGGAATGTCTGATATAACGGATAGTTATAATTCGGATTTTTGCTCTTTAGAGAAAACGAATGATTTGTTGGGAGAGACTTTTGTTACTTATTTCACTCATATTACCGAATTTAATGAACAATATTTTATTGTGATAAACGGAGAAAAAATTGAAATGAAAACAAATATAGGGGAAAAATAGCGCAGAAAGACAAGGGAAAGACAGGGGACGGTTAGCGTGAAAACCTATAAAAGACAGGGGACGGTTCTGTGTCTTGCTCCTGAAATCTAAAACTAAATCCCATGGGGTAACCATTCCCGGTAGCACAGGGGACGGTTCTCTGTGTTAGTTAAAAATCAAAAACCCATGGGGTAACTACTCCCCATGGGTGAATCAAATAACTTCAAACCGGAAGCATCCATTGATTTGGGTGCTTTCTTTGCGTTTACGCCTTCGATAATGAAATTAAACGTTTTTGCGTAAAATCGATGCGTTTTTACTTGGTACAAAATTTTTGGTCATTTATATGTTAATATCAAAACAGGCTAATTCTTTCGCTAATATTGGTAAGTCTATATGTGTTACATAGTGCAACTCGATGTTTTTGAAAATGGTGTTAGCTTTTAAAAGCTATAAATGCTTTTTATATTTATAAAAGAAAGAGAGGAAACAATATGCGAAAACTCATCAAAATCTTATCTATCGTTTTAGTTGTTGTTTTTTGTGTGCAAATAATTGCACCCGGAGCAACAGCTATCACTGCAACTCCTTTTGTAGGAAACAATGTTGCAAAAAGCGCATCAAAAGGAATTACATTACCTTCTCAAAACGATGATTTAGGGAAGATAGAAGCTGATTCCATTGTGCAAAACATTGACAGCTCGGACAATGAAATCGTAACTCCGATAATGGGCGAAATCACGGAATTACGAACCGAGAATGCAAAACACTATCGCCACGAAGACGGCACCTATACGGCAGCTGTCTACCCTGAGCCCATTCATTACATGGATTCGAGTGGTTCATGGAAGGATATTGACAACACTCTTACACTTAAAAGTGTTGCAGGAAAAGCTACTTATACTCCTACCGCAGCAGCTCTTGACATCCGAATTCCTCAGGATTTTTCAAACAACCAAATGTTAACCATCGGTAAAGACGGCTATACAGTTGGAATGAGAATTAAGTCATCAGATAATTTGGAAACAATGAGCAGAGCATCTGCAACTGCATCCACTACAATCACTTCTACCAAAGCTGTGATTAACAATAACTTTGAGAGTTTGACGGCAGTTAACACATCACCTAGCATAGATGCGACTGCTTCAAACAACCTGAAGGTTGAAGCAGAAAACAAACATCTTATGAAACTTGAAAAGAAGGTTTCTGCCGTTAATTATAACGGTATTTTAGACGGCGCAAACTTACAGTATGTTATCACACCAAGCAGAGTTAAAGAAAACATCATTGTTACTAAAACACAGGATTCATATGTTTATCAGTTTGAACTTGCTTTAGATGGTCTTACTCCTGTTGCTCAGGAGAACGGTTCAATAAATCTCTACGAAAACATAGACGATGAAGAACCTCTGTTTATTATTGAAGCTCCGTATATGTATGATGCAACAGAGGAAGCCAGTTTTGATGTTACAATGAGCCTAAAGGGTAATACCCTTACTGTAACAGCCGATGCAGAGTGGATTAATGACACGAACCGAAAGTTTCCTGTTGTTATTGATCCCACATTTTCAGCAAACACTTCTACTTTCTATGACGCAACAGCAAACAGAAACACTCCCGATATGAATTTCCCGTCGTTTACTACAGTGTATGCAGGTAATGGAACACTTAATCTCAGAAGAACATACATAAAATTCACACTTCCGCAACTCCCGGAAGGAAGCGTAGTTACAGAATCTAAATTAACTTTGATTCAACACGACGTAACTTTGGGCAACAGCGAAAGAAAGCTTATGGCTTTCGATTTAACCCAAAAGGATTCGTGGTCAGAAGGTTCGATTACTTGGAACAACCAGCCTGTGATAAACAGTAGCAATGCCGCTATTGACGATAACGAGGTTAAAACCTTAGACTACGCATCTTTCCAAACAACAAATGTTGACGGACGCTCCTACTCATTTAATATCACAAAAGCCGTTAAAAATTGGTACGAAGGATGTGCTAATAACGGAGTTATGATTACAAGTGACGATGAAAGTGCAAACAGTCAAGCTATTTTATATTCGAGCGAGCATGAAGATGCAACACGTCATCCTTCTGTTACTATAAGGTATAACAATAATATCGGACTTGAAGATTATTGGTCTTATGAAACAGTTGATATGGGACGTAACGGCACAGTGTATGCTAATCCGTATAATGGTAGTGTTACTTATGCTCATAGTGATTTAAATATGACCGGCAATCTTCTTCCTATTAACATTTCTCATGTTTTCAACAACAATACTTCCGATATATATAGTTCCGTATATAGCGGGATGCTCGTCGGAAAAAAGTTTCACTTGAGTATTCAGGAAGTATTAGTTCAAGATCATCCCAGAAGATATAAGCATTATGATGCTGACGGAACTCTGCATTACTATGTTTTAAAGAGTAATGATAAATTTGAACACGAATATGACCCAACTAAAACACTTACAGTAAGCGACTCCGAATATATACTAAGTGATTCACAGGGTAATAAAAAACATTTCAATTCAGCAGGTCAGCTCTATAAACTTGTTGACAATAACGGAAATACACAGACATTTACCTTCAGTGGCAATTTAATCACAAAGGTAACAGATCCTGTAGGCAGAGCTGCAGTTTTGGAATACAACTCCAACGGGCAGCTTATATCAATAACCGATCCCGCGGGTCGCGTAACTACTTATACTTATAGCGGAACAACAGTTGCAAAACTGATAAAAATAACTTATCCTAATGGCAACACAACCAATCTGCAGTATGCGACAGATAACCTTGCAAACATTAGATCTAATAACCGTCCGATTTGTGTAATAACTTATCACAATTCAACTTACAGAGGATATCGAGTTTCAACTATAAGACAGTACGACAAAACACTACAGGTAGTTAACTTGTCAACATTCAGATATGTTGAAGATAACGAATCCGGTATTGCTTCAGGTAATACTGTTATAAATCGTTACTTTGACTCAGAAAAATCTGAATTTGATGGTTCTCACACTTATTTGTTCGATACTTACGGACGCGTAACCAGTATAACAAATGAAGACTCTCAGACTCGATATGCAGTATATGGTACGCCTGCAAACTATGCTACTTTTAACAAAATTCAAGATTCTTCAGAGCTTTTAACTATATCAACAAACACTATTAATAACCATGGCTTTGAAAATGGTAATGATAGTTGGTCAGCGCTACAAACAGCAACCGGAAGTTGGGGCGTAGCTGAAGATTCCACATCCAGTTCGTTGGGACGCAAGTATATGCAGCTTGAGCTGACAGGTAACTCAGGTACATTTGAAGTCGGACAAGACTTCACAGCAATAGCAGGAGAGACATATACTGTTTCTGTAGATATCAATATTCCAAATGTACTTGAACTGAATAACAACAATGGTGTTGCATTCGGTTTGGTATATTGTATCGATGGCACATGGTATAACTCTTCATCAAAATGGCTTGGTTCGACAAGCGGATGGGAACGTTTCAGTCATACTGTGACATTGCCAAGCGGCAATATAACCAACTGCCATGTTTTCCTTGAACTTGTCAACGCTGAAGGCATTGTTCGCTTTGATAATGTTCAGGTTGAAAAAAGTGGCGGTGCTCGTAGCTATAATCTTGTTGAAAATAGTGATTTTTCAACGGGTACAGGCAGTGATGTGTATGGCTGGACAAGTTCCGATATGCAGACTGGTGATGGTGTAAAATACGACGTAGGTGCAGGACGTAATTGTTATATGATGATGGGTTCTGTTTCCAGGGCTAAAACTATATATCAAAAAGTATATGTAAATGCAAAAGCCGGAGATTCACTCATAATAGGCGGAAAAATTGCTGCATATTCAACAAACGGTACAAGTAATTCCAGAAAATTCGAAATACGCGCTGCTTTATATAATGCTAATGGCACATGTATAAAGTGTGTAACAATTCCTTTTGATAAAAAAATAAATCAGGAGAGGCAAGTAAAGGCTGCATATGTGCCGGTTGAAAAAGATTGTGAATACATAAACTTCTACTTTAATTATCATTATCAGGCTGATGCTTTCACTATCGATAATGCCTTTGTTTATGTAGATAACTATGGAGAGCACTACTCTTACGATGCAACTAAAGGTTTAACCACAGAAGTCTATAATGACGAAGGAACTAAAACAGAATACATCCACGGTGATGATAATTATGTTGATGAGGTTACTCAGACTGTAAGCGGTGTTGAACAAACTGTTGCAACATATACATATGATGACAATCATAATATTTTAACTGCAACCAACAATGTCGGCACTAAAATTGAATATAAATATAACACAACCGGTCAGGTAATAAGACAAACCACAACAACTACAGATGAAACTGGTCGCGAAACAAGGGCTGTTGAAACCTTTGCATATGGTCAGAATGGTAACTATTTATTAGAATATGTTAATGCAGATGGCGTTCGTACACGGTATGCTTATGACAATCTTATCGGTTCAGGTGGCATAACTAAAGGTTTGCTGACAAGTGTAACTGATGCCTACGACTGTGTTACAACCTACACCTATGACCCGAACACAGATGAATTGCTTTCAGTAAGCGGCTCAGCAGACTCATATGTTCCGGAACTTACGTCGACTACAACTTTTTCCTATGAGGATTATTTACCTAAAACAATATCTCGAAACGGAACAACATATTCGTATGAATATGACTCTCAGAATCGAGTTGTTTCAAGCAAAGTTGGTAACCAAGTTTTGTCAACCAACTTATATGATAACAGGCAAAGATTATCAGGCGTAGAATATGGAAACAACGACATATATACTCCGATTTATGACAATCGTGACCGTTTGGTAGGTGACTCTTGGAATAATACGCAAATTTCACAGTATTATTATAACGACAATGATAGATTGTCAAAGGTTGTGGATAACGTTACAAATACATCCTACCAGTATGATTACGCTTTCTATGATTTGCCTCTCAGAGTTACCGGAAGCGACGGAACAGTGACAGCATATGATTATGATATGTCCGGTAGTCTTGCTAGGTTGACTTTTAGTGATGATAATACTAATATATATTCAGGTAAGTACTATACCAACGAAAAAGGAATGCCTGAAGATATTGTTATCGACACCCTCGATAACACATTGATTCACTATAACTATGACGATTTAGGCAGAGTTGAAAGTTATTCCTACGGTCCGGTTATAAGAACAATTACATATAGGGATAATGTCGGAAGCACAAGAACAACCGCCAGAAATCAGATTAAAGAAATTGTTGATGAAACCAAAGATGGTGAAATTCTTCAGTCATATTCATTTAAATATGAAGATACAGGCTATTTATACGAAATTACTGAAACTGTAGATAATCAGAAGATCAGTTATTATTATGATGAATTGGGTAGACTTGTAGACTGTACAGAATCTGCAGATAATTTCCATACGTTTACCTATGATGTAGACGGAAACATTACTTCTGTTGGCTTGGGCTATGACCCAATCCACACATTCACTTACGGTAATGCGAATTGGAAAGACCAGTTAACAGCTTTCGACGGTAAGACAATCACATACGACGATATCGGTAACCCGCTTACTTACGACGGATATACTTATACTTGGGAAAGAGGCACTAAGCTTGCCGGTATAATAGGAAACGGTAAAAACATCAGTTATGTATATGATTCACAGGGTAATCGAGTTCAGAAGACAGTTAACGGAGTAACAACCAATTATCTTTATTCGGGCAATTTGCTTATGCGTCAGACTGACGGTACAAATACTCTTGATTTCCAGTATGATGTAAGCGGTGATGTGGTTGGATTTATTTACAACGGAACACCGTATTACTATATAAGAACAATGCTGAATGACGTTTCCGGTATTGTTGACGGAGAAGGTAACGTCGTGGCTAAATACAAATATGGCGCATACGGTAACATCATTTATTCTACAGGCGATTTAGCTGCGATTAACCCGTTTCGTTACAGAGGCTATTACTATGATACCGAAACCAATTGGTATTATCTCCAGTCAAGATATTACAACCCTGAATGGTGCAGATTTATCAGTCCTGACTGTCTCTTTATCGCAGGAGATGCACTTAACGGAAGTAATATGTATGCTTATTGTAATAATAATCCGGTGAAATATATCGACACATCTGGTGCGGCTTCTGAAACAAATAAAATTGATCTTACACCCGTCGCAGAAGGTATACGAATAATTAGTGGATCAATATCAGGATTGATATCCGAAACTACTAGTAGTCTTTTTTCTCTGATAACTGACCCAATATTAACGACGTTAACAAACTGCTTCAACAAAAGGTTTGGTGCAAATGCGACTCCAGAAGCGAATCGCACATTTGCTAATTCTTATTTTATGACATTTGTTGGCACACCGATTTTATGTATCGGTTCTCTCACCTTGTTACCCCTTCTTGATTTAATAATAAACCCAGACCAAAAATTCCCTAAAAGTCCAGAATTCGAATTGCCGACAGGAATCAGACACTTCACACCGTGGAGTATGGAATTCTTAACAGGATATGCGACATATTTTCTTGGCTTTGAAAATGATGGACACGATAATTTTACAACAAATCCTGATAATTTCATGTGGCAAAGTATGGTAGGCTATAATTGGTTTTACGATTACTTTTTCAGTTTGGGCGGTCCAATTAAGAAGGTTGTAATCCCGTTTGATGCTCCTGCAACAAGTCTTTTTCCTGACGCTTCCTATGCAGTATGGTGTTGGAAAGCGGATTATTGGAACTTAGGTGCTGGTGCTGAAATAGGAATATATTGGCAACCCATAAAAGCACTTGCTGAACGTGGATTCTACCGTATTGACCAAAAGAACCTTCTTATTGATGTCAACATGCAAGTTACCTATGATCATTCGAAAGATGAACTTTCTCCTAGAAATGATATAGAAGTTTTGCACGGCGCAGGTAACTCCAATTCGTCTCTCAAACAAACCAGTTGGTGGATTACCAATTTTTCACCAAGAATACAATTCGTAGATTTAGAAGCACTAACTATATGTCAGGCAGTTAATTTCGCTGAAAAGGGTATTCATAGCAACTTATATGAAGCTTTTTATGAGCAACGAAGTGGAGACAATAAACCTGCAGAGTTGTCTTGGTCTGCATCCGGTCCACAATGGGATTATTTGAATTCTGACAGTGATTATCCGTATGAATTTTATATTCAGTATTAATTTGTATTGAGGTTTTGAAAACACTCACCATATCCATTTATAAGGCGAGTCTTTAATTTATAATAAACCCAACATGTTTTAAATTTATGCTGTCATACACAATCCTACTTCAAAAGGATTGTGTATGACAACTAATTAGTTTTGGAGGTTTTTATTGTGACAAGATTTTTTAGTCTTCTTTTCTCAATTTTTATGTTCTTTTTCTCTTGGCTCATACCTGCAGAGAAACCGTTTGAACCACACACTATTGAAATAAACGGTATCACCTATAAGAACGGTTTTATATCGAATAATATGCATTTTGCTAATGATTATGATTTGGGTGATACAGAACCTATATACCGTCAATTTGTTTTAACTGGTTTCGAAAAATATTATCAATTTGAAGATAATTGGATTATAAGAAATGAAAGCACTACTTGGGCTACGAGCGTTCAGGATGTCATATATTGTCCTATTGATGAGTGGGAGAATATTCGAGTTTATTATGCAGATGACATCAACTATAATTATCATTATCATGTTCGAATTGACGGACAGATTACAGACTATGAAGTACCAAACGCTGATACAGAAATGTTAAATAAAATAATTCAGTTTTCAGATGATAACAGATATACCTCAAACAGCCAAAACAAAGCAGAAACAATCACCATTCCAAACGTTTCAATTCCTGCTATATTTTTCTATAAAGATAGCACAGATGGCATATTTACAACACATACAACAGAATTCTTTATATACGAAGGACATATATATTTTTACAGATATTCAAATGTAGCATCGGGTATAAATGAAGTTGCTATTCTTCCCGAAGAAATGGAAGACTATATCATTTCTTTACTCAAAACGACTGAATTAAATGAATATTTTCAATAATCTAAATTTAAAAGGACAATTATAAGTGAAAATAATTAAACATACCTTCTTATGTGTTGCTGCTTTGATTATGTTATCCTCATGCACAATAAATCCTTCTGATTCGGATACAACAAACTCCAAAACAACTAGTGCAAATGACTCTATTGTTGTGGAAGACTATAACGAATCCACCGCTGATACAACTGCAATTAAGGTTAATGGAGTTGTTTACCGTAACAAGTTTCAAGGTGATTTGATACTTCAAAATCTAAAATACAGTGAAGAAGCTGTTCTACAAAACACTATCGGAAAATTCCACCGCATTGAAGGAACAAAATATGATTTGCTTTACAATGCAAACTCCGAAGTTTCAGGTGCACCGGAAAGTGTTTATTGCCGAGATGGTCAGTGGCAGGAGCTTAAAAAGTTATATGCTGATTCAAACAATTTTACATATCAGTGCATTATTAAAGCTGATGACAATTCAGCTGAAACCATTGATGTGGACAAAATTGATATAGTCAAACTTAATGAGCTTTTATCCTTCTGCAATGAGAACAAATATGAGCCAAACAGCTTCGCCGAAACTTCCCACAGAACGGCAGTTTCAACATTAAGTCTTGGAGACAAAACATATCACTTCAAAATATCAAGTAATGACGGGTTATTTTCTGCAGATGCTAAATCATTCAGTATTGTAGATAATACTCTTGTTTACAGGTACTACGAAGTGATGTCCGAAAACAAGACTTTGATTGTTAAGGTTCCAAAGGATTTGAGTGACTATTTTGTATCAGTAATCAGTAAATTGGATACTAAGTAAAACGCACCAACTATTATAATTAAAAAAGCCGATGCTTATTCTTGTCTGAATAGGCATCGGTTATTTTTTATTGTATTACCTGTCTGTGTGAAGACTTCTCCTTGCTTGCTGTCATCAACCTTTAAAACTTAAAAACGCCTTCTTGAACGCACTGATTTTTCTGGATGAAGTATAAACCGAGTATTCTTTATCACCATATTTCACCTTAGCAAAATCCTTGGTAACCTCGTGAACATAATTCAGATTAACGATGAAGCTGTGGTGAGGTTGTGCAAATACATTAAGGTCAAGCAGATTTAACCAATAGTCAATGTTATAATTTGTCTCCACTTTTCTGTCTTTCATATAAAGAACAGATTTTCTATTTTCAATCGCAATATAAAGAATATCCTGCGGATAAATCCGGAGTATGTCTTTGCTGCTTGTATGTATAATGATGCCTGAATTACAGCAATGGTTTTTACAAGCATTTTCTTCATCACTTAAATCAATGCAGAATCTTTCACAGCCGCAACATTCAATCAGGTTATATTTTATACCGTTTTCTTCCATAAAACCAAACAGCTTTGACTTTGTCTCATCTTTTGTGTTGATATTGCATACCGTTGAATCCATAAAAATACCTTCCTCAAATTAAATACAGAAATAAACTTCTATATATAAATGAAGAAAATGACAAAATGTCCCACAAAAATTTCGTATTTTTCAAACTTTCTCTATTTTCGACAAGCACTGATAAGTGCAATTGTGAAAAATGACAACCCACAACCTTATCTTTTCGATAAATACAACTATACTTGATGGTAATAAATTGAAATGAATCAAAGAAAAATAATTGTATTTTTATCAAAAAGAATTAAACTATAAAAAATCATTGTCAAAAACAACTAAAATTAAACTTTTTTGACACATTTTTACAAAACTGTTATAATTATTTAAGTTTATAAATTATTTGAGGAAGAGGACTGGTATAGGTTGATTAGCGCTGAAAGGGCAAAAGAAATTGCTGATTTATACTATGATGACGTATATCATCTTTGTTATTCAAGGCTTAAAAAGGAAGAGGAAGCAGCCGACGTTACGCAGGAGGTTTTCCTTTTCTTCCAAGAAAACTATGATGAACTTGAAGATAATTTTATTAGAGCCTGGCTTTTTGCTGTTGCTGATAACAAAATAAAGGAAGAATTCAGAAGTATAGCCAAGCGGGAAAAGGAGCTCATCTTCGGAACCATATTCGGATCACAAACCAGTGCGGATATTCTCTACGAAATGGAAGAGGATAATAAGATAACTGACGAAGAGCTTGAAGAAAAGAAGCAAGGTATACTTTCTTCGTTAACCGACAAGGAGCTTGAACTCTTCGAAATGGTTTACACAAAACGTATGGAGTATGCGGAGCTTGCAAAGGCACTTGATACCACAGAGCATGCGGTAAGGTCGAGGGTTTACAGATTAAGACTGAAAATCAAAGATAAAGCAGCCTTTGCATTTATGGCGATTTTGCTTCTTTTTATGAAGTTATAAAAAAATTTGCGTGACAAATTACATTTTTCTTCATATATATTTAAAGGAGGTTTTACGTTTATTGAAGCATAAATATGGGAGGTAAACAAATC